>JAFYMC010000035.1 GCA_017556805.1 Lachnospiraceae bacterium | reverse complement strand
GCAGCTGAGGGTATTTGTGAGACCACCGTTAGCGCTGACGGTAAGATTGCAGCAATCGTAGAAGTTAACTCCGAGACTGACTTCGTTGCAAAGAACGATAAGTTCCGTGGTTACGTTAAGACCGTTGTTGAGCAGGCTGCTAACAGCACTGCAGCAGATATCGATGCTTTCCTTGCTGAGACTTGGGCAGCAGATACGTCCAAGACCGTTGCTGAGGAGCTTGCAGCTCAGATCGCAGTTATCGGTGAGAACATGAAGATTCGTCGTTTCGAGAGAGTTGTTGCTGAGAACGGATTCGTTGAGTCCTACATCCACAGCGGCGGTAAGATCGGCGTATTGATTCAGATGGATGCTTCCGAGATGAACGTAGCAGCAAAGGAATGTGCTAAGAACGTAGCAATGCAGGTTGCAGCTATGAATCCGAAGTACGTTTCCAAGGATGATGTAGATGCTGATTACGTAGAGCACGAGAAGGAAATCATCAAGGCTCAGATTATGAACGATCCGAAGGAGTCCCAGAAGCCGGAGAAGGTGATCGAGGGTATGATCAGCGGTCGTATCAATAAGGAATTAAAGGAAATCTGCCTCTTAGATCAGGTTTACGTAAAGGCAGAGGACGGAAAGCAGTCCGTAGCTCAGTACGTAGCACAGGTTGCTAAGGAGAACGGCATGACTCTTGCAATCAAGAAGTTCGTTCGTTTCGAGACCGGTGAAGGCCTTGAGAAGAAGCAGGAAGACTTCGCAGCAGAGGTTGCAGCTCAGATGGCAGGGGTATAAATTATAGTTACCTACGAATAAGAACTATTAAACCGGCAGGAACTTAGTGTTCACTGCCGGTTTTTTATTATATTTTTTGACGAATGTTCATTTTTTCTTGTTGCATATACGCCGGAAAAACGATATACTAGTTATGAGAAAAATAGAAAAGTTTTCTATGTAATGTAGTTTTGAAAAACAGATGTAACACAGGGGCATATAATACAAAAGAGAGAAAAAGGAGAGTATAACATGAGCAACTATGAAATTTTTACGGATTCTTCCTGCGATTTGTCCAAGGAGATTGTGGAGAAATATAATCTGCAGGTAATGCAGCTGGAGGTAATTGTGGACGATAAGGCACCGGTTTTGAACCGCCAGGTGGAGAGTAAGGCATTTTATGACAGCCTGCGTGCCGGTTCCAATGCGAAGACATCCGCAGTAACACCGGGATTTTTTGAGGAACATATGCGTGCCACTCTTGAGAGCGGAAAGGATATTTTGTATATCGGATTTTCTTCCGGACTTTCCGTTACCTACAGTAATGGTGTGATGATGTGTGAGGAATTACAGCAGGAGTTCCCGGAAAGAAAGATTCTATATGTGGATACCACCAGCGGAAGCGGCGGTCAGGCCCTTATGGTATATCATGCGGCGAAGATGAAGGAGCAGGGCGCAACCATGGAGGAGATTAAGGCTGAAATCGAGGCACTTCGTGATTACGTACATCATCAGGTTACGGTAGAAGATTTGTTTTTCTTAAAGAGAGGCGGAAGAATTGACGCCAAGTCCGCAATTGTCGGCACTATGTTAAAGATTAAGCCGATTATTAATGTGGATGTAAACGGTAAATTAAACAGCGTGGCAAAGGTACGCGGAAGAAAGGCTTCCATTACCGAGCTGGTAAACCGTATGAAGGCGACCATTGATCCGGAGCGTTTTCCGTATGTTTCCGTGTATCACGGCGATTGTCCGGAGGAGGCAGATGTGCTGGAGGCACTGGTAAAGGATGCATATCCGCAACTGGAAGTATTACGAGGCGATGTGGGACCGGTTATCGGGGCGCACACCGGCCCGGGAGTGCTGGTACTTTGCTATGTTGGTAAGGTAGTTAAGGGGACTATGGAATAAACAAGGTATAAAGTTTTTGTGAAAAAAAGAAAAAAATGGAGAAAAACAAGACTTCTGTGGGGGACTGCGGAAGTCTTTTGCGTTGACAAATAAGGAAGAATTAGGTATAGTTTATAAGGGAGAGTATGGAGGCAAGAAGCGGGGTGGAAGGAGAACCGGATGAAGTTGTTTAAAATATGGAAGAAAATCCTGCATGTGTTGTTACATCGTGCGGTAATTGTGGGTGTACTTCTGCTGTTGCAGATTGTCTGGATGGTAGTGAATCTGACAGAGCTGGCGGCCTATTCTCCGATTGTGTACAACGGTTTGAATATTCTCAGCTTGTTGGCGGTACTGGCGGTGGTGAATGCCAGAGACAACCCCTCCTATAAGCTGGCGTGGGTCATTACGATTTTGGTATTTCCGCTGTTCGGCGGCGCCATGTATCTGCTGTTTTCCGGTTGGCTTCCGTCAAAGAAACTGAGAGACAAGCTGATGCAGGCGGAAAATCAGATTCGGCCTTTTATCAAACAGGATGAAGCTGTATTTGATGAGTTAAAGATGTTTGACCCGACTGCTGCCGGACAGGCGCAATATATCAGAGACTATGCGAAGTTTCCGGTGTGGAATGACAGTACGGTCCGGTATTTTAAGTGCGGCGAGGAGAATTTTCCGGTACTTTTAGAGGAGCTTAAGAAGGCAGAGCATTTTATCTTTCTGGAGTATTTTATTGTGGAAGAGGGAGAAATGTGGGATGCCATTCTTGAGATTTTGAAAGAAAAGGCCGCTGCCGGAGTGGATGTACGGATGTTGTATGATGATTTGGGTTCGGTGTTTGTACTTCCCTATAAGTATTACCGGACGTTGGAGTCCTACGGCATTAAGTGTGAAGCCTTTAATAAGTTCGTTCCGGTGTTTTCTTTGGTTATGAATAACCGGGATCATCGTAAAATATTAGTCATTGACGGACATACCGCCTTTACGGGAGGTATCAACCTGGCGGACGAATATATCAATAAAAAAGAGAAGTTTGGGTATTGGAAGGATACCGGTATTATGGTCCGGGGCGAAGCTGCCGTGAATCTGACTGCTATGTTTTTGACGGTTTGGAATGCGGTACGGCCGACAGATACGGATTTTTCGAAGCTGCTTCCCCATGCGTATCATTCCGGAATCTTTCACGGGGACGGTTATGTGCAGCCCTACGGCGATACGCCTTTAGATAAGGAGACGGTGGGAGAGAATGTGTATCTTAACATGATTTCCGCCGCAAGGAAGTATTTGTATATCTTTACACCGTATCTCATTGTGGATAATGAGATGATGACCGCCTTGTGTCTGGCCGCAAAGCGTGGCGTGGATGTACGAATTGTGACGCCGGGAGTGCCGGATAAGAAGCTGGTGTATTGGCTGACCCAGTCTTATTACCGACAGCTCATCGATAACGGAGTCCGAATTTATAAGTATGAGCCGGGCTTTATCCATGCAAAGGTGTTTGTATGCGATGATGTATATGCGACGGTAGGGACGATAAATTTGGACTACCGAAGCTTATATTTACACTTTGAGTGCGGAGTGTTTTTGAGTCATTGCAGTGAAATCGAAGTCATCAAGGCTGATGCCGTTGAAACGATGGAACAGAGTAAATTAATTACGAAAGAGCAGGCGCGGAGGCGGTTGCCGGTACGTTTGGTACAGGCGATTTTACGTGTATTTGCGCCGCTGTTATAAAAACATGTATTAAAATGAATGGAGGATATAGGAATGGCAATTCGTATTGACGGAAAGGTAATTTCCACACAGATTAAGGATGAGTTAAAGGAGAAGGTGGCTGCTCTTAAGGCAGAGGGTACCGAGGTTACCTTAGCGGTAATTCAGGTGGGGAATGACCCGGCTTCTTCCGTGTATGTAGGAAATAAAAAGAAGGCATGTGAGTACATCGGCGTGCGTTCTTTGGCATACGAACTGACCGAGGAGACGACTCAGCAGGAGCTTCTGGATATTATTGCAGACTTAAACAAGAGAGAAGATGTGAACGGTATTTTGGTACAGCTTCCGCTTCCGAAGCACTTTAACGAGGAGGAGATTTTGCTGGCGATTTCTCCGCTTAAGGACGTAGACGGTTTCCATCCGGAAAACGTAGGTAACTTAAGCATCGGCAGAAAGGGCTTTGTGTCCTGTACGCCGGCAGGTGTTATCGAGCTTTTAAAGCGTACCGGTATCGAAATGGAAGGTAAGGAGTGCGTGGTTCTCGGCAGAAGTAACATTGTAGGTAAGCCGATGTCCATGCTTATGCTTCGTGAGAATGCAACGGTTACCGTTTGTCATTCCAGAACGAAGAACTTAAAGGAGATTACCAAGCGTGCGGATATTCTTATTGTTGCTATCGGTAAGCCGAAGTTTGTAACCGCAGACTATGTAAAGGAAGGCGCTACCGTTATCGATGTAGGTATTCACAGAGGCGAAGACAATAAGCTTTGCGGTGATGTGGATTTTGCTGAAGTGGAGCCGATTGCGGGTGCAATTACCCCGGTTCCGGGCGGTGTAGGTCCGATGACCATCGCAATGTTAATGAAGAACTGTGTAGAAAGTGTTGAACTACAGAAGTAGAACGAGGGATTTTATGCAAGTTTATTTTGTTTCACTGGGCTGTGATAAGAACCTGGTAGACAGTGAATATATGTTAGGACTTCTTCGGGATGCGGGACATACGCTGACGGAGGACGAGGCCGAGGCGGAAGCCATTGTTATCAATACCTGTTGTTTTATTCATGATGCAAAGGAAGAGAGTATAGAGACGATTCTGGAGGCTGCATCTTATAAGGACGAAGAGAACGGCCGTTGTCGTGTTCTTATCGTGACGGGTTGTCTTGCGGAGCGTTACCGCAGTGAGATTATCGAGTCTATCCCGGAGGTGGACGCGATTCTCGGTACCGCTTCCTTTGACGAGATTGTTATGGCAATGAACAAAGCGGAAGCAGGAGAGACATCACAGGTATATAAGGAACTGACGTATTTGCCGCTTCCAGAGACGAAGCGTGTCAATACCACCTGTGGTTACACGGCTTATTTAAAGATTGCGGACGGCTGTGAGAAATTCTGTACCTACTGCGTCATTCCGTCCATTCGCGGAAAGTACCGCAGTGTACCGATGGAGCGTATCTTGGCCGAAGCAGAGCAGTTGGCAAAGGATGGGGCGAAGGAGCTGATTCTGGTAGCCCAGGAGACGACACTTTACGGTGTGGATTTGTACGGCAAGAAGATGTTGCCGGAGCTTCTTCGTAAGCTTTGTACTATCGAAGGTCCGGAATGGATACGTTTGCTGTACTGTTATCCGGAAGAAATTACGGATGAGCTGATTCAGGTCATGAAGGAAGAAAAGAAAATTTGCCGTTATCTGGACCTGCCGATTCAGCATGCGTCCGATACGGTATTGAAGCGAATGGGACGTCGTACCACGAAGAAAGAGCTGGTACGTCTTATCAAGAAGCTTCGCCGGAATTTGCCGGGAATTGTGCTTCGTACATCGCTCATTACCGGGTTCCCGGGAGAGATGGAGGAGGAGCACCGGGAGTTGCTTTCCTTTGTGGAAGAAGTACGTTTTGACCGTCTTGGGGTATTTACCTATTCCAAGGAAGAAAATACTCCTGCCGCAAAGATGAAGAATCAGGTACCGTCGAAGGAAAAACGTCGTCGCCAGAAGGAAATTATGAAGCTTCAGCAGCGAATCGCCTTTGAAAATGCCGAGGGACGTATCGGTAAACGGTATCAGGCGCTCATTGAAGGAAAAATGCCACAGGAGAACGTATATCTGGCCCGTACCTATATGGATGCACCGAATATCGACGGCTATTTGTTTGTAGAATCGGGAGAGCATTATGAATCCGGCGAATTTGTGAAGGTAAAGGTGACCGGAGCAAAGGGATATGACTTGGTAGGAGTCAATACCGAAAAGAAAAAGATAATCTAGGAGGATGTTATGAATTTACCGAATAAAATTACGATTTTCCGTGTATGTATGATTCCGGTATTTCTGGTGTTTATGCTGGTGCCGGGGATTCCTTACGCGAACTATATCGCGACGGCGGTGTTTGCCATTGCCTGTGCATCCGATGCATTGGATGGACATATTGCAAGAAAGCACAATCTTGTTACCAACTTCGGAAAGTTTATGGATCCGTTAGCTGATAAGCTTTTGGTTTGTTCCGCCCTCATTTGTTTTGTGGAGCTTTCCTATATGCCGGCATGGATGGTCATTGTAATCATTTCCAGAGAGTTTATTATCAGCGGTTTCCGTTTGATTGCCTCCGATAACGGTGTGGTCATTGCTGCCAGCTACTGGGGCAAGTTTAAGACAATCGCCCAGATGATAACCTGTATTCTTTTAATTGTGCAGCTGCCGTTCGGTTGGATTGAAGTGGTAGAGCAGGTGTTTATCTGGTTATCGCTGGTGCTTACGGTGGTTTCTTTGATCGAATACATCTGGAAAAACAAAAATGTGTTAAAAGAAACAAAATAATTCATAGATTTAATGAATCTTTAAACGTTTTAACATGAAAATGACATACTTGGCTGTTATGGTAGGTTCGAGGATAGGTAGAGGGGA
The DNA here is from genome assembly GCA_017556805.1 of Lachnospiraceae bacterium. Lineage (GTDB taxonomy): Bacteria > Bacillota > Clostridia > Lachnospirales > Lachnospiraceae > SIG307. Next base: position 209,168 of record JAFYMC010000035.1, on the reverse strand, counting down.
ACATTTCGGGATAGGAAGAAATCAGAAGAAAGGAGCCCTTATGCGAGGAAAAATCGGAATTATCGTAAGTTGTATGCTTGTTCTTTGCATCGTGTCCGGATGTAAGAAGCCTCCGAAAGAGGAAATTACGCAGCCGACACCGACACCGGTACATAATCTGACCATGACACCGTTACCGACGGATGTGCCGCTTACCGTAGCACCTTCCGGGACGACGGAGTTGCCGATTTACACGATTAGCGGTGATTTTACCGAATTGACGGCCGTTACTGCGTTGATTGGTGAAGAAGAGGAAATTACAGAGCAGATTGTGTGCGAGGCGGTAATAGATGCTTTGGCGGATAATGCCATTTATGTCACGGTGAATCAGGTTACAATAAACGGAACGGTAGTTGTCGTGGATTTTGAAGCAACTTCCCCGCCGGTCAGTCAGGTAGGGGCTTCCATCGAAGGGTTGATATTAGATGCCTTCGGACAAAGTCTTTTGGATAATGTAAAAGGCTGTAACGGCGTTTCGTTTTCCGTAGACGGCGGAGATTACGCGTCCGGTCATTTTGAATTTTCCAAGGACGAAATTTATTTACGTCGATAAAGAAGGTTATCAGGCTGTCGCTTTTTGCGGCAGCCTATCTGTTTAAAATACAAGAATACAAGGAGTAGGCATGAAACGAATAATTGTCATCGGCGGAGGCGCCGCCGGTATGATGGCTGCGATTACGGCGGCGGAAGCGGGCGCGGATGTCCTTTTGTTGGAGAAAAACGAAAAGCTCGGGAAAAAGATTTATATTACGGGAAAGGGCAGATGTAATGTATCCAATGCCTGCGATACCGAGGAACTCTTTAAAAATGTGGTGACAAATTCCCGCTTTTTATACAGTGCCATGTACGCCTTTACCAATGTACAGACCATGGACTTCTTTGAGGAAAGCGGCGTTCCCCTGAAGGTGGAACGGGGCGAGCGGGTATTCCCGGTTTCCGACAAGTCCTCGGATATCATTAACGGTCTGGCGAAACGGTTAAAGCAGGCGGGAGTGACGGTAAGGTTCCATGCCACGGTAAATAAGGTGTGCGTAACCGACGGCTGTGTGACCGGTGTAGAACTGCAAAACGGAGAACGCCTTTCCTGTGATGCCTGTATTGTGGCGACCGGCGGTCTTTCCTATGCGTCTACGGGGTCCACGGGAGATGGGTATACCTTTGCAAAGCTGTGCGGACATAAGGTAACGGATTGTTATCCGTCGTTAGTGGCTTTAAAGATTGCGGAGCCTTTTGCTAAAGAGCTGGAAGGCCTTTCCTTAAAGAATGTGTCCTTAAAGGCAATGCAAGGGAAAAAGGTATTATATGACGGTTTCGGAGAGTTGTTGTTTACCGCGGACGGTATCAGCGGACCGCTGGTGCTCTCGGCCAGTGCCGTTGTGACGGATAAGTTCGAACGGGGCGAAATTACGGTTTCTCTGGATTTGAAGCCGGCTCTGTCAAAGGAGGAGCTGGATGCGCGTATTTTAAGGGATTTTGAAGAGGCAAAGAACAAACAGTTCCGGAATGCCCTCGATAAACTGTTGCCACAAAGGCTGATTCGGGTTATAATCGGGTTATGCGGGATTCCGGAGGAAAAGCAGGTCAATTCCGTGACAAAGCAGGAACGTGCCACGCTTGTGGATGTATTAAAGGGTATGGAACTGCATATAAAAAAGACAGGCGGTTTTAATGAGGCAGTGATTACAAAGGGCGGTGTTTCTGTAAAGGAAGTGAATCCGTCCACGATGGAATCAAAGCTTATGGTCGGATTGTATTTTGCGGGAGAGGTACTGGATGTGGATGCCCTCACCGGCGGATATAACCTGCAGATTGCCTGGTCTACGGGATATTTGGCCGGAATGTGTGCGGCAGAGGAAGTATAGATTCCGAAAACATAAGTTTTACAATAAGAAAATCAGAGTGCTTTCAGCACGGGAAGGATGAATCATGGGATATTTCAGTATTGCGCTTGATGGACCGGCAGGAGCCGGAAAGAGTACGGTGGCAAAGAAGCTTGCGGCAAAGTTAGGGTATATTTATGTGGATACGGGGGCGATGTACCGTGCCATGGCTCTTCATTTTATCCGTAACGGGATTGCGGAGGATGATTTTGCGGCAATGGAAGCTGCCTGCGATACGGCGGATGTAACGATTACACATCAGAACGGGGAGCAGGTTGTGCTGTTAAACGGAGAGAATGTAAACGGTTTGATCCGTACGGAACAGGTGAGTCATATGACCAGCGTATCTTCCGTAAATAAAAAGGTACGTTTGAAGATGGTGGAACTGCAGCGTCAGCTGGCAAAGCAGGAAAATGTAGTGATGGACGGCAGGGATATCGGCTCCTATGTTTTGCCGGATGCCAATGTAAAGGTATTTTTGACCGCCAGCGTAGAAGTACGTGCAAAGCGCCGTTTTGATGAGCAGATTGCAAAAGGTGTGGAGTGCAGTCTTGCGGAAATCGAAGAAAATATCAGAGAGCGCGATTATCGTGATTCCCACCGTGACTTTGCACCGCTTGTGCAGGCGGAGGATGCGGTGTATTTTGATAATTCCTACATGACCATAGAAGAAAATGTGCAAAAACTCTATGAAATGTGTAAGGAGGCACAGGAGTAAAACGGAATCGGATTCCGAAAAGGCGGGAAATAGATATGGAAATTAATGTTGCGAAGACTGCCGGGTTCTGTTTCGGTGTGAAACGGGCTGTGGAACTGGTAGAAGAACAGATCAAACAGGGGAAGAAGGTATACACCTACGGACCGATTATTCATAACGAAGAAGTAGTGCGGGATTTTGAAGAAAAAGGTGTTTGCATTTTGTATCCGGAGGATGCATGGGAAACCGTGGAAAAGGGTACAATAGTAATACGTTCTCACGGTGTGACGCGGGAGGAACAGGAAAAAATGCAATCCCTCGGTTTTGAAGTGGTGGATGCCACCTGTCCTTTCGTAAAGAAAATTCATAAGATTGCGGAGGAACAGAGCAGAGCCGGCCGCAGTATCGTCATTATCGGCGATGAGACCCATCCGGAGGTCATCGGCATCAAGGGATGGGCGACAGGAACGGTATTTATTGTAGATTCTGTGGAAAAATTAGAAAAAATGAACATTCCGGAGACGGAAAAGCTATGTATCGTAGCGCAAACGACATTTAATTACAAGAAATTTCAAGAATTAGTTGAAATTTTTGAAAAAAAGCGGTATGATATAATTGTTCTGAATACGATATGCAATGCAACGGAAGAACGACAGTCGGAAGCGGCACGTTTGGCGTCTATGTCGGAGGCGATGATCGTGATCGGCGGAAAGCAAAGTTCCAACACAAAGAAGTTGTATGAAATCGCAAAGAACGCATGTGGAAATACTTACTATATACAGAAACTCGATGACCTGGATTTAAGTCAGTTTAAATCTTTTCGTTGCGTAGGTATTACAGCGGGGGCTTCCACCCCAAATAATATTATCAAGGAGGTTCAGAAAATCATGTCTGAAATGAGTTTTGACCAATTATTGGAGGAGTCTTTAAAGACAATACACAACGGAGAGGTAGTCGAGGGCACTGTGATTCGCGTTAAAGAAGACGAGATCGTCTTGAACATAGGCTATAAGGCTGACGGTATCATTACCAGAAGCGAATACACCAACACTCCGAATGTGGACTTAACCACTCTGGTTAAGGAAGGTGACACCATGCAGGCTAAGGTTCTTAAGGTAAACGACGGAGAGGGTCAGGTTCTCCTTACCTACAAGAGACTTGCTGCAGAGAAGGGCAACAAGAAGCTTGAAGAAGCATTCAACAACAAGGAAGTTCTCACGGCAACCGTTTCTGCTGTTTTGGAAGGCGGCTTAAGCGTTGTAATCGATGAGGCTAGAATTTTCATTCCGGCAAGCCTTGTATCCGACACTTATGAGAAGGATTTAAGCAAGTACAAGGATCAGGAGATTGAGTTCGTAATCAGCGAGTTCAATCCGCGCAGAAGAAGAATTATCGGTGACCGTAAGCAGTTACTCGTTGCTAAGAAGGCAGAGCTTCAGAAGGAGCTTTTCGCAAGAATCCAGATCGGCGACGTAGTAGAAGGCAAGGTTAAGAACGTAACCGAGTTCGGTGCTTTCATCGATCTTGGCGGCGTAGACGGTTTACTTCACATTTCCGAGATGTCCTGGGGCAGAATCGAGAGCCCGAAGAAGGTATTCAAGGTTGGCGATACCGTGAAGGCTTTCATTAAGGATATCCAGGGCGAGAAGGTTGCTCTTTCCATGAAGTTCCCGGATCAGAATCCGTGGGCTGATGCAGAAGAGAAGTTCGCAGTAGGCAACGTAGTTACCGGTAAGGTAGCAAGAATGACCGATTTCGGTGCATTCGTAGAGCTTGTTCCGGGCGTAGATGCTTTGCTTCACGTTTCTCAGATTGCAAGAGAGCACATCGAGAAGCCGGCTGACGTATTAAAGGTTGGTCAGGAAATCGAGGCTAAGATTGTTGATTTCAATCTTGACGACAAGAAGATCAGCTTAAGCGTAAAGGCTTTGCTTGCTCCGGTTGAGGAAGAAGCAGCAGAAGAAGTAGCAGAAGCTGAGGAAGCTGCTGACGCAGAATAATATCTCGTAAGAGAAATAAGAACGCCTCGATTGCCGCAGGGAGTCGGGGCGTTCCGTATATCCGGACGTGGATATACGGGGACAAAACAAATCGCATGGAGGTGTACGGATGGATAATTACGAACAGTTTAAAAAGGATGTATTTCAACTGACAAAAATCGACTTAAATGCGTACAAAGAGCGCCAGATGAAGCGCAGAATCGATGCTTTGATTGCAAAGCATAAAGTGACTACTTATTCCGCATACGTACAGTTGCTAAAGAATGACAAGGAGCGGTTTGACGAATTTGTCAATTACCTTACCATTAACGTATCGGAGTTTTATCGAAACCCGGAATTATGGAAAGTTTTAGAGAAGGAAATTGTACCGGTGATTTTTGAAAAGACAAAGTCACCGAAAATCTGGAGTGCGGCTTGCTCCACAGGAGATGAACCGTATTCTCTGGTAATGATGTTAAATCAGTTTCTCCCTCTCTCTCAGATACATATTATTGCTACGGACATTGATAAGCAGGTGCTTGATAAAGCCCGTATGGGACTTTATAACGATAAGAGTTTAAAAGGACTTCCGCAGGGTTTTTTGAAGAAGTATTTTACCCAGGTAAATGAGCATAATTATCAGATTAACGCGGATGTAAAGAAATGTGTGGAGTTTAAAGAGCACAATCTGTTAAAGGATCCTTATCCGACGGCCTGTGATTTGATTGTTTGCCGAAATGTGTTGATTTATTTTACGGAAGAGGCAAAGGTAGATATTTATAAGAAATTCAATGCGTCTCTGCGCCCGGAAGGCTTCTTGTTTGTAGGCTCTACAGAGCAGATTATACAGCCGGCACAGCTGGGATATAAAACCTATCGTTCTTTCTTTTACCGGAAAGCGTAATTTTTTCAAATTTCTGTTGATTTTTAAAGAGAGATTTAGTATAGTGATTTATAGATATGAAAGGAGTTTTCGGTAGAATGCAGACAATGGTGAAAGTTGCCGTGGATGCCATGGGCGGAGATAACGCTCCGGCAGAGGTAATAAAGGGGGCTGTACGTGCAGTAAACGAGGATAAGCGTGTCAGTGTCGTGTTAGTCGGCAAGGAACAGGTTATTCTGGAACAGTTACAACAGTATACTTATGATAAGGAACGAATTACCGTAGTACATGCAGAGGAAGAGATTACCAATGAGGAAGCACCTGTTATGGCAGTGCGTCGGAAAAAGGATTCCTCCATCGTAAAGGCAATGACTTTGGTAAAGAATAATGAGGCAGATGCTTTTGTATCTGCAGGAAGCACCGGGGCAGTGTTGGTAGGGGCACAGCTTATTGTAGGCAGACTTCCGGGAGTGGAACGTCCGCCGCTTGCACCGTTACTTCCGACGGCGAAGGGGGTATCGCTTCTCATTGACTGCGGAGCTAATGTAGATGCCCGTTCGTCTCATTTGGTTCAGTTTGCGAAGATGGGTTCTGTTTATATGGAACATGTCATCGGTATCAAGAATCCTCGTGTTGCAATCGTCAATATCGGTGCAGAAGAGGAGAAGGGAAATGCTCTTGTAAAGGAGACTTTCCCGTTACTTAAGAATTGTAACGAGATTAACTTTATCGGCAGTATCGAGGCAAGAGAGATTCCGGCAGGTTATGCGGATGTTGTTGTTTGCGAGGCGTTTGTCGGTAATGTTATCTTAAAGCTGTACGAGGGTATGGCTAAGACCTTAATGGGTAAGATTAAGGAAGGAATGATGAGTACACTGCGCAGTAAAATCGGTGCGCTTTTGATAAAACCGGCATTAAAGGAGACTTTGAAGGATTTAGATTCGTCTCAGTTCGGCGGTGCGCCGATGTTGGGCTTAAAGGGGCTTGTGGTTAAGAGCCACGGCAATTCCAAGTCGGACGAGATAAAGAACTCCATTTTGCAGTGTATTTCATTTAAAGAGCAGAACATTAACGAAAAAATCAAAGACAGTATTTTAGTAAATGAAGCATAGAAAGGAGATAGAATCATGGAATTCGAGAAATTACAGAAAATAATCAGCGAGGTATTAAATGTTGACGCAGAGGAGATTACAATGGAGACTACCTTTGTGGATGATTTGGGCGCTGATTCGTTAGATGTATTTCAGATTCTGATGGGTATCGAAGAAGAGTTTGACATCGAAATCGCAAATGAGGCGGCAGAGGGTATTGTTACCGTTGCGGATGCGGTTGAGCAGATTAAGAGTGCCCTGAATTAGGAAATTGCCGATAGGAATTAGGGGGTGTCGCCACGACACCCTTGTTCATTTGTTACGTATGATACAAGGAATAGGAAGAAAGGAGAAGGGGTCGGATGATGACGGAAGAGAATAGGTTAATTGAGCTTCAAAGGCGGCTCGGATACCGCTTTTTAAAGGAAGAATTGTTAGGTCATGCTCTGACCCACAGTTCCTATGCCAACGAGCATCATTTAAAGAGAGAAGGTAATAACGAGCGCCTGGAATTTTTGGGGGATGCGGTTCTTGAAATGATTTCCAGTGAAAGCCTGTACAAGAATCATCCACAGATGCCGGAGGGAGAACTGACGAAGCTTCGTGCCAGTCTGGTGTGCGAACCTACGCTTGCTCAGTGTGCGAAGGAAATTGATCTGGGTAGCTTTTTACTTCTCGGTAAGGGGGAAGAAACCACCGGCGGACGGGAGCGCAATTCTATCTTGTCCGATGCGTTTGAGGCTGTCATCGGCGCGATTTATTTAGATGGTGGCTTTACTAATGCGAAAGAGTTTGTGGAGCGTACGGTATTGTCCGATGTGGAGAAACGGAAGCTCTTTTGTGATAGTAAGACCATCTTACAGGAATTGATTCAAAGCGGACATAAGGGGACGCTGTCCTATCGTCTGATTTCCGAAACGGGACCGGAGCATATGAAACGTTTTACGGTATGTGCATGTCTGGATGAAACCGTGTTGGCGGAAGGAGAAGGCAAGACAAAGAAGGCGGCGGAGCAGGAGGCGGCTTATCGCAGTATTTTAAAATTACAGGGATAAGTCAAAGACAAAAGAACGGGAGACGGGATATGTATTTAAAGAGTATTGAGGTACAGGGCTTTAAGTCCTTCGCCAATAAAATATTGTTTGAGTTCCATGACGGTATTACGGGAATTGTGGGACCGAACGGTTCCGGTAAGAGTAATGTGGCTGATGCGGTACGCTGGGTTCTGGGTGAACAAAGCGCAAAGCAGCTGCGCGGAAGTTCCATGCAGGACGTTATTTTCGCGGGTACCCAGATGCGTAAGCCGCAGGGCTATGCATATGTGGCCATTACGTTGGATAATTCCGACCACAAGCTTCCCATTGAGTACGACGAGGTAACGGTGGCAAGACGTGTGTACCGTTCCGGTGAGAGCGAATATCTGATGAACGGCAATAATTGTCGTCTTCGTGATGTGCAGGAGTTGTTTTTGGATACCGGTATCGGTAAGGAAGGCTATTCCATTATCGGACAGGGTCAGATTGATAAGATATTAAGCGGTAAACCGGAGGAGCGTCGTGAGCTTTTTGATGAGGCGGCCGGTATTGTAAAGTATAAAAAGCGTAAGGCTGCTGCGGAAAAGCAGTTAGAGGAGGAAAAGTTAAATCTTTCCCGTATTACCGACATTTTGTCGGAAATCGAGAAGCAGTTAGGGCCTCTTGAGAAGCAGCAGACGGCGGCAAGAGAGTATTTACGCTTAAAGGATGAGTTAAAACAGGTAGAAGTAAATGCATTCTTATTAGAGCAGGAAAAGCAGGAAGCTGCGGAAAAGGATCTGGATGAGAAGCTTTCCATTGTTCAGAATGACTTTGATGAGACCTCAAAGGAATACGAAAGCAGCAAAGAGGACTACGAGCGTCTGGAACAGGAGTCGGAGGCTTTAACAGAGCTTTTGGCGGACAATGCGGCCCGGAAGAATGAATTACAGCTGGATATTCAGAAGAACGAGAGTGAAATCAAGCTCTTGATGGAGCAGATTGCTACCATCCGTGTGGGCGAGACCCATGTAAAGGAACGTAAGAGCGTAGTAGAAAAGGAGCGGGAAGAGAAGCACAACGAACTGGCTCGTTACAAAAAAGAAAAGTCCGATATCGATCAAAAGTTGTACAAGTTAGAAGATACGAAGGAAGAGGCCGACAGAGAATTAGAGGAAATCAGAGAGCGTATCAACGGCTATGCCAATGAGTTGGAGAACCGGAATGCGGATGTATACCGTTTGCTTTCCGAAAACGGTACCATCAATACGAATGTGCAGCGTTACCGGACCATTAAGGAGCAGAATCAGATTAAGAAGGCTACCTTGACCCAGAAGGTTCTGAAGAATGAGACCGATAAGTCTGCGGCAGAGTCTGCGGTGGAGGAAGGCAGAAAGAAATTAGAAGAGATTTCTGATAAGATTTCCGAGCGTTTATCCGGAAATCGTGCGGATGAGGCGGAACTGACAAAGATTCGCGAGGAGCTAAACCGTATCCGTGAGTCCTATGAGCAGACCCAGAGAGAATGTATCCGCGAGCAGTCCAGAGCAGAGTCCTTAAGAAACATTTCCGAGCGTTATGACGGCTATAGCGGCGGTATTCGTCGTGTTATGGAGCAGAAGGACAGAGAGCCAGGCATTATCGGCGTTGTGGCGGATATTTTTGAAGTAGAAAAGCAGTATGAGACGGCCATTGAGACGGCGCTTGGCGGTAATATCCAGAATATCGTTACCGATTCGGAAGCCACCGCAAAGCGTATGGTGCAGTTCTTAAAGCAGAATAAGGCCGGACGTGCTACATTTTTGCCGTTAGATTCGGTAAAGGAGCGGGGCGGTGCTTCCGAGGATGTGCGGAAAGAACGGGGCGTTATCGGCTATGCGGCGGATTTGGTGGATACAGAGTCTCGGTTCCAATCCGTAATTAATTTCTTGTTGGGAAGAATTGTGGTGGCGGACACCATTGATAATGCATTACAGTTAGCAAAGAAATATAAATATTCCTTACGAATCGTTACCTTAGAGGGCGAGCAGTTAAATCCGGGAGGCTCCATTTCCGGTGGTGCCTATAAGAACGCAAGTAACCTTTTGGGAAGACGTCGTGAGGTGGACGAGGCGCAGAAGCGTGTCGAAGAGCTGGGAGAGCGTCTGGCTTCCATGGAGGAGCGCAGAAATACCCTCCGGATTTCCCGTGAAGAAATCAGCAAGCGTTTGGAAGAGTCCAAGGCAGCCCTGCAGGAGGAGTTCTTATTACAGAACACCGCGAAACTGGAGCTTGACCGTATCGAAGCGGAGGCGCAGGAACATATTTCTTCCTATGACGAGATTCACAAGGAGCTTATGGAAATCGAAGTACAGGAGAAGGAGCTTACCGAGAACATCGAAAAGATGGAGCAGGCACTTCGTGAAAACGAAGAAGACAGCAAGCGTAACGATACCTGTATCGAGGAATGTGCCCATCATTTGGAGGAGGAACGCCGCTTAGAGCAGTATGCGTTGGAAAAGGGCGAGAGCCTTCGTATGGAGCTGGGTACCGTAAAGCAGAGCAGTCATTATCTGGAAGAGAATATTGCCCGTATTGAAGGAGAGCTTGCAAAGCTGGCCGGAGAGGAGAGCCAGTTAAGCGATGAAGGCGCGGGAGCCGTGGATGCGGTGACCGAAAAGGAGACCCTCATCGAACGGACCAGACAGGAAATCGAGACGTTGTACAAGTTGTGCGGCGGCATCGAAAAGGAAGCCGAGGATATTACAAAGCGCCGCGAGGAGGCTACCGCAAAGCATAAGGGCTTGTTTACAAAGAGAGAGACCTTGGCGGAGCGTAAGGCAGAGCTTGACAAGGAGTTGTTCCGTTTAACGGATAAGAAGGAAAAGTTAAAGGAGCAGATTGAGGCCCAGTGTGCTTATATGTGGGAGGAGTACGAAATGACCCTGTCCGATGCGGCAGAGTTAAAGAGTGACGAATTCGACAGTTTGCCGCAGGCAAAGAAGAAGACCCAGGAATTAAAGAATAAGATTAAGGGTCTCGGTTCTGTTAATGTGAATGCCATCGAAGAATACAGGGATTGTATGGAGCGCTTTACCTTCTTAGATGCACAGCGAAACGACCTTGTGACGGCGGGAGAGACGTTGTCAGCTATGATTTCGGAGCTGGACGGTAAGATGCGCGTGCAGTTCGAGGAGAAGTTCGAGCAGATTAAGGAGCAGTTTGATGTGGTATTCCGTGAACTGTTCGGCGGCGGTAAGGGTACGTTAGAGTTACAGGAGGAGGAAGATATTCTCACCGCAGGCGTGCGTATTAATGCACAGCCGCCGGGAAAGAAGCTGCAGAACATGATGCAGTTATCCGGTGGAGAAAAGGCGTTAACCGCCATTGCGTTATTGTTTTCGATTCAGAATCTGAAACCGTCTCCGTTCTGTTTATTGGACGAAATCGAGGCAGCGCTTGACGATTCTAACGTAAAACGTTATGCCGGTTACTTACACAAGCTAACGAAACATACCCAGTTTATCGTAATTACCCATCGTCGCGGTACTATGGCGGCGGCGGATACCCTGTACGGTATTACCATGCAGGAAAAGGGTGTCTCTACACTGGTATCCGTAAACTTAATCGAGGATAAGCTGGATGCATAAACAGGAGGGTATATATGGGCGAAAAGAAGGGATTCTTCGGTAGATTGGCGGCAGGCTTGTCGAAGACAAGAAAGCAAATTGCCGGCGGATTTGAGGCATTGTTTTCCGGCTTTTCCGGAATCGATGATGATTTTTATGAAGAGCTGGAAGAGATTCTGATTATGGCGGATCTTGGCATGGCCACCACGGAAGCGGTTATTGACGACTTAAAGGCAAAAGTAAAGGAACGTCATATTAAGGATCCGGCAGAATGTAAGGAACTCTTAAAAGAGAGCATCTGTGAGCAGATGAATGTTCCGGAAGGGGCTTACGAGTTCGAAAACCGCAAATCGGTGGTATTAGTCATCGGTGTCAACGGGGTAGGTAAGACCACTTCTATCGGAAAGCTGGCCGGCATGTTGAAGAATGACGGTAAGAAGGTGCTTTTAGCGGCGGCGGATACGTTCCGTGCGGCGGCGGCGGAGCAGCTCACCGAGTGGAGCCACAGAGCAGGCGTGGAGATTATTTCCCAGAAGGAAGGGGCCGACCCGGCGGCTGTGGTATTTGATGCGCTGACGGCGGCAAAAGCCAGAGGGACGGATATACTTCTTTGCGATACCGCAGGACGTCTTCATAACAAGAAGAACCTGATGGAAGAGTTAAAGAAGATTGACCGTGTTATTGAACGAGAATATCCGGATGCATACCGTGAGACGTTGGTTGTTCTTGACGGTACCACGGGACAGAATGCGTTGGCTCAGGCCAAGGAGTTTAACGAGGCGGCAAAGATTGACGGTATTATTTTAACGAAGCTGGACGGAACGGCAAAGGGCGGTATTGCAGTGGCAATCCAGTCCCAGATGAATATTCCGGTGAAGTATATATGTGTCGGAGAGCAGATTGAGGATTTGCAACGGTTTGATGCAAAGGCATTTACGGATGCGCTTTTTGACGGGGAGTAAGAAACGGAGGATTGTAAATTATGATGACAATGGAGCATTTTGAAGAAGCCTGCGAGGCCGTAAAACGTGTGACAGCACCGACCAAGCTTGTGTACAGTAATTTCTTTTCCGATTTAACCGGAAATAAGGTATATTTAAAGCCGGAGAATATGCAGGTGACCGGCGCTTATAAGATTCGTGGTGCCTACTATAAAATCAGCACCTTATCCGAAGAGGAGCGTGCCAAGGGATTAATTACCGCATCTGCGGGAAATCATGCCCAGGGTGTTGCCTATGCGGCAAAGGAATACGGCTGTAAGGCAGTGATTGTTATGCCGACCACCACACCGCTCATTAAGGTAAACCGTACCAAGAGCTACGGTGCGGAAGTGGTATTGCACGGCAATGTATATGACGAGGCTTGCGAATACGCATTAAAGCTGGCGAAGGAGCATGGCTATACCTTTATTCATCCGTTTGATGATGAGACCGTGGCAACGGGACAGGGTACCATCGCCATGGAATTGTTTAAGGAGCTTCCGACAGTAGATATTATTTTGGCTCCGGTAGGCGGCGGCGGATTGTTAGCCGGTGTTTCTACCTTGGCAAAGATGTTAAATCCGAACATTAAGGTCATCGGCGTAGAGCCGGAGGGCGCAAGCTGTATGAAGGCTTCCTTAAAGGCCGGTGAAGTTGTGACCTTACCGGGTGTGGATACCATTGCGGACGGTACTGCGGTAAAGACGCCGGGCACCAAGATTTTCCCATACATCCAGCAGAACGTAGATAAGATTATGACGGTTTCCGATAAGGAATTGATTGTATGCTTCTTAGATATGATTGAGAATCATAAGATGGTGGTAGAGAATTCCGGTCTTTTGACCGTAGCTGCCTTAAAGCGCCTCAAGTGCCAGAATAAGAAGGTGGTTGCCATCATGAGCGGCGGTAACATGGACGTGATTACCATGGCATCCGTGGTGCAGCAGGGACTTATTTTCAGAGAACGTATCTTTACCTTCTCCGTATTACTTCCGGATAAGCCGGGTGAGCTGGTGCATGTAGCGTCTATTCTCGCTGAGAATCAGGGTAACGTTATTCGTCTGGATCACAACCAGTTTGTCAGCATCAACCGGAACAGTGCGGTGGAGCTTACCATTACGCTGGAGGCCTTCGGTCCGGAGCATAAGGAGAAGATTTTAAACGCATTAAGAAAGGCAGGCTACGAGCCGAATGTAGTGGCATCTAAGGCAATGTATCAGTAAACGGAGGGTTTATGAAGCTATTTGTCGTAACGGGTATGAGCGGTGCGGGAAAGTCAAAGGCGGTGGATTTTCTGGAGGATTTGGGGTATTATTGCCTGGATAATCTTCCGGTCAAGCTGTTATCCTCCGTCGTCGGCTGGATGGAAAGTAACAAAGACTTTTCGCAGAAGGTGGCGGTAACGTTAGATATCAGAAGCCGGGATATTTCCGACAGTTTCTTTTCGGCGCTGGAGGCGGTAAAACGCCGCGGTGTGTCGGTCCGTGTACTGTTTTTGGACTGTGAGGATTCTGTGCTGATTAAACGTTACAAGGAGAGCAGACGTCTTCATCCTCTCATGAACCTTGAGAACCGGGCGGACATCTCCTCTGCGTTAAAGGAGGAACGCCGGGTATTGAGTTCTGTACGGGAGTCATCGGATTACATTATTGATACGTCAAATTTGGCGACATCGGCGTTACGGGAGAAAATTATTGAGCTTACGGAGTCCGATACGGAAGCGGGAGGCATGGTGCTCCATTTCATGTCCTTCGGTTATAAGTACGGTATACCGGCGGATGCGGATCTGGTATTTGATGTACGTTGTCTGCCGAATCCTTTTTACAAGGAAGGGCTTCGGGTGCTCACCGGTTTGGATGAAGAGGTGCGGGATTTTGTGTTTTCCACGGAACAGGCAAACGGCTTGTTTGACAGAATCCGTGAAGTATTAAAGTTTTCGGTGCCTCTGTATGAAAAGGAAGGAAAGGCCCAGTTAGTAGTGGCCTTCGGATGTACCGGTGGACAGCATCGTTCCACGGCATTTGCCTACAGGATGCAGCAGGAATTTGCGGCGGAATGGGATAATGTTAAAATGACCTGTCGGGATATGAGTATGAATCAGCATGAAGTGAAAAATCGTTAAAAACAAGGAAGTATCGAGCTTTTTCGGTACTTCCTAAATTTTTTGAAAAAAGTACTTGACATATTATCAAAATGATAGTATTATAACGATAGTTGATATATCCGAAGTGATACTATCATACTGACAGAGAGTGCACATGTCAAAAAATATTCAATGTTTAAGGAGAGAAAGAAAAATGAAAAAAGTAAACTGGAGTTATATTTTAATTGTGATTGCCTGTGTATTGGGAGTGTCAGCGCTTGCCAGTCTGATGATGGGAATCATCGGAGGAAATTTTGCAGGATTCGGCGGAGTGATGTTTGTGTTTGTGTTCATTATCGGTATTGTGGCCTTGGTTTCTCATTTTGAGTCCAATTTCATTACAAACGGTTTGATGAAAAAGACGTTAAAAAAGGACGAACAGGCCTTATCCTTTCAGAACAGCAGTACCTTTACTTCCAACAATGCCATCTTAATGATTGATGAAGCAACGGGCAGACTCGGTTACATTTATTACTTGAATCCGACAAAGTTTGTGACGGTTTCCGCAAAGAACATTACGGAAATCAAATCCGATTATATCAAGGGACCGTTAGGCGGTACAAGATACGTATATTTCCAGTTTGTTTATGAAGGACAGCGTATCCGTGTGGCAACCTTCACTTCCAGAAATATGTACAGCTTACAGTCCGGTGAAGTATTGGAGGCCATGTCAAAGGCGGATGCTTACGCGGCATTATTGGAACGTACCAAGAGCGCGGCACAGTAGGAGGAGTTCGATGGAAATTGTATTTCATATTCTGGCATGTATCCCGGCGATTTTGCTCGTTTTGGTAATTTTCTTCCGGTACGTGTGGCCGTATATCGCCCGGGGAATCATCCGGGCGGCGGAGAAGAAAGGCAATGTATGTGATGTATGTAAAGGGAATATGACAGAAATCAGCGAACAGTTCCGTGTCCTGCCGGTGCGGTTTGATGAAAAGCATGACTGCAGCGCGTCCTATTACATACATTCCACCACTCCGGTGGATGACTTATCCCAGGTGCCGACAGGAAGCAGAGCCTGTAAGATATACTTGCTTCAATGCCAGAACTGTGGTATAAAAGAGGTGGCTGTCCTGGATATCTTACCGGTACGGGGGCAGGAGCTTTTAAAAAATGCCGATGTGTTTCCGTATGAGGAATTCAGAGAGTTTTACGAAACAGAGGGTGTCGGGGGATGCGGAATACCGTCAGACACATTACAGGAGAGATGCGAAATCCGGAATGAGAATTATTTTCCGAGATAGGAGAAAGCATATGAAAAAAGTGAATTGGAAGTTGCTTTTGTTAGTGGCGGCGGGAGCCGTGGTGTTATCCTTTCTTTTGGGAGGACTTTGTGCCTTGATTTTTCGGAGTAAAACCGTTTTTATTGCGGTAACGATAATTGCTGCTGTTGGCTCGTTAATGTATTTGTTTATATTTAACATCGGTACAAACGCGGTTACAAAACGTATTATGGATAAGACCATCGCAAAGAATGCGGAGGCTAACGGATTCGGGCGCTGCAGTACCTTTACGACCCACAATGCGGTGATAAAGATTAACGAGCAAACCGGTAAAATCGCGTACGTGTGTAACCTGAACCCGACAGAGTTTCAGGTGATTTCCGCCAAGGATATCACGGACATCAAATCGGATTATAATAAGGCACCGATGGGCGGAACTACCAATGTGTATTTTCAGTTTGTATACAAAGGAACCAGAATCTGTATTCCTACGTTTACTGCGATACATTGTGTGTACAGCCTTCAGTCCGGCGAGGTATTGGAAGGAATATCCAAGGCAGATGCATATGCGGAATTATTGGAAAGAGCAAAGAATGCTGCTGTATAAATTCATTCGGTGTTGACGTCAACGCAGACGTTACGTATAGAGAAAAGTTTAATTGAAACGAGACAAAGGGAGAACGATGATGAAGAAAGTACGTATGATGATGTGCCTGATAACGGTATTGGCACTGAGCTTTGTTGGATGTTCCGGTGGCAGTTTGTTTGAGTCTACCAAGTGGATAGACGAGAGTGCCGCAAAGATTTCCGCTGATATTACCAGCGGTCAGTTTGTAATTGACGGTGTGATTTATCAGTTCCCGATGCCGCTGTCCGATTGGCTGGATAACGGCTGGCATGTATCCAACAGCTATGATAACACGGATGAGTTCCGCTTGGATCCGTATTATACCAGCACAGATTTTGAATTGTGTAACGAAGATGGTGACTATGTCAGAGTGTCGGTATACAATGATTCCGACGAGGCGGTTCCAGTGGAGGAGTGTATCGTATATTCCCTGTATATGTCTACCATGGAAGTGGATGTGGTTTTTCCGCAGGGTATGACCAAGAGAAATAAGCCGGCAGACATTCTGGCGGCGTACGGCGAGCCGGATGCGAAAGGTGGTAAGTCGGGGTTTTTGGAAGCCGGATATTATTTTCATGATGAACTGGGTCAGTGTTACGTGGAATTAAACGTATATGATAATGATTATACGATAGATCCGTTTACCAGTGTAAGCTTCGGTATACTTTCCGCAGAGGAGTACTGGGATTATATGGTGACACAAAAGGGTGCGGAAGAAGCGGCGGAGTTTTATTTTGATGCGGCTATGAAAGCCAGCTTCTATGCGGATTTTGAAGCATATAGAGAAATGAGTAAGGATTCTCTGGAGGGTGCGAAGGTACTTTATAACGAGAATGCTGAATACTTTGCGGATTGGTTACTGTATTATGTCGACATTAATGAGGAGTACATTACTACTGACGTAAAAAATCGTGCGGTTACGGTTGCCAAAAGGGTGCTTTCTGAGATAAAGTGGGATGTAAAGAGTGTGGATGTTAATGCAACGAAGGAAGGCACCATGACGGTAACTTTGTATCCTACAGATTTCTTTTATGTAATCAATGAGGATTTATTTGCAGCATCTGATGCATTTGTTACCAAGTATTCTGATGTGGATTTTGCAAACGTATCTTACGAAGAGTATGACGCTTTGCAAAAGGAATACACGGAAATGATGGTGGCGGTATTGGAGAAGAATGCTGCTTCCGCCGGTACGCTGGAGGCGGTGGAACGTACTTATGAGGTGGATTTGGAGGACTATTTACTTTCTGATGCGGCATGGGAAGATGTAACTGCCGTTAGTTTGGACCTGCTGGCAGAGGAAGAGTAATGATAAATAACAAATGAAAGAAAAAGGAGAACAATAATGAAAAATTTACGTAAGATGTTGTGTTTTGCAATGGTACTGGTACTGGCAATGAGCTTTGCCGGTTGCTCCGGTATGGATTTTGAGGTGGATGACGACAAGTGGATTGAAGAGAGTGCCGCAAAGATTTCCGACGAAATTACCAGCGGTCAGTTTGTGATTGACGGTGTGATTTATCAGTTCCCGATGCCGCTGTCCGATTGGTTGGATAACGGTTGGCATGTATCCAATAGCTACGATAACACGGATGAGTTCCGCTTGGACCCGTATTATACCAGCACCCAGTTCGAACTGTATGATGAGGAGAATAAGGGTTATGTACAAATGACGGTGTACAATGACTCCGATGAAGCGGCTCCGATTGATGAGTGTATCGTATATTCCTTGAGGATGTCCACCACGCAAGTGGATGTGGTATTCCCACAGGGCATGAACAAGAAAAACAAGCCGGCAGATATTCTGGAAGCCTACGGTGAGCCGGATGCCAAAGGGGATTCAAAAAATGATTTGGAGGCGATCTACTACTTTAATGATGATGCGCATGGCCAGTGTTATGTGGAATTGGACGTAATAGATAACGATACGACTGAGTATCCGTTCTTCCGTGTGTACTTCGGTATGGTTCCGGCGGAGGATTATTGGGACACCATGGTTGCCCAGAAGGGCGTGGAAGGTGCTGCGGAGTTCTATTTTGATGCGGCTATGAAGGCAAGCTTTTATGCGGATTTCAACGACTATGTAAGCATGAATATGGATTCCTTAGAGGGTGCGCAGGAACTTTACAATTCAGAAATCGAATATTTCGCAGAGTGTCTGTTGTATTACACCGATATTACCGAGGAGTATATCACCACCGATGTAAGAAACCGTGTGATTGCGGTATCCAAGGAAGTTCTTTCTAAGGTAAAGTGGGAGGTAAAGAGTGTGGATGTCAGTCAGTTTAATATGGGTACCATGACCGTAACCCTGTATCCGACGGACTTCTTTTACATCATCGATGAGGATATGTTTGAAGCGTTAGATGCGTTTAATACCAAATATTTTGATGTGGATTACGAGACGATTTCCGATGAAGAGTATGATGCTATTGAGAAGGAATATACGGAACTGATGGTAGCGGTATTAGAGAAGTATGCGTCTTTGGCAGGCACCTTAGATCCGGTGGAGCGTATCTATAATGTGAATTTGAATGATACCGTGCTTTCCGATGCTGCATGGGAAGATGTGGATGATACCATTATGGATTTGGTAGCTGAGGAAGAATAATCCATCATAAACAAAAGAAAGTAAAGGAGAGAGTATCTATGAATCCGGAATTGGAAAAATTAGAAAAGATCAGAAAAGCAGCCATTCTTAACAGGGTAACCAAATACGTGGTATGTATCGGGATTCCGCTTTTAATCGGAATTTTGGTGGGTATTTCACAGGAAGAATTTATATCCGGTGCGGCAGGCTTTGTCTTCCCTTGGATGTTTCTTTCCACAATCTGGGCGAAGTTAGCCAAGAACCGTGCCCTGGCAGAGTACCGTTCTACCTTTAAAAAGGTGTTGATTGAATCTGCCTTAAACGGCGGTGCTTTATACGAGGACATGGAGTTTGAATATGATGCGGGCCTGCAGCCGGGACTGATTTTTAAATCCGGTCTGTTTACCACCGATAAGTATTTTTCCGATTGCTACTTAAGTGGTGTGATCGACGGAGTGAAGTTTATCCAGGCGGATGTGCGTAATGTCAGAACAAGCAAAGACGGTTCTTCTCTGGAATACGACGGCACCTTCCTTGCGTTCCCGACCTCCCTTCCGGATGCCACCCAGACCAACATTTATCACAGGGATGCGGATGTCTGTATTCTTGTGCCGGGAAAGGAATTTAAAATCGGAAACGAGGGCTTTGACAGCATGTTCAAGGTAAACTCTTCCCAACCGGAGAAGGCAAAGGCTTTAATTAATGAGGAGTTCATCCGTTGTCTGTTAGAATTACAAAACCTGACCGGTCGCAGAATCGTTATGACGGTAAAACAGGGATGGTTATATGCTTTCTGGCCGAACAAGAACAGTGTTCTGAAGCCGAAGCTGTTTAAAAAGTACGATGCGTCCATGAACAGCGAAATCATTAAGGAGCTTTCCGTGGCACAGGAGTTTATCCGTACGTTTAAGTAGGGGGGGATGTAGGAGGTACTTTACAAATAATAGAGGACATGCTATAATTAGCATGTCCTTTTTAGTTCCTGTCGGAACATTTTTTCCCAAATATTTTTGAAAATCGGTTGACAAACGGAACAGATAGTTGTATTATAATCTTAGAAAGAACATTTGTTCACGAACATATGAACGAAAATGAATTCGGAGGAGGATTTATTTATGGCAAATACAGAGAAGATTAAAGCATTGGAGTCGGCACTGCAGCAGATTGAGAAGCAGTACGGTAAGGGTTCCGTGATGAAGCTTGGCGACACCGGTGCGAATATGAACGTAGAAGTAGTACCGAGCGGTTCCCTGAGCCTGGATGCGGCTTTGGGACTGGGCGGTTTTCCGAAGGGACGTATCGTAGAGATTTACGGTCCGGAGTCCAGCGGTAAGACTACCGTTGCCTTGCATGCGGTAGCTGAAGTGCAGAAGCGTGGCGGTATCGCAGGCTTTATCGATGCGGAGCATGCCCTTGATCCGGTGTATGCGGCAAATATCGGTGTGGATATTAATAATTTATATATTTCCCAGCCGGACAACGGTGAGCAGGCATTGGAGATTACCGAGACCATGGTGCGCTCCGGTGCGGTAGATATTGTGATTGTGGACTCCGTAGCGGCGCTTGTACCGAAGGCGGAGATTGAGGGTGATATGGGTGACTCCCACGTGGGCTTACAGGCTCGTTTGATGTCCCAGGCCCTTCGTAAGCTGACCGCGGTGATCAGCAAGTCCAATTGTATCGTTATCTTTATCAATCAGCTGCGTGAGAAGGTGGGTGTGATGTTCGGTAATCCGGAGACTACCACCGGCGGTCGCGCGCTGAAGTTCTATGCCTCCGTTCGTTTGGATGTCCGTCGTATCGAGGCCTTAAAGGCCGGCGGGGAGGTAGTAGGTAACCGTACCCGTGTGAAGGTTGTAAAGAATAAGGTGGCTCCGCCGTTCCGTGAGGCTGAGTTTGATATTATGTTCGGTCAGGGTATCTCCAAGGAGGGTGATGTTTTAGACCTTGCCGTAGAGGAGAATATTATCCAGAAGAGCGGTGCATGGTTTGCCTATAACGACGAGAAGATCGGTCAGGGCCGTGAGAATGCAAAGCAGTTCTTAAAGGAGCATCCGGAGGTTATGGACGAGGTAGAGGCAAAGGTTCGTGAAGTATACGGCTTTATGGGCGGCGCTTCCGTTGCGGCTAAGCCGGATGAGGAATAATTCGGATATCGTAGTCTGAGTCGGGCTGCTGCACGGTTGTGTGCGGCAGCCTTAACTGATTAAGAAAGGTGCTTGCGATGGTTTTGGAATTACATGAGAAGACAGGGCGGAAGTACTCCCTATTATTAAACGGTGAGAAGTATTGCCGGTGTTACCCCGGAGATTTACGAGGCTTGGGATTTTCGGAGCTTGCTGTCGGACAGGAGACGGATGTGTCCGAGTCAGTTTTGGCAGAGTTCGAGCGTACGCTTTTTTTGCCACGGGCAAAACGCCGGGCGTTGATGCTTCTCGGTAAAAAGGAATATACGAGCCGTGAAATGACAAAGAAGCTTACCACCGATGGGTATCCGGATTCTGTGACGGCGGCGGTGCTTTCCTGGCTGTCGGAGCTTCATTATGTGGATGACATGTCTTTTGCGGAACGGTATGCCTTTTCCTTGCTTTCCTGTCACAGTGAGAGGGAGATACTGCAGAAGATGCAGTTAAAGGGATTTGAAAAAGACCTTGCGAAAGAGGCTTTGGTGGCAGCAAAGGAGCGGTATCGTGAGGAGCATTCCGGTATCGGGACGGATAGAGACGGCGTCGACGGAGGACCGGCGTTTTCTCCCGAGCAGGAGGCAATCCGTACTTTCCTCCGGAAGAAGGGATATCGGCCGGAGACTACGGACGATGAGAAGAAAAGAAAGCTTGTTATGTCCCTGTACAGAAAGGGCTTTTTGTTGTCGGATATACGGACGGTTATCGGAGAATTTGAAGGGGATACGGAGTTTGATATGTAGAGTGTCGGGGACTGTAGATACAACAATAGAACTTGGAAGAAACTCGAACTATTACTTGACGGTATTTCCGCAATGTGATAAGATAAATATATCAGATTTCTATGTGATATTATGCTAAGGAGGATTAGATTTATGGGTAAGTTTTTTATCAAGGAAGTTGCAAGCGGTGTTAAGTTTGATTTAAAGGCAGGCAACGGCGAAGTGATTGCTACCAGCGAAGTGTATACCACCGAAGCTGCTTGTAAGAAGGGTATTGCAAGTGTTATGAAGAATGCTCCGGTTGCAGGCGTTGAGGATCAGACCGCTGACGAAGTAGTAGCAGTTAAGAATCCGAAGTTCGAAGTATATCAGGACAAGGCCGGCGAGTTCCGTTTCCGCTTAAAGGCAACCAACGGTCAGGTGATTGCTACCGGCGAAGGCTACAAGGCAAAGGCTTCTTGTTTAAACGGCGTTGAGAGTGTAAAGAAGAACGTTGTAGATGCTAAGATCGAGAAGTAAGAGCGATCGTTAAGAAGTGTATTATACCGGAGAGTGTCATTCAGACGCACTCCGGTATTTTTTTACCCGGTAAGTAAAGAAATAAAACAAAATTTAGGAATAAAAAGAGAGGCATTCACGGAAAATCCGGGGAATGCCTCTTTTGCTTATTGCGATTGCAGTGAAAGTTTCATTCTGCGTTATCTTGCGTTTGAATAA
The DNA here is from genome assembly GCA_017556805.1 of Lachnospiraceae bacterium. Taxonomy (GTDB): domain Bacteria; phylum Bacillota; class Clostridia; order Lachnospirales; family Lachnospiraceae; genus SIG307. The sequence continues at coordinate 186,789 of JAFYMC010000035.1, read as the reverse complement.
ACCTGGCCGTCCTTGAGCTCCAGACCCTTTGCCTTAAAGAGTTCGGATACGGATACAATCTGCCAACCCTCGGCAACAAGCTGCGGAATCAGCGTTTCCATAGCGGTTGCGGTAGAAGTGTAGGTTTCATGCATCAGTACAATGGCACCGTCCTTTTTCTGGGAGTTAATGGTGTCCATAATTTGCTCTGCGGTAGCACCTGCCCAGTCTTTACTGTCGATGCTGCAGTTAATCATCGGTTCCCGTACCGTGTTCTTTACCGTGGTGTTGGTGGAAAGGTACGGCGGACGTACAAGGAAGTGCTCCAAACCGGTTATTGCGGTTAATTTATCTGCCTGCTTCATAATTTCATCGGTAATCTTATCTGCGGTCAGCTTACTGAGATCCTGGTGAGAATGAGTGTGGTTACCGATTTCAAAGCCCATGTCATAAGCACGCTTTACTTCGGCTTCGGTTGCCTTGTTTAAGGAATTGCCCCAGTAGAAGAAGGTAGCATGCTGACCGGATGCGGCAAGTGCATTGTGGATACGAATGGAAGTAGCAGTGTCTGCTGTGCCGACCGGACCGTCATCAAAGGTAAATGCAATCATCGGCTTAGACGGGTCAATCCAGGAAATATCTGCATTGTTTTCCCAAATGCCGGTGTCATCCGGGTCAACCGGAATCGGCGTCGCGGTCGGTGCCGGAGTACCGGAATCCCAACCTTCCTTCATGGTAAAGGTCACGGAATATACGGTTGCGTCAAATAAAGAATAATCGGTCATGTCATTATCACAAGCCATAAGACCGATGCCGGCAACCTTGGAAGCCGGATCCGGAGTAATGTACTTATCTGCGATGCCGTTTGTCTTACCGTCATAGGTAACCGCAACCTCGGCAAAACTCTCATCGTAAAGCTTAACCGCAAGGTTACCGATTTCACTCTTCATCTTTACGGAAACGCCGGTGCAGTAGCTCATGTCTAAGGTCTGCGGAAGCGCCAGCTTGATTTCCTGATATAATCCGTCGTACTGAAGAGAAATAGAACCGTCATCCAATACCGTATAAGTAGTACCGTAAGAGGTATTGTAGGTTAAATCGTTAAAATCGTAGGTCAACTCGCCCGGAGCGGCAGCAGGTGCCTTGGTCGGTTCCGGTGTAGCCGTCGGAACAGGAGTAGCAGTCGGTTCCGGGGTGGCTGTCGGAGCGGTTGTAGCAGTCGGTTCCGGAGTGGTGGTAGCAGGACCGTCGCCGCGTTCTTCGGAAGACGGTGCTACCGTAGCGGTGGTTTCACCCGGTGTAACATTTGTGTCATTGGTCTTTCCGCATGCGCCGAACATACCCACTGTCAGGCAGAGCACGGAAAGAAGTGCAAAGATTCTTTTTTTCATTGTGTACCTCCAAAATAGTAAAGTTATGTATATAATTCTCCGAAAAAATTCCGGAGAGGTGGAACAAGCGAATTAACGATTCAGCTTTTCCGGCTCGTCGTAAGTAACACCGAAGGTCTCTGCGGTTACAGACTTCATTACCTGCGGATGTGCCGGACGGTCGGACCAGTCGGTCGGAACGGTGGCAATGCGATTTACCACGTCCAGGCCTTCGGTTACTTTACCGAAAGCTGCATAGGAACCGTCAAGATGCGGAGAAGTTTTGTGCATAATAAAGAACTGGGAACCTGCGGAATCCGGATGCTGGGCACGAGCCATGGAAAGCACACCTTCCGTATGACGTAAATCGTTCTTAAAACCGTTCATGGCAAATTCGCCCGGAATGGAGTAGCCCGGACCACCCATGCCGGTACCGTCCGGACAGCCGCCCTGAATCATAAAACCGTTGATGACACGGTGGAAGATTAATCCATCGTAATATCCCTTGTTAATAAGAGAAAGAAAATTTTTAACAGTGTTCGGAGCAATTTCCGGATAAAGTTCCGCACGGATTTGCTCGCCGTTTTCCATAGTAATTGTGATTACCGGATTTTGAGCCATAATGACCTCCTGATGTTTCATTATAATATAGTTGCTTTCATAGGCAGACGAAATACGTCCGTATCTATAAGCTCATTTATTATAACAAAAAAGACCGGTTATGTCAAAGAAAAGCATGTTATGCGGGGAAAGAAATGAATGAAGTGTTCAAATAATTACAATATGTTCAGTGTATTAAGATTGTGTGAAAAATTGGTAAAAATTTGTCAAGATTCTCTTGCTTTTTGAAATGATTAAGGATATAATATAATCGGCGTAATTTGGAGGTTCTTTTTACGCTGTCAAAATTTTTTCGGTTCTACGAAAGTAATATTATAGAAAAATGGAGGCAGTAAGATGAGTAGTACAACAAAATTGTCGGCAAGAGAACGAATTGTTTCATTGCTTGACGACAGCAGCTTTGTTGAAATCGGTGCTCTTGTCACAAAAAGAAATACTGATTTCAATCTGGCGCAGACAGATGCTCCGTCTGATGGTGTAATCACCGGTTACGGCTTAATCGACGGCGATCTCGTTTATGTTTACAGCCAGGACGCAGCGGTGTTAAACGGCACCATGGGTGAAATGCATGCGAAAAAGATTACAGCCATGTACGACTTTGCTTTGAAGGTCGGAGCTCCGGTCATCGGTCTTATTGACTGTGCCGGCATGCGCTTACAGGAAGCTACCGATGCATTGGCAGCTTTCGGTAATGTATATCTGAAGCAGAGCATGGCATCCGGTGTGATTCCGCAGATTACCGCAGTGTTCGGTACCTGTGGCGGTGGATGTGCGGTTTCCGCAGCATTAAGTGATTTTACCTTTATGGCGGCAGAGGGTGCGAAGTTATTCGTTAACTCTCCGAATGCAGTCGAGGGTAACTTCGTAGGAAAGTGCGATACTTCCACAGCAAAGTTCCAGGCAGAAGCAGGTATGGTGGATGTTGTGAAGGAGAATGAGGCAGAGGTTCTTGCTTCCATTCGTAACTTGATCTCTTTCCTGCCGTGCAATAATGAGGCTGATTACGCATTCGAGTGTGCGGATGATTTAAATAGAGCTACGGAAGCTTTCGGTGAACTTTCCTGTGATCCGGCAGTCGCTCTTGCAGAAATTGCAGACGACCGTGAGTTCTTTGAAGTAAAGGCTGATTATGCAAAGGAAATGGTAACCGGTTTTATCCGTTTGAACGGTGCAACGGTAGGTGCTGTTGCAAACCGCAGTGCGGTGCTTGATGAAAACGGAAAAGCAACCGAGAAGTTTGATACCTTACTTACTGCTAACGGTTGTGCAAAGGCAGAGCGTTTTGTAAAGTTCTGTGATGCATTCAATATTCCGGTTTTGACCCTTACCAACGTAACCGGCTATGCTTCTTCCATGTGTGAGGAAAAGTCGGTGGCTCTTGCGGCAGCAAAGTTAACCAATGCATTTGCGTCTGCTACGGTTCCGAAGGTGAATCTGATTTGCAATAATGCAATGGGCAGTGCATATATCACCATGAATTCCAAGCATATCGGCGCAGATTTAGTGTTTGCACTCGATACTGCAAAGATTGGCATGATGGATGCAAAGCTTGCGGCTCAGATTATGTATGCGGGTGAGACCGAAGCGGTTCGCAGCGAGAAGGCAGCAGAGTATGATGAGTTACAGTGCAGTGCGGTGGCGGCAGCAAAGCGTGGTTATGTAGACAGCATCATTGAAGCGGATGCAGTCAGACAGCATTTGGTTTATGCATATGAAATGCTGTACACGAAGAGAGAAGCACGTCCGTCCAAAAAGCACGGAACTGTGTAGTGAGGTGACGGTATGAATTTTGAATCGGTATTTTTAGCAAGCAAATGGGAACAACATTGGGATAAGGTTGCAGAAGCTATGCCGGAGGCAGTTTCCAATACGGTAGTCGGTGTAGTGGTGGTGTTCTGTGCATTACTCTTTTTCTCCTTTGTGATTTCCATGCTGAAGTATGTAAATGTATTTGAAAATAAGAAGAATGCAAAGAAGGAAGCAAAGGCGGAAGAAAAGGTTGTTCCGATGGCGGCAATCGAGAATACGGTTGCTCAGATCGAGGAAGAAGAGCTTTGTAACGATGCAGAGCTGGTTGCTGTAATTACGGCTGCGATTTATGAGTACGAAGCGGCTGCTGCAGCGGCACAGGCTCAGGCACAGGGTCTTCCGGCACCGGCAAGAACGAACCAGAACGGCTTGGTAGTGCGTTCCATTCGTCGCGCAAGATGTAACTGGTAATAAAAAGTAAAATAAAACAAAAAATATCTATTTAAATTAATGGAGGCAAATTATTATGAAGAATTATACGATTACTGTGAATGGCAATGTTTATAATGTATCTGTAGAAGAAGGCACTGTAGCAGCTCCGGTAGCAGCAGCACCGGTAGTAGCAGCTCCGGCAGCAGCTCCGGCACCGGCTCCGAAGGCAGCAGCACCGGCGGGCGCAGCAGGCGCAGTTAAGGTTAACGCTCCGATGCCGGGTAAGATTCTTGCAGTTAAGACCAGCGTTGGCGCAGCAGTAAAGAAGGGTGATGTTGTTCTTGTTCTTGAGGCAATGAAGATGGAAAATGAAATCGTTGCTCCGCAGGACGGTACCGTTGCAAGCATCGCAGTTTCTGTCGGTGCAAGTGTTGAGTCCGGCGAGGTTATGCTTACGTTAAACTAATCAGGAGGTAATTTCCATGGGTAACATTGGTGATACGCTGATGGGATTGCTTGAGAGTACCGGTTTTACCAAGCTTTATTGGGGAAACTATGTTATGATTTTGGTGGCTCTCGTATTCCTTTATCTGGCGATTGTAAAAGGCTATGAACCGCTTTTGTTAGTTCCGATTTCCTTCGGTATGTTGCTGGTTAATCTTTGCCCGGGTATTATGGCAGAGCCGTATACGACATATTATAATTCCGCAGGCGATATGGTTTGCAAATTAACCGGAAACGAATATACAAATGCGTTAGGTGAAATAATAACTCAGCCGATTGCTGAAATTATGGCAACGGTTGACCCGTCCAAGACAGTAGAGACCGCAGGCGGTTTGCTTCACTATTTCTTCATGTTGGACGAACTTGCAATCCTTCCGTGTCTGATTTTCATGGGCGTAGGTGCTATGACAGACTTCGGACCGCTTATTGCAAATCCGAAGAGCTTCCTGCTTGGTGCAGCTGCACAGCTCGGTATTTTCGCAGCATATTTCTTTGCGATTATTATGGGCTTTAACGGAAAGGCAGCAGCAGCCATCTCCATTATCGGTGGTGCGGACGGCCCGACCTCCATCTTCCTTGCGATGAAGCTTGGTCAGACGCAGCTTATGGGACCGATTGCGGTTGCGGCTTATTCTTATATGTCCTTAGTTCCGATTATTCAGCCTCCGATTATGAAGCTGTTCACGACGGAAAAGGAACGTAAGATTAAGATGGAGCAGCTTCGTCCGGTTTCCAAGCTGGAGAAGGTGTTGTTCCCGATTATCGTTACGATTGTAGTAGTACTTATTCTTCCGGATACCGCAGCTTTGGTTGGTAGCCTTATGCTCGGTAACTTGTTCCGTGAGTCCGGTGTGGTAAAGCAGCTTCAGGAGACTGCTTCCAACGCACTCATGTACATCGTTGTTATTTTACTCGGTACTTCCGTTGGTGCAACCACCAGCGCACAGGCATTCCTGCGTTTGGATACCATTAAGATTGTTGGTCTTGGTTTGATTGCGTTTGCAATCGGAACCGCAGGCGGTGTATTGTTCGGTAAATTAATGTGCAAGGCGACGAAGGGTAAGATTAATCCGCTTATCGGCTCTGCCGGTGTATCCGCTGTGCCGATGGCCGCACGTGTATCCCAGAAGGTTGGTGCGGAGGCTGATCCGAGCAACTTCCTTCTTATGCATGCAATGGGACCGAACGTAGCGGGTGTTATCGGTACTGCAGTAGCAGCCGGTGTATTTATGGCAATTTTCGGAGTATAAAATAGGAGGTTCACAATGGCAGTAAAGATTACAGAGACCATTTTACGTGATGCACATCAGTCCCTGATTGCAACCCGTATGACAACGGAACAGATGCTTCCGATTATTGAAAAGATGGATAAGGTAGGCTACCACTCTGTAGAGTGTTGGGGCGGTGCTACCTTCGATGCTTCCCTTCGTTTCTTAAAGGAAGATCCGTGGGAGCGTTTAAGAAAGCTTCGTGCAGGCTTCAAGAACACTAAGCTTCAGATGTTATTCCGTGGACAGAACATCCTCGGCTACAATCATTATTCCGATGACGTAGTAGAGTACTTTGTTCAGAAGTCCATCGCAAACGGTATTGATATTATTCGTATTTTCGACTGTTTCAACGATTTGCGTAACTTACAGACTGCTGTTAAGGCGGCAAACAAGGAAAAGGGACATGCACAGATTGCGCTGGCATATACCCTCGGTGATGCTTACACTTTAGATTACTGGAAGGAAACCGCTCGCCGTATCGAGGAGATGGGTGCGGATTCCCTTTGTATCAAGGATATGGCAGGTCTTTTGGTTCCGTATGAGGCAGATAAGCTGGTTAAGGCTTTGAAGGAAGGTACCAAGCTTCCGATTCAACTTCATACTCACTACACCTCCGGTGTGGCTGCAATGACTTACTTGAAGGCTGTTGAGGCAGGTTGTGATATCATTGATACCGCAATGTCTCCGTTCTCCATGGGTACCAGCCAGCCGGCAACGGAAGTTATGGTTGAGACCTTTAAGGGAACCGAGTACGATACCGGATTAGACCAGAATCTGTTAGCGGAAATCGCAAATTACTTCCGTCCGATGCAGGAGGAGGCATTAAAGAGCGGTCTTCTTAACCCGAAGGTAATGGGTGTAGACATCAAGACCCTTCTTTATCAGGTTCCGGGTGGTATGCTTTCCAACCTTGTTTCCCAGCTTAAGGAAGCAAAGGCAGAAGACAAGTTCTACGATGTATTAAAGGAGATTCCGGAGGTTCGTAAGGACTTCGGTGAGCCGCCGCTTGTTACTCCGTCTTCCCAGATCGTTGGTACCCAGGCAGTACTTAACGTACTTCAGGGCGAGCGTTACAAGATGGTAACCAAGGAGTCTAAGAAGGTTCTTTCCGGTGAGTTCGGTCAGACCATTAAGCCGTTTAATCCGGAAGTACAGAAGAAGGCCATCGGCGATGTAGAGCCGATTACCTGCCGTCCGGCAGACAAGATTGCTCCGCAGCTTGCTAAGTTTGAGGAGGAAATCAAGGAATGGAAGCAGCAGGATGAGGATGTTTTATCCTACGCACTGTTCCCGCAGGTTGCTATGGAGTTCTTTAAGCACCGTCAGGCACAGCAGACCAAGGTTGATGTGAATGCGGCTGATACCAAGAACAAGGCATACCCGGTTTAATATGAGTTTCAGAGGCTGTCGCTTTTGCGGCAGCCTCTTTGTGTAGGGGGACGGCTTTGTGGCTCTCTTTTACGTCCCGAGAAAACCTCGTAACCGAAATTCTCCTTATCGGACGCTTCGAATGTAAGTCTTTCTAATTGCTTCGACAAGTGTATGTAAGAGGCATGCAACCGGTCTCAATGCGACCTCCTGTCTTATTGAGACGCTCGCTTGGACATCCGTGTCCAAGCGTTGCAGTGTATGAACGAAGCAATAAGAAAGTCTATACATCCTACGCTAAATGATAATTCGAATTTCGGTTAGGAGGTTTTCTTTTGGTAAAATAATGGAGAGCCACAAAACCTGTTTGTCTACAAGAGAGGCTGCCGGAAAAGCGACAGCCTCTTCTGGGTGTGGATATGCTCGGGAATGTCGGTTCTTAGAAGAAGGCGATAAGAAATAAGACAACAGCCTAAGAGTTAGTTCCTCAGGCTGTTGTTTATTGGAATACTTATTCTTTTGTTTCCAGTTTATTTAAGCTTAAGATACCAAGCAGAAAGCTGACTCCCAGTAGTATGCCGGGTGCGGCACCGGAGAGAAAATCGATAACCGGTGTTCCTTTAAAGAAAATGGAAAGTAGTGCAATGACAGCATAGAGTGCGACAATGCACCATGCGGCATAGATAAAGTTTTTTTGGATTTTTGCAAGCTTTGTGTCTTTTTCGATTTTTTTCATCATGTCTTTGTCTCCCTTTAATAGTTCGTCTAAATTTAAGTGGTACAGCTCGTTCATTTTGATGACACTGACGATGTCCGGTAAGGATTTGCCGTTTTCCCAACTGGAGATGGTCTGACGGGAGACCAGCAGTTGTTCGGATGCCTGTTCCTAGGTAATGCCAAGTGATGTGCGGGCTTCTTTGATTTTTGTTCCGATGTTCATTGGGTACCTCCTTCGTTTTTTAGTGTAACAAACTGTGACAGATGTTTCTATCAAAAGGCCTTTACAAAGAGGGAGAATCCTTGTAAAGATGTCTTGACATTGGCTGTTTTAGCGGATTTTCATGGATTAGGACAGGTTGAAAATCACAAGGTTAGTATAGTTTATCGGGAATCGGAAGTCAAGGGAAAGAGGAAGGAGAGGAAGGAGAGAAAGCAGAGGAGGAGGTTAATATGTAGCAGTTGTCATCCGATATAAAAGATAGTTGGGTTGACGGTCATATCAATGATTTGTTTCGGAGGGGCGATGATGAGAGTACAACCGAGGAATGTTTTTTATACCGGGTCTTATGCGGTTTTGCGGAATACGAAAAGTGGTTCGTCTTTCCCTTATTCTGTGAAGGTGGAAGGTATCGGACGATTTGGAATGGGAAAGAGCCTGTTCGGGTTTGCGACCGTGTCGATCACGGAGCATATGGTGACGGCAAAGTACGGGACTAAGATTACGAATGGTCCGAGAGTTCAGATGAAAACGGCCGGCAGTAAAAAGCCGGAGGATTTTGTAGAAGTTTCTAAAGAAAAGCTGGATGCGGTAAAGCTTCCGGAGGCTTTTGATAAGCTGAAGGAGCAGTCCTCATTTTATTATCACGGAGAGGCAATTTCGGATTATGAATTGATTCAGACTGCGGTTGCGCTGGGGAAGATGGAGGTGCCGTCGGCAGATGCGAAGGATGGCGCGGGTTATGCGTGGAAAGCCTTTGAAGTGCTGGTGAAGGATGAAGCGGCACCGAAATACGGTTGGTCCGATACGTTGTACTCGGAGGATGGAAAGTATACGTTTACAAAGGATGCAAACGGTAAGTACAAGATGCATCTGATTGATGACGCGGGGATGGGCGCATCGGTGGAGGATATTGCTAATTGGATGATGAGCGGTACGCCGAACCGGAATATCGAAACAAGATATCTGAATTATCTTCGTACGGTGGATCCGGATTTGTATGAGAAGGCAATGCAAATCGGTACGGAAGTGCGGAATTACGGGTTTATGGAGGATTTGTATAATCAAGGGATTCTGAGTGAGATGCAAAATACGTATGATTTAGGTTTGCTGGGTTTGTTATTTGGAAAAGATGCGGAGGAGATGCGTTCTTTGCTTAATAAATGCAAGGATACCGGGAATTTTCTTGAACTTTTAGAGTTGTATCGTACGGATGGAGCCGGTTCGTTGGCTCGACTTCGGAAGAAACAGTTAAAAAGCGGCGGGATTGTTTAAGCGTGAGGGAACATTAAGATTTTGTAAGCTTTTGTCGATATAATGTTTTAGAGAGGCACGTAAACGGACTTACGTCACTGACTACAAGGAGGTAGTGTTATGGGAATTGAATCGATACTCAGTAATATGCATATTGCGGGCAATACTTACAGTACGAAGGATGCAAAAGCAACAAAGGAAACGAAAGCGACCGATGGAATAAGTGTTGAGAAGGAGAATGAAGTCACCAAAAAGGTTGACGTAAAGGGCAAGACTATCGGTCAGCCGAAGCTGAGTGAAAAGGCGGCGAAGTATTACGAGGAGTTAAAGTCCAAGTATAAAAATATGGATTTTATCCTGGTAAGTAAGGATATGAAGGAGATGGCGAAGGCCAATGCCGGTAGCTTTGCGAATCCTCAGAAGATGGTGGTTTTGATTGATGAGGAGAAGGTAGAACGGATGGCGGAGGATGAGAAGTTCCGCAAGCAGTACGAAGGCGTGATTGCATCCGCACAGAAACAGTTGCCGCAGTTAAAGCAGGCGCTTGGGCGGTTCTCCAATGTAAAGGGCTTCGGTGTGCAGGTAAAGGATAACGGAGTTACTTCTTTCTTTGCAGTGATGAGTAAGTCCTTTAACGACCAGGCAGCACGTCTGGAAAAGCGGAGAGTAGAGAAAAAGGCCGAGAAGAAGGAAGCAGAGAAGAAAGCGGAGAAAAAGGAACGGCAAGAGCGATTAGAGGAAAAACGGGAAGAACACCGGCTTGAAACCAAGGAAGCCGAAGAAGAGGTCTTTTCTGCGGATTCCATTGATGAATTGGTAAAAATGGTGGAGGATTTCAATTATTTGTTTGTGTCGGATACCACAATGACCGAGGCAGAAAAGGGACTGGGAACAATCATTGATTTTAAAGGATAAGATTTTAAGGCCTTGCCTAGGTTCTGCAATTAAGAAAATGTAGAATAATATGGTATATGAGCTACGGAGAGCGTCTGTTTTCAATGGAAGGATTGAGAACAGGCGCTTTATTTCTATAATTATTACATTACGGAAAGGCGGTAGAGTATGATGTTAAGCGGAGTTGGAACCATCGGTATTTATAATTACAGCACAAAGATAGGAATACTGTCTACAAAGAACGTTACAGACGAGGAATTTATCAAGTTCTGTAACGATGAGCTTCAAGTCGATGAAACAGAGGTTATGAACGGATATAACCAGAGGACAAAGGTTGGACATAAGAAGATTTTGGAGATTTGGCAACAGTTTGCGGATGCGGGCAAGCCTAAGGTACTTTCGGAAGATCCCATGGAGACGGTGAAGCATTCGATACATATTTCGAAGTTTCGAGAAGTTTCTACAGAACATTATTCCTTTGTTCCGGAGCCGGAAATCGGGAAGGGCGGTCTTCGGATTTTAATTAACGGAAAAAGTGCGGGCGTGTTTTCTGTGGACGATTTGAAAATCAGGGTAGATGAAAAGACCGGTACTCGGGTGATGATTAGTGAGATTGTAGGCGGGGCTTGGTATGATGCGATTCCGGTAACGGATGAACTGGAACGGGGACTGGCGGAGGCAATGGACGTAGAGAATGTTCCTGAAGAGGCGCTTACAGGATATTATATCGGGACCCATGCCGGTACCGGGATTTCCTATGTCATGCGGCCGGGAGATGAAGGACGGGGCGGTAAGGTATTGCTTCAAACACAGGCTGATGTAGAAAAATATAATGCTTTGGCCAAGGAGTATTACACAAAATATCCGAATCTTGTATCCCGTCCGGAGTTTGGCAGAATTTATGCTTCCTTTGAAATTTGCGGCATGATGGAGCGTACCCCTACCGGCATTGTGAAAATCGGATACGACAATATTTCCTATAACGACAATTATGACAGTAAGAAGAATTGGAGTATCATGATTTCCGAAGCTACTTGGGAATTGCTAAAGGATTGGTTTATGGAGAATCGAAGCAGTATGAAAGAATCTGGGGAGGTTCGGACATGGACAGAACTCTTGGATGAGCTTGGCGGAAGCTATACGCGGATTTGGCCGGAGGAGAAGTTAACGTCTTCCATGGAATATGACAAAGCACAACGAAAACTCCAAAAGAAACGTGAAGAACGAGAACTGAAAGAACGAAGAGAGCGAAAAGAACGTATAGAGGAGGCTTTGGAGGAGTACGTACAATATCGAAGGGAATTGCGACATTACTATAACGAGCTCGGATATCATAAAAGGTTGTCGATATCAGACCCGGCGGCGGTACCGGTCGGAAGTGTAAAGCGTCCGCCGGTAGTAAGTTCGGTCTACGAACTGATTATGATGTTGGGAATGTAACACTTGCCGAAAGGCGTCCCTGGTGGTATAATTTGTTCGTTAATAGAACAAATGATGAGGAGAGTACTTAAAATACGAAAGGATAAGGTGGTTTTTTTGAGAGGAAATGTGCTTGTTATCGGTAATTCCGGTGTGGGAAAGTCCACGTTAATCAATGCGGTGTTAGGGGAAGAAAGGGCTTTGACGGGCTACGGAATCAGTGGGACGACAAAGGATTTGGAGATTTATGAAAGTGAGGAGCTTCCGTTCCGTGTGATTGATACCATCGGCTTTGAGCCGACCTTTTTGAAGGAACGGATGGCCATCCGTGCGGTGCAGAATTGGTCAAAGAATTGTGCCAAAGAGGGAAAAGAAGATAATCAGATTAATGTCATCTGGTTTTGCGTGGACGGCACGTCCCGGAAATTGTTTCCCAAGGCCATTCAGAGTCTGGCGAGAGCTACGGATATTTGGAAAAGTGTACCGATTGTCGTGGTCATTACCAAGTCGTATTCCGTACCGGAGCGGGCAGAAAATATCGAGATGGTAGAGAAGGCCTTTGCTTCCCAGAAGAAGTGCGGGCGTAATCTGAAAAAGATTCTTCCGGTGGTTGCGGCGACCTACGAGTTAAACGAGACTGCTTTTGCGGTACCGGAGGGGATTACGGAGCTGATTGATGCCACCAACGAGCTGATGCCGGAGGGGGTACAGGCCGGCTCCTATGATTTGGCGAATTATAAATTAGGAAGAAGACGTTATTTGGCGCAAGGCGTTGTTGGTGTTTCCACCACCTCTGCAGTAGTGGTGGGCGCGGTACCGATTCCGGTGGCGGATGCGTTGATTTTATCGCCGCTTGAGCTTGCGGAGGTCAATGCCATTGCACGGATTTACGGCGTAAAGAATGACGAAAAGTCGAAGCAGTTGTTTAACTCTATTGTGGAAGTGGGAACGGTCAGCGCCGCTGCCAGAGCGTTGATTTCTGCCCTAAAGAGTATTCCGGGGTTGAATATCGGAGCCAGTGTACTGAATGCGGTAATTGCGGGCAGTATTGTGGCGGCTTTGGGCGAGGGCACAATTTATATTTTTGAGCAGATTTATCTCGGGAAGAAGTCTTTCCAGGATATCGATTGGGTCAAGAAGGTGCTGGAGTCCAAATTATCTACGGAGGTACTGGAGAAGACGAAGAAGCTTCTCGGAATGACCGATGGGGAATTAGATGCCAAGAAATTGGCAAAAATGATATTGGATGCGATTAAGGGCGCAAAAAAGTAAGAGGTTAATTACATGAAAAGAAGGATTTCCTTATCCACGACACATATGATTTTGTTAAGCTTCCTCCTTGCGATTTTGATTGGAAGCGTATTACTTGTGCTTCCGATTTCCTCTGCAAACGGGAAATCAATTCCATATACGGATGCATTGTTTACAGCAACCACATCTGTTTGCGTGACGGGACTTGTAACGGTAACGACGGCTTCCGCATGGAGTTTTTTCGGACAACTTGTTATTTTACTGTTGATTCAAATCGGCGGCCTCGGAATTATTACGATTTTGTCCGGTTTTATGATCGGGCTACATAAGAAAATCGGCCTCGGAGACAGGTTGCTTCTTCAGGATGCCTTTAACCTGAACTCAATGGCAGGAATTGTTAAGTTTCTGAAAAAGGTGATTGTCGGAACTTTTGTTGTAGAAGGTGCCGGGGCACTTCTATATATGACGGTGTTTGTGCCGGAATACGGAGCAAAAGGAATCTGGATATCGATTTTTAATGCGGTTTCTGCCTTTTGTAATGCTGGAATGGATGTTATCGGCGAAGAGAGCTTGTGTGGTTATGTACAACATCCGATGATAAATCTTGTGACAAGTATGTTGATTATTCTCGGCGGACTTGGATATATTGTCTGGTGGGATATAATTCGTGTAATGAAGCTCTTTAAGAAACAGAAGTTTCAATGCTTTAAAAAACTTACGTTGCACAGTAAGATTGCACTTTCCGCCACAGGTGTTTTGCTTTTGTCGGGGTCGGTATTATTTTTTCTGTTTGAATACCGGAATCCGCAAACCATCGGTGAGCTATCATTGGCGGGGAAGTTACAGGCAGCAATATTTCAATCGGTGACAACCCGAACCGCCGGATTTGCAACGGTTCCGCAGCAGAATCTGACGGATGCCTCCGCCATTGTGTCTCTTCTCCTTATGTTTATCGGCGGCTCGCCGGTGGGTACCGCAGGCGGTGTAAAAACGGTCACGATTGCAGTGTTGTTACTTTCCGCTTTTTCGGTCATACGAAACCGGGAGGATACGGTGTTATTCGAAAGGACGATTTCAAAACAGGCAGTGGGGAAGGCTGTTGCGGTTGTCAGCATGTCTTTTCTGATTGCGTTTGTTTCCACGGTACTGTTGGCGGCAGTTTCCGGAGCACCGGCCCTGGATGTGATGTACGAGACCTTCAGCGCCACCGCAACGGTAGGTCTGTCCAGAAATTTGACGGCTTCACTGGATTTCTGGGGAAAGCTGATTATTATTGTAACGATGTATTTGGGACGTGTCGGTCCGATTTCTCTTGCGATTGCTTTTAATACCAAGAAGAGAAAAGAAAATATTATTAAAAATCCGACGGAGGAAATCAGCGTCGGATAACAGTGACGGAGGATTAGAACATGAAAACGAATCTGAATTATGCGGTTTTCGGTCTCGGACGATACGGAAGAGCCGTGGCAAAGGAACTGGTGGATGATGGAGCGGAAGTACTGGCAGTGGATAGCAATGAAGATGTGGTAAATGCGGCAAGTGTCGAGCTACCTTATTGTAAGTGCGCGGATGTAACCGATCCGGAAGTCATCAAGCAATTGGGGATTTCCAATATGGATGTGGTTGTTATTTCAATGGCAGGCGGATTGGAAGCCAGTGTCATGGCAACGATGCTTTGCAAGGAAGCCGGTGTAAAGACCGTTATTGTAAAGTGTTCCAGTGAAATGAACTGTAAAATTCTGAGTAAGGTGGGCGCCGATCAGGTGGTATTGCCGGAATCGGAATCCGGAATCCGATTGGCCAAAAATCTTTTAAGCTCCGGTTTTATGGACATTATTGAGCTGTCACGGGATGTTTCCATGGTGGAACTCAGTGTTCGTCCGGAATGGGAAGGGAAGACGCTCATTGAGTTGAGTCTCAGAAAAAAATACGGCATCAATGTAGTGGCAATTACACAGGGGAAAGACGTTTCCACTAATATTAATCCGGAAGAGCCGCTTTCCGGAACGATGAAATTAATTGTTATCGGTAATACTGCAAAATTAAACAAGTTGAAGTAAAAAAGAATAGTTATGGTATGACACGGTATTGAAAACCACATCTTGTTGTGTTATAATTACGAATCATAATTTTGTAAAGAAGGCGACAACATGTTAGATATTAAGGTTACGGATGTGCGGAGTTTACCGGGGGACAGCGGCTTTTTGCTGGATGACGGGAAAACCTCGATTTTGTTTGATACCAGCTTTGCATTTACCGGTTATCAGATGGCAGAGAAGGTAAAGGCGCTTTTGGGGGAGCGGAAGCTGGATTATATATTCCTCAGTCATTCTCACTATGACCATGTGGTGGGCGCTCCTTATGTTTCAAAGTATTATCCGGAGGCCGTTGTAGTGGCGGGGGAGTATGCGGCGAAGATCTTTGCGAAGCCGACGGCCAGGGCCATTATGCGGGATTTGGACCGTAAATATGCAGAAACCTGCGGGGTGACGGAGTACGAGGATTTGATTGATGAGCTTCGGGTGGATGTGACCGTAAACGACGGCGATACCATAACGTGCGGCGACATGACCTTTACGGTGGTCAGTCTTCCGGGACACACGAAGGATTCCATCGCCTTTTATTTGCAGGAAAAGAAGCTTTTGCTCGGTTCCGAGACTTTAGGCGTGTACTTCGGAAACGATACATATCTGCCCTTCTTTTTGGTGGGCTATCAGATGTCTTTAGATGCTTTTGAAAAAGTAAAAACAATGGATATCGACTATATGCTTTTGCCGCATTACGGTGTGGTGGATAAGGAGGAAACGCAGCGTTTTCTTAAAAATGCGGAGTGGGTATTCCGGGATACGGCAGAAAAGATTGTGGAGCTTTACAAGGCCGGCGGTACGGTGGAGGACGGTATCGAGTACTACAAGAAGCGGTTCTACAAGGACAATGTAATCCCGACCTATCCGGTGAATGCATTCCGGCTCAATACAAGTATTATGGTGGAACTGATTAAGAAGGAATTGGTGGATTAGGAAAGAAGGACTTTGCAGGCGTTTAAGCAAAGTCCTTTTCTGATTTTTAAGAAACTGTACTTTTTTTTACTACCAAAATATGTTATACTGGAAAATGAATGTATTGGCGAACTGCTAAGGTACAAAAGAGAATTGAAATCAGATTACGTTAGGAGGAGATATATCGTATGTTTAAAAACTTTTTAAAGGGCTTAAAGGATGTCTGTGATGATTTGATGGACAGCAATGTGGGAGAAGAGCTTAAAAAAGCCGGAAGAGAGTTAAAGGCGCAGCTTCTGCAGGAGGAATCAACCGGATCTACGCAGACAACATCCGGAGACTCTTCGGCATCCACAATAAATACAACTACGGCAACGGGTTCCCAGCCGACAAATACAGAGACTTCGGCGACACTTGAAATCGCAGATGCCGAGTGTGCTCTGACTGTTCCGGCAGAGGACGGTCCGAGAGGTGAGTTTTCCGGTTTGGATGAGAAGACTTATTCTTACCTGATTCCGAAGGATGAGGGCTTTATTGATGAAGGAAATTGTCATGCGGCAGAAATTCATCAAGCCTATGGATTCGGCAGAGAGATTAATTATGAGCGCGATGTCATGTTTGTATTTTCCATTGCAGGAGAGTTTGACTGCGAGATTAAGGAGAGCCGGGCGAAAGCTGCTTATACCCGTTATGACAGTGCGCCGACCCGCTCCAAGCTTATGACGGTAGAGCATCCGGTGTTTACCCATGCTTATTTATTTGATACCCCGAAGAAGTATCGTATTACGTATTTAAAGAAGCTTGGTGAGTATGAGTTGCTTGGTTGTGAGCTGATTCTTAGAAAGAGCGGCGGCGATGAAGCATGGAAGGCAAAGATGATAGAAGAGTTTAAGCGTTTTGCGGGAAGCTGCCGGGAGGTATAAATGGAACCGATTAAACCATACAAAAAGGGAGTGGACTATTCCTATACCTTAGGAGCATTCCCTACCATCGAATTGTTAAAATGTCGTCCGCAGACGGTACGGGAGGTACTGGTGCATTCTACCTTCCCGGAGAAGGCGACCATTGACGAATTATGCAAAAAACACAATATTCCGGTAACTATTGCGGACAAGCAGATTGCAAGACTTTCCGATAAGGAGAACTGCTTTGTTATCGGTGTGTTTGATAAGTATGAAGAAGAATTAAAGGCGGATGCGCCGCATATTGTACTGGTAAATCCCAGTAACATGGGCAATCTCGGCACCATACTTCGGACTGCGGCGGCCATGGGGATCTATGACATCGCAATCATCGCACCGGGTGTGGATTCTTTCCATCCAAAGAGCGTCAGAGCATCCATGGGAGCCTTGTTTCGTCTGAGACACAAGTATTATGAGGGTTTTGCGGAGTATCGTAAGGAGTTCCCGGACCATGAGGTGTTCTGCTTTATGTTAACCGGAGAGCGGCAACTGACCGTATCCGGCGTGCCGAAGCCGAAGCTTTTCTCCTTGGTATTCGGAAATGAAGCAACAGGTCTTCCGGAGGAATTTGCCTCTTATGGACAAAGTATCATTATTCCGCAGACGCCGGATGTGGATTCTCTGAATCTGACCATTGCGGTGGGCATCGGAAGCTATATGTTTACCCAGGGAATACAGAAGTAGGAAAGGGAAAAAGATGAATCGAGCAAGATTAGGAATTTTTTTATTTGCAATGGTCCTATTATGCGGTTGCGGCGGGAAAGAATTGAGAAGAAAAACGTTATTGCCGGCACCGACCATTGATTTTACCTTTACTCCGGTGGACGGTGAAATAGCGGTTACAGGATATCGCGGTACAGAACAGGAGCTTCTTTTGCCGGATATGGTGAATTTGGTTTTGCCGATTGCAATTATCGGAGAGCAGGCTTTCTATGACAATGACACATTGACCTATGTATGTTTGCCGGAAAGCGTAAAAAGTATCGGGAGCGAGGCTTTCGGTTCTTGTGATTCCATAGAAGAAATTGTGATTCCGAAGACCGTTATAAGTATTGATGAAAATGCGTTTGCTGGATGTAATGCGGTGCTGGTAGTAGAAGAAAATTCTTACGCGCATACTTATGCGAAGGAAAACGACATGAATTACCGATTAAAATAATATTGCAATTTTTTATTGCCTGGGGTATACTAAAAGATAGGGGATTTTTGAAATTTTCTATGGAGGCAAATAGATGTTGAATTTAACCAGAAACGGTCTTTCCGACCGTGCGGGATATGAGAGTGCGGGGATTTCCCTGCCACAGTATGATGTGGCGGAAGTGGCCGCATATACGGCCGAGCATCCGGTTTGGGTGCATTTCGGCGCAGGTAACATTTTCCGTGGTTTTATTGCTGTGTTGCAGCAGTCTTTGTTAAATCAGGGATTGGCAAAGAGCGGTATTATTGCGGCGGAGACCTTTGATTTTGATATTGTGGACAAGATTTATCATCCTTTTGACAGTTTGGCATTGTTGGTCGGTTTAAAGCCGGACGGCGGTATGGTAAATTCTGTGGTGGCAAGTATTACGGATGCGTATTGTGCTTGCAAGGATCGTCCGGAAGAGCTTGCAGAGTTAGAGAAGATTTTTGAAAATCCGGAACTTCAGATGGTGAGCTTTACCATTACGGAGAAGGGCTATGCTTTAGAGGATATTCACGGCAATTTCCTTCCGATCGTGGTTTCCGATATGGAGAAAGGACCGGAGAGTGCCACTCATGCCATGAGTGTGGTGACAGCTCTTATGTGGAAGCGTTTTAACGCAGGTGCACATAAGCTTGCGCTTGTAAGTATGGATAACTGCAGTCACAACGGTGAGAAGCTTCAGACTTCCGTTCTGACCATTGCAAAGGAATGGGAGAAGCGCGGTTATGTATCCGCGGAATTTGTAGCTTATCTTTCCGATGAGTCTCAGGTGGCATTCCCGTGGTCCATGATTGACAAGATTACCCCGCGTCCGGCGGAGAGTGTTGAGAAGGCGTTAAACGAGCTTGGTGTGGCGGATATGGCACCGGTGGTAACGTCCAGAAACACCTACATTGCACCGTTTGTCAATGCGGAGATTCCGCAGTACCTTGTGGTAGAGGATACGTTCCCGAACGGCAGACCGGCCCTTGAGAAGGCGGGCGTTTATATGACCGACCGGGATACCGTAAATAATACAGAGCGTATGAAGGTGACCACTTGTCTCAATCCTTTGCATACCGCACTTGCCGTATACGGTTGTGTACTCGGTTATACGAAGATTGCGGACGAGATGAAGGATGCGGACTTAAAACTTTTGGTTGAAAAAATCGGATATGACGAGGGTATGCCGGTGGTGGTTGACCCGAAGATTTTGTCTCCGAGAGATTTTATAAAGGAAGTTATTGAAGAACGTCTTCCGAATCCGTTTATTCCGGATATGCCACAGCGTATCGCTACGGATACGGGACTTAAAGTACCGATTCGTTTCGGCGAGACTATGAAGTCTTATTTGGCCAGCGATACCTTAAAGATTACGGATTTGGTTTATATTCCGCTGGCAATTGCGGGATGGCTCCGTTATCTTATAGGCGTTTACGATACGGGAGCACCGATGGAAATCAGTCCGGATCCGACGGCAGCAGGCGTTCAGGAAGCCTTAAAGACCGTAGAGTTCGGTAATCCGGCAAGCTATACCGGTCAGTTAAAGCCGGTACTTAAGAACAAGACCTTATTTGCCGTGGATTTATGCGAGGCAGGGCTTGCGGATAAGATTGAGACCATGTTTTGTGAGATGATTGCGGGAGAAGGCGCAGTCAGAAAGACCTTAAAAGCATATCTCAACAACTAAATCATAGTATTTTTAACAAGAACCAAGAGAAGAAATTAAAGTTACTATAAAGGGCATGCAAAAGAAAGGAGTTTCCATGAGTATTTTTAAGGATTTAAAAGAGGATGCAGTACAGAATGATGAGTTAAACGCAAAAGACGATTTATTCACCGTTGTTTCCGAGGAAGAGCAGGATGATGTGGATTTAGAGCTTTTGGACAGCTTGATGGAGGATGATTCTTTAGTGGCACCGGAAGAGGACGAGGAGCCGGCGGATGTAGTGGCAGAGCCGGAGCAGAACGAGACGCAGAGCCCGGTGGCTGAGACCGAGCGTCCGACCGAGGCTGATTTGGACGGTGTGACCGTGATTACCAAGGGCACCACCATCAACGGTAGCATTATTTCCGATTGTTCTTTGGATGTCATGGGAACAATCAACGGTGATATCGAATGTCTCGGCAAGCTGACCATTTCCGGTAAAGTAACCGGTAACGCTATGGCTGCCGAGGTATATGTAAATACGGACCGTTTAGAGGGCAATATTACCAGTGAAGGCAGTGTAAAGATCGGTCTCGGTACCGTAATCATCGGTGACATTGTTGCTTCCTCCGGCGTAATCGCAGGTGCGGTAAAGGGTGAAATCGATGTGAAGGGGCCGGTAGTGATTGATTCTACCGCCATCATTAAGGGTAACGTAAAGGCGAAGTCTGTACAGATGAACAACGGTGCGGTATTGGAGGGCTTCTGTTCCCTCGCTTATGCATCGGTTGAAATCGACAATATTTTTGAATAGGATACGAGGGAATTATGGCTTATAAGAGAGTATTATTAAAGCTTTCCGGTGAGGCACTTGCCGGAGATAAGAAGACAGGATTTGATGAAGATACCTGCGTTGCGGTAGGTAAGCAGGTAAAGCAACTTGTAGATGCAGGCATTGAGGTGGCGGTTGTTATCGGCGGCGGCAATTTCTGGCGCGGCAGAAGCTCCGAGACCATTGACCGTATTAAGGCAGACCATATCGGTTGCCTGGCTACGGTGATGAACTGTATTTATGTGTCCGAGATTTTCCGCTTCTGCGGAATGGAAACGGCGGTATATACTCCGTTTGCGTGCGGCAGTTTCACCGAGCTTTTCACGAAGGATAAGGCAGTGAACGATTTGAAGGCAGGTAAGGTAGTCTTTCTTGCAGGCGGTACGGGACATCCGATGTTCTCTACCGATACGGCAACCTCCCTGCGTGCCATCGAACTGGACACCGACGTAATACTTATGGCTCGTGCGGTAGACGGCGTATACGACAGTGACCCGAAGGAAAATCCGAACGCAAAGCGTTTCGATACCATTTCCTTTGCGGAAGTACTGGAGAGAAAGCTTAAGATTCTTGACATGACCGCTACGGTTATGTGTATGGAGCACAAGGTTCCGTTATTTATCTTTTCGTTAGACGAGGAGAACGGTATCGTAAAGGCAGCCAACGGTCAGCCGATCGGCACCACCGTTACCCCGTAAATATCGAATGGAGAGGTCCGAGAGGCCTGTTACATCATAAAGCAACAAGAGGAGAGAACAACAATGAATGAAAGAGTAGTACCGTTTGAAACAAAGATGCAGAAGTCTGTGGATGCGCTTGCTGAAGAGTTTACCACCATCCGCGCAGGTCGTGCCAATCCGCACGTTCTGGATAAGCTCAGAGTGGATTATTACGGCACTCCGTCCGCAATCCAGGCAGTGGCTAACGTTTCCGTACCGGAAGCAAGAATCATCCAGATTCAGCCGTGGGAAGCAAAGATGATTAAGGAAATCGAGAAGGCAATTCTCGCTTCCGATATCGGTCTTACCCCGAGCAACGACGGTAAGATTATCCGTCTTGTATTCCCGGAGCTTACCGAGGACAGACGTAAGGAACTTGTAAAGGACGTAAAGAAGAAGTCCGAGAATGCAAAGGTTGCCATCCGTAACGTACGTCGTGATGCAAACGATGCCATCAAGAAGGCAGCAAAGGCAAATGAGATTTCCGAGGATGAGCAGAAGGGTATTGAGGATGAAATCCAGAAGATGACCGATAAGTTTGTTGCGGAAGTGGATAAGATGACCGACAACAAGTCTGCAGAGATTCTTACCGTTTAAGTAAACGGCAGTGTCTGCTTCGGCAGATTCTCGTAAGAGGAGTAAAATTGAAAAGCAGAGGGGGTCCCGGTTGAGTCTTAGGGATGAGAACCGTAGGCTCCCTCTATGTTTTTGTAAAAAGGGATTCGGAGGAGTGCACGATGGAAAAGGTTCCGCAGCATATAGCGATTATTATGGACGGAAACGGAAGATGGGCAAAAAAACGCGGTATGCCGCGCAATGTAGGCCATTCCCAGGGCAGTAAAACCGTTCGGAAGATTTGTGAAGAAGCCTGGAAGTTAGGGGTAAAGTACCTGACGGTTTATGCGTTTTCTACGGAAAACTGGTCCAGACCCAAAGAAGAAATCGATGCTTTAATGAAGATTTTACGCAGTTATTTAAAGGATGCCATTAAGCAGTGTGCCGACAATAACATGCGGGTACGGATTATCGGCGATATTTCGGTATTGCCGGAGGATATGATTACATCGATAAAACAGTTGGAGGAGGTATCCTCTGTGAATACCGGCCTTCAATTTCAGATAGCATTAAATTACGGCGGACGGGACGAAGTGCTCCGTGCCGTGAAGAAGGCGGCTGCAAAACTTGCTGCAGAAGGAAAGTCCGTGGAGGATATGACTATGGAGGATATCGGAGCGTCTCTTGATACAGCAGAGATTCCGGACCCGGATTTGATTATCCGCACCAGCGGTGAGCAGCGTCTGTCCAATTTCTTAATGTGGCAGTCGGCTTATTCCGAGTTTTATTTCACGGATGTGTTGTGGCCGGATTTTGACAAAAAAGCCTTGGAAGAAGCAATTCTATATTACGGAAGCAGAAACAGACGATTCGGCGGCTTGGAAAACAAGTAACCGGACAGGTACTGTTTGATGGAGGAACCATGTTTATTACGAGACTGTTGAGCGGTATTGTATTATTGGCAATTGTGATTTCGACCGGAATCCTTGGTGGACCGGTCTTTTGGGCGTTGGTGACAGCCATTTCCCTAATCGGTGTGTTCGAATTTCACCGTATGGTGGGATTGTCGAAAAGTCCCTTGTTTTACGTGAATTGGATAATGTGCCTCGGACTGGATGCGTTGCTCTTTTTCGGGAAGACGGAGTTGGCGGATTTAATGCCGGTGGCAGCATTACTGATACTCATGGGGATTTATGTGGTGCGGTATCCGAAGTATAACGCAAAAGAGATTTTTACTGCCTATACCGGTTATGTATATGTAGCGGTGTTGTTGTCGTTTTTGTACCGAATTCGTGTAGAAGATAACGGTATGCTTCTGTTGTGGCTGGTATTTATCGGCACCTGGGGCTCCGATACCTGTGCCTATTGTATCGGATGTCTCTTCGGAAAGCATAAAGCATTCCCTGTGTTAAGTCCGAAAAAGTCAGTGGAAGGTTGTATCGGCGGTATTGCCGGGACTGCATTGATTGCCGGGATTTACGCGGCGTGTCTCAATCGCTTTGTGGAAGGGGTTGAAGTATCGATACTTGTTTTTGTAATTATCGGTATTTTGTCTTCTGTGGTATCCCAAATCGGAGATTTGGCAGCCTCTGCAATGAAGCGTCACTATGAGATTAAAGATTACGGCAAATTGATTCCGGGCCACGGCGGCATTCTGGACCGTTTCGACAGTATTATTTTTACGGCTCCGTTGGTTTATTTGATGGTGCAGATTTTCGCACTGTAGGATATGTATCCGTTGTATCGGAAGACGAAATCTTTCGGAGTATGAATGATAGATGAAAGAAAGATCGGTGAATGATATGAAGAAAATTGCGGTTCTCGGATCCACCGGATCCATCGGTACCCAAACCTTAGAAATTGTAAGAGAGAGAGCGGGAGAGTTTGAAGTCGTTGCTCTTGCCGCAGGCAGCAGTATTGATTTGCTGGAACAGCAGGTAGCGGAGTTTTTGCCGAGGCTTGTAAGTCTTACAAAAGAAGAGGATGCAAGAGAGTTAAAAAGACGACTTTCTTTGAAAGGTATTTATTCTACAGAAGTCGTATATGGAATGGACGGTTTGATCGCTTGTGCAACGGAAGGTTCTGCTGATATGACCGTCAATGCAGTGGTGGGGATGATCGGTATTTTGCCGACCATTGCAGCCGTTAAAGCAGGAAAGGATATTGCTCTGGCAAATAAGGAAACTTTAGTTACTGCCGGGCATATTATTATGCCGTTGGTGGAAGAATATAAGGTGAAGCTTTTGCCGGTAGACAGCGAACATTCCGCTGTTTTTCAATGTTTACAGGGTGCGGGAGAACAGACGGTAGAGAAGCTCCTTTTAACGGCATCCGGCGGACCGTTCCGCGGAAAAAAGAGAGAAGAACTCGGCTCTATTACTGTAGAACAGGCATTGAAGCATCCGAACTGGGCAATGGGACGAAAGATTACCATTGATTCTTCTACATTAGTAAATAAGGGGCTTGAAGTGATGGAGGCCGGTTGGCTCTTTTCCTTATCTCCGGAGCAGATTGAAGTGGTGGTACAGCCGAAGAGCATCATTCATTCCATGATTCAGTTTACGGACGGCGCGGTTTTGGCGCAGCTCGGCACTCCGGATATGAAGCTTCCGATTCAGTATGCCATGACCTATCCGGACCGTGTTTCATTGGGAGGGAAGCGTCTGGATTTCTTCGAATTGCAAAAGATTGAATTTTATAAGCCGGATACGGATACCTTCCGTGCCTTAGCACTTGCTTACGATGCGTTCCGTGCGGGAGGAAGTCTG
Source organism: Lachnospiraceae bacterium (assembly GCA_017556805.1). Classification (GTDB taxonomy): domain Bacteria; phylum Bacillota; class Clostridia; order Lachnospirales; family Lachnospiraceae; genus SIG307. The sequence continues at coordinate 162,095 of JAFYMC010000035.1, read as the reverse complement.
CCGACGGTATATAACGCGGCCAATGAAATGGCAGTGGCACTGTTTCTGGATCGTAAAATCGGTTATCTTAAAATTACGGAGCTTATCGAGCAGGCGATGAATGCACATAAAATTATTGCAAATCCTACTTTGGAAGAGGTTCTTTCCGCAGAGAAGGAAACGTATGACTATATAAGGGAGAATGTGCGTTAAGAACGCAAGAAAGAGGAACTATGAAAATCATTATTGCAATTTTAATCTTCGGAATCCTGGTGCTGATTCACGAACTGGGACATTTTATCTTTGCCCGTATCAACGGCATCGAGGTAGTTGACTTTTCTATCGGTATGGGACCGCGTTTGTGCGGTTTTAAAGCCTTCGGAACGCAGTTTTCCATACGTCTTTTGCCGATCGGCGGAGCTTGTATGATGTTAGGCGAAGACCAGGACCAGAACATGGAGAATGAGCATTCCTTTTATTCCAAGAATGTCTGGCAACGAATTTCCGTGTTGTTTGCGGGACCGGGATTTAACTTTGTGCTTGCATTTGTATTCTCACTGTTTATCATCGGTTCCGTGGGCTTTGACCCTGCCCGGGTAACCGGAATTACTCCGGAGGGACCGGCGGCGGATGCGGGAATGCAGGAAGGCGATATCATTACGAAAATCGACAAATCCGGAGTTTCTCTGGGCAGAGAAGTATACAGTTGGTTTATGTTTCATGAAATAACAGAGGAGCCGATTCATGTAACGGTAAAACGGAACGGTGAGAAGGTAAAACTGACACTTTTGCCGGAAGCCTATGATAAATATCTGTTGGGCTTTACCTATAACGGAGATGAGGCGTATACCGCGGATATTCAGGACTTGTCCCCGGGATATCCTATGGCGGAGGCAGGTCTTGCGGTGGGTGACGTGATTACCAAGGTCGGAGATACGGAGGTAGCAAACGGCGGTGAGCTGTATGCTTATTTTGAACAGAATCCGTTGAACGGACAGCCGATCGAAGTAACCTATACCAGAAACGGGGAGTCCTTTGTAACGACGGTTACGCCGAAATATGCATCTTCCGGCTATACGTTGGGATTTTCCTATAATTTGGTCAGAGAAGAAGCAAATGCATGGGAAACAATTAAGTATTCTGCGATAGAAGTAAAGTATGTGATTACCGATACCATTCGCGGACTTGGCAAGCTTTTTACCGGTAAGCTTAAGTCCGATGAAGTAGGCAGTGTGGTGGCGATTGTGGACCTGGTGGGAGACACCTACGAGGAAACCAAGGATGAGGGAGCCAAGGTAACCATCCTCAGTTTGTTAAACATTGCGGTATTTTTAAGTGCGAATTTAGGTGTGATGAACCTGCTTCCGATTCCGGCATTAGACGGCGGTAAGCTGTTGTTCTGTATCATTGAAATTGTCAGAGGCAAGCCGGTAGACCGGGAAAAAGAAGGTATGGTGCATTTTATCGGTTTGATTCTTCTGCTGATTTTGATGGTGTTCCTTGTATTTAATGATGTGAAGAATATCTTTTTTGCAAAATAAACGGAGGTGTGGTATGGACAGAACGCAAACAAGAAAAGTACAAATCGGAAACGTGACAATCGGAGGCGGTGCTCCGATAGCTATTCAGTCCATGACCAATACCAAAACCGAGGATGTGGCGGCTACGGTGACGCAGATTCGCGAGCTTACCGCGGCAGGTTGTGAAATTATCCGTTGTGCCGTGCCGACCATGGAGGCGGCGAAAGCACTGTCCGAGATTAAAAAGCAGATTACAATTCCGTTGGTGGCGGATATTCATTTTGATTATCGTCTGGCTATAGCAGCAATGGAGAACGGCGCGGACAAAATCCGTATCAATCCGGGGAATATCGGTTCCATGGACCGGGTGCGCGAGGTGGCGGAGACCGCAAAGAAGTACGGCGTGCCGATTCGTGTGGGCGTAAACAGCGGTTCCCTGGAGCGGAATCTGGTGGAAAAGTACGGTGGAGTGACGGCGGAAGGTATCGTGGAAAGTGCCCTTGATAAAGTGGCGATGCTGGAGCAGTTTGATTTTCACGATATCGTGATCAGTATCAAGTCTTCGGATGTGCTGATGTGTGTAAAAGCCCATGAACTGATTGCAACAAAGACTGATTATCCGCTACATGTCGGTATTACGGAGGCAGGTACGATTCGTTCCGGAAATATTAAGTCTTCGCTGGGCTTGGGAATGATATTATCTCAGGGCATCGGCGATACGATTCGTGTATCCTTAACGGCGGCGCCGGTGGAGGAGATTGTGACCGCAAAACTGATTTTACGTACCTTGGGACTGCGTAAGGGCGGCATTGAAGTGGTGTCCTGTCCGACCTGCGGCAGAACGAAGATTGATTTAATCGGACTGGCGGAACAGGTGGAAACTATGGTGGCAGGCTATGATTTGCCGATTAAGGTGGCAGTCATGGGCTGTGCGGTAAACGGTCCGGGAGAAGCGAAGGAAGCCGATCTCGGTATTGCGGGAGGGAACGGAGAAGGTTTGGTATTCCGCAAAGGAGAAATTGTCCGCAAGGTGCCGGAGGAAGCCCTTCTTTCCGCACTGAGGGAGGAGATAGAGGCGTATGAAGCTGTATGAGGTATTTGATTCGGTCAATCCACCGCAGGAGTTGCGCCGGGTATTTGACGAAGTTGAGGTTTTGAAATTAAGTGCTTCCCGCCATTCGGGGGGAGTAACGGTACATATCGAAAGCGAGCGTTTGCTTGAGTATAGCACTGTACGGTATCTGGAAAAGGTGTTAAACGACCAGTTCTTTAAAGGAATGGACAAGCATGCGACGGTAGCAGAGCATTACAAGCTATCCGCGCAGTATACGCCGGAGTCTATTTGGGACCATTATCAGGAGTCCGTGCGCGAGGAACTGGGGGCAGAGAGCCGCTTAAACGTGAACTTTTTAAACCGGGCCGAGGTGTATGTAACAGGTACGGAGCTACACCTTAAGGCGGAGGATACATTTATTAATCGACATATCGGAGAAGAGGTAAAGAGCTGCATTGAGGAGCTCTTTTTGTCACGCTTTGAAGTACCGCTTCGTGTCGTGAATGAGTTTTACGAGATAGAAAAGGACGAGTCGGAGGCAGGAGAAGGCCCGGTACGACCGGCCTATGAGTTTTATACCAAGGATAAGCTTCGCAGCATGGGCGTAATGCCGGCAAAGAACGAGGAGGAATCAGATGGTACGGAATCCTCTGTAAACGGCGGAAACGGTCCAACGGAAGGCGTGGCAGGGGACGGTACGGCAAACGGCCAAGGCGCAGACGGAACATCCGGTCAGAACGGCGCGGCAGGAGGTGCCGGACAGACCGGTGAAGCAGGCCAGGGTGGTTCGGGAAAAGGCACCGGTGCCGAAAAAGCGGTGAAAGCCGGCGCTGAAAAGAAGGCCGACGATAAGAACGGCAAGGCCGACTTTAAGAAGTTTGAACGAAACGGCAACTATACGCCGAAGAAAAAGATTCCGGAGGACCCGGATATTTTCTACGGAAAACCGTTTGACGGAGAACTTAGTGCGATTTCAGAGGTGGATGACGGTTTTGGCGATTACGTCATTCGCGGAAAGATTATTAAGTTTGAGGAGCGGGAGCTTCGAAACGAAAAGCTTTTGTTTATGTTCCAGATTACGGACTTTACCAATTCCATCGGAGCGAAAATCTTTGTCCGGAAGGAAGAAGCAGACGACCTTCGCGGAAAGTTAAAGCCGGGTAAGTTTGTGCTGATGAAGGGACAGGTTATGTTTGATACCTACGAAAAGGAAGTGTCCGTTGGTGTCATTTACGGTATGAAAAATATCAAGGATTTTACGAAAAAACGTATGGATACGGCGGAGCGGAAGCGTATCGAACTCCATGCCCATACGAAAATGAGTGATATGGATGCTGTGGTTGACCCGAAGGTGTTGGTAAAAACTGCCTTTGAATGGGGGATGCCGGGGATTGCCATTACGGACCATGGAGTGGTGCAGGCCTTCCCGGAAGCAAATCACGCCATTAATCCGAAGGATTATAAGGATGATGAAGAAAAGATGCAGCGCGCCAAGGATTTCAAGATTATTTACGGCGTAGAGGCATATCTGGTAGATGATATATTGGAGCCGGTGCGGGACAGCAAGGGACAGTCCCTTGACAGCGGTTTTGTGGTGTTTGATATCGAGACTACGGGCTTCGGTGCGGAACGCGACCGGATTATCGAAATCGGTGCCGTAAAGGTAGAAAACGGAAAGATTACGGACCGGTATTCCACCTTTGTCAATCCGAAGGTACCGATTCCGCCGCGTATCGAGGAACTGACCGGTATTAAGGATTCCATGGTTATGGATTCGCCGGAAATTGAAGTGATTTTACCGGAATTTTTAGAGTTTTGTAAGGACTGTACGCTGGTTGCTCATAATGCTTCCTTTGATACAGGATTTATTCGTGTGAATGCGGAGCGTTTGGGACTGACCTATGATTTTACGGTCATTGATACGGTGGGACTGGCAAGAGCTTTGTTGCCTGGATTATCGCGATTTAAACTGGATGTGGTGGCACGAGAGCTGGGCGTTTCCCTGGAAAACCATCATCGTGCGGTAGATGATGCCAAGGCGACGGCGGATATTTTTGTAAAGTTCCTTGATATGCTTAGAGAACGTAAGACGGTATCCTTGGATGAGGTCAATGAGGTATGTAAGCCGACGCCGGAAATGATTAAAAAGATGCCGACCTACCATGCCATTATTTTGTGTCAGAATGAGACGGGTCGAATCAACTTATATCGTCTGGTTTCTCTTTCCCATATTGATTATTATGCCAGACGTCCGCGTATTCCGAAGAGTGTATTCCTGGAAAACAGGGAAGGCCTTATTATCGGCTCTGCCTGTGAAGCGGGAGAGTTGTATCAGGCGATTTTGCGTGAGTCGCCGCAAAATGAAATCGAGCGTCTCTGTGAATTTTACGATTATTACGAGATTCAGCCCCTCGGTAACAATCAGTTTATGATTGCGGATGAGAAGCATGAGAATATCAAGTCCGAGGAGGATTTGATTGCCATCAATAAAAAGATTATTGCACTGGGCGAGCAGTATAACAAGCCGGTGGCAGCCACCTGTGACGTGCATTTTTTAAATCCGGAGGATGAGGTATACCGCCGCATCATTATGTCCTGTAAGGGCTTTGCGGATGCGGACAATCAGGCTCCGCTGTACTTCCGTACTACGGAAGAAATGCTGGCAGAGTTCTCTTATCTCGGACAGGAAAAGGCGGAGGAGGTAGTCCTTGATAATCCGCAGAAAATTGCGGATATGATTGAATATGTGTCTCCGATTCATCCGGATAAGTGTCCGCCGGTTATTGAGGATTCGGACAAGACCCTGCGTAAGATTTGTTACGATAAGGCCCATTCCATGTACGGTGAAAATTTGCCGGGAATTGTAGAAGAGCGTCTGGAGCATGAGTTAAATTCCATTATTAAGAACGGTTTCGCCGTGATGTATATTATTGCCCAAAAGCTGGTTTGGAAGTCCAATGAGGACGGCTATCTGGTAGGTTCCCGAGGTTCCGTAGGTTCCTCCTTCGTGGCCACCATGTCCGGTATTACGGAGGTAAATCCGCTGCCGGCCCACTATTATTGTACCGAATGTTTCTTCTCGGATTTTGATTCCGAGGAGGTAAAGGACTGCCAGAAGCGCGGTTTATCGGGCTGTGATATGCCGGACAGAATCTGTCCGAACTGTGGGAAACCGCTCATTAAGGACGGACACGATATTCCGTTTGAAACCTTCCTTGGGTTCTACGGTGATAAGGAGCCGGATATCGACCTGAACTTTTCCGGTGAATATCAGGCAAAGGCCCATGATTATACGGAGGTTATTTTCGGAAAAGGCCAGACCTTCCGTGCGGGAACCATCGCAACTTTGGCGGAAAAGACCGCTTACGGTTATGTATTGAAGTATAACGAAGAGCACGGAATTGTCATGCGAAAGGCGGAGATAGAGCGTATCTCCACCGGCTGTGTAGGCGTGCGACGTTCCACCGGACAGCATCCGGGCGGTATTATCGTACTTCCCATCGGACACGAGATATATAAGTTTACGCCGGTACAACGTCCGGCAAACGATATGACCACAAAGACGGTCACCACCCACTTTGATTACCATTCCATTGACCATAACCTGCTTAAGCTTGATATTCTCGGGCACGATGATCCGACCATGATTCGTCGTCTGGAGGATTTGACGGGCGTGGATGCAAAGCAGATACCGTTAGACGATAAGAAGGTCATTTCCCTGTTCTCCTCCACGGAGGCATTGGGCATTACACCGGATGATATCGGTGGTTGTGACCTCGGCAGTCTCGGTCTTCCGGAACTGGGTACACCGTTTGTTATGCAGATGCTTCGTGATACGAAGCCACAAAGCTTTTCAGACATGATTCGAATTTCCGGTCTGTCCCACGGTACGGACGTATGGTTAAATAACACCCAGCTCCTGATTCAGGAAGGAAAGTGTACTCTGTCCAATGCCATCTGTACCCGAGACGATATTATGGTATTTCTCATTTATCAGGGCGTAGAGAACGGTCTGGCCTTTAAAATCATGGAGAGCGTGCGAAAGGGTAAGGGTCTGACGCCGGAGATGGAAGAGGCCATGATTGCCCAAGGCATCCCGGACTGGTATATCTGGTCCTGTAAACAGATTAAGTACATGTTCCCGAAGGCCCATGCGTGTGCGTATGTTATGATGGCCTTCCGCGTGGCTCACTTTAAAATTTATTATCCGTTAGCGTACTATGCGGCATTCTTTGGAATCCGTGCAAAGGCATTCAGCTACGAAACCATGTGTCTCGGCAAAGAGGTACTGGAGCGGAATATGAAGGAAATCAAGAAAAAGATGGACACTAAGACCGCTTCTCCGAAGGATGAGGACTCCTACAACGATATGAAAATCGTGCAGGAAATGTACGCGAGAGGCTATGATTTTATGCCGATTGATTTGTTTAAAGCAAAGGCCCATGCTTTCCAGATTATTGACGGAAAGCTGATGCCGTCCTTTGACAGCATCGACGGTGTTGGTGAGACGGCGGCAGAGCAGATTGAGGAGGCGGCAAAGGACGGGCCGTTCCTGTCCCAGGACGATTTCCGTACCCGTTGTAAAATAAGCCAGACCATTGCGGACCAGATGGGAGATTTGGGGCTTTTAGGCGATATACCGAAGTCCAACCAGATGTCGTTGATGGATTTGTTTTCGATGTAAATTCGGTGCCTAGCAATGCATAGGAGGGAGACTATGAGGAAGAAAATGAAAGGCTACAAAAGAATAGCACTGATGTTTAGTTGTGTTCTGTGCTTGGCGCTGTCCGGTTGCTCCGGAACAGAAAAGGACAAGAAGCAGGATGGGGAGACCAGGCTTACCGAGGCAGCCCCGGAAGCTACGGGAGCTGTTGAAAATGCAGGAAATGCAGAGGACGCCGGAAATGCAGGTACTGTCGGGAACGGCGGAACGGACGGTTCCGGCAGCAACACAAGTGTGACCGGTTCCGAACTGCAGGAAATGACCATACTTGCAAAAGCGGATTTTAACGGAGACGGGGTTGACGACTATATATGTGCAAAGGAAGTAGACAAATCCGGGTTGATGCAGGATATGCGCATGGTGATAAAAAATGACTCGGAAGACATTTCTTTGCAGGTTCCGCAAACGGTTACCATTACCTGCTATCAGGAGAGCGGCACAGAGTTTACCGTTTCCTGTAACGGCTTAGATCTCGGAACCACAACTCTGGATGAAAAACCGGCCTACGGTACTTTAGGACACTATTTGGAAACGACCATGGGGATGGAGAAAGAAGGGAATGCTTATCGCTATACCATAAGCGGAAATGAGTTTTCTTTGCTGGATGCGGAATGTCACGGAGGTTCCGCTATTTGGTGCAGGGGCAAGTTCTATGTAGAAGGGAAGGAATATGCGGCCTCCTGGACACTGGAATACAGTCTGGGTAAATGGGTGCTTACTTCTATGGAGCTTCCGATGTGGAATGTGAACGGAACCAACACCGGTTGGGGGCTGGGCCGAGGAGAAATGACGGAAACAGAGAAACAGCGACGATATGTCGGATATCTGGATGAAGCCTTCTGTTATCGGGACAAAGATATTTTGGAGGATTTTGACGGTGACGGAACCCTTGATCGTATTTGGAAGGATTGTAAGGATTCGGAAAGCTACACCATTCATTTCGGAAACGGAAAAGAACTATTAATTACAGACGATGCAATCGGGGACTGGATTAACTGGTATGTTTGGCAGGCAAACGAGGAGACGACAATGTTTTTGTTTCGGGAATCCGGTTCGGGTACCGGCGGAGGCTGGACGATACTGCATCTTTTTATGCAAACGGATGATGGGCTGGTGCCGATGGAATTGCCGGAGGGACCGACGCTTATAGCAGAGGCAGTGTCGGAGCGACAGATTGCTCTATACCGGAATGATGAGAAGGTTGCCACGTTAAATCTTGATGAAGGCTATGTCTTTCGGGATTTGACCGTTGAGGAATGGCTGGAATGGTATACGACGGAAGAGAACGGAGCGCATGTTTTACAAATATCTTCGTATTATGAATTTCATATTATGGATGACAGGATTCAATGGCATACCGACCTGGGAGACAGATGGGGTGGGTTTGCCTTGGCCTGGGATACAAAATATGTGGACGGAGCATGGGAAATAATCAGTGTTTTTCAGCGTTGGTAGCTTGTGGGATGCCCAAGAAGTATACAGAAAAAGCATCCGGAGGTTGGTATTCAGTATATGTTGGAATTAACTGATAATTCGAAAAATAGTTAAACTTTAAGAAAAAGTAAAAAATAGCTTGCAATTTAGATGTTCCTGTTGTATAATCTGTTTTGCAAGTTACGGCTCGTTGGTCAAGCGGTCAAGACGTCGCCCTCTCACGGCGAAAACAGCGGTTCGATTCCGCTACGAGCTGCTCATCCTTAGGATGATTTAATTAAATAGGTTATGGCTCGTTGGTCAAGCGGTCAAGACGTCGCCCTCTCACGGCGAAAACAGCGGTTCGATTCCGCTACGAGCTGCTCTGTATTTTTGATACAGCCCAACCCCGAAGAAGCACTTATGAAAATAAGTGTTTTTTTGTTTAGTTCAAAATAATCATGAACATATGTTTGGAATGTGATATAATAATTATAGAGCAATCGTGTACAGGGTGGTAGCCTCCCGGCTGCAAGCGTTTTACAGAAGGGAGGTGGTGTGGATGATGACGATATACGAAGCAATATCTTTGATGTTGTTGTTTGGAGCGTTACTCATTTCACTGCTTGCCTACATAGATAGGAAGAACAAGCGAAAATAAAAATGCCTACCTTTGTACTTAGCGGTCGAAGGTAGGCATTTTGCAAACCATTTGAGAGGCTAACCACCTTGGTGGCGGTTGCTCTTTCTAAAATAATTATAACATGGTATGATGTAAGTTGTAAATAGACTTTTTACTTTTCTGAAAAACATGTTTGAGGAGGAAACTGTATGAAAAAATGGTACGATGAAGAATACGAATGGGAAATCGAAGTGATTGGATTCAATAAAGACAATGATGAAACAGAACGGTTCTGCAGAAACGGAGAGCAAATCGGAGATAAGTACACTTGTACTTACGGTTGTCCGGTGAATACACAAGGATACGGTATTTGTTCCAAAACCATGACGTTACTGTTTCCGATTATGGAAGCGGTTCGAAGTGGCGGAAACCTGATAAATATCGGTGGAGACAGCGAATACAGTAAGGTTTTGATGTGCCCGGACGGATGTGTATTGTTTCGGATTACAGCGAAGAAGTTGGAGAATGAGAACTTTTATCAGGGGAAGTTTTTTGAGTAAAGAGTAGAGTGTTATGTTAAAGAGTATGAAACAATATGGAGGCAGTATATGGCAAAAAGAATCAGGAAAATAGCATTATACATATTATTTGTACTAGTTTCTTTATTGGTTCTTTTTATTCTCGGAACCTTTATTTTTCATAAAATCAAGTTAAAACAAGAGCTTGAGTTATTAAAAGAGCACGGCTACTATAATCCGGTCTCTATAGGAGAGTATTCTTTAAATGTGGCGGTATTCGGTAAGGAAGACGGGGCTCATACCATTGTGGGACTTGCAGGGCTTGGAATGGGTGAATTTTCGGTTGCGGCAAGGCAGATGACAGCGTGCCTTGAGAAGGAGAACCGGGTGGTGTTTGTGGACCGGGCAGGGTACGGCTTCAGTGGCGACACGAATCATGCCATGACGCTTTCTTATATCGTGGAGGATTACCGAAAGGCTCTACAGAATGTAGGGATTGACGGCCCGTACATTCTTATGCCGCATTCTATCGGAGGCGCTTACGCAAATTATTGGGTCAGCCATTATCCGGAGGAAATTGAGGCAATTGTCTTTGTAGATGGGTCGCAGCTTTCTGCGAATGCGTTTGAGGAAGAGGAAGTAATAGAGAAGGTGAGCTTTGGCGACCGGATGCTGGCTGTTCTTGCAAAGCTGGGACTGAGCCGATATGTGTTACACGAGTATTTGTACCGGTATCCGGATAATTATTCCGAAGAGGAACAGTATCTTGGCGATGCGTTGTATCTCTTGACGATGGATTCGGTTGCGCCAATTTCCGAAGCAAATTTATTGGCAAGAAATGCACAGGAGGCTTTTAGCGGAATTGTGACAAACGAGGTTCCGAAACTCTATATTTGTGCCAGTTGGGGAATTTCAAGTAAGGAAGATTTGGAAGAATATCAGAAATGGATTAACCGTCAGATTGAAATAAACGATTTGGATTTGCCGTTACGTCAAACGGAGTTTGAGGACGAGGAACAATTGCAAGAGATTCTCGATAATTTTGAAAATAGCAGAAAGGAAACGATATATCCTTATGCGGAGAAGATGGGAAACTGTCAGGTGATTTGTCTGGGCGGAGACCATATGATTTACGAGCAGAAGCCGGTAGAATGCGGTCAACTGATAAAAGAGTTTATTGATACGTTAAAATGAAAAAAGTAGGAATAGGAGGAACAGTGAATGAGTAAGGTTAATATTTTACATTTAATCGAAGGAGCAAAACAGGCGGAAGGTTTGACGGTGATTATTGACGTGTTCCGGGCCTTTTCGTTGGAGTGTTATTTATATGACATGGGTGTGAAAGAAATCCGTCCCATCGGATCCGTAGAAAATGCGTTTGTGTTAAACAAAGAACTTCCGGGCAGCGTATTAATCGGAGAACGTCACGGGAAAAAGTGCGAGGGCTTTGACTTCGGAAATTCGCCGTCTACAGTGCGTCCTGAGGAGGTAAAGGGAAAGACTATACTTCATACCACCAGCGCCGGAACACAAGGAATTGTAAATGCGACAGGAGCTTCGGAGATTATTACCGGAAGTCTTGTGAATGCTAAGGCAGTAGCCGAATACATAAAGAAAAGTCAGCCGGATACGGTTTCTTTGGTTTGCATGGGGTACGCCGGTGTGCGCCCAGCGGCAGAGGATGAGCTTTGCGCGGAATATATCAAAAGTTTGGTGGAAGGCGTAGAATTGCCTGATTTTGAGCAACGTATAGCTGATTTACAAAAACACGGCGGAGAGCATTTCTTTGACGAAGAGCAACAGGAAGTTTACCCGAAAGAGGATTTCTTTATGTGTGTGAAGTACGATAAGTTTCCGTTTGTAATTCATGTTGAAAAGGATGAAACAGGATTTATTACAAGGCGGGAGTTTGTATTATAGGAGAACAACATGGCGTACGATTGTGGATTTGAAATCTTGTCATGAGGTGGTGTTCTATTTTCTCATGAAGCCGCGAGGGACGAAGGAGCTTAACAGTAACAGCTATACTGGCGGATTTAAGGAAAATATGTATTGGATTCCGGTTGATGAGTTGGATCAACATGTGGCGTATCCGACCTTTATGAAGGAATATCTGGCGAAGATGCCGAAGGAGATTGTGCATATTGTGACCAATGAGAGAGAATAATTTTTTTATTATTTCTCTTGACCTTACCCCTGGGGCAACGTGTATTCTGATATTAGAATCATAATTATCACGGAGGAACTATGCAGAATACAGACAATACATGGGGCCGTCAGGTCATTGAAACTGCCTTACAATACGCCAATCACCAATGGACTGCCACAGAGCGAAATGTACTTCACGGCATCGACCCTGACGGGGTACCGGTAGATTCGCCGGATGTGACATGGACGGGGGAAGTGCTTGATTGCGGTTGGTGGAAGGTAGGAGAGGTAAATAAAGGAGTTGCTTACGGATGGGGTAATGCATCCACCATAGAGGAGTTTGATGCCGGTATCACGGAGGGAAAGTTTGCCGGGAATGTTCCGGAGGACAAGTCCCGTATGGGGAGTAAATACAGTGTAGGTGTAAATTGTTCAGGACTTTTGACCAGATGCTGGAATCTGCCGAAAAAGATTGCCACCAGAGATATTCCGAAGGTTGCAGATAAGATACACCTAGAGGAAATCAGACAAGGGGATGTGTTTGCAAAAGTGGGTAGTCATGTGATGTTTTATATGGAGTTTTTGGATCGGGAGAAGAAGTGTGTAAGGATAGTAGATTCTACCAGAAGTACCGGCAAGGTGTCGATACGGGAAATGGTGGTGGAAGAATTGTTTGCGAATGGGTATGAGGTTTATCGAAAAAGGAGGTCAACCTATGATTTTACCTGATTATCATATACATACTTCATACTCTCCGGATTCAACAATGGCCCCGGAGGAGGCTGTCCGTGCCGCAATTGCATCGGGAGTTACGGACCTTTGCTTTACGGAGCATATGGATTTGGGACATCATATGGAAATGTATGACCAAGCTCCTGATTTTGTCGGGATGGAGGAGACGATTTCCCGGCTAAGAGAAAAGTATCCGAAAATCAACATAGGAAAAGGAATTGAAGTAGGCTACATTTCGGAGACTGCGGAGCAAACGGCAGGAGTTTTGTCCGGGCAGAAATTTGACTATGTTTTATTGAGTATCCATTGCGTTGCCGGGCTGGACTGCGGATTACCGGAATCAAAGAGAGGCCAAGACAAGATTACGGCATATCAAAGATATCTTGAAACGGTGTATGCTTCTGTTACGGATAACAGACTAACGGCGTATTACGATTGTGTCAGTCATATCGGATATATTGCAAAGGGGCTTCATTATGAGGATAATGCTTTTCCGTATGAGCTGTTTCCGGAATTGTTTGATCAGATATTAAAGGAGATTATCAAAAGAGGAAAAGGAATCGAAGTAAATACCTCAGGAATCGACAGAGGGGGACATGTGTTACCGCATCCGAGTATTATTCGCCGTTACAGAGAACTGGGTGGTAGGATAATTACCATCGGTTCCGATGCTCATAAGGTTCAAAGTGTGGGGGCGCATATCAAGGAGGCTGTCGAGATTATAAAGAAGGCTGGATTTAAAGAGATTACAGTGTTTCAAAAAAGAGAGCCGAGATTTGTTAGCATACTATAAAAAGAACCCGTCTCTAACACTTTGGTCGGAGACGGGTTCTCGTTATTCTTAATTCAACTTCTCATCATAGCGTGCTCTGCATCCGCCGATGTACTTCGGACGGGTACGGGCTGCCAGAAGATTTGCTTCACCGATTTGCTTTACAGAGAGACGGAGCGGTACAGCCACCTTCTTTAAATGCATGCCGATTAAGGTGCCGCCGATGTCAAGGCCTGCGTCGGCTTTGATTTCTTCTAAGGCCACCGGATCGGACAGTCTTGCATACAGAGCGGTAGCGAAGGAACCGCCTGCCTTTGGCTGAGGAACCACGTTGACCGGCTCGGCAAACGGCACAGCTGCACGTTCTACAATGATAGCACGATTCAGATGTTCACAGCACTGAGCCGCCAAGTAGATGCCCTTTTCGGTACAAACAGAGAGAATCCCCTCCACCATATCCACAGCCACCTCCGGACGGGAATCGGTGCCGATTTTCGAACCGCATACTTCACTTGTAGAACAGCCTACCACTAGGATTTGGCCCTTCTTTAATCCGGCTGCTTCAATGAGCTCGCGAGCGGCAGCCATACATTGTTCTTTTATTTCAGACATAATCATACCTCTTTTCAACGGATATGACAGAATGACGAAAACACTATCATATCGAATTTCTTTTACGTTTCAAGGATAATTCCTTTTTTCAAAAGTGTCAAGTTTTATTTGATTATTTTAAGTATTATTAGTATAATCTATGTAGTAGACAACATAGTAATAGGAAACTATGCGTTTATTGAGAAGAGCACAAATCAGAAATCAAGAAGAAGAGGTGTATCATTATGATGAATGAAAAAGCATTATTTCAAATCGGTTACGGATTATATTTGGTGTCTGCCAATGAGAACGGAAAGGACAATGCCTGTATTGTAAACACGGTAATGCAGGTGACCCAGAATCCGATTCGTCTTTTGGTCAGCGTCAGCAATCAGAACTTAACCCATGACATGATAAAGAATACCGGAAAACTGACCGTTTCCGTGCTGACGGAAAAAACTCCGTTTGCGGTATACAGTCATTTCGGATATCAGAGTGGTAAGAAGGTAGATAAGTTTGAGGATTTTGATGATGTGACCCGGTGTGCCAACGGATGTTACCGTTTGAACCGCAACAGTAGCGCATATTTCTGCGGTACCGTGTGCGGCAGCTTTGTGCTGGATACCCATACCATGTTTTTAGTGGACATAACGGATGCTGACATTGTAAGCAGTCAGGCACCGGTCACCTATGATTTCTATCAGAAGTATGTAAAGCAGCCGTATAAGCCGGCGGTGAAGAAGGCTACAGAAGGGAACGGAGGAACTGCCGAAGGAGCAGAAGACAAGAAGACCAACTCCTATGTCTGCAAAGTCTGCGGTTACGTATATGAGGGTGAGTCCTTGCCGGAAGATTATATTTGTCCGATTTGTAAGCACGGAGCTTCTGATTTTGAAAAGTTATAATTGACAAATAAACCACACAATCTTATAATGGACAATAGCTATGTGCGCACACAGAAAAAGTAGCGCACGAAAGGAGATAAAACAGTGAAGAAGCACGGTTTGAATGATTTAAGAAGAATGTATCTGGAGTTTTTTGAGAGCAAGGATCACCTTCGTTTGAAGAGCTTTTCCTTGATTCCGCATAACGATAAGAGTTTGTTGTTGATTAATTCCGGTATGGCGCCGATGAAGCCTTACTTTACCGGACAGGAGATTCCGCCGAGAAACCGCGTAACCACCTGCCAGAAGTGTATCCGTACCGGTGATATCGAAAACGTAGGTAAGACCGCAAGACATCTTACTTTCTTTGAGATGCTGGGTAACTTCTCCTTCGGGGATTACTTTAAGAGAGAGGCAATCAAGTGGTCCTGGGAGTTTTTGACCGAGCATGTTGGCATGGAGCCGGAGCGTTTGTATCCGTCCATTTACTGCGAGGATGAAGAGGCGTTTCGTATCTGGACCGAAGAAGTAGGTGTTGCGCCGGAGCGTATTACCCGTTTCTATCGTGACGAGAACGGTGACTGTGACAACTTCTGGGAGCATGGCGCAGGTCCGTGCGGTCCATGTTCCGAGATTTACTATGACCGTGGAGAAAAGTACGGCTGCGGCAGCCCGGATTGTAAGGTAGGCTGTGAGTGTGACCGCTTTATGGAAGTTTGGAACAACGTATTTACCCAGTTTGAGAGCGACGGAAATCATCATTACACCGAGCTGACCCAGAAGAATATCGATACCGGTATGGGTCTTGAGCGTCTGGCGGTAGTAGTTCAGGACGTGGATTCCGTATTTGACGTAGACACCATGAAGGCAATTCGCGATAAGGTTTGTGAGATTGCAAATGTGACTTATATGACCGATAAGAAGAAGGACGAGTCCATTCGTCTTATCACCGACCATATTCGTTCCGTTACTTTTATGACCTCCGACGGTATTATTCCGTCCAACGAGGGCCGCGGTTACGTCTTGAGACGTCTTCTTCGTCGTGCGGCACGTCACGGAAGACTCCTCGGCATTCAGGGATTGTTCCTTGCAAAGCTTTGTGAGACTGTTATCGCAGAGTCCAAGGATGGATATCCGGAGTTAGAGGAAAAAAGAGAGTACATCTTAAAGATTTTGACCTTAGAGGAAGAGAAGTTCAACAAGACCATCGACCAGGGACTTTCCATTCTTTCCGAGATGGAAGAGGCTGCGGCGCAGACTAAGGTGCTTTCCGGCGATGATGCGTTTAAGCTTTACGATACCTACGGTTTCCCGATTGACCTGACCGAGGAAATCCTTGCGGAGAAGGGCTTTACCGTTGATATGGACGGCTTTAAGAAGGCAATGGAGGTACAGAAGGAGACCGCAAGAAATGCTCGTGCGGTAACCAACTACATGGGTGCGGATGCGACGGTTTACGATGAAATTGATGCGGCTGTGACCAGTGCCTTTATCGGATATGACAAGGCAAGCGCAGCTTCCAAGATTACCGTGCTCACCACCGAGACCGAAGTTGTAAAGGAAGTAGTGGCAGGCCAGAATGCAACCGTAATTGTAGACGAGACTCCGTTCTATGCAACTATGGGTGGTCAGATTGCGGATTTGGGACAGATTACAAAGGACGGTGCAGTATTTACCGTAACCGATACCATTAAGCTTAAGGGCGGCAAAATCGGCCATGTAGGCGTAGTGGAGAGCGGTATGTTTGCCGTAGGTGATACCGTTACCCTGACCATTGATTCTGCAAGAAGAAATGCCATCGGTAAGAATCACAGTGCGACCCATCTGTTACAGGAGGCACTGCGTCAGGTGCTTGGTTCTCACGTAGAGCAGGCAGGTTCTTTGGTTACTCCGGACCGCTTACGTTTTGACTTTACTCATTTCTCCGCTATGACCAAGGAAGAGATTGCAAAGGTAGAGGCTATCGTAAACGAGCAGATTTCCGCAAACCTTACCATCGAGATGAAGGAAATGACCATCGACGAGGCTAGAAAGACCGGTGCAAAGGCACTCTTTGGTGAAAAGTACGGCGATGTGGTACGTGTCGTATCCATGGGCGAGTTCTCCAAGGAGTTCTGTGGCGGTACCCATGTAGGCAACACAGGCGTGATTTCCGTATTTAAGATTTTATCCGAGTCCGGTATTGCGGCAGGCGTAAGACGTATTGAAGCAATTACCGCAGACGGTGTATTCGCATATTACAAGACCGTTGAGGAAGAGTTAATGGCAGCTGCAAAGGCAGCAAAGACCGAGCCGGCTTCCCTTCTTAAGAAGATTGAGGCAATGCAGGAGGAGCTTAAAGCAGCTCATTCCGAGAACGAGAAGTTAAAGGCAAAGATTGCAAACGCTTCCCTTGGCGATGTGATGAACAACGTACAGGAAATTAACGGCGTAAAGGTGCTTTGCGCAAAGGTTCCGGAGATGGATATGAACGGTATCCGTAACTTGGGCGACAGCTTAAAGGAGAAGCTGGGTGAAGGCGTTCTCTTACTGGCTTCCGCATTTGACGGCAAGGTAAACCTTATCGCGATGGCAACCGACGGTGCTATGGCAAAGGGTGCTCACGCAGGCAACCTCATTAAGGAAGTTGCGGCATGTGTCGGCGGTGGCGGCGGCGGTCGTCCGAACATGGCACAGGCAGGCGGTAAGAATCCGGCAGGTATCGATGATGCTATTGCAAAGGCAGTTGAGGTACTGAAGGGTCAGATTAAGTAACAGAGTAAAAATAATATAATTCAAATATTCAGAAACCGTAATGTGGACCATAACTGCGTTACGGTTTCTTTTTTGGTTAACAGTCATATTAACATGAATGTATAATATAAACATAATAAAATCATTGACATATGTATTAGATTATGATATTCTGAAAGCAAGAGATGTTGATAAAAGCTGATAGAAGCGGTAGCTTTGCTTATTCTAAATAAATAGAGGAGGCGTATTACATGGAGATTCCGGCATTCACAGGAAATGAATTGGAGATTATGGAGCTGTTGTGGAGGGAGGAGCGTCCCTTGTCCCGTTCGGAGATTATCGAACTGACGCCGGAGCGTTCTTGGAGCGAGCGTTCCATACATATTTTGTTAAACAGTTTGTTGGAGAAACAAGCAATTGAGGTGGGCGGCTTTGTGCGCACCAATAAAAATTACGGACGGACTTTTGTTCCGCTCATTGCCAGAGAGGAGTACATTGTTTCTGCGGTCAACCAGATGAAGCAAAGCCTTAGCGGAACATCGAAGAAATCCCCGGTTACCTCTATTTTTGCTGCATTGGTGCAGGATAAGGACATTGACGATACGGAGCTGGATGAATTGGAACGGATGATAGCCGAAAGGAGGAAGCGGAACAAGGGATGAGTGCGACCGTATTTTCGTTTGCTATGGCAATTTTGTGGTGCGATATCTTTGCGATTGTAATATATTTGCTGTTAAAAAGAAAAAGCTTTATTGAAACTCTGAGCGTTTGGCCGTTGGTGGTTTTGATTCTTATGAGCCTGCTACGTCTGCTTGGAATTGTAGAGTTCCCGTTTGTCCGGATTTTGCGTTCGGAGAAGCTGCTTCCTGTAGTGGTACGTTTCTTTGAAAAACAGCCGTTTCAAGGTGTTTTAAGCAATATACAGGTTCGTGTAATCGATATGTTTTATTTGATTTGGGCCATAGGAAGCATTGTTTTGTTTTGCATATTTCTGGTAAAGGAACTACGGTTTCGGAAAGAAATGAAGAAGGGTGCAGAGAAACCGGGAGAAGATTTGGCAGCTCTTTGTAAGAAAGTGACCGGAGAAAAGCCTATCGGACCTCGTATTTTAGTGACACCGGCTAAAAAGATTCCGATGATTGCAGGGGTGTTTCGACCTGTCGTATATCTGCCTACAGAGGAATACTCAGAGCAGGAATTTACTTATATGTTGCGGCATGAATGGACCCATTATAAGCAAAAGGATGTGTGGATCAAGCTGTTGGTCAAGCTGCTGTGTATTGTGTACTGGTGGAATCCGGTGCTTTATCTGCTTCGGTACAATATTGATTTTGTACTGGAGGTAAAAAGTGATTTACAAGTAACGGGAGTGCTTACGGAAAGCGAAAAACTGGACTATTTGGATACTATACTGCATGTGGTGCGAAACCGGAACGGAAAAAAGGGACCGGTGGCGCCTACAGGAATGGCCCTTGTATCCGAAGGAAAAGAATCCGTATTAAAGAAACGATTCCAGTATGTGTTGGAATACAAGGGAATCGGACCGCTGCAACGGTTCGGTTCTTTGGTGTTATCGGTATTGATGGTGATTTGTTTTATCGGTTCTTATTTTGTGGTACTTCAGCCATATGCGGGAGAACCGACAGGAGCAGAATCGGATATTTTTTATGACATTGACAGGGACAATGCATATTTAAAGGAACTTCCGGAGGGTGGATATGCCCTTTACGTAGAGGATGCTTATGTATGTGATGTGAAGGATTGTAGAGAGGCTCCGTTTTCGGAGCTTACGGTGTTAGGAAGGGAGGAAGAAAAGGATGAAGATTAAGGTAATAAAGGGACTTATAATCGGTCTGATTATTGCGGGAATCGGAGTGACGGGTGTGTGCCTGATTCGTGCGAAGCATACAGCCGAAGCAAAGCAGGAGGAAATTTTACTCTGCAAGGAAGAGACAAAGTGGTATTACCGGACGGAAAACGGCGTTCTGCAAAAGCGTCAATGGTCGCTGACCTACGGGAAATGGATGTCGGAGTGGACAGATGTTGCGGGAACGGAGATTCCCGGACAGGGAACCGTGGAAGTGCCGTCTCACGAGAATGATAAGGTTACTGAAAAGACGGAAGGACTACTAAAAAAATCGGATGTTGAAATTCGTAATGCAGCGTTTGATTACTTAGACTCGATCGGTTTGAATGCAACGGAGTGGTATGGCACTTTTTTAATGAAATCCACTGAGAATGCGGTACTGTTGTTTTATCCGCCGCAGGTGAAAGTGACCCAGACGGATTCTTATGCGGATATTATTTCCGATACAGACGCCGTTATTTTCCTTCATGCCAGACTGGGAAAAGCAGGGGAGCTAAACTTTTCTTCGATCAAAGTGTACGGCGTAAGTCAGGCCGGTGTGTATGAAATGGGAACGGATGTGTATATCGGCATCGTGTACAAGGACAAGAATGATTCGGTAGGACTCGAAGCTTACGGTATGGCATGGTATCGATATGATAAAGACGGGGGGGTGCAGCGTTTATGTACCGCTGCGGAACAGACAGGGTTGTATACTTACTGGAAGAACAGAAAGCCTGTGCTTTATTCTGACGGAAGCATTTCGATTTATAACGAAACAGGAGAAGAAACAAATGTGAGTTCCAATGTGTATTTAAGCGGAATGATACCGTGTCGGGCCGAATACGGCGTTTCGGGGCCTGAACTGATTCGTATGATAATACAAGATGGCGAAAGCAGGGAAGATTTTTCCTTTGTGGAGGGATTTTTGAGTGCGGAAGTAACGGATTTCGTAACAAACGGGGATACGATGTACTTTGTGGGTAAAAGGTACGGTTCCGGGCATGCGGCCGGCTTTGCGTCGGTATTTATCGGTGCTATGAATAATTCCGGGATGTTTCTGCCATGGGAGGTATATCATGCAGACCGTTCAGAAGCCATTTATCTTCAGACTGTAGAAGAAAACTACGGACAATACGGTGCGGACTACTTAGTTCTTTCCACGGAAACGGAGTATCAAGGGCTGGTATCTTCGGAAAAGCAGGTATTCCGCACGGACGAAACGGGATTTGTTCAAACTTGGATTACAAGGGAGAACGGACATGTATATGTCATTGATTACGATGTGGAGCAAATTCCGATTGATGAAACCTACTTTTCCGGAGAATTGTTCCGGGAATATATAAAGCGTGAAATCGATACAAACGGTGACGGATTACTTACAAAGAAGGAGAGAGAACAGGTAAGGTCGATTAATTTTGATTCGGGACGATATCGGTCAATTCTGAAGGGACAATATACGGAAAAGAAAGCGGCTTTAGACGGACTGAATTGGTTTCCGAATCTGGAAAGGCTGGAGCTCATGTCCGAAGCGGAGGTGTATCTGTATCAGCATCCGAGCATAACCGTTGTGAATTGGAACGAAAGCGGTTCTTCCCTTGTATTTGCGGAAGACTGTGATAAGCTGGAACAAATCGATGTTTTTATGAGTTCTGGCGGAGCCGTATATGCAAAGAACTGCAAAAAACTGAAGTGGATTTCGGATAGTGATGGATCTTTGGGTACGGTATATATGTCCGAAACACCGAATTGTTTTATTCTTGACGATGAAACACTTTTACCGCCGAAAATGCCGGAGTCGAGAGTCGAAGAAGCGGATGCGGATGCAGAGCGGATTCCGGTTTCTGAAAGGTATTTTTCCGGAAGCTATTTCCGTGGGTACATCGAAGAGATGATTGATACGGATAAAGACGGGTTCCTTACAAAGCAGGAAAGAGAACAGGTGACAGCGGTCGATTTTGAGTTCTATGATAATACAGAGCTTTCGGAGGACATCAATGTAGTAGACGGTCTGAATTGGTTTCCGAACATGGAATACATTGGACACATGGGCGGACGGATTTTTGAGATAATTCTGGATCAGCATCCGGGGGTAAAGTATGTAGGAAGTTCGGAAGCATGGAGAGAGTCGTATTATTATATCAACGGTTGTGAAAAGCTGGAAGGAATCTGGTTTGACACAAACGGCCGGATGAGGTTATATGTAAACGATTGTAAAAACTTAGCATCAATATCCGGAAAAGAGTTTGCTTTTTCCGGATTATGCGTATCAGGATGTCCGGAGGCAAGATTTTATATGAGCGATACCATCGGCTTCCCGGATGACTGGTATATCGACGATGATGTGCAACTGGTGTGGGCAGGAGGAGAATGGGATACTGGACCCTTCGATTATTTGGAAGGGGATGAGCTCTCATTTACGGGTGACGGTCATCCGTACCTGAATCATGGGGTTTTGTCGGACGGAATCCAAGGGCTTCACTGGTTGGGAACAAACCGGGAGGCAGAGTTGATTTCTGAACATGTAAACAAAATTCTTACCGTGCAGAATAACGCTGTTCCAAAAGAGCTTTTGAAGGATGGGAAGGTGACGACAGAAATCGATGTAATTATGTTTTCTCCAAAGGAACCGTCCGTTTATTCCGCAAGAAGCTCGGAAAAGGATTCTGCTTTGTATTGGGAGTTTTTGGCGAAGAACTATTTTATAGCGGAAAGCGATGGAACGGTGGTGGCATATGATTCCTGGGAGGAATTGTCCGAAGCAGCAAAGGAGATAGAGGGATTAGGGGATATTTCCGGGTTGTTTGATGAGGAATAAGATGCCATGTGCGACATATCAGTCAAAAGTTTTCAAAAAAATTCCAACAATTTTAAATTTCTTATTGACGAATGGAATTTTTATGATATAATCTATGTAGTGCTATTATAAAATACCCAAACAGTTGTATATAGGCACAATACACAACTGGAGGGAGGTTAGGTGAGAAGATGTCGAATGTTATCGTAAAAGAGAATGAATCCCTCGACAGCGCTCTCCGCAGATTCAAGAGAAACTGCGCAAAGGCTGGCATTCAGCAGGAGATTCGCAAGAGAGAGCATTACGAGAAGCCGAGCGTAAGACGTAAGAAGAAGTCTGAAGCTGCTCGTAAGCGCAAGTATAAATAATGTGCGAAAAAGCCCCTTAATCTTCGGATTAAGGGGTATTTTACGTTTTGACCCGCAATATACTGGAAAGTAAGGGAGTGTTTACGGAGGCGGTATGGCGAAGTACAAGGTACGGAAACGCAGAAAGTCCGAAGGAAAGAAAGACCTTTATTTGCAGGTAAAACGTGCGGAAAAGAAAGAGAAAAAAGAATATGCCTCTTTTTTTGAACGGCTGACGGATGCGGTATCGTTGACCGGAGATGTGGCAGGAGAAATGATGGTTTATCTGGCCGGCAGACATTGTATGATTGTGCGGAATTTTACTTCCGTAACAGAATATACCGATTGCCGGATTCGAATAAAAACAAAAAAGTATGAGTTGTGTGTGGAAGGGAACTGTCTTCGCCTTCAGTATTTTTTACCGGAGGAACTTCGGATTGTAGGGACAATCACCGGAGCATCCTATCGGGAAAGCAAAGGGTAAGGGGGAGAACCGATGAAGCGTTTGTTTGATTATTTTACCGGAACGGTGTTTGTGGAGCTTCGCGGGACCTCGCCGGAACGCTTTTTTAATGTATGCCGTAGCAGAAAGATCCCACTGTATGATGTGAGTACCAGGGTAACCGACAAAGGCACGGTCTATGTAGCGAAATTAAAGCTTCGGGACTATTTCCGGGTACGCAGTGCGGCAAAGAAGGCCCATTGTATCCCTTATGTACGAAAAAGAATCGGACTGCCTTTTTTTATAAAAAAATACCGAAACCGCATTGCGTTTTTTGCAGGCGGTATTTATTGTTTCTGGCTCATCTGGCTGTTGTCCAGGTTTGTATGGGATATCTCGATTACGGGCGGCTTTGTCCATACGGAGGAGGAGTTATTGTCCTATTTGCGGGAAACCGGAGTGGTGTGCGGCATGCGGTGCGAGGAAGTGGATTGTACGGAAATCGAACGACAGCTTCGCATCGATTACCCGGACATCGGCTGGGTGTCGGCGGAACTGCGGGGAACCAAGCTGTTTTTACGTGTAGCGGAAACGGATATGCCCATGTTGCAGGAGGAGAATAATACACCGGTGCATCTGGTGGCAACGGCAGACGGTATGGTAGATTCCCTGGTATGCCGTCGGGGAACGCCTCTTGTAAAAGAGGGAGATGTGGTGAAGAAGGGAGATATTTTAGTCAGCGGAGTGATTTCCGTCATCGGGGATAACGATGTGGAAGTGAACCGGTATGCGGTGACGGCGGATGCGGATATTACCCTAAAAACCGTGAAAAACTATTCTTACAGCTTTTCACGTAAGACCGAGGAACATAATTATACCGGAGAGAGAAAAACAGGCTACACATTTTCTTACGGAAATAAAAAAATATTTTCGCATATGCCTAGTCATTCTTATACAAATTATGCTATAATAACAGAGGATGCGGTGTTGTCGTTGCATAAGCATTTTCCGTTGCCGTTCCGTGTGAAAAAACGCACGGTTTCCGAGTATATCCCCGAAGTACGGGACTATACGGAGGAAGAGGCAAATGCCCTTGCAAAGCAGGCATTGGACCGCTATATATCGTATCTGACCGGGAACCGAACCACGGTGCTTTCTGCTGATATCAAAACCACGGTGGGGAAGGATGCGGTAAGGACAGAGGGAAAATTACTCCTGTTAGCAGAGGCCTGGGAGCAGGTGGCGGTACAGGAAGATGAGTGGAGGCTAAGAAACGCAGATGAGTATAGTAGAGACAATGATGAACCTTCCGGTGGAGCATAGCAGAAATATTTTCGGCCAGTTTGATGCCTATGCCAAGCTGATCGAAAAGAATCTGGGTGTGACCTTGATTGTTCGTGACGATAAGTTAAAGATTTTAGGTACGGTAGAGGCGGCGGAGCAGGCAAAGCGAGTGATTGACCAGCTTTGTTTGTTGTCCGAGCGGGGCAATGCCATTACGGAGCAGAATGTATCTTATGCGCTTTCCCTGCTTCCGAAGGCCCAGGAGGCCGCGGTAACGGAGATTGACAAGGATACCATTTGTCATACCATCCAGGGCAAGCCGATTAAGCCGAAGACCCTCGGCCAGAAGCAGTATGTGGATATGATCCGTAAGAAGATGATTGTGTTCGGCGTAGGTCCTGCCGGTACCGGTAAGACCTATCTTGCCATGGCCATGGGCATTACCGCCTTTAAAAATGACGAGGTGAGCCGTATCATTTTGACCCGTCCGGCCATTGAAGCAGGAGAAAAGCTTGGTTTCCTTCCGGGCGATTTACAGAGCAAGGTTGACCCGTATCTGCGTCCTCTTTACGATGCGTTGTATCAGATTATGGGCGCCGACAGCTTTACGAAAAATATGGAGAAGGGTCTCATCGAAGTGGCGCCTCTTGCTTACATGCGAGGCAGAACCTTGGATAACGCCTTTATTATTCTGGATGAGGCACAGAACACGACGCCGGCACAGATGAAGATGTTTTTGACCCGTATCGGTTTCGGTTCCAAGGTAATTATTACCGGTGACCTGTCCCAGAAGGATTTGCCGAGCGGCGCCACCTCCGGTCTTGATGTGGCTTTGCGGGTATTAAATAAGATTGACGATATCGGTATTTGTGAGCTGACCTCTCAGGACGTGGTGCGTCATCCGTTGGTACAGAAGATTGTACACGCGTATGATGAGTACGAGCAGAGGACCATCAAGAAGCCTGCGGCAAAAAAAGAAACGTTTGATGCCGGAAGGAAAAACGTTGAGCAAACGGCAAAGAAATCCGGAGAAACGGTAAAAATTACCGGGGATACAAAGAAGCCGGGCGAGTTTACAAAGAAAACGGTATTGCTTGAGAAAAAGTCCGGCAATTTCAATAAACCTGCAATGAAGAAGAAGGGGGAGCGCTTCTTTGCGCGGAAGTAGTATGGGAATGAAGATAAGTGGGAACCATCCAAAAAGAACAGTGCTTTGGAGCCTGTTAATGGGGATTTTAATGATGGGAAGTGCGGTTTTGGTGCCGTATTTACGCGAAGGAGGACAAGCCTTACGTCCGCTCTACCTTGTTTTCGCGGGGATTTTAGCAGTAGGAGCGGTTTTATTTGCGGCGGTATTTGAGTCAAAGACGTCGGAAGGATTCCGTTTCTGGCTGATTCCTTTGGCATATCTTATTTCGGTGGCGTTTTTACTGCTGTTTGACCGGGCCTTTACTTTTCCCTTCTGGACCTTTGGCGGAATATTGATATTATGTGCGCTGAAGTTACGTTTCGGAATGTTTTTAAACATTTTTTTGCTATACATCATCGGAAGTCTGCAACCGGTGCTTGTGTCGGAGGCATTCATTGTTCAGGTATTTTGTCTGTTCTTATTCGGTTTTGTAATGCCTCATGCCAAGGTATGGAAGGATGCCTTTAACATTTTGATTTCCGTGGCGGCTGTACTTGTTTGCGTCAGAATAATTTGTTATATGACAATGGAGAAGGGTGCCTTAACCAATGATATTTTCTGTGTGGCAGTCGTGTATGCCATTGTGATTTGCGCGGTACTTTTGCTGTCAAAGGGATTGCAGGAGACAATATTACTTCAGGAACAGAACGAAAGTTTCGAATTTCTGGAGGAACTGGCGGCCGGTGCGGAGGAGCAGGATGCCAATGTATCTGAATATATTGCCATGACAGAGGGAAACGAGGAAGCACGTACGGATTCCCTTTTGAGACCGGGAATATCCGGAGAGGAGTTGCCGAACCTGGCATTTTACTTAGAAAAGCGCGTGGAGGACTCGGCGTTACATGCACGGTTGTCGGAACTTTGTGAGGAATCTTCGCCTCTTTTGGAACGTTTTTCCAAGAAGTTTCCTCATGCCTTTTTACATGTACGTCGCGTGGCATTATTTGCCGCAGACGTAGCGGAACGCATGCTGGATGCGGATGTGGAGTTGGTAAAATGCGGCGGCTATTATCATGAAATCGGCCGTTTGTACGGAGAAAAGTCGTTAGCGAATACGTTGGCGGTGGCGACTGACGAGAAGTTTCCGCAGGCGTTACAAAATGTGCTGCGGGAGCATACGGTGGATGGAGACAAGCCGACCACCAAGGAAGCAGCATTGCTTCTTTTAACGGATAATATTTGCGGTATGTGCGAGCATTTAAAGAAGACCCAGAAGGGTAAAATCATGATTGTGAAGGTTATCGAAAAAGCGATTAATCTTCGTCTGACCAAGGGTGATTTAAATTACAGCGGCTTGACGGCGGCGGATTTGTCAATCATCCGTAATACCATGGCTGAGGTTATAAAGGAGGAAATGTTTTGACAATAACGATAGAAGAAGAAACCGGGATACCGTTTTCCTTTGACTATAAAGAACTGACCGAGCGTGTCATTAACGGAGCACTGGATTATATCGGGTGCCCGTATGAAGCAGAGGTCAATGTATTATTTACGGATAACGAGTCCATTCGCGAAATCAACCGGGAGAACAGAGACATTGATGCACCGACGGACGTGTTATCCTTCCCTATGGGCGAATATTCGGAACCGGGCGTGTTTGATACACTGGAAGAGGAACAGCCGGAGGTATTTCATCCGGAAACCGGTGAACTGATGTTAGGAGACATAGTGATTTCCGTAGACCGGGTTCTGTCCCAGGCAGAGGAATTCGGACATTCCGTAGAGCGGGAATTGGGCTTTTTGCTGGCTCACAGTATTCTTCATTTGTGCGGTTTTGACCACATGGAGGAAGAAGAGCGACTGGTTATGGAGGAAAAGCAGCGTCAGATTATGGATGCGCTTCAAATTTATCGATAAACGGAGTTTTTATTATGGCAGACAGAGAAAAACAGGCAAGCTTTATTTCACAGGGAATTATACTGGCGGCAGCCTCGGTAATTGTCCGGCTGATCGGACTGCTTTACCGGATTCCGTTAGCAAATACCATCGGAAACGATGGTCTGGGTGCGTATTCCAATGCCTTTGAAGTATATAATATTGCTCTTTTGTTATCCACTTACAGCATTCCGACGGCGATTTCCAAGCTGATATCGGAGCGGGAAGATAAAAAGGAATACGGCAATTCCTATCACATGTTACAGGTGGGTATGGTATTTGCTGCAATTCTTGGATTCTTAGCATCCCTTTTATTGTTTTTAGGGGCGGATTTTATTGCGGAGTATGTGTTTAAAGAGGCGGATTTGAGTACCGCTATTCCGTTAAAAGTACTGGCTCCGACGATTTTTGTTTTCTCGATTATGGGAGTGATTCGAGGATTTTTTCAGGGAAAGCATACGGTGGTCCCGACTTCCGTTTCCCAGATTTTAGAGCAGATTGTAAATGCGGTAGTCAGCGTTGTGGCGGCAAAAATGCTTATCAGTCATTTCAGTGCTTCCGAGAAGATTTCCGCATACGGAGCGGCCGGCGGTACGTTAGGTACGTTGTGCGGAGCTCTTACGGCCTTGTTGTTCTTAGCGGTTGTATTTTTCGGCTATTATCCGTACTTGAAACGGAGAGTACAAAAGGATAAAATCGGTGCTTATGAGGACAGGGCGTTTTTGTTGCGGATGTTACTGTTAACCACCGTTCCGATTATTCTAAATCAGACCGTATATTCCATCAGCAGTCTTTTGGACAGCGTTCTGTTGAATCAGATTTTGGACGGAAAAGGAGTGGCGGATACGGTACGCAGAGAGCTGTTCGGCTTGTATTCCGGAAAATACCGTCTCATGACCAATGTACCGATTGCTGTAGCGTCCTCCATCGGAATGGCCACATTACCGAGCATTGTGCAGGCCCATACCCAGAGAAACAAGGAGCTTTTGCACGGACGGATTGCACAGGCGGTGAAGCTGAACATGCTGATTGCATTCCCGTGTGCGGGCGGTATGGCGGTGCTGGCATCTCCGATTATGCAGTTTGTATTCGGAGAAACCGGCGAGGCGCTTACCACGACCTCACGGATGATGTATATCGGTGCCGCATCTATTATCTTTTTTGCTTATTCCACAGCCACCAACAGTATTTTGCAGGGAGTGAACCGTATGCGTGTACCGGTGGTACATGGTTTGATTTCTCTCGCAATTTATCTGGTACTGGATGTTGTGTTATTAATGTTTACGCCGCTGGGCGGATATGCGCTTGTTATCGGAAATATGGTATTCCCGTTGATTATCAGTGCATTAAACTGGCGGACCCTGAAAAAAGAAACCGGTTATGTACAGGAGCTTGACCGCACCTTCCTTCGCATCGGCTTATGTACCGTGTTCATGTCGGTACTTGCATTGTTGATTTATCGTGGTCTGTATTTCTTTACTAAGAGTAATGCTATTTCCCTTTGCGGGGCAATCGGACTGGCTATGATAATTTATTTTATCATGCTGATTATGTTCCGTGCGGTAACGGAGGAGGAACTTCTTGATATGCCGATGGGAGCCCGTCTGGTGCGACTTGCAAAGAAGCTTCGTTTGATGTAGGTTTTGTATAAAATTCAAAATTACGGAAACACTTCGGAATAGGAGGTGTTTTCCGTGAAGAAAATCAGTATATATTTCGGGTGTTTTGCAACACTCAGTTTGATGTTTTGTTTGTGCTATTATGCCAGTTACAAAAGTGCTTTAAAGGATTTTAATCGTAAGGCCAAAGAGCAGGAAAACAGTTTGTCTTCGGAGCTTGCGCGTGTCAGCGAGGAAAATATAACGTTATTGAACCGCTTGGCGGAGCAGGAGGCAGAGGAAGAAGCGGCACGATTGGCCGCACAGAATGCCGAAGACCAAGGGACGATAGCGGCCGGAGTGCAGATGCATAATACGGTATTGCCGACGGTGACCTATATCGAAGAAAACTACAATACGGTAACCGGGCAACTGGATTCGGTACAGAGAACCGCGCCGGGATTTTTAATCGGAATGACAAGGGAAGAGCTTTCGGACTACGTTACCCGCTATATGGACAAGATGTCTCTGGCGGAATACGAGGCCGGTTTGCTATCCTATGAAATTGTATCCTTTTCCGAGAATAAGGTGGTGCTTCGTAAGACTTATGACGCTTCTAAGGTACCATATAAATTTTATGTAAACATCACGGACGGAATGGTGACGGTGTTTTACAGCGACAAGGAATCTGTCTTTGAATATACCCACATTCCGGCGGTGGATTTGGCGGAAGAAGACAGAATTGCCCTCATTGAAGGGATTTATGTAAAGGACAGAGAGGAATTATACTCCATTTTAGAAGGTTTTTCCAGTTAAGGGAGATTATACAAGGAGAATTACGGATGAAAAAAGTGTTTGATACCGTAGTCATCGGTGGAGGAGCATCGGGTCTTATCGCGGCTGTTTTTGCGGCGCGAAGCGGCTGTCGAGTGCTTGTTTTGGAGCAGAAAGAGAAGCTTTGTAAAAAAATCTACGCCACCGGCAACGGCAAATGTAATTTTACGAATAAAGACTGGCAACCGGCTTACTTCAGAGGAAGCGATTATTCCTTTGCGGAGCCGGTGCTTTGTGCGTTTTCCCTGAACGATACACTGGCATTTTTTAAGGAAATCGGTGTGTATCCGAAGGAGCGGAACGGCTATTTTTATCCGGCATCCGAGCAAGCAGCTTCCGTGGCGGAGAATCTGGTGCGTGAGGCAGAGCGTCTTGGCGTGGAGTGTCTGACCGGAATAAAGGTTGGTCGTGTATATTGTGATAAAAATAAGCAGGTAGACGGCTCTGTTTTTGTGGCAGAAACCGAGAATGGCAAGTTTTACGGAAAAAGTATGGTTCTGGCTACCGGCGGAAAGGCGTCTCCTGCCCACGGCTCCGACGGAAGCGGGTATCCTTTTGCAAAGAGCTTCGGACACACGGTGATTCCGCCGCTTCCGGCCATTGTACAATTAAAGGCAGAAGGAAAGTTTTTTAAAACTCTGGCAGGAGTGCGTACCGACGGACGGGTGACGCTTCATATCGGCAAGGATACCTATACGGAGGAAGGGGAACTTTTATTTGCGGCTTACGGTCTGTCCGGAATTCCGGTGATGCAGGTGAGCCGGTATGCTTCTGTGGCCTTGGCGAAAAAGCAGCCGGTATCGGCAGAACTGGATTTGTTCCCGGCGCTTTCCGAAGGAGATCTTGCGGAGGAAATTGCCCGCAGATTCCGAATGATGAAGGACAGTACCGCAG
The DNA here is from genome assembly GCA_017556805.1 of Lachnospiraceae bacterium. Classification (GTDB taxonomy): domain Bacteria; phylum Bacillota; class Clostridia; order Lachnospirales; family Lachnospiraceae; genus SIG307. The sequence goes on along the minus strand of JAFYMC010000035.1, from coordinate 131,300 downwards.
AAGAGGCGTTAGCCGGACTTTGCAATCATAAATTAAACTATGTCATATTACAGAAGTGTGCTCTGGAACCGACTAAAAAGGCAGGCACTTACGGTAAAAAGGATGCGGCCCTTTTGGCCGAAAACATAAAGCATTTTACGGTAAAAATCACGGATACCAACGGTTACGAACAGGCACAGGCCTGTACCGGAGGCGTTCCTTTGTCGGAACTGACGGAATCCATGGAATCAAAGCTTGTGGCCGGATTGTTTATTACCGGAGAACTGGCGGACATCGACGGCACCTGCGGCGGCTACAACCTGCAATGGGCTTGGAGCAGCGGCGCGGCAGCCGGAAAGAAAATCGGAGGAACCTATGCTTCGCATTCAGCAGTTGAAACTAAACATTGAACATAAAAAAGAAGATTTGGTAAAAAAAGCGGCAAAGCTGCTTGGTATCAAACCGGAGGATATTATTGAACTGCGTCCGGTGAAGCGTTCTTTGGATGCGCGAAAAAAGGAGGATATCCATTATTCCTATGTATGCGAGGCGAAGCTTCGTACAAAGGACCTGGAGGAGAAAGTACTTCGTCGCATAAAACCACAGATTGCGGGAAAGGCAGAACCTGTGGTTTATAGTCATGTACCGTCGGGAAACGAAGCTTTGTCCCATCGCCCGGTGGTGATCGGTGCCGGTCCTGCCGGACTCTTTTGCGCCTATCGACTGGCACTTTGCGGTTATGCGCCGATTCTTTTGGAGCGGGGTGCGTCCGTAGAAGAACGAGTAGGTATCGTCAATACCTTTTGGAAAGACGGAACCCTGGATACAGAGACCAACGTGCAATTCGGCGAAGGCGGCGCAGGCACCTTTTCCGACGGTAAATTAAATACCATGGTAAAGGAGACTTCCGGTCGAATTCGTTCTGTGCTGGAAACCTTTGCCGCATTCGGTGCGCCGGAGGAGATTACATATATAAACAAGCCTCATATCGGCACCGATTGCCTGCGGAATGTTATCGTGAATATGCGTAAGGAACTGATTCGCCTCGGCGGCGAGGTACGGTTCCATGCAAAGGTTACGGATTTGGAGATTGAACAGAATAAACTGACCGGTGTTTGGTTGGGAGAAGAGTTCCTTCCTTGCGAGGTGGCAGTGCTTGCCATCGGGCACAGCGCCCGAGATACCTTTGCCATGTTAAAAAAACATTCTGTCCCTATGTCAAAGAAAGCCTTTGCGGTAGGTGTGCGTATCGAGCATGAGCAGGAGCTCATTAACCGTGCTCAGTACGGAGATGCTGCGGACCGATTACCTGCTGCGGATTACAAATTGACCCACACTGCAGCAAACGGCAGAGGAATCTATTCCTTCTGTATGTGTCCGGGTGGTTTTGTGGTAAATGCATCTTCCGAAGAAGGGCGTCTTACGGTCAACGGTATGAGTAATCATGCCAGAGACGAGCGGAACGCCAACAGTGCCATGATTGTCACTGTGACTCCGGAGGATTTCGGCGGAGATGCGGAGGATGTACTGGCGGGCGTGGAGTTCCAGAGAAGATTGGAGGCTGCGGCTTACCGTGCGGGAGAAGGAAAGATTCCGGTTCAGCTTTTTGGGGACTTGTTAAATCACAAATCTTCTGTTACAATAGGGCATATTATTCCGAATACAAAAGGTGCGTATAAACTTACATCCTTAGAAGAATGTCTTCCGGCATTTATTACCGAAAGCCTGGTGGACGGTATCACTGCCTTTGATCAGAAAATAAAAGGCTTTGCCGACGAAGAAGCGGTTCTTCTCGGTGTGGAAGCCAGAACCTCTTCCCCGGTACGCATTGAGCGGGATGAGGCGCTGATGTCGAAGGTTTCGGGACTTTACCCTTGTGGAGAAGGAGCAGGGTACGCAGGCGGCATTGTTTCCGCAGCGGTAGACGGAATCAAAGTATATGAAAAGATTGCGGAACGGTATCGTCCGGGCTGCGTTTAATAAAAATGCAGGTTACTGCATGGTTGCAGAAAGGGAAACACCATGGATTACAGAGAAGCCTTAAAGGATAAAAAGAGAATCGTCATTAAAATCGGTTCCTCCTCCCTGACTCATGAGGAGACCGGTCACCTTAATTTAGAAAAAATGGAGCGTTTGGTACGTCTTTTAACCGACCTTCGCAACAGCGGAAAAGAAGTGGTGCTGGTATCCTCCGGTGCGATTGCGGTAGGAAGAAAAGCCCTCGGTTTACAGCACAAACCGACAGAGACTTCCGAGAAGCAGGCATGTGCAGCCATCGGTCAGGCCAGTCTTATGACCGTATATCAGAAGCTGTTTTCCGAGTATCATCAGAATGCGGCGCAGATTTTAATGACAAAGTATACCATGATTGACGATACCAGCCGTCAGAATGCAAGAAATACCTTTGAAAAGCTGAATGAGCTGGGTGTTATTCCGATTGTAAACGAAAACGACACCATTTCCACCGACGAGCTTGCGGTGGGCGATAATGATACGTTGTCTGCGATTGTAGCAGCGTTAATCCATGCGGATTTATTGATTTTATTATCCGATATCGACGGTCTTTATTCCGATGATCCGCGGAAGAATCCGGAGGCGAAGTTTATCGAATTGGTTCCGGAACTTACGGAAGAGTACATAAGTATGGGAAAGGGCGCCGGCACCACCCTTGGCACCGGCGGTATGAAGACAAAGATTTCCGCTGCACGAATTGCGGCAGATTCCGGTGCGGATATGGTGATTACCAACGGAAATAACATAGATAACATTCGTGATATCTTAAAGGGAGAGCCGGTGGGAACCTTATTCCTCGCTCATAAAATCCCGCATTTCCATTTGACGGATTATTTATCCGGGAAGGAAGAGTAAGTTCATAGCAGACTGCTGAATCGTAACATATTTTGGATAGGAGAGTGACTTCCATGACAATGGATGAGAAAATTGCAAGAATCAACGAGTTATATCATAAAGCAAAGAATGAAGGCTTGACCGATGCGGAAAAGGAAGAACAGAAGTCGTTACGTGCAGATTATGTTCGTTCTTTTCGTGAAAATCTTCGGGCAACCTTAGATAATGTGTCGATTCTGGAGCCGGACGGCAGAGTGACAAACCCCAAAAGAAGCTTAAAGAATTAGAAAAAAAGACGGTTGAGACGTTTGGCACGGAAGCTTGTTAGAAATATTAAGTTAATTAGGAACAATCAGGGGGATAACAAAATGGAAGCTTTAGAAATTATCGGACAAAGAGCCAAAGAAGCTAAGGTATCTTTGGGACTTTTGGGACAGACAAAGAAAAATGAGACATTATGTGCGGTGGCAGATGCACTTTGTGCAAATGCAGCCGAGATTTTAGAAGGAAACAAGGTTGATGTGGAGGCCGCAAAGGCCAACGGTATGTCAGAAGGGTTACTGGACCGCCTGACTCTTACTACGGCTCGTATTGAAGCTCTTGCTGACGGTCTTCGTAAGGTGGCATCCTTACCGGATCCAATCGGAAGCGTGCTTTCCATGGACCAGCGTCCGAACGGCCTGATGGTAGGAAAGAAACGTGTACCGCTTGGTGTGGTAGGCGTGATTTACGAGTCCCGTCCGAATGTAACTTCGGATGTGTTCGGTCTTTGCTTTAAAACCGGAAACGCGGTGATTTTGAGGGGCGGAAGTGATTGTATCCACTCAAATATCGTCATTGTAAAGGTGATTCGTGAAGCTCTCACGGCTTGCGGGATTACGCCGGATGCGGTGCAGCTCCTTACGGACACTAGCAGAGAGACCGCAACCAGGTTTATGAAGCTGAATCAGTATGTGGATGTGCTCATTCCGAGAGGCGGCGCAGGTCTCATTTCTTCCGTGGTACAGAACAGCACCATTCCGGTCATCGAAACCGGTACCGGAAACTGCCACGTTTACGTGGACAAGGATGCGGATTTTGAGATGGCGTTAAAAATTATTGACAACGCAAAGACCCAGCGTCTCGGCGTATGTAACGCTTGTGAATCTTTAGTAATTCATTCCGCTGTACTGAATAAATTTATGCCGCTTATTTTCGAACGTTTGACAGCAAAGAACGTGGTATTCCGTGCGGATGAGCGTGCCAAGGCGGTTTGCCCGGCCTGTGAGGCGGCTACGGAAGAGGATTTTGCAAAGGAATACTTAGATCGTTTGATTTCCGTAAAGACCGTGGATTCCATTGAGGAGGCTATCGCACATATTAACAAGTACAATACCGGTCATTCCGAGGCAATTATCACGGATAATTACGAAGCTTCCATGAAGTTCTTAAACGAAATCGATGCGGCTGCGGTATATGTGAATGCCTCCACTCGTTTTACCGACGGCGAGGAGTTCGGATTCGGTGCGGAAATCGGCATCAGTACCCAGAAGCTTCACGCAAGAGGACCAATGGGACTGGAAGCATTGACCACGACCAAGTATATTATCTTCGGTCAGGGACAGATTCGATAATAGAGAGGTTATGTGCCGGAGTTTAGTATAAGTTCCGGTTACTCAAAATACAGATTCGGGGAAATGGATTTTTTCGACAGACGAAGATTCTTTGCCCCGAATTTTGTGGGTTATAGAGAGGATTGATTAAGTTATGGATATGACAAATCAGAAAGCTCAGATTCCGACCATGGAGCCTGCCAGACAGTTTTATTTCATGGATTTATTACGGGAACACAACGAAAAGAAGAGTGCCGAGCTTGGCAGAAAGTTAACCTACCACATCGAGACCTTCGGTTGTCAGATGAACGCCAAGGATTCCGAGAAGTTAGCCGGGATTTTGGAGACCGCGGGTTATGTGCCGGTGGATTCGGAAGTGGCGGACTTTGTGCTGTACAACACCTGTACCGTCCGCGAAAACGCCAATACAAAGGTGTACGGACGGATTGGGTATCTGGGTAATTTAAAGAAAAAGAATCCGGAGATGCGGATTGCGCTTTGCGGCTGTATGATGCAGGAGCCTCACGTCATTGAGAAGATTAAAAAGAGTTATCACTTCGTGGATATTGTATTCGGTACCCACAACATTTATATGCTGGCGGAGCTTATCTGGCGCAGGGTATCGGGACAGAAGCATGTATTCGAGCTTTGGGAAGGTACGGATAAAATTGTAGAGGATTTGCCAAGCGAGCACAAGTACGGCTTTAAGGCCGGTGTCAATATCATGTACGGCTGCAACAATTTTTGCAGCTACTGTATCGTTCCTTATGTAAGAGGCAGAGAGCGTTCAAGAAAACCGGAGGATATTATTGCGGAGGTAAAGAAGCTGGCAGCAGAGGGCATTGTGGAAATAATGCTTCTCGGGCAGAACGTGAATTCCTACGGGAAGACTTTGGAGAACCCGATGAACTTTGCCGAGCTTCTTCGTGAGGTGGAGAAGGTGGATGGAATCAGGCGCATTCGCTTTATGACCTCCCATCCGAAGGATTTGTCCGATGAATTAATCGAAGTCATGAAGGATTCCAAGAAGATTTGCCGTCATCTGCATTTGCCGATGCAGTCCGGCAGCACGGAGATTTTGCGCCGGATGAACCGCAAGTACACAAAGGACGATTATCTTGCCTTGGTAGACAAAATCAAGACCGCTATGCCGGAGATTTCTTTGACCACGGATATTATTGTGGGATTTCCGGGAGAGACGGAAGAGGATTTTTGTGATACTTTGGATGTGGTGGCAAAAGCAGGCTTTGACTCTGCTTATACCTTCCTGTATTCCAAGCGCACCGGCACGCCGGCGGCTGCCATGGAGAATCAGGTGTCTGACGAGGTAGCAAAGGAGCGGTTTAACCGATTGCTTGCCCTGGTGTCGGAGCAGTCCGCAAAGCTTACCGCCCGTCATACCGGTGAAGTAGCGGAGGTGCTGGTAGAAGAGCGGAATGAGCAGGATGCCGGTCTTTTGACGGGCCGCCTTTCCAACAATCTTTTGGTGCATTTCCCGGGAGATGAGATGTTAATCGGTAAGCTTGTGAAGGTGAAACTGGAAGAGTGTAAAGGCTTCTACTACATGGGAAAGCTGGCAGAATAATTTCGGAGTTGAAAATATTATTTGAAAAATTAAAAACAATTCATGTAGCACTTGACATAAAGTTTAAAAAAGTATAAAATTATTATGTTGTATTTTGTACAATGAAAATTGAATAAAGGAGGTGTTTCCGTGCAAGTAGATATCATCGTACTTATTATTGCATGTGCAGGTGCTGCTGTGTTAGCCGGTGTGATTTGCTGGTTTTTGGCAATTGCTTACCGCAAGAAGATTGTGGAAGCCAAAATCGGTTCGGCAGAGAGCATGGCAAGAGACATAAAGAATGATGCATTAAAGGCAGCAGAAGCGATGAAAAAGGAAGCAATGCTCGAGATCAAGGAAGAGAAGTTGAAGACGCAGAACGAACTTGAGAAAGAAGCAAAGGAGCAGCGCGCCGATTTACATCGCTATGAGCAGCGTGTCTTGTCGAAGGAAGAAGCCATCGATAAGAAGGCTACCGCATTGGAAAAGAAGGAAAGTAAGTTAAGCCTCAAGGAAGCTGAAATGGACAAACTCAAGGCCGAAATGGAAGAGTTCCACCAGAAGCAACTCCAGGAGCTTGAAAAGATTTCCGGTTTAACCTCCGAACAAGCAAAGGAATATCTTATTAAATCTGTTGAGGAAGATGTAAAGCATGAGACTGCCCTTATGATTAAGGAAATGGAATCCCGTGCAAAGGAAGAAGCGGACAAGAAGGCGAAGGAATACGTCGTAACCGCGATTCAGAAGTGTGCGGCTGACCATGTGGCAGAATCTACCATTTCCGTTGTTCCGTTACCGAACGACGAAATGAAGGGACGTATTATCGGTCGTGAAGGCCGTAACATCCGTACATTGGAAACCTTAACAGGCGTGGAACTTATCATTGACGATACTCCGGAGGCAGTAGTGCTGTCCGGGTTCGATCCGATTCGGAGAGAGGTTGCAAGAATTGCGCTTGAAAAGCTCATTATTGACGGCCGTATTCATCCGGCTAGAATCGAGGAGATGGTAGAGAAGGCGCAGAAGGAAGTGGATACCATGATTCGCGAAGAAGGTGAATCCGCCGCTTTAGAGGTAGGCGTACACGGCATCCATCCGGAGTTGATTAAACTCCTTGGTCGTATGAAGTTCCGTACAAGCTACGGTCAGAATGCATTAAAGCACTCCATTGAAGTTGCGATTTTATCCGGTCTCATTGCCGGCGAAATCGGTGTTGATACCCGACTTGCGAAGCGTGCAGGTTTATTGCATGATATCGGTAAGTCCGTTGACCATGAAATGGAAGGTACTCATGTACAGATCGGTGTTGACTTATGCCGGAAGTACAAGGAGTCCGCAAATGTTATCAATGCGGTTGAATCTCACCACGGTGATGTAGAGCCGCAGACTTTGGTTGCATGTATCGTACAGGCAGCCGATACGATTTCCGCAGCCCGTCCGGGCGCAAGACGTGAGACGTTAGAAGCGTACACCAACAGATTGAAACAGTTAGAAGATATTGCCAACAGCTTTAAGGGGGTAGATAAGTCCTTTGCAATTCAGGCAGGTCGAGAAGTACGTGTCATGGTAGTACCGGAGCAGGTATCCGATGACGATTTAGTATTACTCGCTCGTGACTTATCGAAAAAGATCGAGTCTGAACTGGAATATCCGGGACAGATTAAGATTAACGTGGTTCGTGAGACAAAGGCTACGGATTACGCGAAGTAATGAAAGAAAAAGGGATCGAGAAATCGGTCCCTCTTTTTTTCTCTTTTTTTAGAAAAAATGCTTGCATTTTCCAATGTCTTATATTACAATACATAAGAATACGTTGTAGGATTGTATACAATGATACATTTCTGCACAGTACTTTGAAGGAGAGATAAGATATGGCACTCACGTTATCGAAAAAGGCGCAGGCTGTAAAGCCTTCTTCCACACTTGCAATTACCGCAAAGGCAAATGAATTAAAGGCAAAGGGTCTTGATGTTGTAGGCTTTGGCGCAGGCGAGCCGGATTTCAATACCCCGGACAATATCTGCGATGCCGCAATTCATGCGATTCGTGCCGGTTTTACCAAGTATACCCCGGCTGCAGGTACGGTGGAGTTAAAGCAGGCCATCTGCAAGAAGTTCGAGACTTTTAATAAGCTTCATTACGAGCCGAATCAGATTGTAGTTAGTAACGGAGGAAAGCATTCTTTAACCAATATTTTTTCCGCAATTTTAAATCCGGGGGATGAAGTTATTATCCCGGCACCGTTCTGGTTAAGTTATCCGGAAATCGTTCGTCTGGAGGACGGCGTACCGGTAATCGTTCGTTGCGGTAAGGAGCAGGGCTACAAGATGACCGCAGAACAGTTGGCTGCGGCATGCACCGAGAAGACCAAGGCAGTGGTTTTAAACACCCCGAACAACCCGACCGGTATGATTTATACCCGCGAGGAGCTTGAGGCATTGGCTAAGGTTATCGTAGAGAAGGACATCTACTGTGTAGCCGACGAAATGTACGAAAACCTCATTTACGAAGGAAACGAGGCTGTCAGCATTGCTTCCTTAAACGAGGAGATTTATAAGAGAACCATTACCTGTAGCGGTGTGGCAAAGAGTTACGCTATGACCGGTTGGAGAATCGGATACACCGGTTCCTCCGCTGAGATTGCAAAGCTCATGGGCAGTGTACAGAGCCATCAGACTTCCAATCCGAACTCCATTGCACAGAAAGCAACCGTAGAGGCGCTTTTAGGACCGCAGGATACGGTACAGGAGATGAACAAGGAGTTTGATAAGCGTCGTATTTATATGTATGAGCGTGTGGCAAAGATGGATCTCGTAGATGCCTTAAAGCCGCTTGGCGCATTCTATGTATTTATCGATGTCAGCAAGCTTTTAGAGAAGTCCTATAAGGGCGAGAAGATTGCGGATGTCAGCAAGCTGGCAAAGATTCTTATCGAGGACTACATGACCGCGGTAATTCCGTGTGCAGACTTCGGTTTTGACGATCACATCCGTCTGTCCTATGCAATTTCCATGGAGCAGATTAAGAAGGGCTTGGATCGAATCGAGCAGTTCATTAAGGATTTACAGTGATTTCAGATTGAGAATTTCAAACTGCCGTGTGTTTTTGCATGCGGCAGTTTTTTGTGGTATAATCTGTTTTGTACATAAAAAAGTATGGTAGGGAGATGACACATATGAATAGCAAACGGCTGAATAGAATCGTCAATATTGTTTCCGCAATCGTTACCATCATTGCATGCCAGTGTATTATTCTTTTTAATTTGGAGTATTTCGGAGAAAGTGGTAGCGGTGGTGGTTTTATTCCCTATGGTTTTATTGTAATCGTCAGAATCTTTTGGTATATTGTATTTGCAGTAATCGTTTCTTTTGCGATAAAAAGAGTACCTGAGACCGATTTTAAATTTGGGCGCAACGTTGTAGTGATTATACTGACAGCAATCATTGTTTACAATATAAATTTATTTGCGTTTAACAATATCATAGACAAATACGATTTTGACGGAGACGGACTATCCAATTATTACGAGGAACAGGTTGGTACAAATAAATTTAAGAAGAACAACGAAACCAGAGCATATGAAATCAAAAAAATTGATTTGAAAAACAATCCGATTGTAAAGGATGTCGTGATAAAAATAATCGGTAAGGAAGACTATTTGCATGTACATGCCAGAAATGAACAAGATAATTATTACGGCTTGATGAATGATTACTTGCATTTTACGATAGATAATTTCGGATCTAACGTACCAGGGGAAGGTGTGAAATTCGACTTCATTCAAGTAGAGATTTTTTTATATGAGGACAACTTGGAGGATTATTGTCCGGCTACCTATGTGAACGAGGGTGATATGCAAAAGCTTTCTTATCAAGTAGATACAAAAAGAAGATGCTATATTGTAGAGATTCCCTATGAATTTTATTTACAGGACGATTTGTACCGATACAATGATGATATTTATGTGGGCTTGATAAAGACGAATTGGTATGAAGAGATGGAATGGTGGAAGGATTGGCAATAACGAATAATCAGAGCCTCCGGCTTTTGCAAATGCAGAAGTCAGAGGCTCTTTCATGATTATTCCAAATCTATCACGCCTGTCATTTTTTTGTCACGGAACATAAATGCTACAAGTTGAAGTATAAGCAGGATCACAACTCCCAGGATAAAACCGATAAAGGTATACGCAGATAATTGAACAGTATCTACCGTTTGACCGGATATAGCGCAGACAAGACCGGCGATTCCGGTGCCGGCCAGCAGGCAAAGTAATGTAGAGGCAAATAAAAGCGGTAGCTTTGCGGCACCGCGACGTCCCGGCGCAAGGGTATACCCTAAGTATCCCAGCAAACCGATGAGAATACCGATTATGGGTACTGCATCGCTTTTTGTGACAAGGATGCTCCAAAGAATCGTTCCCGGAAGACTGAAGAGCAGCGCCCAAAGAAAGCCTGCCTTGTAGGTGGGTATTTTGTTTTTTCGAAAACAGGAAGTCGCCTGTTGTTCCTTTTGCATGAGGCTGCCACGACAGTAAGAATGTATGTAATGTACGGTACGATTATGTGCCATCATATACCAATGTCCGGATAAAGGGAGGATTTCCTTGCCACATTCCGGACAAACCCGGATTCCCGATATGCCGTATTCCGTTAAGTGTGGGAAAAACCATGCAACAAAGGCCGAAATATCCTCAACAGAATATTTCTCGGCGAAAGAGCACCATTGAAAATAAAGCTTTTCTTGTGTGAGTTCATATCGGTGAATGTGATAGTTTGTCTTTACATCTGCCGCTTGCAGGAGACTTTGCAGTTTTTCCTGCTGTTCCGCATCAAAGAAACGGATATTGACCGTAAGCTGTTTCCCGGCGGGATTCGTAAAAAGCGCGGAAGAATAACCCTTCAGATTACCGAAAAAGTGATCCTCTCTAAAGGGCATCAGACCTTCCGATTCAGCGTATGTCTTAAGATTGCTCATAATACGTCACTCCCTATCGTTGATACAGTAAGTATATCGAATTTTGGTTCTCTTGGCAAGAAGATTAAGTGACTTAGAAAACTGTCAGGAGAAATCACTGCAGTTTTTAATAAAAACTTAAAACTTTCCCTCTTGACAAATTCACTCCACATGATGTAGACTGAAATTACAATCTACATGATGTCGAGTAAGGAGGGCTATCTATGGCAGAATTACAGATGGGTGCGGTGGAATCGCAGTTTGCCGATATGATATGGGAGCTGGAGCCGGTACATTCCAGAGAACTGGTGCGTCTGGCGGAAGAAAAGCTGGACTGGAAGAAGTCTACGACGTATACAGTATTAAAACGCCTTTGTGACAAGGGAATCTTTGAAAATAATAACTGTATCGTGACGTCTATTATCAAGCGTGACGAGTTCTTTGCAATGCAAAGCGAACAGTTTGTACAGGACACCTTTGCAGGGTCTCTGCCGGCCTTTCTGGCGGCGTTTACCTCCAGAAGAGGAAAGTTATCAAAAGCGGAGGTTGACGAGCTGCGGCGTATGGTAGCGGAATATGAGGAGGAGTAGGATATGGGAGCAGTATTTGTTAAGATATTAAATATGAGTCTCACGGCCGGATGGATTGTGCTGGCGGTGTTATTGGTGCGCCTTCTTTTCAAGAAAAAGGCTCCGAAGGCGTTATTTCCGATACTTTGGGCGCTGGTAGCGGTTCGACTTGTTTGTCCGGTTACCTTTGAAAGTAGCTTCAGCCTGATTCGGAATCCGGAGCCGTTGGAACAGACAGAACTGCCGGAGGACTTTTTTTCTCAAGTAGAACTGCCGGAAGAGAATTCTTTACAGGAGAATCCGTCACAGGAGAAGGACGCGCCGGGAGCTTTCGAAGAAAAGACTCCTGTTTCCGCAGGAAGAAATCCTTCGATAGATGCCGGTGATCTTATGCTGGAAGAAAACATGAATATTTCGCCTGATAAGACGGACGAATCATTATCGGGAAGCGAGAACGAACCGGTTGCAGGAGGTCCGGTACCGGTCATAATTCCGAATGAGTTACCGGAGGGTGTGGAGTTTGTAGAGTTTGAAACACCGGGAGAGCAAACGACCACCTCTGATAAGGAAGAAGACGCCGGAACCGTGGAGAAAACACCGGTATCCGTAACCTATACCGAGGTAGGAGCGAACGGAAGCAACTTTACGATAAAGAGAACCGATTGGTTTGCAATTGCGGCGATTGTATGGTTAGTGGGTATCGGAATTATGCTGTTGTATACCGCTGTCAGTTACATAAGTGTTTATCGCCGCGTCAAGGAATCCGCACCACTAAAGGATAAGGTACGGGTATGCGACCGGATTGACAGCCCGTTTATTTTAGGTATGTTACGTCCGCGGATTTACCTGCCGTCAGATATTAGCATAACAGACAGAGAGTACGTAATTTCGCACGAAAAAGCCCATTTAAAGCGTCTTGACCATATATGGAAGCCGTTGGGATTCCTTTTACTGAGTGTATATTGGTTCCATCCGCTTCTTTTGGTGGCATATATCCTTTTATGTAAGGATATCGAATTTGCATGTGACGAAAAAGTAATCAAGGAGCTGGGGGCAGAACAGAAAAAGACCTATTCTACGGCATTAATTAATTGCAGCGTATCACGGAAAATGATTTCTGCCTGCCCGCTGGCCTTCGGAGAAAACGGAGTAAAAGGGCGGGTAAAATCGGTACTGCACTATAAAAAGCCGGCCTTTTGGGTATTAGTGGCATCGGTACTGGTTTGTGTGGTTATGGCAGTCTGCTTTTTAACGAATCCGAAGAGCAAGGAAGAAACACCGGAGATAACGCCGACGCCTATACCAACATCATCTCCTGTAGTTACGGAGCCTCCGGAAGTGTCCCCTGCACCGACGGAAGCGGATATTCCTTTAGATGAAAAGCATTTTACAAGCGTAAAATTCCGTGAGTACTTGTCTGCGGAATGTGATATCGATAAAAACGGATATTTATCGGAGGAAGAGCGTGCAGATGTACGTTATTTGTATCTAAAAGCACCGGTCGTACCTTATTACATGAAATCAGACGGTTTTGACGTATTGGACGGATTTGAATACTTTCCGAATTTACGATATGTATACACTAACAATGCGAAGCAGATGATTTTCAACAACCATCCGTCCATTCGCTATGTGGAAGTCAATGGAGACCTGGCATACCTTCACGTGGAGGATTGTCCGAAGTTTCAGGTGATTTCTTCGAAAAGGGGAGTGATAGGCTCTTTCTACATTTCTGATGTAGCAGAGGACTGTATTTATCAAGGAGAGTATTTAAACGGTCGAGAAGAAAAACACATTATCCCTTTGAATTCGCGTTGCAGTATTCGTTTGGAATACAAAGAAGAATTTCAGGAAATCCGGTCGACAAAGACCGATTCTTCCGGGTACTACAAAGAAATTCCGGTAGAATGGCTGAAGCGGACAGAGAACGGCGTCGGAATTAACAAGGAACCGTTTGAAACGTACTTTGTCGGAAAGGATGTTGACTTTTTACAAGCCCGTATTTATGACAAGGAAAGAGACAGCGAGTATGTGTTTCTTACGGAGGAAGAAGAGAACAGTACTGCGACCTTTCTATGGATTTATGACGGAGTCATACTTGCGGAAGACGACGAAATTGAGTTGGATCAGTATCTATATGTACAAGTCCCGGATCTGCCGAAAGGGCTGTCGGAGGACGACCTGTATTTGAGAACCGGTCAAAATTATCAGGTAGTCTCTGTTACCGCGTGGGCCGATAAAGGATTAAAAATAGGAGGAAGCGTTAACTTTGATATTTTGTATCGAGAAAACGGAGAAGAACGAACGCTTACTACCATAGATGACTTTTGGTTTTATGTGTATATCGATAAAAACAATAACGGCAGACTGTTTTATTGGGCCTCTGAGCTTTATGATATGATAAAGCAGGCGCCGGATCCAAACGGGATAGAACAACCGGAGGTATTTTTTTCGTCTAAGGCATTACAAAACTATTTGAACAAGAACTATAATTCCGATGGAGAAGAGGGCTTGTCCGAATCCGAACGTAAAAACGTATACTATTTGAACTATCTGAACTCTGTCAGTCTGTACAAGGAACGAATGGATGGCTTAGACCATCTTCCGAATTTGACGGACCTATATATCAGTAGCGCGGATTCTCTTGTCATTGACGGACATCCGTCTCTTGAATATATTGCAGGAGATGCGACGGATTTAAAGAAAGTCATTATTAAAAATTGTCCGAAGCTAAAGGTTATTGATCTTGATTTATCGGTAGTGGAAGAGGTAGTAATCGAAGGGTGCTATAACCTGAAAAATGAGTATAACAAAAACAGAGGTGAACTGGTAACGGCGATTGAAACCACCAACCTCTCCATTGCCATCGGTGACGAGTATGCGGCATATCTGGATGAGGACGGAAAGCTGCATGTGTTGTATGACGTTTCTTATGTAACAGAGAGTGACACCGTAGGTGCTACACGAGGAATTGACACATCAAAAACCTATAAAGCGCTGGGAACCGACCCGTATCGTCTGGTAGCGATTGATGAAGAGGGACGACTTTCCGTGTCTTATTATGAGACAGCAGCGGAAATGCAGGCCATCTTAGAAGAAATTCTAAAGGAGGTAGCGGAAGCTGGAGGTAATTACGGACTCGGGAAACCTGACCCGGCCATTGCAAAAGACTTTGAAACCATATCAGAGGTGAAGCAAATTTTCTCTACCTATCCGTATGATAGGTATACGGCACTGCTTGAAGACGGAACCGTATTATATCTCGGAGAAAAAGAAGAACTGACAGGAGTAGTAGAAATAACGGCGAAAACCAACGGAGTTATTGCCGGTTTAAAAGAAGACGGCACCCTTGTAATGACAGAAGTTAGTGATGTATTACGCAAGAAAAAGCTGGACACCTGGCCGGAAAAGCTGAAGCAGATTGCAGCCGGCTACAATTTCTTTGTAGGTCTGAAACTCGATGGCACTGTGATTTCCGAGGGTGTGGAGCAGGAGTATCTGATAAATACCATCGAACAATGGAGCGGCATCGTTAAAATTGCGGTCGGGAACGAGACCGTAGTCGGCTTAAGAGGTGACGGTACCGTAGTTGCGGTTTGTCCGGGACGAAGCGATGTAGGACAATGCGACGTGGACGACTGGACCAATGTGATTGCGATAAATACCAACGGAAGCGTCACGGTCGGTATTACAAAGAACGGAAAGGTACTTATGGCGGGAGCGGTACCGGAAATCGTAAAGGAATTACCGGAGCGCTACAACTACGAAGAAATTAAAACTGTATTTTTAGAGTATCTGAATCATCAGGCATGGTTGTATCCGTCACAGTATCCGCAGGAGGGCTATACATGTTCCTATGAGCTTTATAGTAGTGCAAAAGACGTTAATACAAAGGATGTATACTTAAAAACTGTAATTAAGGATACAGAATATTGGGTTGAATTTAAACCGGAAAAGTATTACGTCGCGACATCTCCGACTCGGATTGTTGCGCAGAGAACAGACATTATGAGGGAAAGATTGGAGAACGGTGAAATTGTAAGTATCGGAAGCGATAAAGTCTATGTACCGGCCACGAAAAAACCTGCCTATGGAAATCCGGTAGATTTGACCAATGAGATTTCCTCAATATACTCCGATTTAAAACGAAACGGTTACAGGGATCATTTAAAAATCGAGGTCATTGTATCGGAACACGACTTAGAGAAAAATTTATATCCATATGCATACTTGATTATTAACGATTCCGAAGTATTTGAAACTTCCTTCGGGGAGTTAGAAGGGAATTTACATTCCTTTTCACAAATGTTTTTTTATAGTAATTATACAAAGGACTACACCATAGAGTATGGAGACGGTTGGCCGGATGTGTTTGACGGACATGGGATTAAGCCTCTTGACTCTGTAGATCCAGAGCAGTTTGAACGGGTTATGGCCTGTGCAGCTATCCATCAAATATATAAAGGAAACAGTACAGAGACGTTTTTGATTGATGGTCAGCCAATCGAGATAGGCTCCCCTAATTTAGGGATTAATGAAGCCATCGGAGTAAGAATCGCATTCCTTCCTCAGGAGGCTGCAGCAGGCAGTGTATATTACAATATTTATCGCAGTGATGACAGCGGGCAAAGCTGGCGATTGGTTGCTGAGGATTTTTCTGTAGCGGAAGGAGGCATCGCAAGGATACTGATTCCGGAGAAGGATACGGTTGTATGCTGGTTTGAAATCAGCGGTACTACATCCCAAAGCTCCTGTTTCGTGTCCGAGGACGGCGGCATTACATGGAAACATGCCCCGTATGCATCAAAGCCGAACAGCTTTACTTACGACCCACAGAAGGATCGGTCCATCATATTCGGAGCCTATGAACAGGATGGAGATTATTCCAACGGAAAGGAACCGTTAGAATGGCTGGTTCTGGATAGGGACAGTGACCGGGCATTGCTTCTTTCCAAATACGGCATCGAAACTTTACTGTGGGATAAAGACAAAACATTAGAGTCTTGGGAAGTGGATGACTTGTATCGGATGATGAATCGAACGATTTATGAGGCGGCTTTTTCTGCAGAGGAGCGGGCGGCATTGATAAAGACAAATCCGATGAAAAACGAATCCGTTGCGTACCCAAATGAACGCTTGCTTTATCCGGGCTATACCTTTTTATTGGAAACCGACGATGTGTTATATGGAAAAAGTCAGGATGATACACCGTATTTCCGGACCGAAGAAGCCAGAATCACGATTCCGACTGCCTTTGCGGCACAAAAGGGTGCATGGCTGGATAAAAATATTAAGTTTACGGATGTAGCGGTTCCGTGGATTGTTACTGTAACCGGAACCACCGACGGTGATTTTTCTGAGGTACAATTTGCAAGAGTGATGCCGGACGGAAGTATTTCCTTTGAGGAAGAGGCGATTAAGGAACAGCATGTACTGATTCGTCCGGCCGTCTGGGTAGATGTAACGAAGCTTCCGAAACCGGATTGGATGAACTAATCATTAAAACAGATTCAGAACAAAGAAACGTACCTTTCGAAAAATCCGTTAGGTACGTTTTTCTTTTGTTTGACTTTACAACAGCAGTGTGCTACAATTTTCAATGACACGAAGTTGTCATAATATTTGTATCGTATAGAAGGAGAAAGAGGATGAAAGGGAAAAAGATTATAATAGGGGTCCTTTGCTGTATCGGTGCAGTTGCCATCGGTATCGGAGTATGGAATTTTAGAACCATTTCCAACAGTATTCGTAAGCTTATGAGTACCCCAGAGGAGTATTTTTACTATATTGAGGAGCGTTCCGCAAAGGAAGCGTTTTCTGTGGTAGGGACCTCTTACGAAAGCTTGACGGAATCATTCGCCGCAAAGGAAAGCGAAACATTCTCTTACGAGGGGGCTGCCGAAGTGGAATTCGGAGAAGGACTGCAGCCATTTTTTCTTGGCGAGGAGGATGCCGGGACAGGGACGCTTTCTAAGGTGGGAATGACATATTCCGGGGGACGCGGAGCGGATGCAGGAACATCGCAAAGCGAGGTATCCCTCTTCATCAACGATAACGAAGTAATTGACGGCACCTACTGGCTGAACAATTGGGAGAACGTCAGCTATCTGCAGATTCCGAAGCTTTCCGGGGACATTATTAAGTTTTCCATGACGGATTCCGAACAGAGTATGCTTGTTCCTTCGGATGAGTTTATGGCATTTCTGAAGGAATGGAGCGCAACGCTCCCGGAAAAGGAAAAACTGGAGGCAATGCTGCTTCGCTATTATTGTGCGGGGCTTTCCGAAATCAAAGAGGTGGAGGAGGAAACATCCCTTCTTTCCACCGAAGGTGTTTACATGCGCTGTACCAAGCTGACCGCGACATTAAACGGTGAGGAGCTTTCCAAGGTATTGGAGTCGGCAGTGGAGGAAATGCTACAGGATAAGGAACTGGAAGAACTGATTGTTACCTTTACCGAAAGTCAGCATTTTATGGATGAAGGCGAGCTGTATGACAACATTTATAAGGCGTTGAATGAATTGCGTTTTTCCGCAAGAGAATTAAAAAGCTTTGATGAAGAGTCCGAGATTACCGTTTGGGTAGATAAAACCGGCGCGGTTGTGGGGCATAAGCTGTCCATAGGCCGGAAAAACGGGTTTTATTATGCAGCTCCACGCGAGAAAAACAAAATCGGCTTTACCTTTGAACTGGAAGCAGACGGAACAGAGCTTTCTCTTACCGGTACCGGTTCGGTAAATAAATCCGAATTTGCCGGTGATTTCAAGATTTTGGCCGAGGGATTAAGCTACTTTGAAGGAACCTTTTCAACAGATGTGAAGGCGGCACTGCATAATAATGGAAAAGGAATCGTTACTTTGTATCCGGTAGGGAAAGCAAAGGACCTTTTAAAGGAGCTGGACGAGGAACTGGAGGCATATAAAGAGCTATCCTTTAAATTTCAGGATTTAAATCTTTCATTTTCCTTTGAAACTAAGGAAAACACATCAACTGTAACATATAAGTTTTTGGCCGGCGACGAACTCTTACTTGGTATTTCTTTCGAACAGACAATGCTTCCCGGAGGGGAAGTAACATTCCCTGAGGATAAAAATACAGTAGAGTTTAAGAATGAGTCTGAGTTTGTGGAATGGCTTGCGGAGACGGATGTGCAAGGGGTTTTAGACAGTTTCCGGGCATCGGGGCTGCCGGAGTCTTTGTTTGCCGGCGTGGAGTTTGAACCGGATGATTTAAAGTATATGGCTGCATTGGGGTATGTGGATGCGGAGAATTATAAAAAGGCAAAGGAGCTGTTTCTTGCCTTAGATAAATCCGATAACTACGAGGATTCCGCGGATTATATACTGTTTTGCGATGCCATGCTGTTGTTTGAGGCAGGAAAGCCGGAGGAAGCGGAAAAGCTTCTGGATAAAATCCAAACTCACCAATGGAATATGGATGCAGGAATATGCCAATGCTACTATGCATTGGGAGAGCGGTATCTGGCGGAAGAAAACTACGAAAAGGCAGAGTACTATTATAGATTTGTTCATTATCGTCAGAGCCTGTATTCATCCGAATACGAGGATGCCTTTACGAAGTATTACTATTCCCTGGCCATGCTTTCCATGAGAAACGGCGACTATGAAGATGCGGAAAGTAAGCTTTCTTCTATTGCAGAGGACTATGCGCCGGCTGCGGAGGCCTTAAAGGAATGTGAAAAGAAGTTAGAAGAAAGCATGGATGCCATGTTGACACGACCGGAATATCAGCTTATGCCGGTGGATTATGAATTCTACTCCATGTTTGTCACTTTGCCGCCTCGGTATGTGGGAATTCCGGTAGACAGGGTGACGGAAAGTGAATACGAAAGCTATATTGCCTTAATGGAAGAGGATGCTTTGCTGGAAGGCAAGGTTCTTTCGGAAAAGGATAAGCGGAAGCTACGGGAGGACTGCGAAGAACTTTCTTACACCAATGCAATCATGTACTATATGCTGAAATACGGTGAAGCAGAACAGGTAGATGAGGATGTAGTAACAGAAAAAGCCAAGATAGACATGTACCGTCAAAAGGAAAAAATGGAGTCTCTGGGCATCGAATGGGAAGAATATCTGGGCATGTTCGAACATACGGAGGAAGAACTTCTGACCATGTACAAAGCAGACCGAAGAGAACGGGAAAAGCTGTTTGTGATGGCTTATGTGGTTGCAAAAGAGGAAGGTCTGACCGTATCGGAGGCGGATTACGACTACTATGTGGCTGATATGTGTGAAGACTTCGGAATTTCAAAAAAGGAATTCTTAAGGGTGAACAGCAGACCGGTATTGGAAGACATTTTCCTGGTAGAAAAGGGGCTGGATTTTCTGGTGGAGCATGCAGAAATCCGTTAAAATGTGCTAAAGTAATTATTTAAAATCAAAGTTTCAATATAAACGAAAGGAAGTAAACACTATGAAAATCGGTATTATCGGAGCGGGCAACATGGGTTACCCGATGTTAAAGGGAGCAGTGAAGGTAGCAGGAGGAGAGAATGTTCTTTTCACCTGTATGAGTGAGTCTGACAAGGAAAGAGGCAAAGCAGCAGGGGCAGTCTATTGTAACACCAATGCAGAGCTGGCTACTCAGGCGGATATGGTAGTGCTGGTTATTAAGCCGTATGTGTACGAGACGGTGCTTTCCGAGATTAAAGGAAAGGTAAAGGACGGCGCAATCGTGGTAACGGTAGCTGCCGGAATTACAATTTCTTACATAAAAGAGGCCCTCGGAGGACAAATTAAGGTGGTACGTATCATGCCGAATACCCCGGCCATGGTAGGGGAAGGCATGACTGCAGTGACCTTTGACGAAGGGTCCGATTTTTCTGCAGAGGAAAAGAAGCTCATCGGTGACTTTTTCGATTCCTTCGGCAAGTATGTAGTGCTTCCGGAATCCTTGCAGTCTGCGGCCATTCCGGCCTCCGGCAGTTCCTCTGCCTTTGTGTATGTGTTTATCGAGGCGATGGCGGATGCGGCGGTTTGCTGCGGCATTCCGAGAGATACTGCCTATAAGATGACGGCACAGACCGTGCTTGGCGCTGCGAAGATGGTGCTTGAGACCGGCGAACACCCTGGAAAATTAAAGGATAACGTATGTACTCCGGGCGGAACCACCATTGCAGGCATCCGTGCCTTGGAAGAAAACGGATTCCGCAGTGCGGTAATGGAAGCTTGCATCGCGACCTTTGATAAAGTAAATTCCATGCAGAAGTAAAAGTTTAGGAGCATAAAATGGAGAAAATAAAGCGTATTGACCGTTCGTTGGTCTATAAGGGAGCCTGGATTTCCATGTACACCGACTCCATGGCCTTTGCCAACGGTAATTTTGCGAACTGGGATTTCATACATCATAACGGTGCGGCAGCCATGGTAGCGGAGGATGCAGACGGACGGATTGTAATGATTCGTCAATGGCGTCCCGGTGCGGAAGGAGAAATCTTAGAGCTGCCGGCCGGAGGAATCAACCAAGGCGAGGAGCCGATGACGGCAGCAATCAGAGAGCTTCGTGAGGAGACAGGCGCCTTGTGCGAAGAAGCAAAGCCTCTTCTTATGATTCAGCCGTCGCCGGCATACAACGATGAAAAGGTTCATATGTTTTACTGTAAGGTAACGGGCTACGCAGAGCTGGAGCTGGATGACAACGAATACGTGACCATTGAGCGGTATTCGCTCACAGAATTGATTGAGATGATTATGAACGGAACCATTTCCGATTCCAAGACCGTGGCGGGCTTGTTTGCTTATCAGGAACAAAAAAGAAACAAAGAGATGTAACGTTGGAACAGAAACGAGCATAAGAATAGCACAAATGTAGCAAGTTGTTCTGCCGAAAGGAGGGCGTGGATGGAGGCTTATATACAGACGTTTTGTGAGTATAGAAAAGAGAAAAAGCAGGTTTCCGAAAACACCATGCTTGCCTATCGATCGGATTTGCAACGAATGGTAAACTATTTGCGCGGAAACGGCGTCGCTACCGTGGAACAAATAACGGAAACTCAGTTAAATTCCTTTATTCTTTCCGCGGAACGGGAGGGACTGAAAGCCTCCTCCATTGTGCGACTGGTTTCCAGCATCCACAGTTTTTTTGATTATTTAACGAAAAAGGGAATCCTAAAGGATGACCCGGCGGAACGAATCAAAGCACCGAAAGCGGACCCGGCACAGCAGGAGATTATTTCCTTAAACGAACTGGAAGCCTTACTGGCAGCACCGGATAACGATACGCCGAAGGGACTCCGGGACCGGGCCATGTTAGAGGTGTTGTATGCCACCGGCATTCATCTGAATTCCCTGCTTGCCTTAAAGCTTTCTCAAATTCAATTAAAATATAAAGTTCTTCTTGTAAGTGAAGGAGAGCAGAACCGGGTACTTCCTTTGGGCCAACCGGCTTGTGACGCACTGGAAGCCTATTTAGAGAGCGGAAGAGAAACGTTACGGAAACAGGACTCGGACCCGGAGCTGTTATTTTACAATAAATCCGGGGAAGAAATGACAAGGCAGGGGTTCTTTAAGCGAATTACCGAATATACAAAAAAAGCAGGATTACCGAACATTACGCCCCGTATCCTGCGAAATTCCATGATAAACCATTTAATGAGCAACGGTGCTTCCTACGCGGGAGTCCACCAGCTCCTCGGAACCAAGCGTCTGTCTGCGGCCATGAACTTTGAGCGCCAGACCCAGTCGGTGCCGGAGATGTACAAAAAAGCCCATCCCAGAGCTTAGGGACGGGCTTTGATTTTTATACACGTTCTGCCATGGTGTAGAGCAGCTTTTCGGTATCATCCCAGCCCAGGCACGGGTCGGTAATGGACTTGCCGTAAATGTGCTCACCGATTCTCTGACAGCCCTCTTCAATGTAGCTTTCTACCATAACACCCTTTACAAAGCTTGCCACATCCGGATTTACCTTACGGCTGTGTAAGATTTCGGATACGATACGCGGCTGCTCCCCGAACTTCTTGTTGGAGTTGTTGTGGTTGGCATCTACGATAACCGCAGGATTCTTAAGGTGCGGACGGTCTGCATACATGGACAGGAGACGGACTAAATCCTCGTAGTGGTAGTTGGTGATGCTCTGACCATGAGAGTTTACGGCACCGCGTAAAATACAATGTGCATACGGGTTACCGGTGGTCTGTACCTCCCACTGACGGAACAGGAAGGAGTGGGAGTGCTGGGCTGCGGTTACGGAATTTAACATAACAGAGAAATCACCGCTGGTCGGGTTCTTCATACCGGCCGGAATATCCATACCGCTGACTGCCAGACGATGCTGCTGATCCTCTACGGAACGGGCACCTACCGCAACGTAGGAGAGAATATCATCCAGATACGGCCAATTTTCCGGGTAAAGCATCTCATCCGCAGCAGTAAGATGGGTCTCCTCCAAAGCATGCAAATGCATCTTACGAACCGCAATCAAACCTTCCTGCATATTCGGAGCCTGTTCCGGATTCGGCTGATGGGCAATTCCTTTATAACCCTCGCCGGTGGTACGCGGCTTGTTGGTATAAATACGCGGAACCAGGAACAACTTATCAGCGACCTGCTCCTGTACTTTTGCCAAACGATGGATGTAATCTAACACCGCAGTTTCGTTATCTGCGGAACACGGACCGATAACAACAATAAACTTATCGGATTCTCCGGAAAAAATCTTCTTCATTTCCTCGTCACGAGCTGCTTTTACCGCAGTTGCTTCCGCAGACAGCGGGTACAAATCCTTTAATACTTCCGGAGAAATTACTTCTCTGATTTTTGTGAAACTCATAGCAGGTCCTTTCCTGACAAAATGCATAGCGGTATGTTATGTGTTTTATCATAAAAACGTTTATTTCAATATACAAAGGACATTATAAAACTTGTGGAAAGCTGTGTCAATAGGCGTATTGCGGAATATTTTCGAATATGGTAAACTAATATTATATTATAGAAGTTTGAAATTATCGTGTGAGATTTTATATGGTTTCAATAGAAAACGGAAGACTGAAGGAGTGGCAAAAACGATGCGAATGTATGATTTAATTACAAAAAAGAAACAGGGCAATGCTTTGACGGATGCGGAAATTCGTTTTCTGGTAAACGGATACACAAAGGGAGAGATTCCGGACTATCAAATGTCGGCATTCCTTATGGCGGTGTGCTTTCACGGCATGAACGAGGCGGAGACCCTTTCCCTTACCATGGCCATGGCGGAAAGCGGAGAAATGCTTGATTTGTCGGCGATTCACGGAATGAAAGCAGACAAGCACAGTACCGGCGGCGTAGGAGACAAGACCTCTCTGATTTTAGGTCCCATGGTAGCGTCTCTCGGCGTTCCGGTGGCAAAAATGTCCGGACGGGGCTTGGGGCATACCGGCGGTACCATTGACAAACTGGAAAGTTTTCCGGGATTTTCCGTATCCATTTCCAACGACAAATTTATCGAAAATGTCAATCGAATGAAATTGGCGATCATCGGCCAGACCGCAGACTTGGCTCCGGCGGATAAAAAACTGTACGCACTTCGTGACGTTACCGCCACGGTGGATCAGCTTTCCTTAATTGCGAGCAGTATTATGAGTAAAAAACTGGCGGCGGGCTCCGATGTCATTGTGCTGGATGTAAAGGCCGGAAGCGGCGCCTTTATGAAAACCTATGAAGATGCCAGAAAACTGGCGGAAACCATGGTACGCATCGGTAACGGTGCCGGCAGAAAAACCTATGCGGTAATTTCCGATATGAATCAGCCGTTAGGCTTTGCGGTGGGAAATATTTTAGAAGTCAAAGAGGCAATCGAAGCCTTAAATGGCAGAGCACCGGAGGATTTAAATGATGCCTGTATGACACTGGCTTCTTATATGTTATTGGGAGCGGGCAGGGTAACTTCCGTTCCGGAGGCGAAAGACCTTCTGGCGGAAACAATTCGTTCCGGTACTGCGCTGACAAAGCTTGCCGAGTTTGTGGAGGCTCAGGGCGGTGATAAACGCTATGTATACGAACCGGACCGATTCCCGAAGGCAAGCCTGACCTACGAGGTAAAGGCACAGACAGAGGGCTTTATCTCCGGCATGAATACGGAAGAAATCGGTCTGACTTCCCTTGTTCTGGGCGGCGGAAGAGAGACGAAAGAGAGTGAGATTGACCTGACCGTAGGCATTGTGTTCGAGAAAAAAATCGGCGCTAAAGTAAATACGGGAGATACCGTTGCGGTGCTTCATGCCAATGACAAGGAGAAGCTTTCCGCTGCAATCGAACGCCTGCAAAAGGCGATTGTCATCGGACAGACACCGGTTTCACCGGCGCCGCATATTTTAGGTGTAGTGGAACAGTCATAGTTTAGGCTTTTCCGAATATCTTGTAAAAAGAGATGTTTCGGAGCGTTACAATGAATAAGAACCAATTAAAAACGCAAAACAAAACAGGAAAAGGGATACGGGCAGTACGCGCACTTGCCGGTATCCTTTCTGTTTTTCTTTTGGCGGAAACGATTCTTTTACCGTTAGAAAGAACCGTAAGCGTATCGGCGGGAGGAATTCCGGAAGGAGAGGATGTTTCGATAGCGGACACGTCAGCGGATGTTTTAAATGAAAACGATACAGAAAGTCTTGCTGTCAATGTCCCTGAAGGACTTTCACTTACTTCGGAATCGGTTATCCTGATGGAAACGGAATCCGGTACTGTTATTGCGGAAAAAGAAGCAGACAAGGCGCGTCCCATTGCCAGTGTAACCAAGATTATGACCTTACTTTTTATTGCGGAGGCAATAGATTCCGGAAAACTGAAACTGACGGATACCGTAACCGTCAGCGAATATGCGGCGTCCATGGGCGGTTCCCAGGTGTTTTTGGAGCCGGGGGAAACCCAAAACGTGGAAACCATGATAAAATGCATCAGTATTTCCAGCGCGAATGATGCCTGTGTGGCCATGGCGGAGCATTTGGCCGGCAGTGAAGCGGCTTTTGTGGAGATGATGAACGCAAAAGCAAAGGAGCTTGGAATGAACAACACTACATTTCACAATTGCTGCGGTCTGGATGTGACCGGACATGTGTCTTGTGCACGGGACGTGGCATTGATGTCGGCGGAATTAATGAAAAATCATCCGTGGATTACGAAGTATACCACTACCTGGATGGATACCATTATTCATACGACACGGCGTGGAAGCAGCGAATTCGGACTTGCCAATACCAACAAGTTGTTGAAGCAATACAACGGCATTACGGGGTTGAAAACCGGCTCCACCGATGAGGCAAAGTATTGTCTTTCCGCTACAGCGGAGCGAAACGGTGTGAAGCTGGTGGCGGTGGTACTGGCGGCACCGGATACAAAGACACGGTTCCGGGAAGCGGCGGCCTTACTTGATTACGGCTTTGCAAAGTGTACCGTATACCGGGATGATGAGGCAGAGTTCACGCTTACGGAGATTGAGGTAAAAAAAGGGTGTGAGAAGACCGTTGCAGTTGCCTTAAAATCCGAATTCAGCCACGTTTTTACCGCCGGAGAGGATTTGTCCGCAATTAAGCGTGAAATCGTCTTAAAAGACAAAATACAGGCACCTTTAGCAAAAGGGGATGTGGTGGGAGAATACCGCTACAGCTTAAACGGAACGTCATTGGGAAGTGTTGATATCATCTGTAGGGAAGAGGTAAAAAAATTAAGCTTCGGAACCAGCTTTTTAAAATGCAAAGACTTATTTTTCGGCGCAAAAGAAGCGAAGCAACCAACTGAAATTCGTGTGAACGAACCTGAAAACGGAGAGAAACTTTCATTGACACAACCTCAAAAATAAAGTATGATAGAGAAGTGAAGAAATCACAGGAATTACATGTGGATTTTTATGGGACGGGAGGTGTGTAAATGAAACGCAGCAGTCTTTTTTTTCTCGGTACGGCGGCAGTGGCAATCGGTGCAACGATATATCAGCTTGCGGAACACGGCGTGCCGGTAAGAAGAGAATATGACGCAGAGGTACCGGAAGGATTATCCGGTCTGCGGATTCTTATGCTTTCCGATTTACACTGCAATCCTTTGATTTGCAACAATGCCCGGGTACTCCGACAGTTAAAGAAGGAAGCACCGGATGTGATTTTATTGGCCGGCGACATGATCAGCAAGTACGGCAAAAAAGAAAACCGACGCGTTCCGGCCTTTTTAAAGAAACTAACCGAAATCGCACCGGTGGTATACGGTATGGGAAACCATGAAGAACGGCTTCGTGCCTATTTCCCGGAGCAGTTTGAAGCATATCGTAATACCGTGGAAGATATGGGGATTTCGTTCCTTGATAACGAGACGGTTTCTCTTGTTCTACGGGGGAAGAATATTGAATTTGCAGGCTTGACCCTTAAGCACGAGTATTATTATAAAAGAAAACGGCAGGAGCTGCCGCTAAGGGCGACAGAGGAGCTTTTTATCGAACACCCGGAAAGCACCGTACTTTTGGCACATTTTCCGGATCATTTTCCGGCCTACGCGAAGCTTGCGCCCCTTGTGGTGTCCGGGCATAATCACGGAGGCATTATCCGGTTACCGGTGGTGGGCGGTTTGATTTCTCCTCAGCTTTATTTGCCGCCTTATACCCGCGGTTGCTATAAAGAAGGAGATTCTACAATGGTCGTAAGCGCCGGAATCGGTTCCCATTCCCTGCCGGCACGTTTGTTTAACCGGATAGAATATTGTATCATCAATACAAAAACGAGGAAATAACTATGAGTTTGTCCGTTACGTTGGAAAAATTTGAGGGGCCGCTGGATTTATTGCTGCACCTCATCGAAAAAAACAAAATAAATATCTACGACATTCCGATTGTGGAAATCACAGAGCAATATATGGACTATATCAGACAGATGCAGGAACAGGACATGGAAATCATGAGTGAGTTTCTGGTTATGGCAGCCACACTGCTTAACATTAAGTCCAAGATGCTGCTTCCTCAAGAGGAGCCGGAGAACACGGAAGAGCCGGTAGATCCGCGTCAGGAGCTGGTAGAGCGCTTATTGCAGTACAAAATGTACAAATATGCGTCTTTGGAGCTTTCTGACCGCCAATTGGACGCAGGACGAGTGTTGTTTAAGGAGGCGAACCTTCCGCCGGAAATCGCGGATTACAAGGAGCCTATCGATACTCAGGCATTATTGTCGGATTTGACCCTGCAAAAGCTACACTCGATTTTCGAATCGGTGATGAAAAAGCAGGTAGAGAAAATCGACCCGGTACGAAGCAAATTCGGTCGTATCGAAAAAGAAGAAGTCAGCATGTCGAAAAAGATGCGGGAAATTCAGGAGTACGCCCTTGCCAACAAGCGTTTTTCCTTCCGCGCACTGTTGATGGAACAGTATGACAAGATGGATGTTGTCGTAACATTTTTATGTATACTTGAGCTGATGAAAATCGGCAGAATGCACGTAGTGCAGGAAGAAATTTTTGATGAAATCGAAATCGAATACTTAGCGGAGGATATCATTGACTTCGAAGATTCGGATTTTTAATCGGAGGAAATCATGGAGTTACAAGAGTTGGAAGCACAATTAGAAGCTATTTTATTTACCATGGGTGAAGCTGTGGAGGTAGACCGCCTGGCTACGGCATTGGAGCATGATGTGGACACGGTACGCAGAGTACTGCGGAATATGATGGACCGCTACGAAGCAGACGATCGCGGCATTCAGATTATCGAGCTGGACGGTTCGTTCCAGATGTGTACCAAATCGTCTATGTACGAGTCTATTATTAAGATTGCCCATGTACCGAAAAAGCACGTATTGACGGAGGTTTTACTGGAAACCTTGTCTATTGTTGCCTATAAGCAACCTATTACCCGTCAGGAAATCGAAGCAATCCGAGGCGTTTCCTGCGACCATGCGGTCAATAAACTGGTAGAGTATAATTTAATTCAGGAGGTTGGTCGTCTGGATGCACCGGGCCGTCCGATTTTGTTCGGTACGACAGAAGAGTTTTTACGCTGCTTCGGACTGGTTTCCCTGGATGATTTGCCGGTCATCAATCCGGAAAAGGTAGAGGATTTCAAGCTCGAGGTAGAAGAAGAAATGCAGTTGTCCTTGGAAATCTAATATTATTCCGAACGCTTTATACAGCAGTAGCGTAGCTTTTATAGAATTATTTTGCGCCTATACCGCATATCCTTTGAAAAAGAGCTGTTTTCGGGGAACGGAATGAACATTCGGACGCGCAAAGCAAAGGAACAAAGAACCTGTCATGTACATAAAATGAATCATTATCAAACAAAAAAAGGAACGCATCGGCGGATGGGTTTCTTTTTTGCGTTTACGGTACTGATAAGTATGGCAGTGCAATTTTCAAACACAATTTCGGTATTGGCAGATACCCCTGCTGTCGGGGACTTACATGCTTATTCCGCCGTACTTTACGACGGAGACGCCGGACGGGTGCTATATGAGAAAAACGGCTACGAGGTGCTTCCTATGGCAAGTACCACAAAGATTATGACGCTTTTGGTTGTATTGGAGCATACAGAACCGACAGATATCGTTATCGTGTCCCAAAACGCCGCAAAACAGCCGGATGTGCAGCTTAACATGAATACCGGAGAGCAGTATACGGTGGGAGATTTGTGTTATTCTCTCATGTTAGAATCCCATAACGATACGGCAGTAGCCCTGGCGGAACATGTGGGAGGAAGTGTGGAAGGCTTTGCGTCCTTGATGAATGCCAAAGCAAAGGCTCTGGGTGCCTATTCCGCCAATTTTGTGACACCCAACGGACTGGATGCGGAGGGGCACGGCATTACCGCTGTCGATTTGGCTAAAATTGCAGCTTATGCGGTAAAGCAGGAGGAATTCCGTAAAATTACGACTACGGCGTCCCATACTTTTTCGGAGCTGACGAAAGGACGCAGCTTTACCGTCAACAACAAGGATGCCTTTCTGACCATGATGGACGGTGCTATCGGAGTAAAAACCGGTTTTACCGGAAAGGCCGGATATTGCTTTGTGGGGGCGTTAGAGCGTGATGACAGACTTTTCATCAGTGTGGTACTGGCAAGCGGCTGGCCGCCTCACAAAACCTACAAATGGAACGATACCATGCTTTTAATGAATTACGGTTTGGAACATTTCACAAAGCTTCCTTTGTTAGATGATACGGCATCTTTACCGGACCTGCCGATGCTTTTGGTGGGACAGGGGCAAAAAAGCTCCGTAACTCTTTCCTATAATCCGGATGCCCTGCAACAGGCGAAGGAGTTTTCACTGCTTCGGACCGGAGACGAGGAGATTACCTGTTGTACGGAGTTTTCCGTAAACAGGCTGATTGCACCGGTGGAATCGGGGACAATTGTGGGAGAGCTTGTTATCGCAATCGACGGAGAATGTATAAAAAAAATACCGATACAAACCGCCGAAACGGTTGTACCGGTAGATTTTCAGTATTATTGGAATCAACTATTGGGCCGTTTTTTCTCAGGCGATGCACTGACAAAAACGTTTTAAGTAATGCAATAACGTATTCATAAACTATACCGTTGCAGCAGCCTCTTCCATAGCATTCTTTGCGGATATCAGTGCATTTGCACGTTCCAGCGCAGCATCAATGTTTTCACAGAAATTGTCCGCACCTACTTTTGCAATAAAACCGTTCTTTTCCATAATGGAACGCGGTTGTTCCAGGACATGAGAGAAGATAACGGTAATTCCGTATTCCTTTAAGTCCTTGGTGACATCCTTTAAGGCATTCATCGCAGTAACATCGATAGCCGGAACGCCACGCATACGAATAATTACCACCTTGGTATCCTTTTTCATGGTCTGATGCTTTAAACGGAGCAGTTTATCTACCGCACCGAAGAACATCGGACCGTTTACCTCGAACACTTCCGTACCTTCCGGAACTTCCTTTAAGGAAATATGCTCCGGATCGTTTTCTTCCTCCGGAAGATGGGTATCACGTACATATTTCCAACCGGATACATCGGTAACATCGGACATACGTTTCATGAACAGCACGCAGGAGAGAACAATACCTACTTCGATTGCAATGACAAGGTCAAAGGCAAAGGTCAGCACACAGGAAGTGATGAGCACGATGGCATCGGACTTCGGGGCCTTGCGATAGGCTAGGAATGCCTTTACATTAAACATATTGTAGGATACCACCAACAGAATGGCAGCCAGAACCGGGCGCGGCACAAGTTTAATAAGCGGCATACCGAACAACAGCATTGCAAGCAAAGTTACACTATGGAACACAAGTGCAATCGGGGTACGTCCACCGTTCTTAGCGTTAGCAATGGAACGTGCCACACCACCGGTTGCCGGAATACAGCCGAACAAACCGAGGACAATATTGGCCACACCCTGCCCGAGAAGTTCCGCATTCGGCTTATGTTTACTGTGAATCATGCCGTCGGTTACAACTGCGGATAACAACGCCTGCATAGCAACTAAAATCGCTATGGTAAAGGCCGGAGACATCAAATGAAACAAATCATCAAACTGTACGCCTTCGATTTTTGCAATAGAAATAGTCTTCGGAATATCACCTAAGAGTGCAACATCAAGCTTCAGAAAATATGTAGCGGCGGTACCGATTACAAGTGCCACAAAGGAATTCGGAATGGTCTTGTTGATTTTCGGCCAGATTACCAAAATCACAATGCTTACCAGACCAAGTACCAGTGCCTGCCAATTAATATTTTTGAAATTTGTGATATAGGTACTCCATTTGCCAAGAAAGGACGTCGGCATCTTTGCGATTTCAAATCCTAAAAAGTCCTTTACTTCAAGTGTTGCAATGGTAATAGCAATACCGCCCGTAAATCCGATGGTAATGGGAGACGGAATAAACTTAATCAGCTTTCCGAGATGGAAGACACCGAACAAAACCAGCATAGCACCTGCCATAATCGTTGCGATGATTAAGCCCTGGGTACCGTAACCGGTGATAACAGACTGCGTAATGACAATAAACGCACCCGTCGGTCCGGTAATTTGTACACGGCTACCGCCTAAGAGTGCTACAATAATACCGGAAATAATCGCGGAATAAATGCCCTTTTCCGGAGAAACACCGCAGCCGAGCGCAAATGCAATAGACAGCGGAAGAGCAATAATCGCCACAATAATACCGGCTTTCATATCTAAGAAAAATTGTTTTGCATTGTAGTGTTTCAAAACACTGAACAGTTTCGGTTTCATTTGAAATATCCTCCTTTATGCGGGCTTAATTGTAATACTGTTTTTTCTAAAATTCAAGTGTTTTTTATAAAAATACTATGGAAAACCGTTAAATTCCGTGTTATAATGAATTGTTACGGTGAATCACTTGTTTATGCGAGGTGCTGCTATGATACGACTTTCCAGAAGTAAAATTCAAAATCTTGCCGCCAACGAAGCGGTATTTCAACGCGGGCTTGCCTACTTTAAGGAGAAGCGCGTGATTCATGCCGCATGCGCAAAAAACAAGAAATTATATACTTTTACGGTCCAGGGAAACCAGAAATACCGGGTCACGGTGGAAGAGACCCCGGAGCAGGATGTGGAGTTTTCTTGTAATTGTCCGGCCATGTACAGCCAGAAAGGCGCCTGCAAGCATTCCGTAGCGGCACTTTTATATTTACAGCAGTATCTGGAGCAGAAGGAAAAGAAAAGCGGTACCGCACCGGCTTCCGCAGATGCAAGAGCAGGGCGGATTATCCGGTATTTTGTAGATGCCGGAGAGCCGGATTACGACAAAGACATTTATCATATCGAGCCCTGTATCGAAATTCCGGGATTGCTCCGTACCGACGCAGATCCGGTGTATTTATCCCTTCGTGTGGGCAGTACCAAAATGTACCGCGTCCAGATGTTAAAGCGTTTCTTAATGGATTACAAAGAGAAAAAGAGCATTATTCTCGGGAAAGAGTTCTGTTATTTGCCGAATGAAAGCAGCTTTGATCATGCATCGGAGCGGCTTTTACAGGAACTTTTGGCATATTTGGAAATCTTAGAAGTATTGGACGGTTCCGGCAGTATGCAGCTGTTCCAAAAGGCCAAAATCCAGTTAAACCGAAGACTTCTTGCCAAGATTTTGTCCCAGTGCAAGGGGCTTACCTATTCGTTAATATTATCCGGAACGGAGCTGGAAGGGATACGCTTTGTAAAGGGCAATCCGATGATTGAATATGACATTACCATGCAGAAGGATTTCCTGACCATGGATTACAAGGAAAGCGAAAAAGTGGTTCCGATTACCGCGGACGGTTCCCTTCTGTTACGGGACAATGCACTTTATTTGCCGGATGCAAGATTCATGAAGACTTACCTGCCGTTTTATTCCAGTTTGGGTGAAGATAAAGAAGCCCTTGTATTTGAAGAGGGCGAGCGTGACGCCTTTTTGGAGCATGTACTTCCGGTCATTCACGATTCCATGCAGGTAGAAATTCCGGAGGAGGTACAGGACCGTTACCTGACCCTGCCGTTTTCCGCGAAGATTTTCTTTGATTTATTCCATGACGGCGTACAGGCAAAGGTATCCTTTGTGTACGGCGACCATGAATTCAATATGTTTGACTCCCCGAACTTAAAGGGCGGGTATATTTTGGTGCGGGAAAAAGAGAAGGAAGAAGAGGTGTGTACCGCACTGTCTATGTATGGTTTCGAGCCTCATAACGGTTTCTTTTTGCTGAAGCAGGAGGACGGCATTTACACCCTGCTGACAGAGGGGTTATCCGACCTTTCCGCTTATGCGGAACTGTTTTCCTCGGATACCTTTGCAAAAATGCGTCTGCGCCGGAATACTTCGGCACACATGGGCATTTCCATGCCGCCGGGAGAAGATTTCTTAAAGGTAGAGTTTCAGTACGATGATATTTCCGGCGAGGAACTTCGTGCGATTTTCCATTCTTACCGTCAGAAGAAGACCTATCATCGCTTAAACGACGGCAGCTTCCTGGATTTAACGGACGATATGTTTGTTAAAGCAGCCGAGCTTTTGGATAATATGAATTTATCCTACCGTGACTTTGATAAAAACGGTGTATTAAAGATTTCCAAAAGTCACGCGGTTTATCTGGACGCTGCGCCGCAGGAGTACGGGTTTGAGGTGACAAGAGGCAAAAATTTCTCCGCTTTCCTCGCAAAGCTCCACGACCCGGAGGCACAAAATTATACGGTACCGGAAAACATTCAAATCGAGCTGCGGGGCTATCAGAAGGTAGGCTTTTCCTGGCTTCGCATGCTTTCCGATAACGGATTCGGCGGCATATTGGCGGATGATATGGGACTGGGTAAGACCTTACAGGCCATTACTTATATGGCATCCTTACTGAAGACGGAACATTTTTCCGAAACACCGTTTCTTGTGGTTTGTCCGACCTCCCTGGTATACAACTGGCTGGACGAGGTGGAGACCTATGCTCCTCACCTGCGTGTAAAAATCATTCAGGGAACACCGGAGGATCGAAGAGCGTACCTGACAGAAGCCGGAGATTGTGATTTGTATATTACATCGTATCCGCTTCTTCGCAGAGATTTGGCATACTACAGCGAAAAGCAGTTCCATACCGTATTTATCGATGAAGCACAATTTATCAAAAATGCCATGACCGGAAATGCACGCTCCGTAAAGGGACTGCATGCAAAGACCCGGTTTGCCCTGACCGGTACACCGATTGAAAATTCCTTATCGGAGCTTTGGTCCATTTTTGACTTTATCATGCCGGGGTATTTGTTCTCTTACACAAGATTCGCAAAACGATTCGAGCGTCCTGCCTCCAAGGGAGAAAACGCCGTTTTACAGCAGTTGAGCCGCAGAATCAAGCCGTTTTTACTGCGCCGTATGAAAAAAGATGTACTGGCGGAACTTCCGGATAAGATTGAAACAAAACTGGTAACGGAGCTTACTGAGGAGCAGAGAAAGCTGTATCTGTCCTACGCCGCACAGGCACGCAACGAGATTTCCGACGAAATTTCCCGCGTGGGTTTCGAAAAGAGCCGTATGCAGATTTTGGCAGCCTTGACACGTCTGCGTCAGATTTGCTGTCATCCGGGGATGTTTCTGGAAAATTACGAGGGCGGAAGCGGAAAAGTATCCCTTTTCTTACAGATTATGGACGAGCTGCGGGAAAACGGACACCGTATCCTTGTATTTTCCCAGTTTACAACCATGCTTGAATTATTAAAAGACGCCCTGACCGAGGCGGAGATTCCGTTCTTTTACTTATGCGGAGCCACCAAGCCGGCAGAGCGTAGAGATTTTGTAAAACGTTTTAATGCGGGAGAAGGAGACCTGTTTTTAATCTCCTTAAAAGCAGGCGGCACCGGTCTTAACTTAACCGGCGCCGACACAGTCATTCATTTTGATCCTTGGTGGAACCCTGCGGTGGAAGACCAGGCCTCCGACCGTGCCCATCGTATCGGACAGGAGAAGAATGTACATGTCATTAAGCTTCTCACCAAAGGTACCATTGAAGAAAAGATATTCCGGTTGCAGCAAAAGAAACAGGATTTGTTCAACGCCGTCATTGAAGCAGGGGAAACCTTCTTAAACAAATTGACGGAGGAGGAAATCCGTGAGCTGTTTGCAGACCCGGAAACCTAAATACAAAATCACGTTAAACTAACCGAAGAATTCCTCTACCAACTGTTCCGCAAGAGAGTGCTTCAGACCCGGAAATGCGTCAAGAAGTCGCTTTACCAGCTGATCCACGCGCTCTATGTAGAGGAGTTCTTCCGAAGTTACCTCATCCTCGGAACCGACAGAAAGATCATTTAACATATCCTTAGAAAAATTCTTTTCCATCCATTCCTTTGCTTCTGCAACGGTCTTGTTTTCAATTTCCGCACTTTCCTTTAATTTACCGGCCTTCACAAAAGAGAAGATACCAAGTGCCAGGAAAATACCGAACATCACAAATAACACAACAGAAGAGAAGGTAGATCCGAACAGGGTGAAAACCTCCATAAAATTCAGCACTGCAAAAATCACACCTAAGCCGCCCAATACGGTAAAAGTGATACCGGAGGTACGATAATCCTCATAGCGAGAAGCTGCACTGACATACTTAGCGGCAGCACGTTCTTCCACGCTTTCCGCATCCTCATCATCCGCATTCAAAAGATCACGTGCCGATTCTTCATCGGCATCTTCTTCGTCATCATCTCCGAAATAATCAAATTCCTTGCCTTTCATAAACGCAGCTTCGGCTGCCTGCTGCATTACACGTTCCGTTTCTACGGAATAAAAGGCCTTAAAGCATTTCTTTGCCTTATTTAACTCCTCCGGCACCACATAAACACCGGTAAATCCTTCCTCCTCCAAAGTAGCGGAAGTAATTCCGGAATACTCCAAAAACTTTTGTAACTTAGTCACAAAATCCTTTTGCTCCGTTTCCACCTGAACCAGCAGAGCAGTTGCATTTTTCAGTACAACATCCTTATATTCATTCACCAATTCTACCTTACAATCGGCACAATGAGTAATCCCTTCACGATATTCCGTTTTACAATTCGGACACCACGGCATAGTAA
The DNA here is from genome assembly GCA_017556805.1 of Lachnospiraceae bacterium. GTDB lineage: Bacteria > Bacillota > Clostridia > Lachnospirales > Lachnospiraceae > SIG307. The sequence goes on along the minus strand of JAFYMC010000035.1, from coordinate 95,303 downwards.
CAAACCTCCAATTTTCTGTTTTAGGAAAAAGCGAATAAAACACACTGTTTTTCACATACAACAAGTATACCGTAAACCGAAGAGAAATTCAACAAAAAATCCGACATATTCTTATTCTTTACGCGAGGGAGATTTTGTGCTATACTGTCGATAGTCTTTGAATTTGGAGGATAAAATGTCAGATACAACTTTTACTCGTAAATTAGCTCTGTCCGATGACATTCTCATGGCGGTGGATAAGCCGGCACGTTACATCGGCGGGGAAGTAAATATGGTTCGTAAAAATCCGCGAGAGGTGGATATCCGGTTCTGCATGTGTTTTCCGGATGTGTACGAGGTAGGTATGTCTCATCTCGGTATTCAAATTTTATATGATATGTTTAACCGGAGAGAGGATACATACTGTGAGCGTGTGTATTCCCCGTGGCCGGATATGGACAAGATTTTAAGAGAACAAAACATCCCGCTGTTTGCGTTAGAGTCACAGGAGCCTCTTAAGGACTTTGATTTTCTCGGAATTACGCTCCAGTACGAGATGTGTTATACCAATATTTTGCAGATTCTGGACCTTGCCGGGATTCCGCTTCATGCCAGCGACCGTACGGAAGAGGACCCGATTGTCATCGGCGGAGGTCCGTGTGCGTATAATCCGGAGCCTTTGGCGGATTTCTTTGATTTCTTCTATTTGGGTGAAGGTGAGACTGTTTATAACGAGATTTTGGACAAGTACAAAGAGCATAAGGCAAAGGGCGGTAGCCGCCTTGAATTCCTTGAGATTGTGGCGGATATCGAGGGTATGTATGTGCCGCAGTTTTATGATGTAACTTACAATGAGGACGGTACTTTGGCCTCCTTTGAGCCGAACAATGTTCATGCAAAAAAGACCATCCGCAAGCAGGTAGAGATGGAGCTTTCCGATACCTATTACCCTGAGAAGCCACTGGTTCCGTTTATCCGTGCTATTCAGGACCGTGTGGTGCTGGAAATTCAGCGTGGTTGTATCAGAGGTTGCCGGTTCTGTCAGGCGGGTATGTTATATCGCCCGATTCGCGAGCGTAATGTGGAGTTTTTAAAGAATTTGGCAACGAAAATGCTTCGTTCCACGGGACACGAGGAGATTTCTTTGTCTTCCTTAAGCTCCAGCGATTATTCCTGTTTAAAGGAGCTGGTTTATTACTTAATCGATACCTTCCAAAACGACGGAGTGAATATTTCCCTGCCGTCCCTGCGTATCGATGCCTTTGCCCTGGATGTAATGAATAAGGTGCAGGATATTACCAAGTCCAGTCTGACCTTTGCGCCGGAGGCAGGCAGTCAGCGGATGCGTGATGTGATTAATAAAGGACTGACACAGGACGTAATCCTTGCCGGTGCTACGGAAGCCTTTAAGGGCGGCTGGAATAAGGTGAAGTTGTATTTCATGCTGGGTCTGCCGGATGAACAGGAAGAGGATATTAAGGCCATTGCGGAGCTTTCTAACGAGATTGCAAAGACCTATTATGATACCATTCCGAAGTCGGAGCGTAAGGGAAAGGTACAGATTACCACCAGCACCTCCTTCTTCGTACCGAAGCCGTTTACTCCGTTCCAGTGGGTACGCATGGCCACGGCAGAGGAATTTATGGACGCCAGAAAGGTGCTTTCCGGTGCCATTAAGGAGCAGTTAAACGCCAAGAGTATCAAGTACAACTGGCATGATACGGACGTCACCATGCTTGAGGGTGTATTTGCCCGTGGTGACAGACGTTGTGCAGCATTGATTGAAGGCGCTTATAAGGATGGATGCTTGTTTGATTCCTGGTCCGAATATTTTAGAAACGATATCTGGATGAGTCAGTTTGAAAAGACAGGACTTTCCCTTGATTTTTACACCTCCAGAGAACGTGATAAGGACGAATTACTTCCGTGGGATTTCATTGATGCAGGTATTTCCAGAAGCTTTTTATACAGAGAGTATGAAAGGAGTAAGCAGGGAATCGTTACTCCGAACTGTCGTAAGGGTTGCGCAGGTTGCGGTGCGGCACAGTTCCACGGTGGCGTATGCTATGAGCCGCGGAATGAAGCAGGCGAGAGCATTTCAAATGAGGTTTTAATCCCGGATTGTTAAAGGATAGAGAAGGAGACTTTTTATGAATGTCAGAGTACGTTTTGCAAAATACGGTGCGGTAAAATTCATCGGACACCTGGATGTACTGCGTTATTTCCAGAAGGCAGTCCGCCGTTCGGGACTGAAAATCGCTTATTCCCAGGGGTTCCACCCGCATCAGATAATGTCCTTTGCGTCACCGCTTGGTGTAGGCATTACCAGTGAAGGCGAATATATGGACATGGAGCTTACGGCAGAGTATACACCGCAGGAGATTGTAGACGCATTAAATACGGCCATGGTGGAGGGCTTTACGGTGCTTTCCTCCCATATTCTTCCTGACCCGGAAAACGGTCGAAAAAGAGAAACAGCCATGTCTTTGGTAACGGCGGCGGATTATTTGGTGACGGTTAGGGAGAATGATACGTTCCTCGGAACAAAGTCTTTCGAAGAGTTAAACGAGGCCTGGGTGCGTTTTATTGGACAGGAAAGTATTTCCGTGATTAAAAAAGTAAAGAAGTCCAATTCCGAGACAAGCATTGATTTGAAGCCGTTTTTGTACGATACTGCGGTGGGAACAACCGCCTCTTTACCTACGGTAGCAACACATAAGAACGACCATACTTTTTATGAAGTTCCGGAAATTCCGGACTTTGCTGCAGAACAGAAGGCTCTTTGTGCGGAAAAAGGCTTGTTTTCCGTACTTTTACGTGTATCCGCCGGCAGTGCCGACAATATTAAGCCGGAACTGGTAATGGAGGCATTTGCACGGTTCTTGGGCTGTGAGGAACCGGAAGCGTTAAAGTTTCAAATTCACAGACTGGATATGTATACCGGAGAGAATCCGGAGTTGAAACGCTTGTAACTATCCGTATTGCGGAACCGGCCTTGAAATACTTCAGTATTACGATAGAGAAAAATTATAATTATGGGGAGTACATCATGAAAAAAGTTTGGATTGGAGAAGGGATTGCCATCCTTCTCATCATTATTGCAAGTATTATCGCGAATAAGCTGTTACCGGACGACCGTGCGCTACCGCTTGGTGCTTTTTCGGTATGCCTGTGCCTGTTTATTTTGGCGACGACGGTGGCTATTATCATTTTATCATCTTTGTTTCAGGAAATAAAAGGAACAAGGCGCAAAAGAAAGAAGGATATCAGCGGAATCGTTGTTATGGTAATTATCGCTCTGATTTGGCTTGCAGGTACCATAACCTTAGGAATCCGCGTTACAAGGGCTTTGAAGGATACGATAAACGGACCGGTGGAGCAGCCGATCCACAATACTGACCTCAAAAGCCGACACGTTTACCGCTACAGAAGATCCAGTACCACCCATTATTATTTGTATTGCTATACCCTTGATGAGAAAAACGAGCTGCTGAAAGTCCGGGTGAACGAAGAAAAGTTAGACAAAGTAGATACAACCAGACTGGTTGGTTCATATATCTGTGAATCTGTCTATGGATTAGAAGAGGATAGGTATATGCTGTACTATTATGAAAACCTTAAAATTCTGGTTGATTTAGAAGTACTGAAAATAGAACCGGAGTAAGTGCACCGGCAAAGCCACGACTACATAACAAAGACAGGAGAACCTTTATGCGCCTTGTGGTAACGAAAAAAGACCGCTATATTTATTCTGTGTTGTTTGATGACAACAATCAGCCCTTGGAAATGGCAGCAGAGCATGCGGATACACCGTCACGCCTCGGGAATATCTACGTCGGTCACGTCAACAATATTGTGAAAAACATCGATGCCGCCTTCATTGAGACCGAAGGGGGCTGTATGTGTTACCACTCTCTGAAGGATGCGACCTCCTATTTGTTCGGCCCTCACGCCAACAACGACCGGTTATGCATGGGAGACTATGTGCTGGTCCAAGTGGAACGGGAGGATATTAAGACAAAACAGCCTTCCGTTACAGGAAAACTGCAGTTTACCGGCAAATATCTGGTATTGGTGCACGGTATGAAGGAGGTTCGGATTTCCAATAAAATCAAAGGCAAAGAGGAAAGCAATAGGCTAAAAGTCCTATTTTCTAATTGTGAGAATGAGAATTACGGTCTTATCGTTAGGACTAATGCACTACAGGTGTCGAATGAACGTCTGAAAGCAGAAGAGGAGCGACTGGCCGCTTTGTACCATGACATCTGCACCACCGGAGTCCATAAGTCCAAAGGAAGCTTGCTGTATCAAAGCTATCCGTGGTACATTGATTTATTACGTGATTTGCCTCAGGACCAACTGACCGAGGTAGTCACAGACGAGGAAGAGATATTTGCGGCATTTTCCGATTATACCGCACAATTCCAACCGGAGGATACGGCCAAACTTCGCCTGTATAAAGATGAGAACCTTTCCCTGACGGCGTTGTATTCCCTGCAAAAGTGGGAAAAAGAAGCTCTGTCTAAGCATGTGTGGTTAAAATCCGGAGCCTCTTTGGTTATCGAGCCGACAGAAACCTTGACCGTCATTGACGTCAACACCGGCAAGGCCATCAGCGGCAAGAAAGCAGGAGATGAGACCTTCTATAAAATCAATGAAGAAGCGGCAAGAGAATGTATGCGGCAGTTGCGCCTTCGCAATCTGTCCGGTATGATTCTCATTGACTTTATCAATATGGAATCCGAAGAGTATAATACAAGGCTGATGCAGCTGTTAAAGGAGCTGGCGGCAAAGGACCGGATTCCGGTGAATGTAGTAGATATGACGGGGCTTCGGCTTGTGGAACTGACGAGAAAGAAGGTAAAGAAGCCGTTGCATGAGATGATTGAAGGGTAAGGAACGTATACAAGAAGTTTGCAACGGATATTTAAAAAAGTAAGGCAAGCATCGTTTCTGACAATAACAGAATGCGATGCTTTTTCTTTTACACAAGATTGTATACACGAATACAAAGCTATTGACAAATGCGGTTTTGGTGTTATAATAAACACATGCAATCGGATTGTATACATGTATTCAGATTGTATTTTCATGAAAAGGAGGGATAGTATGCTGACACACATAGGTACAAACACCTTCGAGACCGAACGATTACTCCTTTACCGTTGGGCGATTGTTTTAAAGGAAACAGGAGAGTGTATCGGTTCGGCGTTTCAGTGTAAAGGCTATGCCACCGAAGCAACAAAGGCTATAATCCGATTCAGCTTTGAGCGAATGAACCTACATAAAGTGCAGATATGTACCAAAGAAATCAATATACCGTCGAAACGTGTCATAGAGAAGTGCGGCTTTATTTACGAAGGGATGCTACGGGATTACTTTTATATGAACGGAGAATATGTGGGGCGATTGTATTTTTCCATATTACAGAGCGAACAAAAAAGCAAGATGCCATAAAAGATTTATGACAACTTATGACAGCAAAAATTCAAATATCAAATGTATTTTGTGTATTCTTGTATACAATTTCTCGTTGACATTTATTTCTCACAGGACTATAATGAAATCATCTTGTTTGGAGGGTAACGATTATGAAGATTAGAATTGGAATCGTAGGATACGGTAATCTTGGCCGTGGAGTAGAAAATGCAGTCAGTGCTTCTTCCGATTGTGAGTTGGTGGCACTGTTTACAAGAAGAGACCCGGGTACGATTACGACTCGCACCGGTATTCCGGTTTATAAAATGGAAGATGCGGTTAAGATGCAGGATCAGATAGATGTTATGGTATTATGCGGCGGCAGTGCCAATGATTTGCCGGAGCAGACGCCGGAGTTTGCAAAGTATTTCAATGTAATTGACAGCTTTGATACCCATGCTCGCATTCCGGAGCATTTTGCAAATGTTGATGCAGCAAGCAAAGCAGCAAAGAAAGTCAGTGTCATTTCCGTAGGCTGGGACCCGGGAATGTTTTCCTTAAATCGTTGCTACGGTCAGGCGATTTTACCGAACGGCAAGGATTATACCTTCTGGGGCAAGGGCGTAAGCCAGGGCCATTCCGATGCCATCCGCCGGATTCCGGGGGTAAAGGATGCAAAGCAGTACACGATTCCGGTAGAGTCCGCAGTAGCAAACGTACGTGCCGGCGAGAATCCGGAGCTTACCACCCGCGAAAAGCACACGAGAGAGTGCTTTGTGGTAGCGGAAGAGGGAGCAGACCTTGCGGCCATCGAGCAGGCCATCGTTACCATGCCGAATTACTTCGCTGACTATAACACTACCGTACATTTTATCAGTGAAGAAGAGTTAAAGAAAGACCACAGCGGCATTGCTCACGGCGGTATGGTATTCCGTTCCGGTACCACCGGCGCAAACAACGAGAACCATCATGTCATTGAGTACCGCCTGCAGCTTGACTCCAATCCGGAATTCACCTCCAGTGTATTGGTTGCTTACGCAAGAGCAGCATACCGCATGGCAAAGGAAGGACAGTTCGGTTGTAAGACCGTTCTGGATATTGCTCCGGCATATTTGCATCCGCAGAGTGGGGAAGAACTGAGAAAAAGTTTGTTGTAATTACAGTATAAAAACAGAAATAAGATTTATATCACCCCAAAGAGCCTGCATAGAAATATGTGGGCTTCTTTTTGTAAAATTGTAGAAAAACTGCTTGACATCCCTTGTAAACCGTGTTATATTAATCTAGTGTGCCGCACAACGAGGTTCAAGTTCTGTCCTTTTTTAGGAGAGACACCACAGTTGGCGAGTATTTAAATAGGAGGTGCCATCAGATGTACGCAATCATTGCAACAGGTGGTAAACAGTACAAAGTTGCCGAAGGCGACGTAATTAAGGTTGAGAAGCTCGGCGTTGAAGCTGGTAATACGGTTACTTTTGATCGTGTTCTTGCTGTGAATAACGGTTCCCTTTCCGTAGGAAATCCGACCGTTGCCGGTGCAAGCGTTTCCGCTACCGTAGTAGAGGAAGGCAAAGCAAAGAAGGTTATTGTTTATCGGTATAAGAGAAAGTCCGGATACCATAAGAAGAATGGTCACAGACAGGCTTACACCAAGGTTAAGATTGACAAGATTAATGCTTAATTTTCGAATCTTATGATTACGATTACATTTTTCGCAAAAGAAATCGAGAAAAAAGACAAAGTCAATTTAGAGACGATTACCGGTTTTCGTACCAAAGGACATGCTGAGTATGCCGAATACGGTGAAGATATTGTATGTGCGGCGGTTTCGGCGCTGGTAATGAACACAATGGAATCGATTCGACTTTTATCTTCTGATGTATTTGATTACGAAGAAGATGAAGAAAAAGGAATCAGCGATTTCAGAATCATTTCAGATCCTACAAGTCCTGAGACCAAAGTATTATTTCAATCTTTAGTGATTGGATTAAAGGGAATTCAAGATGAGTATGGAAAGAAGTATTTACGTATTGTTTTTCAGAATTCATAAGGAGGTATGGGTCATGTTTAAGATGAACCTTCAGTTTTTCGCTCATAAAAAGGGTGTAGGTTCCACGAAGAACGGCAGAGATTCCGAGTCCAAGCGTCTCGGCGCTAAGCGTGCTGACGGTCAGTTCGTACTTGCCGGCAACATTCTTTACAGACAGCGTGGTACCAAGATTCATCCGGGTGTAAACGTTGGTCGCGGTGGCGATGATACGTTATACGCACTGGTTGACGGTGTTTTAAAGTTCGAGAGAAAGGGACGCGATAAGAAGCAGGCTTCCGTATATCCGGTAGACGCTGAATAAGTCCCCATGTAATGAGACACGATAAACCCTGAATTCTTTTTCACAAATGAATTTGGGGTTTATGTTTTTTCAGGAGGTTTTAGATGTTTGCAGATAGAGCTGAGATTTATATTCGTTCCGGTAAGGGCGGTGACGGCAGTGTAAGCTTCCGTCGTGAGCTCTTTGTAGCAGCCGGCGGCCCGAACGGCGGTGACGGCGGTAAGGGCGGCGACATTATTTTCGAAGTAGACGAAGGCTTAAATACTTTGGCGGATTTTCGTTTTGTTCGAAAATACTGTGCGGAAGACGGTGAAAACGGAGGAACCAACCGTTGTACCGGAAAAAACGGCGCTGACAAGATTTTAAAGGTGCCGGAAGGTACGGTTATTAAAGAAAAAGAGACCGGCATGGTCATTACCGACATGTCCCATGAGAACCGTCGTGAAGTGATTTTAAAGGGCGGTCGCGGCGGTAAGGGCAATCAACATTATGCCACCGCAACCATGCAGGTACCGAAGTACGCACAGCCGGGCCAGGATGCCCAGGAGTTAAACGTGATTCTGGAGCTCAAGGTCATTGCGGACGTAGGTCTTGTAGGGTTCCCGAATGTAGGTAAGTCTACCTTCTTATCACGTGTGACCAACGCAAAGCCGAAGATCGCAAACTATCATTTTACCACCTTGAATCCGAACCTCGGCGTGGTAGATATGGACGGCGCCAACGGTTTCGTGATTGCGGATATTCCGGGACTGATTGAGGGGGCTTCCGAGGGTATCGGTCTCGGTCACGAGTTTTTACGCCATGTGGAGCGCACCCGCGTCATCATTCATGTGGTAGACGTAGCTTCCACGGAAGGCCGTGATCCGATTGAGGATATTAAAACGATTAATGCAGAACTGGCAGCCTATGACCCGAATCTGGCCAAGAAGCCGCAGATTATCGCAGCCAATAAGACAGACGTGATGCTTCCTGAAGAGGCAGCGGAAGCGGTAAACAAGCTTCGTGAGGCATTTAAAGAGGAGGGCTATCCGATTTATTCCATCTCCGCAGTCAGCGGCAAGGGGGTAAAAGAGCTCCTTTATGCGGCAGCTAAGCTTTTAGCGGAAACAAAGGAAGATCCGATTGTATTTGAGAGAGAATTCTCCTTAGACAATCTGACCCTTCCGAACGATCCGTATACGGTGGAATACGACGAAAAGGACAAGATGTACGTAGTCGAAGGTCCGCGCATCGAAAAGATGCTCGGCTACACCAACATCGACTCCGAGAAGGGCTTCGAATTCTTCCAGAATTTCTTAAAGAACAACGGCATTTTGGAAGAGCTGGAGGCCATGGGCATTCAGGACGGCGATACGGTACGTATGTACGGCTTACAGTTCGATTATTATAAATAATTCATAAAAGAGGGATACTATGACAACAAAACAGAGAGCATATTTAAAGGGACTTGCCATGAACATCGATCCGATTTTCCAGATCGGTAAGGGCGGACTCACCACCGAGTATCTGGAAGGCGTGGAAGAGGCGCTTGAGGCAAGAGAACTGATTAAAATCAATGTATTAAAGAATTGCCTGGATGAGCCGAAGGAACTGGCATATGCCATTGCGGAAAATACCATGTCCGAGGTAGTACAGGTCATCGGAAGAAAGATTGTATTGTACCGCGAGGCAAGACAGCCGGAGAAGAGAAAGATTGTGCTGCCGAAGTAGTTCCGGGCAGTTACCGGTTATGGCAAATTCGTATAAAAAAGTAGATTGCAGAAGCGACGAAACGGAGTGACAGTTATGCGTAAAATAGGCATTTTAGGCGGGACCTTCAACCCGATTCATAAGGGCCATTTAGCCTTAGGCCTGGCCGCAGCAGAGCAATACGACTTGGAGGAAGTATGGCTGATGCCGTCGAAGCTTCCGCCTCACAAGTCGCATTTTGCCATGCTGTCCGGGGAGCATCGTCTGGCTATGACAGCACTTGCCGCGCAGTCGGATGACCGCTTCATGGCGTCCGATTTTGAATTAAGAAGAGAAGGACTTACCTTTACCGCAGATACCCTGGAGCTTCTGACCAAGGAATACCCGGATGTAAGGTTCTACTTTATTGTGGGCGGGGATTCCCTGATTAAATTCAAAAGCTGGCGCCGTCCGGAGCGGATTTTAGAGCTTTGTACGTTACTTGGAGCCGGTAGGGCAGGCTATGAAGTAGCGGCGGTAAATGAGGCTGCAGAAGGCTTACGTGAGCAGTTTCCGAAGGCAGAAATCGGCACCGTAGAGCTTTCCGACCATCCGATTTCCTCCAACGAAATCAGGGAAGCCTTTTACACCGGAGAAGCAGAACGTGTAAAGCAGTATTTACCGGAGGCCGTTTGGGACTATTTGTTAGAAAACCGCCTGTATTCAAGGATAACATTTGCGGAGCTTGACGCGGAGATGGCACAGACCTTGCCGAGAAAGCGGTATTTGCACTCCGTGGCGGTGGCTCATTTAGCGGCAGCCTATGCGGCATCTTTAGGATATAATCCGGAGAGAGCGTTGATTGCAGGTGTGCTACATGATTGCGCCAAGGCCTATTCCGATGAACAACTGGTGGCGGATTGCGACAAATATGCCATTTCCGTAACCGAAATAGAGCGTCGAAACGGCTTTTTGCTTCACGGAAAACTTGGAGCCTTTTATGCACGGACCAAGTACTTTATTACAGACGAAGAGATACTCTCCGCCATTTCTTATCATACCACAGGGCGCCCCGGCATGACAGACCTGGAAAAAGCAGTATTTCTGGCGGACTATTTGGAACCGTTCCGTACCCAGCCTACAGAGCCTGCGTTAAATGAAATCCGCAGGATAGCCTTTCAGGACATTGACAGGGCAGTGTATTTGGCATTAAAGAATACATTACGCTATCTGGCAAGCACCGGCCGGGAAACGGATCAGACCACAGCGGAAACGTTCGAGGAGTATCGGGCAAGGTATGAATAGATATGGAACATACAAAGGATAGATTAGCTATATTATAATTTTCGGGGGGATTTTATGACACGTATTTTATTAATGGCATTGATTTATTTGATTCCGCTTTCTGTAATCGCATTTTTTGTCGTGAGTCTTTGCAGCTATATTTCTGCCAAAAACCGGTATAACACAGACCCGTGTGATTTTAATGGTCAAAAAAAGCAGACATCAAAAATCTTACTTATCGTATCTTCGATTATTATGGGAATTTTGTTGGCGGTAGTCATCGGCTTTATTGCGTTAATGTGCATGGCTGTTCAATTAAATTTAACAGCGCATTGAATCCCCAAAAAAGATTGGGTATAATAAAGAAAAGAGAAATCGGAGGAACAAACTATGACCGAACGAGCAAAAGAAATCGTAAAAATCGCCTACAAGGCGCTGGATGATAAGAAGGCAGAGGACATCAAGATTATTGACATTTCCGAGGTTTCCGTCATTGCGGACTACTTTGTGATTGCAAACGGCACCAATTCCTCTCAGGTAGAGGCAATGGTAGACGAGGTAACCGACGCACTGGCAAAGCAGAAAATTCACGCCGAGCGTATCGAAGGAATCCGTTCCTCCGGCTGGATTTTGATGGACTTCAATGACGTAGTCATCCATATTTTCTCCAGAGAAGACCGCTTATTCTACGATTTAGAGCGTATTTGGAGAGACGGCAAGGTCATTGAGCCGGAAAGCTTATAAAACAAGAAAAGGCCTTTACGGATGCTTTTCTGAAATTGCAAAAATAAAAAATCATATTTGGACGACTTTCTTTGAACAGTCGTCCTTTTGTTGTTATAAAATATTTATGTTAACTTGTTTTGAACAAATCATCATTTGAATAATTCTTATGATTTTATGAAAGAATTGAATAACTATTCACATTTTCTTTATCATGTGATAAAATATTTTCATTACATAAAAGACCATACAATGTATAATTTCAGGAGGATACCACCATGGCAGGTATGTTATTTTTGACATTGATTTATTTGATTCCGTTAGTGGCAATTGTCTTTTTTATCGTAAGCCTTTGCAACTATGTTGCTGTCAAGAAAGCTTATAAAGCAGAACCGAACGAGTTAAACGCTCATAAAAAACAAACGACCAAGACATTACTCATCGTTTCCTCAATTATCATGGGCGTCCTGTTGGCCGTTATCATCGGTTTCATCGCACTTATGTATACGGCTGTGGCGTATATGTAGGCAAACACGTAAGCATATTAAGTTACGGCTAAGGAGGACATTTATGAAATCCAAAACCTTTCGAAAAATCGCGCTGGCCATTGTAGGTCTATGTCTGATTTTCACGATTGTACATATGATTTATGCAATACATGCATACCAGCATTGCTCCATTATCTATTTTATCGGAAAGGAGCTGTGGTAGGTATGAAAGGTACATCTTCTAAAAATGTGTCAGGCAAGTTAGGCAAACAGATAACGGTATTGTTGCTGATTGTTGCTGTATTCGCGGCATTTAACCTTAGTATTTACTTTGTTCTGACCAGACGCCTGGCCAATAATTTCAGTGACACCTCCCAGGCAAAAATGGTGGATGTGGCAGCTTATTTGCCTCATAATCCGGACTCGGATCTGGTGCGCATCGATTCTTCTCTTAAGCTTACCGACAATCTGCCGGTTCTGGACGGCGCGGCAGCCCTTGTTCCGGTATATGCGGCATTTGTAGACAATGTTTACCCGGAAGGCTCCGTGACCTTTGAGGGAGGCGTGTTTTCCGATGATAATTTCTACGGAGAAAACTTTGCCACGGACAGTAAAATGCAGTACAAAAACACCGTACGGGGCTACGAGGCCATTGTGGACGGCACCACGGACATTCTGTTTTGTGCCGCACCTTCGGCAGACCAGAAGAAATACGCAGAGGAGAAGGGCGTAGAACTGGTATACGTGCCGGTAGGTCTGGAGGGTTTTGTATTCTTTGTAAATGAAGATAATCCGGTGGACAACCTCACTGTAGAACAAATTCGTGGCATTTATTCCGGCGAATACACCAATTGGAAGGACGTAGGCGGCAGCAACCGTGTGATTAATCCGGTATCCCGTTTAGCCGGAAGCGGCAGCCAAAGCGCCATGGACTCCTTTATGAAGGGACAGGAAATCAAAGGGAAATCCCCTTTTGCCCTGACCGGCGGCTCCATCGGCTTTTCCTTCCGCTATTATATGAACGACATGGTAGGAAACGAAAATGTTAAGATGTTGTCCTTAAACGGCGTCTACCCAAGTACAGAAAACATCAAAAACGGCACCTATCCGGTCATTGCAAAGTTTTACGCTATCTACCGTGCCGATAACACCAACGAAAATATCCCGGTACTCATCGATTGGATTTTGTCCGAGGAGGGGCAGAAGATTATTGAAGAGACAGGGTATGTGAGAATTCACTAACGGCATTTCATAGTATTGAAAAATTGGGGAAGGTATTTTATTTATGGATGAACAACAGTTGTTACCGAAAGAGCTAAGCGAGCGCTATCTCAAAAGAGCAACGTGGATTATCAATATCAGCTTATTGGTATTCCATGTTTCTTTTGCTGTCTTTTTTTGGTTTAATTCCGCAGAGTATATGTTCCTTTATAATGGTTTCAGTATTGTCGTCTATTTATGCTCCTTTCTGTTGTTAAAGAAGTGGAACTACGAAAACTCAGAAAGATATATTATTACAATATTTGTCGAGATGTATTTTTTTATGATACTAGCAATCGTATATCTGGGATGGGAGTTTGGGTTCCAGAATTACTGTATCGCATTTACATCCTCCTTCCTGTTTGTTGACTTTTATCAAAATACAAAGTCAAATTCCAAAGCCAAAAAGATTATATTCAGTCTGTTTAATGTACTTCTTTATATCTTTTTGTACATGGAAAGTCAATTATATGCACCGGTTTACCAAATAGACTCTGTTATCGCCATCCGGGTTTTATATATTATGAATTCACTGGCGGGCTTCGGCTTTTTTATTATGTTTTTACTGATATATTACAGCGCCATCTATCATATGAAGTCTGCACTTTTGCAAACAGCGGAACGAGACCCGTTAACCGGATTATACAACCGGAGAACCATGTTGCAAATTTTAAATCATCGGTTATCCGGAGAGGGCACCGGTACTTATGCCATTGCAATGTTTGATGTCGACTTTTTTAAATCGGTTAATGATACTTACGGCCATGATGCAGGCGATAAGGTATTAAAATATTTATCAAAGCACTTTAAGACGCTCAGTGAAACAAATCACGACTTTTGGATCAGCCGTTGGGGTGGCGAGGAATTCCTTGCATTATACCGTTATGACGGGGATTCTGCCGCAGTTATCAGCCTTTTTGAGCAGCTTCGAAAAGACATAGAAAGCAATAAAATTTCTTATGAAGAAGCAGAGATTCCGATTACAATTACCATCGGTTTGACCTTTGTGACAGAAGAAAAGGAAGTAAAAGAATGGATTAAAGACGCCGATGCCTTACTTTACCTAGGCAAAAAAAACGGAAGAAACAGGGTGATGGTTTAAGCTATATGTTATAAATTTGCTGAAATTGACTTTACTAACCCAATATGTTACAATGCTATTATCACGAAGAGAGAGGTGAAAAGATGAGAAGATAGTTTACTTTTGTTTACATGATAATGTTAGTAACGCAGTATTTCGGACATCGGATACTGTTTATCGTGTTGCCCAAAGTGGATTATGTTCTCATAACCTCTCTTTTTTGTATGCAAAAATACTTATATCAAAATTGAGATGCTAACAGAAAGTATATCCTTTGGCAACTTTGTTGAAAGGAGAATTTTTATGACAAATACTATAAGTTTAAAGACTAATCTAAATACCAATCTTTGGATTGAAGGCCTGCAAGGTTCCGGAAAATCCACCTTATTGCAAGAACTTGTCACAATGAATCCTCAGTTAAAAATCTGCCGTGAGGGGGACTATTCCCCGGTAGAACTGGCCTGGTGCACATGGATGGATAAGGAACAGTACGAAGCGGTTCTGGCCCGTTATGAGGCAATTTCCGAGGAAATCAAGCAGTATACGGTACAGGAAGGTGACCGCTACATTGTAATGTACACCCAAATTCTTACAGACATTCCGGGCTTTCACAGGGATTTGGAGCAATATGAAATCTATAACGGTCGGAAACCTTTTGACGAGTTAAAAAAAATCGTCACCCCCCGTTACAAGACCTTCCGGGATACCGGCTATATATTTGAATGTTCCTTTTTACAGAATCTTACGGAGGATCTGATTTTGTTCCATGAGAAAAGTGATGAGGAGATTCTCGCGTTTTACCGGGAATTGTACGATGCACTTGACAAAAATAGTTTTCGACTGGTGTATCTGTACAGCGACGATGTCGAAGAAAACATCCGTATCATCAGCAAAGAACGCAGCGACACCGACGGTACTCCGTTGTGGCTTCCCATGATGTTGGAGTACCTAAAGCACTCGCCATACGGCATGAAACACGGCCTGGAAAGCTTTGATGACTTGATAGTACACTTAAAGCATCGACAGGCGCTGGAGCTTCGCATTATAAAAGAAGTGGTGGGAGAGCATGCAGTGATACTTCCGTCAAAGAAATGGTCAAAGGAACTGTTACTATTTGACACCGATAAAGTATAAATGATATAATTTTTCCGGAAGCATGGATTCTACAGTGCTTCCGGAAATTGTTTAGGGGCATGAGAGGGTTTACTATGCAATTTACAGAAAGAGAAAAGAAAATAGCCAAAACATATCGAATGATAGCATATATATCAATTCCGATATTACTTATTTCAGGTGTAATCTTTACCTATATCACCGATTTTGAACGTTCCTACCCACTGGGGATACTATTACTGTTTAGCGGTATTTTTCTACTGCTTTTTACACTTTTTCTTCATTCGCTATTAAATTCGAAAGAGGAATCCACGACAACATACAGGGTATACGAGCGTACAAAAGTTGTTCTGTTGGCAATCGTCCTGTTTTTCTTTGCGGGAAGCCGTGTATTGGTTTCCTTATCCGATATAGCCTTGGGAACAAAAGAAGTTGTGCTGACAGAAGCAAAGGTAAAGACAATAAAAGAGGGACTTCGCAAATACGGTTCAACTGACGTGACTTATTTAATCGGAAGAACAAAAACAGGTGAAACAATAAAAATTCGCATCAGAGAATATGAGACAGAAAGCAAGACACGCACCTTATTAAAGACAAGTGATGAAGTAATTGTGTCATATTATAAATCACTTAAAACACTTTATGATATAAAAGTGAAAGATTAAGCAACTGATTTCGATTGCTTTGACAAATCCTTACAGAAAAGCTATTTTGCTCCGAAAGAGAAAATCTTCTTTACAAAAAATCGTTGCCATACTGCTTATAGGTATCATTTTTATCTGGACCGGTAGAATTGTAGCAAATGCAATCTATGATTTTGTGAAAGGTCCGCAGGAAATTGTGTTAGAAGATGCAGAGATCGTTCAAAAACGCAGGTACAGCAGATATGGTTCAGGTCAACTTGTAAACCATTTAACAGGAAAAACAGAAGACGGTACTTCAATAGAGGTTCAGATCTTCGATGACAACCTTGAAGATGCGAAAGCAGTACTAAAGGGAAATGATAGTGTAATTGTGTATTATTATAAAGGGAATTCTTATAAAGTGCTTTATGATATAAAAAAAGCAGATTAAAATGACTGATTCGAATACAACAGAGGATTAACTTATGGATATGAAATTAAAAAAGAAATTATTATTTATGTTTGACTTTTATGCATTTTTACCGTTGGTGTGTTTGATCTTGATGTTCTGTATTATATCCGGAGAACCGTCACCGCTTATTATTATACCTATTATAGGATTTGCCATCTGGGTACTAGCCTTGATTATCGGACCGATTATTGCCCTCAGTAAAGGCACGAAAGTGGCTCGTCAAAAGCAACTGGCTGGTGCTAAACGTCAAAAGAGACCGGACCATACGGTTTATCAGGCAAACACCGTAATATTCGAGCAGTTGAAAATCCGCCGGAAGAAGATGATTCTCTTGATTCTCGGACTCGCAACGATTCCGACATTTTTACTTGGCATCCTGCTTTCGGCAATCACCGATTTCGAAGCCGCTTGGATTGTTTTAATTTTTCTACTGTTGCTTTTTGTCGGCTTTCACGTATTCCTTTTATATTGGTTTCATGAAGAAGAAACAAAGTATAAGTATTTTCCGGGCTGTCCGGATCAATTTCGTCATGAGGTATCGGTGGAATTTGATTTAAACACTCCGGGGAAGGCCTTATGCAAATTTACCTTACCGGGTTATCATACCGAACAATTAAAAGAAGTGAAAGGTGTTTATTATAACACAACCACAAAAATACTGGTGTGTATGTGGGGCGAAATAAGACAAAGAAACAGTGGCAGAGGCGTTCAACAAGATTCTTTAGTAATTACTCTTTCACAGCCGCAATCGGAAGAGTTGTACTGCCTATTAAAAGAGAACGGTGTACAAAACATCCAAGAGTTATCTATTTCTAACGGAACCTATATTGCAAAAGCAATCAATGAAAAGTAGAAAAGGAGTGTTGTTATTATGAAAGAAACTAATGTTGTATTTTTTGAACACATCCGCTTGTACGGCACCAAACTTGGGATACTGCTTGCGCTTTGGGCGATGATTCCGTTTCTTAGTTTGCTGTTCGTAATGATTCCGTCTCCATTCACCGTGGTATTGGGGATCATTGGGTTCATTGCTTTTATAGTGTTGTGCATTTATCTTATTATTTATGCAATAAACCGAAGCAAAACTGTCTATAAGCTCTTTCCGGGATGCCCGGCAAAGTACCGTTTTGACGAATCAGTTGCATTTGACTTTGAAACCGTTCCGGGAGAAGTTCGTTGTCAGCTCATTTCTTCCGAAAAATCGGGTAACTTTTATACAATTCAATCAATAGAATACGATGAGGTAACTAAGGTTTTGAAATTTGTTATATCAAGCGGTATTATCATTGTGCCGGGTAGCGCAACCGGTGTGTATGCTACATCCAGATACTTTACCGGAGTAGTCGGTGCACCGGATTCCGAGGAATTAATGAGACTTCTCAAGGAACATCATATCAGTTTCAAATCATTTGATACGGAAATGGCATACTATGTTGTGGCAGCGTTAAAAGAGAAACGGTAAAGGAGGGATAACAGTGTCGGGAACAGTAATCGGTGTTTTCTGTGTGGCAGCATTTTTACTTATTCTAGGCATTGTTCTTTGTACCGGCCACGGTAGCCGCTTCATTGCCGGCTATAACACCATGAAGCCGGAAGAACAGGCAAAATACGACAAGAAAAAGCTTTCTCGCGGAACCGGCATCTTCGTACTTATTATAGCTGCAATCTGCATTATTATGGGGTTAACTGAAGCTTTTTGTACCAAAGCGGTTGTAGATATCATGGCAAAGATATGTGTTGTTCTGGTTATCCTAATAAGTGTGTTATGGATTATATTGGGTAATGTTCTTTGTAAAAAGTAAAATTTCAAACAGAAGTACATTACAAATCTTATAACAAAACGAAAGAGAAGGGACCATATGGAACCTTCTCCTTCGTTTTATATTGATTTTGATTCAAAGAACTTGACAGATTTAGAACATCCGGAACAATCCGATAACCTTACCCAAAATCTCGACTTCGTTCACGGTAATCGGGTCCATGGTGTCATTTTCCGGTTGGAGACGATAGTAGCCGTCTTCTTTATAAAAAGTCTTTACCGTAACAGAATCCTCGATAAGAGCCACAACAAAATCACCGTTCTTTGCATAATTCTGCTTCTTAATCAGAATCTGATCGCCGTTAAAGATGCCGGCATTAATCATGCTGTCGCCCTTCACATGAAGCATAAAAGTCTCCGCATTCGGCAAATAATCCGTCGGGATAGGGAAGTAGGACTCAACATTCTCCACGGCTAAGATCGGCTGGCCTGCAGTCACGGTACCTACTACCGGAATATACGCCATCTCACGACGGGTGATATTGAAATTATCGTCTACAATCTCAATGGCACGTGGCTTTGCCGGGTCTCGACGAATGTAACCGTTCTTCTCCAGGCTTTCCAGATGTGCATGTACGGAAGAAGTGGACTTTAACTTAACGGCCTCACAAATCTCACGCACCGCCGGCGGATATCCCTTATTCAAAATACGTTCTTTCATAAAGTCTAAGATTTCCTGCTGCTTTGCAGTGATTTTACCATAACCCATAGACGTTACCTCCTTCTATCATAAAACAAACTTTTGTTTCCTTGTACCAAGTATAACACATCAAACACCTGTTTGTCAAACTTTTGTTCGAAATTTTTATAAAAACCTATTGACAAACAATTGTTCGCATGTTATATTATAAACAGATGTTCGGGAATGTTTGTTCTGTTTTTAGGAGGTATGAGTATGGATAGAGTAGTAAATCACGAGATTGTAAACGAGTATCGTTCTTACCGGCAGATTGCCGAGGACCGTCGCAGCATGAAGCGTAAAGCTGTTTTACAGAAGGTTGCCATTGCTGTGCTTAGCATTGCAGTCATTATTCTTGCCATTTTACTGTTTGCACCGTCTGCCCAGGCAGAGGCCGAAAGTACCGTTACTTATGAGAAGCGTATCGTTTCCGTACGTGTTACGGAGAATGACTCCCTCTGGAAGATTGCGGAGCGCTTTTATTGTGAGGAGAAAGAGAGTATCCCGGAGTTTGTCCGTTCCATCAAGGAGACGAATCATTTAGAGAGCGACACCATTTATCCGGATACCTATCTGGTGGTTCAGTACTACGTAAAAAAGACGCTGTCTTAGTCCTTTCCGACAAGCCAACGTCTCTTACCTACTCGTTATCCTTTATTTTCTTCTCGAACCGTTTTCCGCCTTTTTCCAGGCCGGTAACGTACCATCGGTAATCGCATGGAACATCCGCTCCTTGGATCCTTTATATTCCTCGTTTAAGCGCTTTACCAGGTCTTTGGTATCGGCACGTTTTGTTAATCCGTCCGCCGGACACGGGTTCTTCTTTACCGGAAGATTGTACTTATGCTGAAAGCCTATGATATCTGCCTCTTCCACATAGATTAACGGGCGTATCAGCGTAATGTCCGAGCGGTCCAGATAGGTCACGGGAGAGAAGCAGTTGTATCTTCCTTCATATAACAAAGACATCAGCATTGTCTCTATCACATCGTCCTTGTGATGGGCATAGGCAGACTTGTTACAGCCCAGTTCCTTGGCTTTATCGTTAAAGGCTCCCTTCCTAAGCTTTGCACATAGGGAACAGGGATTGCTTTCTTCTCTAACATTAAAAATCACGTCCCCGATTTCCGTCTTCTGTACATAATACGGCACCTGTAGTTCCTCACACAGAGCTCTGATTTCACTCAAATCAAAGCCTTCAAATCCCAAATCTACGGTAATTGCACACAATTCAAAAGGATTCGGATAAAACCGTCGCAGCCCCGCCAGTGCATAGAGCAGTGCGAGGGAGTCTTTTCCTCCCGAGATACCGATTGCGATTTTATCTCCCGGCTGAATCATCTGATAATCATCCACCGCTTTTCTTGTATAGCTGAGTAGTTGCTGCAACTTCATATCTTATTCCTTTCCAATCTTTTCCTCAAATTCTAAGATATAGTACTTTTGGCATATCAACTATACCATATCATGCGGTTTTTGACAAGTTTTTTCTTTTCATAGGACATTTTGACACACTTATAACACTTTTCTTATCTACAATAAATCTGTACAATGCACTTATGGGATTCTTAGGAAAGGTGGTTTACTTTTTTCTATGAAAAGAACAAAAGACAATATCCGTAATAGAAAAATAGTACGCTGTGTTCTGAGCGTTTTTTGTATGACCTCCCTACTTTTCGCGGGACTTGCACGGCCGCCGGTTTACTCCGCAACGGCTGCAACAATATCAGTACATAACTATGTAACCGACGATACCGTTTCCTATACCGGCGAGACAGTCCGTTATAAAGTAGACGGTTCCCTTTTGGAATCTGCTCCGCCGGGGCTGATTTTATCAAACGGTGCTGCGGTAGGCCCGTTTCGTGAGGTCTTTCAGGAAGCTTTAGGCGCAAAAACCGATTATGTCGACGGTCGTACAAAATTTACGGTTTCCTACGGCCCGCATACCATTGAGATGACGTTAGGCAATCGCGAAGCTGTTGTAAACGGCACCAAATGCCTGATGAACAACGCGCCGGTGGTGTATTCCTTCGGGGATGCTACAGAGAAGCACCTTTACGTGCCGACTCGTTTCGTGGCAGAGACCTTCGGCTTTGAATATACCTGGAACGAGGTGGCCTCCACAGCTATTATCCGACGGACCAATATTATTTATGACGGTAACGAACGTATCAAATACAGCGGTGATTCTCCGACATTTTGGTTACAGGACCGTCCGGTCACACAAGGAGACTATCCGGGGTATGTTCTCGATAACACCGTTTTATTTTCCGCAGAAAAGTACATAAGGGATACCGGCCTCGCTTCCTTTGCCTATGCAGAGGGCAGTGGACTGATTCTGTTTAAGACAGGAGAGCGTATGGTTCGTCTGGTTTTGGAAAGTCCGGTGGCCTATATTGATGAAGAAGCCTATATTTTACCCACGGTTCCTCGTCTGATTACTCCGCCGGAGGCATCCGGCCCGAGTGTATATGTTCCTGTAGCCTTTGTACTGGAGGCTTTGGGATATACCGTTTCTTATGATCTTACAACCGAAGTTTTTCAGGTAACAGGAGACCTTCCTAAGCCGAACACCGGTACTGTAGAACCTCCTGATACAGATACTTCCGCAGAACAGGATACACTTGCAGAGTTGTTGCCGGATTCCGCGTCTTACGGCTCTTGTCTGTTTTCTTACGAGACTCATGAGCAGATTACGGAGTACTTTACCCAACGGGATTGTCGTGTGCCGGAGGCGATTTCCGCTTATTCCTGCATTAATTCGGATGCCCTGTATATAAAAGGAGTGGATAGCAGTCAACTGCAATTTACCGACAAAGAAGACATCCTGGAACTAACAATATCCGGCGTTCATAATCCCTACAACGGAAAGGTAAATTTCAATCCGGAAGCTGCATTTTTAAATTATTTTTATATCAGCGGCACCGATACAATTAAGATTCTTATTATTAAAAACCGGGAATTACAGTACTATACCTATTCCGCACCGGACGGTTGTGTCGTTCATTTTACGGATAGTAACGGTATGTATGAGGATTATATGCGTTTTACGGAGCAAAATGATATCGCTTCCCCGGAGACGGATACCGAATCGAATTATACGGATGTATTTGAAGGAGAAGACTTATCGGAGTATTTGCCGGATGCAGTTTTTACCAGAGATCATTTCGTAATAAAACTCCCGGAAAGCATCGCAAAAAGTGCCATAATCGACAATGACGAATATGAAAAGAATCGCTTTACCATAGCTATTCCGGGCAACCATATGCGTTTTCTTTCGGAGCAGGATTATTATAATCCGGTAACCACTTTAAAGAATGTCCAATTTAGTTATAAGGTGGCAAACGACACCACGATACTTACCTTTAACACTACGAAAATTCAAGGCTATCAATTTACGGTGGCCGATGATTTCCTGGCTGTTAAGATTGGAGACCCCAAGGAGATTTACGACAAAATAATCGTTCTGGATGCAGGGCACGGCGGTATTGATCCGGGTACCTTACGCGGAAGTGTTTATGAGAAAAATATCAACTACAACGTAATCAATGTTTACGCAAAAGAGTATTTTAAGGATTCCGATATCAAAGTATACTTTACCCGTACCACGGACACCAAAATTGCGCTCGAGACCAGAGCGGCGTTTGCGGCCACTGTAGGAGCTGATTTATTTATCAGTTTCCACGTAAACGCCCATTCCAATTCCTCCGTAAACGGTACGAGCGTTTATTTTTCCAAATCAAACAACGGCATTACGGATTCCGGCTTGCGAAGTTCCCTTTTGGCGACTGAAATCTGCAACCGACTGTCAAATGCCTGGGGAACCAAAAACAACGGAGTCCTAACGGACAAATTTATTGTCATACATAACAATACCGTTCCTGCGGTTTTAGTGGAGTGTGGATTTATAACTAACAATAAGGATTTTGAGAAAATCAAGAGTTCCTCCTATCAAGAAAAAGCTGCAAAAGCTATATTTGATACCGTAACCGAGATTTTTGAAACATATCCGCCCAAACGTATAACAAGATAGGAGAGATTATATGAGATTTTTAAAGCGTATTAAATGGACACTGTTACTTGTCCTTGTGGTATTACTGAGCTTTGCCTTACCACATCTGACACCGGCAAATGCCGCAGCCTTACAGCTTTCCGTCGATTACGACAAGACGACTCCGAGTCAGTCATTGGAGATCAAGGTATCGGTAAAGAGTTCCACAGAGCTTACCATGTTTAAGTATACGAACAAACGTGTTGCATACAGCAGACATTTTACCGATTACGAGAAAAACGGTATTGTACTCAAAGCAAACAAAGCCGGAGAGGCATCCTTTACGGTTACGGAAAACGGATATTATTCTGTTTTTGCGCTAAACGAAAAAGGGGAAGAGTCCCTTATTACCTTTAAAATCAGAAATATCGACACCACAGCGCCGGAGTTTACTGTCAGCGAAGAAAAGTTAGACGATTACTATTTTGTAACATTAACCGCTACAGACGATACCACATCCCATTCGGTTGATATTCGTTATGTAGAAGGTGCATATGCCTCCTTAGAGGATGCTGTTTGGAAGGATGTGCCGTCTTTTTCCGATTATGTAACGCTTCCGTTAAAGGAAGGAAAATATACCTTTGCAGCCACAGATGCCGCAGGTAATTCTCATATTATCATTCGTCGTTTCGGAAATGATACCGAGGCTGAGAAGGAATTCCGCGCAGTATGGATTTCCTATTTGGAATTCAAATCCTCCGGTTATACCGAAAAAGAGTTTCGTAAGCATATCGAGACAATGTTTAACGAGGTCTGCGAACGTAATATGAATGCTGTTGTAGTTCATGTTCGTCCGTTTGGTGATGCTATGTACGAGTCCGATTATTTCCCTTGGTCCCGCTATGCATCCGGCAAACAAGGAAAAGCCCCGGGCTTTGATCCGTTAGAAATCATGGTAGAAGAGGCTCACGCAAGGGGTCTGGAGTTTCATGCATGGTTAAATCCTTATCGTGTAACGTCAAATTCTACCGATGTAAAGACGTTAAGCAAAGACAATCCTGCCAGAGTTTACCGTACCGACAGTTCCAAAAAGAACGACCGTTATGTGCTTACTTACAGCGGAAGTTTATATTATAATCCGTCCGTAAAGCAGGTTCAGAATCTGATTACCAACGGAATCAAGGAAATTGTCCGAAATTACGACGTAGACGGTATTCACTTTGACGATTATTTCTATCCGTCGCTTGGCAAAAATTTCACAAGCAATTTTGATGCACCGGAATACGAGGATTATAAGGACAAACAAATCACAAATAATAAAGAGTATTTATCCATCGCGGACTGGAGACGCGAAAACGTAAATACCTTGGTGAAGAGCGTGTATTCCTCTATAAAGAAGATTAATCCCGATGTTGTATTCGGTATCAGTCCGGGCGGTTTTATGGACGCCTTAAAGGCCGATGATAAATATTATGTAGATTTTGAAACCTGGCTGGGTCACGACGGATATATTGATTATTTGTGTCCGCAGTTGTATTGGAGCAACGATCACAGCGTTTACCCGTACAACGATATTTTAGATCGTTTTCTTGCCGTACCAAAGAATCCGGACGTGAAATTCTACGTAGGTGTAGCTGCCTATAAGGCCGGCCTTAAAGACGAAGGAACTGCCTGGTACAAAGATAATAATGTTTTACGCAATATGATTCGTTATGCCAGAAACACAGATAATGTAGACGGTTTTGTTTTATATCGATATAATTATTTAATTTCAAAGGAAAACAACAAAGCAATCGTCAATATGTTTAAGGAACTGAACAAATAACATATAACATAGAATATTTGCCATAAGGATAATAATATGGATAAAAGTACTGCTATTTGGCTTTATATCGGTACTAAATTTCGTTAAACTATGGTTTAGCGCAATTTAGTAGGTAGCATTAAGTACTTCTCTCCGATAAGTTTTTCCCCAAAAGCTTATCACGTTTTCACTTTTTACTACGGTTTTTGGAGGTTTGTATGGAACAACGTACCTATCATGAACAAACAACAATTCAAAATACCAAACGTCTTCGCGAACTGATTTCGGATTTGCCGTCTTATGTTGCGACTTTTTTCCGTGGCATTGAACCGGTTACCGCATCACGTACGCGAATTGCATATGCTTTTGATTTGCATGTGTTTTTCGAGTATATTTCCGCCACCAATCCGTTGTACCAAGGAAAACCCTTAAAGGACATTGATTTTCAATTGCTTACCAAATTAACACCGATGGATATCGAAGAATATCTGGAATATTTAAAGTTATATACAAACCGGGAAGGAAAAGAAATTACGAACAACGAGCGAGGAATTAAGCGTAAGCTTTCTTCCTTGCGCACCTTCTACCGGTATTTTCATGCCAATCGTATGATTGACGAAAATCCGACGTTACAGGTGACTATGCCGAAGATTCACGAGAAAAACATTATTCGTTTCGAGCCAAACGAAGCTGCAGATTTCTTAGACCAGGTAGAAAGCGGCGCCCGCCTTACCAAGCAACAACAAGTACGCCATGAATCCAATAAATTACGGGATTTAGCCCTTACCACGTTACTTTTAGGCACGGGCATCCGTGTATCCGAATGTGTGGGAATCGATATCAAAGATATTGATTTTTCCAGCGACCGAATCAATATTGTCCGCAAGGGAGGTTATGAATCCTTTGTGTACTTTGGGGATGAAGTCAGAGATGCCCTTCTCTCCTATTACGAAGAAAGAAAAAAGCTCGTGCCGAAGGAAGGACACGAAAATGCTTTCTTTTTGTCCAATCGTATGCAACGTATCAGTGTGCGCAATGTGGAAGTTTTGGTAAAGAAATATGCCAGAGTCGTGACGACCGTAAAAAAGATTACACCACACAAATTGCGTAGCACCTACGGTACGGAACTTTACAAAGAAACCGGTGACATATATTTGGTAGCCGATGTCCTCGGTCACAAGGATGTAAATACTACTCGTAAGCACTACGCAGATATTGAGGAAGAAAGACGTCGCAGTGCAAAAAATGCTGTTACACTGCGTGAAAAAAAATAAAGTAATTTACTATGTAAGTAGGCAATCGTATCTGCCCTGTCAAACGGTTACATCTTATAATCACTGATGATGCGTTCCAGCTCCATCACATCTGTCGGTGTCAATAACTGATTCTTCAGATATTCTACCAGAAAATTGTTTAATGAACCGTTGTATACCTTGTCCAACAAAGCCTTTGTCTCGATATTTTGTACTGTCCGCTTGGAAATCAATGCCTTACAAATGAATCCCGGATCTTCTCTCTTAACCGCTCCTTTTTCAATCAAACGATTAATTACCGTATACGTCGTATTCTTTTCCCAACCGACATATTCTTTAATGATTTTTGAGATATCCTTTGCTGCCAACACCTTATTGGACCAAAGTAATTCCATAATATTTAATTCACCTTCATGTAATCGAATATCGCCCATGAAATTCAACCCCTTTACACCTAATTCTACACCTGTAATATCCCCATCGAGTATTATCAGTGTCCGCAAACCTCATTTTGAGTGACGGTGTAGTACTATTCTACCATATTAGAATTTAAATTGCAAGAGGAAGATTGAATTATTTGTCAAAAAAGGGCATCTCATTTATTTTATGCAAAAAACGGCATAGTACGGAATTTGTCTCATTACAGATGTAGAATAAAAATTCTCGAAACCGAACCGATAATATTCCTCTCCTGTTTTATTGTTGAACGCCTGATAGGAAGCAATGCTTTTTGCCTTCCCATTCGTTGAAACTCTAAGTTCTACTGCTGTCTCACGTCCATTATCTTCAAGAATGAAATCTACTTTTGCCTGTGCTTCCGATTCCCAAAAACAAAGGGATGTTTTGCCGTTTGCCACCAGAGTTTGCATCACATAATTTTCCAAAACCGCCTTCTTTGTTTCTTCGCTATCTGTTCCGTAAAAGGCCGACGACAGCATTCCCACATCCGGTAAATACAATTTAAAGTGAGATTCTCTCTTCTGTTCATTCAAACGTAACACCAATCCGCATCGAACCAACGCATCCATGCTGTCCTTATACAGAGCATAGGTTACACCTTTTCGAATTAAGTTAAAACGAAACTTTTTATTTTCTTTTTTCAGTTGCTCCGGCAATACCTGTAGTACCTGAAGACCTTTCCCTGCTTCTTTTTCGTCATATAAGCCTTCCAAGACCGACTTCATTCTGCACATTACCGTATGATGCACCTCTGCCACATTATACACCGACTTAGACGAGATATACTCATTTACAGCTGCCGGCATTCCCCCTACAATCAGATACTCCTCAAACAGTGCCAAGAGCTCCTGATGCACAATATCCGGCACCGGCTTTGCATTTTGAAAATGACCTTGAATAATATCAATATACCAATCACTTCCCACCGCAGAAAGAAATTCATCAAAGCCCAACGGATAAAGTCTGCAGACAAAAAAGCAGTTCTTATCAATTTCCTCCGGCAATATTCCGGAAATAACAATCATAGGTACCGTAACCGGCTCCGCCAATGCCGTCCATAGCGCCGGACAGAACGAAACCTCATCCAGAATCACAATCAGTTCGGCCAAATATCGCTCATCCAACTGAAAATAAGCCGCAATTACCTCCGAAACCGTTGCTCCTCCTTCTATTCCATTTTCAAAAAAGCTCTTTGCTTCCGCATTTAATTCAAAATTCACATATAAATACTGCGGAAAATAGGATACTGCAAATTCCATTGCCAGATACGTTTTTCCGGTTCCTTTTGTTCCAAGCAACAAAAACGGAACTTTCGTTCCGCTTTCTTTCCATTCGATTAAATTTGTTACGGCATTACGTTTCATCTGTCGTAAACTCCTTCCTTGCACCTGTTCATGCAAATCACTTCGAAAGCACCTTGCAAAAACACGTACGCATTAAAATTGATTCCGGAATTTCTCAATTAACTCATTAAAATAATCCGGACGTCCTGCGGAAAATTCCATATATTCCCCGCTGATCGGATGATTGAATCCAAGCACTCCCGCATGTAACGTTTGTCCGGTTAGCTGAAACGGGTCTTTTTTCGGACCGTATACCGTATCGCCTAACAACGGATGGCCCAGACTTGTCATATGAACACGAATCTGATGGGTTCGTCCGGTTTCAAGTTTGCATACAATATGAGAATACTTGTTACCGAACTGCTCTATTACCTTATAGTTAGTAGCCGCATATTTGCCCCGCTGAGGATTTACCATCATTTTCATACGCTCCTCGGGATTACGGCTGATGAACGACTCCACACGCCCCTCCGGTTCTTTAAATACGCCATATACCAGTGCTTCGTAACGTCTGGTAATGGAATGCTCCTTAAACTGCTCCGCAAGGTTACGATGGGCTGCATCATTTTTACACGCCACAATAATACCGGTAGTATCCTTGTCAATTCGATGCACAATTCCCGGACGTAATATACCGTTAATCCCGGACAATGAGCCCTTACAATGATACAACAACCCATTGACTAACGTGCCGGTATAATGCCCCGCCGCCGGATGTACTACCATTCCTTTCGGCTTATTTACAACGATTACGTCATCATCCTCATACACAATATCAAGAGGAATATCCTCTGCGTCTACCTCCAGCCCCTCCGGCGCCGGAATCAACACCTTAATCTCATCGCCTTCTTTTACAAAATCCTTGCAACGACCGGTATTACCGTTAATCCACGCTCCTCCGCTCTCAATCAGCTTCTGTACGTAGGATCGTGACACCTCCGGATGATTCACCGCAATACATTTGTCCAAACGAAGTCCCTCATCGGATTTCGTTGCTATGAATTTGATTTCTTCCATTTAAAATCCTCGTCCTTGTAATAAAACAGCCACAATGCACACATAACAAAAGCGCCGCAGGTAACGCCGATATCCGCCACATTAAATACCGGGAAATTAATTAAATCAAAGGAAATCATGTCCGTCACCTTCCCCATCCAGATACGATCGATAATATTTCCTATTCCGCCCGCAACAATCATGGCAAGGGTCAGACGCATCGGACGCATCTTTTTCTCTTTCGGAAGCCAGAAATAGAACCCGGCAATAGCTGCCATTCCCACAATGGAGAAAATAGTAAGAGCCAGGGTCTTTCCCTGAAAAATCCCGAAGGATGCTCCGGTATTATAAATCAGCCGGAAAGATAATACATCCTTCCAAACAACAACCGGTTTCCCCGGAAGCGAGGTTCGCGCCCACCACTTCGTCAACTGGTCCGCCACCAATACAAGTACCAATAAAGCCATATGAAAAATACAATCCCGAACAAAAACCTTACGTTCCATACATCCACCTACTCTTAAAATTATTACTTTGCCAAAATGGCCTGAAATCCTGCCCAAAGCTCTTCATCGGTTACTTCAGAATCAAGGAAAGCCTCGCCGATTGCTCTCAACAGCACAAACTTAATCTTTGCACCATCGGCCTTCTTATCACGATGGCACACAGCCAAAAGCTCTTCCTTATCCAGAGGCGATACCTCCGTCATCATACCAAGCTCCAAAAGAAGTGCCTTTACCTCATCTGCTTCTGTTCTTGTAAGAATTCCCCGTAATACGGAAATCTCAGCAGCGGCAATCATCCCTACGGAAACACATTCCCCGTGAAGCAATGCAAAATTATTTAATTTCTCCACCGCATGTCCGATGGTATGTCCGAAATTAAGAAGCGCGCGCTCTCCCTTTTCCTTCGGATCCCGTTCTACCACACCACGTTTGATGCAAAGGCTCCGGTAAATCAGGGAACGAAGCACCTCAGGGTTCTTTGCGGAAATCATTGCGGTATTTTCTTGTAAAAACCTGTGATACTCCGCATCTAAAATAAAACCATGCTTTACCACTTCTCCGAGGCCGGCCAAAAACTCACGCTCCGGAAGGGTATTCAATGCAGATACGTTAATATATACTGCTGACGGCTGATAAAATGCACCTACCATATTCTTGTAAGCCTTATAATCGACACCGGTCTTTCCTCCGATGGAGGAATCTACCATGGAAAGCAAGCTGGTCGGCATACCGATAAAACGAATCCCTCGTAAATAAGTAGCTGCCGCAAATCCGGTTAAATCTCCTGTTACACCTCCGCCCAATGCCAAAAGCACATCGTTTCGGTCAAAAGAATGCTCAATTAAGAATTCATACAGTCCTGCCACCGTATCCAGATTCTTGGAGGCTTCTCCTGCCGGGAAGGTATAGGACACGCAGAAAAAGCCTTCCTTTTCAAGAAGACCGCATACCGTCCCTGCATACAACGGTGCCACATTGGAATCACTGACTACGCAAAGTTTCCGTCCCTCCATCCGAAGAGAGCGAACCACCGAAACCAGTCCATCGTATGAATTGTCCAAAATAATGGAATACAGCGGCGCATTATCTGCGCCGCGTACAATAAGTTCTTCCTTCATATACCATTAGTCCTCATTCAAGTTAATAATTTCAATATCATCCTTCTCAAGGAACTCTAACGGATTCTCTGCCATCGGTTCTTTATTCTCACCGAATAAACCAACCGGCGTATCAATCGATTCCGGAACCGTCTCGAACATGGAAAGCTGATCCAGATTCACAGTAAAACTCTGGCTGTCCAAAAGTTCCGTCTGAGAATTTACCAGGCTCTTAAACTTTGCCTTGTACATATCGTACTGACGTACCAGTTCGATAGTCTGCTTGCGGATCAAATCCAACTCGCGTTTTGCATCCTCTAAAATAATATTGGCCTTGGAAACCGCTTCCTGCTCAATCAACAGCGCATTCTTCATTGCGGTACCTTTGGTCTCTTCTGCGGTACGCTCCGCCAGAACCAATGCCTTCTGTAACGTCTTTTCGATTGTCTTATAATACTGAAGGCCCTCATTTAATACGTTGATGCGGTCATTCATTTCCATTCTTTCACGATACAACGTTTCATAATTATCAAGAATCTCTTCCATGAAACCGTCAACATCTTTCTTGTCGTAGCCTAAACCGCCGGACTTAAATACCTTGTTTTGAATTTCAATCGGTGTAATCATACTTACTCCTTTCTCTATTGGTAACGCTCTAACGTAACCGAAATACGCCCTTTCTTTGTCAAGTTGCCGATTTCTTTCAGTCTGGCTTTTCCCAGCCCACGAAAAGAAATCACATCCAGTTCCTTTACCGAAGCGGACGGACTCGTTATTTCGCAACCGTTAATAAAAACCTTGCCACCGGAGACCGCCGTCGCCGCACTGCTTCTGGATACTCCGAACGCAGCGGCCGCTATAGCATCAATACGAACAGCAGAAACCGTACGGGATACCACCTGGAATTCCTTTTCAAACCCGGATTCCTCCGCTCCCGCAAGCTCACACACCACATTGGTATGACGTATCTGGGAAAGTTGCTCGATTAAAAATGTAGCAATGCGCTCCGCACAAAGCAGAAACGCCTCCTTATCCTTCACAAAAATGTCTCCGATGACATCCCGGTCAAGGCCAAGGCCTAAAACACTTCCCAGCACATCCCTGTGAGAAAACTCCCCGGCAAACTTCATATGCTTCGGCAAAATGCGGAGTCTGCAAATCGGAAACATCTCCGGTGTAATTTCAACATCCTCCGGTGCAATGCAAAGCATTTGCCGTTCCGTATCCGGGTATCCGCCGTAAAACATGTAATTGGAGCCGGAAAGTACTGTCTTTGCCGTATCGATTTCACTCAACGTCAGGAAGTCGGTAAACTCCGTACGATAGGAAAACTCCGCACGCTTCCGAAGCTCCATAATTCTCTTTTTTAATAAAAGCTCGTCCATATCCTTTGCTTACTGATTCAAAGTCGGAACTTCAAATCCGTTCTGCTCCACATAGGAAAGATAATCTCCCGAAATATCGACATTCTCCGGAGAAACAATAAAAATCAACCCGGAAATCTGATGAATCTTACCGTTTAACGCATACACCGCACCGGAAATAAAGTCCATAATACGCTGTGCAAGTGCCAAATCGATTCCTTCCAGATTTACCACCGTTGCACGCTCATCCACCAGCATATCGCAGATATCCTGAGAATCATCAAAACGGGTCGGCTTCATAATGCTGACCTCTAACGTTCTGGAAGAAGATGCGGATGCGGAACGAAGCGGAACCACTCTGTTTGCAGTGGTACGCTCCGGACGTTGTGTGCGCTCCTTTTTACTTTCGGAATAGTCATACTCAAACTTGTCTTCTTCATAGGACTTCTGCGGCTTTACAGTCTTTGTAGCAGCCACAGGCGCTACGCGGGAAGGCTCTTTACGGAAGGACGGGGTCTCTTCAACAGCCGCTTCCCGAACCGGACTCTCTGCCTTTTTTCTTTCTTTTTTGGAAGGAAGCTCCGAATCAAAATCATCGAAGTCGTCAAAATCGTCCTCATCCGTAACATTCATCTTGTTCAGAATACGTTCTAAAAAGTTACCCATACTAATATCTCCTTTATTCCTTTGGCAAATATACACGATGACCGAAAAT
This sequence comes from Lachnospiraceae bacterium, assembly GCA_017556805.1. Lineage (GTDB taxonomy): Bacteria > Bacillota > Clostridia > Lachnospirales > Lachnospiraceae > SIG307. Next base: position 62,838 of record JAFYMC010000035.1, on the reverse strand, counting down.
ACCGGTGCCGACACGTACTAAGGTAGCGCCTTCCTCTACCGCTATTTCATAATCACCGGTCATCCCCATAGACAACACGTCCATATATACATTATCAATGTTTTTGGAATTGATGTCAACCATTAATTGCTTCATTTTTCTAAAATAAACCCGATTTTCTTCTGCATTTTCCGTGTAAGGTGCAACCGTCATTAAGCCACGGATTTTGATGTGTGAAAACTGTGCCACATCACGTACCAGACACTCCAAATCCTCCGGTGCGATTCCGTGCTTTGTGTCTTCTCCGGCAATGTTGATTTCCAACAAAATCTCCGTCACCAGCTCCTTCTTCGCAGACATTTCCTCAATAGCTTCCGCCAAATGAACGGAATCCACAGAATGAATCAGTGTGGTTTTTCCGATGACATATTTTAACTTATTTGTCTGCAGGGCACCGATCATATGCCAACGAAGAGGTTCTTTAATCTCCGCCTGCTTATCTCGCAACTCCTGCGGACGGTTTTCACCGAAATCCACCGTTCCGCAAGCCATTGCTTCACGGATAGCTTCTACCGGCATAGTTTTGCTGACCGCAATTAAAGTGACCTCCTGTGGATTTCTTCCCACACGCTCACAGGCTGCCGCAATTCTAGCGGACACATCTGCCACAGCAGACTGAACCGTTGTTATCTCCTGCATCCTAAGACTCTCCTTCAATCAAAATAATATCCTTTGTTACCGCGGAAACATCCAGTACAATATGGTCATATACCGACAAACCTCCTGCCTGATCCGCGCGCACCAGTACATAATCCTCCACATCCGTAATACGCTCAATCCGACGGAACACGGCATAGCCCTTATTCATATTGTAAACACCTTCCATGCCGGTGATAAATGAATATAACATGGCACGTTCCGGCTCCCCGGTAAGCCCCGCGGAATTAATATACTGTCCGGAATCCATATCCTCTTCCGCTACATAATAATATCCGTTCTCATAAAACAGCGGATTGATTTCAAAGAAATCCGGCTTTACTTCTCCCGATTCGGAATCATATCGTTCCAGACTGACACCGAGTGTGTCCTCTTCACCGCCGCCTTTCATTACAAAACGCTCCGGTATCTGATAAATATCTTTTGTCAAAATGGACGTTTCCGGTATTTTAAGGCCTTCTCTGGCATCCAGATACAAGGTCACATCCAGAAAACGCTCACTGAGATAATCTGCTCCGTAGCGGTCCATTTCTACCGCCAGATAAGAGCCTCCCCCGGCATATAATTCCTCGTACGGCTTTTCGTACAACACCGTATCTCCCATAATACGGAAAGTGACGGTAGTACCCGCTTTTTTAATCTGCGTCATACAATCGTCCGGTATCTGAATCACAAGCTGCCAGGACTCCTCCGGAATTAACTTATAGGCAAAGCTGTCAATCGCAGAAATGCCGGTCTGCTTACAGTATTCCGGCACAGTTCGTTTCTCTGCCAGAAACTCTTCCCCGGTAATCATTTCTTTCGTATACCCATCATAAAGATCGGAAAAATAAGAAATCACACCGCTCTTTTCGGAATTGACGGTAAGAAAAGAATTCAAATCCGCATTTTGATTTGCCAATGTATCCAACATCGACACATCACGGTAACGTAAGTAATCCGAAAGGAACTCCTCCCGTAAATCATAGCATTCCGAAAACGCAGCGTCGGAATAATCCGAGCAAAAGCTTCTGACGCTTCCCTTCAGGCGGCTCAAATCATTTGTGTTCAATGCGGAATTCTCCTCATTGAAATTCAAAATGTCCTGTAATTCAGAGGAATCGTTTACGGAATAAATCTTGGCATTTTTGGTGACTCTTGCACCTTCTCTGTAATAATAGTTCAAATACCCCGCGTGCTCGGTCCGATAAACGGTCTCCGGGCGCAGAATCATGGCCACTGCCGAAACTTCGCTTCCGGAACTGCCGGCCTGTACCTCGTAAAGAGCCAAATGGGGTGTGGTAAAATAGCGATAAATATTTATCACAAGCAAAAGAAGTACACCGAAGGCTACGACTAATCCGATATTCACTTCTTTTCTTGTACGAAACTTAATGATGTTCCGATCCTTTGCCATCTTAAAATCCCCCTTCTGCCTACAATATCATCAAAAGCCCCGGCGCAACATTACATTGTGCCGGGCTTATTCTTTCTTATTCATAGGAAGCCGCCTGTTTCATCAGCTCCGTCATTTTCTTATAAAGTGCCTCATAGGTTGGAGCATGGAACACCTCTGCAATATAAGACACACCCTGTTCATCCTTAAAATAAAGAATCAAACAACATCCGGCTGAACCGGTGGTTCCGGTCTTTCCGCCGACAATTTCGATTCCCTCCGGGGCCTTAAACAGTCCTTCGAAATAAAGATTACTGCTGGTAAAGGTCTTGACCTTCGGGTTTCCTAACTTGTCCGTATAATGAATCTCACAGGACGGCATGGACACAATGGATAAAAACGAATTATAATGAATCAATTCGTTCATAATCAAATAAATGTCATAGGCCGTAGTATAATGATCCTTCTTATGTAATCCGTGGGCATTCACAAAATGGGTATCCACCGCGCCGAGCTTTCTGGCTTCTTCATTCATCAGCTCCGCAAAAGCTTCTTCGGAACCGGCCACATGCTCCGCAACGGCAATTCCCGCGTCGTTACCGCTGTACACAAGAAGAGCTGTGAGCAAATCTCCCAGCATAATGGTGTCGCCCTCGTTAAATCCGCACAGCATGGCTCCCGGAATCCCGATATGAGACGCATTATAGCTGATAGTAACCGTTTCACTGATATTACAATACTTTAGCGCAATCAATGCGGTTAACAGCTTCGTCGTACTGGCCGGATAAATCTGTTCCGTAACCCCATGCTCACAAAGCACCTTGCGGTCGGACTGACGGTATAACGCATACACATAGTCCTCCCGCGCAGCAACCGTATCATCAGCGGTTCCGGCCGGAATACTTACCTCTGCCCCACGACCGGTCAAAAAATCCGCGTGCCGGTCATTCCCTACGTCATAGTACTCATAGGAATTCGAGCCGGTATAACCGAGAGGAACTACTTCCTCCTTTGCCTCTGTCTTACTGCAGCCCACGCAAAAAAGAGCAAATAATAGCAACAGCGAAATTTGCTTTCGTTTCATTTGTAGTATCATTTGCTCACATCCTTTTCTGCTTAACTTTTGTAAAGATTTCTCCAATCGAGGTCACCACGGTCTAAGCTTAATATCAAACTCTCTGCCGTTGCCACATTAGTTGCTAACGGAATGTTGTGCGTATCACACAGCATAACCACATTGTTGACATCCGGCTCATGAGACTTCGGTGTCAACGGATCTCTGAGGAAAATCACGAGGTCGATTTCGTTATGCTCAATCTGGGACCCCATCTGCTGTTCACCGCCCAGCGGTCCGGCAAGATACTTATGAACCGAAAGGTTTGCCGCTTCTTCAATCAAACGACCGGTGGTCCCTGTCGCGTACAACGTATGCTTACTTAGAATCCCCTTGTAAGCAATACAGAAATTTTGCATCAGTTTCTTTTTTGCATCATGTGCTATCAACCCAATATTCATAGTTCCCCCTTCCTTGGTATATCCGCGAAATCAAGATCAATGGAAGTTCTCTCTTTCTTTTTTGAAATACCGATGTTTAATACTATTCCGATACCTATCATATTACACATTAACGAACTGAGTCCGTAACTTACAAACGGAAGCGGAATACCGGTGTTCGGAAGCAACATCGTCACTACACCGATATTGACAAACGCCTGGAAAATATAAGTGGTACCGATTCCCAAAGCCAGCAGTCTTCCCAAATAATCCGGTGCTTTCTTTGCAGTCATAAAGCAGTGGAAGGATATGAAAAAGATTGCTACAATAATTGCGCAGGCTCCTAAAAATCCGAAGGCTTCCGCCATTCCGGCGAAGATAAAGTCACTCTCGATAACCGGAATATTTTTAGAACCCAGCACCCCTTCACCGGAAAAAAACTTACCGGTCAACCCTCCCGACGCGATGGCCGTAATGGAATTTTCCTGCTGCCATAAGGTATCCCCATGACTTTCCGGATGCAGCAATGATAAAATACGTTCCTGCTGATCATCCGAAAGCAACATCTGGAAATCCTGTTGTACATACCAGAACAAGCCGATTGCCACAGGGATTGCGGTCGCTGCAATAGGGAGCAAAATCCGATACTTAATTCCCGATGCGAAAATCACAACCACCAGAGATACACAAATTACAATGGTGGTGGAAAGGTCCGGCTGTAAAAATACAAGTCCCACCGGAAGTGCAAGCATAATCACTGCCAGAAGCAATATCCATCCCTGCTTCATCCGGTCCATCAACCGGTCAAATAAGGTGGCCAGGCAAATGACCAGCACCACCTTGGTAAGCTCCGACACCTGAAACTCGAACTTCGGATTTTCCCCGTTCGGAATACCAATCCAGCGGTTCACACCGCCTCGTTTAATATTAAAGTAATCTACATACTTTACCACAAACAGTAACGCAAAATTAACGAGGTACATTAATCCCGCGAACTTACAAACAAAATGATAATCGAACATGGATACAAATACAGCCAGCAATACTCCGCCGATTATACCCTTAATCTGTCTTGATACCATGTCGACCTCTTCTTCTCCCTGCACCTTACCCAGCACATAAATACCGGCGCTACAGATGAGAACAATCAACACTAAAATCATCCAGCGGTACTTTTTAAAATCGTACCGTTCCCATAGTTTAAACATGAAACACCCTCTTAGTTTTTACCACGCATTTCCTTAATCGGAATATTAGCGAAAATAGCCGGAACCGTACCGTTGTCGGAATCCGACTGGGTCTGCTTAATCTGGATATCCAGACCCTGCATGTCGATTTCAATGTACTTGGAAATGACTGCAATAATATCATTCTTCATCTGTTCCATAACTTCCGGGGAACAGCCTGCACGGTCCGATACGAGCACAAGCTTCAAACGGTCCTTTGCTACAGAACCGGACGTTTTATTCTTACTGAAAAAATCAAAGAAACTCATAATCTACCCTCCGTTAGTTTTTCTTGAAAAGACGACTGAACAAACCACCCTTGCCTGCTAAATCAAGGAACGGAACCTCTTCACCGTCCACACGCTTACAAATATTCATGTACGCCTTACCTGCCATGGTGTTATTGCCCACAAGCGGAGCACCCTGGTTGGTGGAAATAACGATGTTCTCATCATCCGGTACCACACCGATTAACGGAATTGCAAGAATCTCTACAACATCCTCACTGGACATCATATCACCGCGCTTTACCATATCCATGCGCAAACGGTTAACGATTAAGTGGGTCTTCTTGATTTCATTTGCCTCCAAAAGGCCGATAATACGATCCGCATCACGTACTGCGGAAACCTCCGGGGTAGTAACCACAAGGGCACGGTCCGCACCTGCGATTGCATTGTGGAAGCCCTGCTCGATACCTGCCGGACAGTCAATGATAACGTAGTCAAACTCTTCCTTTAACTGGTCGGTGAGCTTCTTCATCTGCTCCGGAGTAATAGCCGTCTTATCGCGGGTCTGCGCAGACGGAAGCAGGTAGAAATTGTTATAGCCCTTCACCTTGATAAACGCCTGATTAATCTTACAGGAGCCCTCGATTACATCTACGAGATTATAAACGATACGATTCTCCAGACCCATAACTACATCTAAGTTTCTGAGTCCGATATCGGTATCGATTAATACTACTTTCTTTTCCAACTTTGCAAGGCCGGTACCTACATTTGCCGTAGTGGTAGTTTTACCTACACCGCCCTTTCCCGATGTTACAACAATTACTTCGCCCATTCGTTCATATCCTCCGATTATTATAATTTTATATCATTTAAAACCGTTCTGGAAACCGGTTCAATAAATATATTCCCCTCAGACCGAAATGCGATTTTCGGTTCCTTTGTCTTTTCTTTCTCTCTCTTCCAGAGAGCCTTTCCCACCTTGTCCGGTGCTCTGGCAATCGTATCCGCAATACGGATCTGTACCGGGTCCAGCTCAAGAGCCATAACAAACGCATTTTCATTGCCGCCGGCTCCCGCATACACATTTCCCAAAAGAGCTCCCAATACAATAATATTACCCTTTGACGTAACGGTAGCGCCCTGATTCACATCACCCACAATAATAATACTGGTTTCCGTCTCAAGGACCTGTCCGGAACGAAGATTCCCTTTGTAAAACTGTCCGTTGGAACTGTCAAGTGCCTGCAGCTGTTGCGCCTGTATACTCTCCTCCAGGGATCGTCGGTGCAGTTCCTCTGTTTCGCCGTTCTTTTCGATGACACAGACAATCTGTACCTCGGAATTGGCGGCTATAATATCCAGAATCTCCCGCTGTTCTTCATCGGTCAAATGCTTTCCTTCGAAGGAAATGGCCATTTTTGCTGCGCCGAAAAACTTCGCAGACTCCTTAAACTTCTCCTTAACCTGTTCGCAAATTGTCGCGAAGTCAGCCTGTTCATCCACATATACCGAAAAGCCGTAGGTGGTTCCTTTAATTACCACTGCATTACTCATACCTATCCCCTCCTCTGCTTATTCCGCATCTATTTTATTATAGTCACTATCATAGGTGTCCGAATGATAGTAATAATCATATACCACATATCCGAAATCCACCGCATTACCGGAGGTATATCCGTTCGGTATAACAACACTTACCGAAATTTCCGGATTCTTATACGGCGCATAAGATACAAACAAGGCATGGCTCGGCTTAGTATCCGAAACCTGAGCCGTACCGGACTTACCGGCTGCTTCAAATCCCAGCAAATCATACAATTTACCGGTAGAATCGTTACTGTTTAGCACAAGGTACATACCCTTTTGTACCTGGCTCCATTCCGCAGCGGTAAACTCCGTAATTACATGATCAATTATAGCGGAATTATCTAACATCACATTATCCTTTGTATCCTCAATTCGGTCAATCAAAGTCAACTTGTAACAATTCCCGCTGCTTCCCAAGGTCGTTGCATAACGGGCAATCTGAGACGGCGTAAAGCTGTGATAATAGCCGATTGCCGCACGTACCGCATCGTGGTCCGCAATCTGCGGTTCCAGCTCCGCAATCTCAATACCGGATTTAGCACCGAGACCAAACTTTTCTGCATACTTGGTAAGCTTTGCAATCCCGAAAGAGTCGCTGTACTTTCCGTTAAAATCCTCTGCAAGTCTGTAACCGACTTCAAAATAGAAATAGTTACAGGAATGCAAAATCGCATGAGGTACATCAATTTTACCATGTTTTCTCGGATAATACCAGCACTTCGGAGACGGATCTACCTTGGTAAACTCTCCCAGATCGTCAATCTTCTCATAAAGACCGAGCTCATTCTCACCGTAACCCGCAAAACTGGTAATCATCTTAAAGGTAGAACCGGTGGTGGTCTTGGAATTGGTTACACGACTGGACAACGGATTGGACTTGTCCGCCAAAAGCGTTTGATAATACTCCCAGTCGATTTTATTGGCTAACTTGTTGTTGTCGTAGCTCGGATAGGTTACCAATGCCAGTACATCGCCGTTATTGACATCCGTAACGACAAGGGATGCACCGCACGGCTCCAGCGCAAGCTGTGCCGGGGTAATCTCCACATTTTCTATCTTTTGACGAATAAAGTTATAGGCAGAAATCCGACTGTTTGACAACGCCTTATAATCGGACTCATTATACTCGATAACATTCTGGTCAAACAACAGAAGACAAATCTCCCTTCCCGGAAGTTCTTTCTGGAAAATCATATTGCGAAGAAGCTTTTTGGCAAAGGCCGGGTCTTCCTCCAGCATCTTCATAATCTCGGATAATAAAATCTCGTAAATCTCATCGGTTACATAATACGTATCGATTCCAAGTTTTCCGAAATCAATCCAATTCTGATTGATGGCATGGGTTAAAAACTCACTCAGACTGACCTTGTCATTCTTATACGCTACATACACCTCATCGGATTTGTCGATTTTGGAAACCGGCAAAATCCCCACATTGGCAGAGGTCAGCTTCGTATAGATATAATCCAGATACTCGGCCATCTCCTCGGATACCTTGGCATTGGTTGTTTTGCTGCCGTAAGCCAGATAACCGTCCAACCGGTTCATCACCGTATCATATTTGCTTTGATACCTTTGGTATACCTTCAGTTCGTTTGCATTGGCATCCTCCGGCGGATTCTCGCCGAAAATCCGGCTTACATCCAACACGTTATTGGAAAACAACGCATCATATACCTCGTACACCGGAATCAAAATATCATCCGCAGATTCACCCTTTGTACCGTAATCCAGCTTGTCCGTCATCTGCTCCAATAAAATCTTTGCAAGCTCCTTCTCCACCAGATGATAGTAGGCCTTCTGCATCTCGGCATCAATGGTCAGATAAAGGTTATTTCCGGCCTGGGGCTCAGACATTACCTCCGTATTCACAATACGGAAATTTTCATCCAGCGTCAGCTGTTCGATTCCCTTTTCTCCGTTTAATTCATCCTCAAAGGTCTTCTCAAGGCCGGTCTTGCCGATGACATCCGTGGCGGAAAATACATCGGCCTCTGCGTTATACGCCTCCAGCTCCTCCTCGGTGATCTTTCCGGTATAACCGATAATATGTGCAAAATACTCGCTGTAATTGTAGACACGCTTCGTCTTCATCACAACCGAAACACCCGGAAGCTCCGCACTGTTTTCCTTCAAGGCGGAAATTAATGTATCCGAAACGCCTGTGGCCAGTGTGATTTGGGAATACTTCGGCCACAGAGTAAAAATCGCATATCGTACAGACATAATCTGCAACGCATCCTCTACGGAATACTCATCGGAAATTCCGTACATGGAACCGAACTTCAAATTTCCGTAGCGCAAAAGAGCAAACAACTCCTCCGCACTCAGCTCGGCCTCTTCCTCCGTCAGGTTATCAATGGACTGCTTGCCTAGGGCATTCTTTATGAAACGAAGCCGTGCGGTACCTTCCACCGTATATTCCAAAATACCGGACTCTCCCATTGTAATGTAAAACTCCGGCTCTAACGGAACGTCCTCTCTCTTTAAAATCTGAATGAGGCGATACAGCATGGCATTCTTTTTATCGTTGGTATTTAAGAGGGGACTGTCCTCCAAAATAACGGAATAGGACAACTCATTATACGCAAGCACCCTACCGTTCCGGTCATAAATCAGTCCTCTTGTACTGTCGGTCTGACGCTCTCTTGTCTGCTTGTATTCTTCCTCCTGCACCACCTGACCCGCGTCCAAAATTTGAATCCGGTACATCTGAAAAATCAAAATCCCTGCTAAAATCACATAGAAGGCGGCAATGGGAACCATACGGGAAGAGAGCCATTCCTTTAATTTACCGATAATTACATAAAACAACCGCTACTCCTCCTTTTCCACATAACGCACCACCAGCCGGTGTATCCAATGAAACAACGGATACAAAAAAGCAGCTGCAAAAACGGTATACACCATACGCGGAAGAATCAGATGTACAAAATAATATCCGAACTCCGTTCTGCTTCGAAGCAGGAAATACGCAACATAGTACGCAAAGGAATACAAAAACTCACCTGCCGCAATCATCAGTAACGGAAGTGTATAATCCCGTTCCTCATATATTTTCTGAGAATAACCGGCAATATAGCCGATACATAAGTAAAATAACGCACACAAGCCTACCATATCGTTAAAACAAACATCCGTAAGCAGGCCCGCCGCAAATCCGGTAAGCATTCCTGCCACCCGACCTCGTGTATACGCCACCGTAATCACAAGAATCAACAACAAATCAGGAACGACGCCCGCCAAGGATAACGCAGGCATTACCGTACTTTGCAGCAAAAAACAAAGAATCAATTCCACAAAAACAAGTAATACGCGAATCAAGCTATCGTCCCTTTCCGATTAATCTATTTAAAATCATAAGCCTCTTTTAGCTCTGTCACAATCAGCACCTCATCCAGACGCTCAAAATCCACCGCAGGAACTAAATAGGCGGTCTTAGTCATATTACTGGAGTCTACCTTAATATCCTGTATATAACCGATTAAGATGCCCTGTAAATACTTATCGCTGATATGTGAGGTTACAATTTCATAATCATCCTGAAAGGACGCATCCATGGAAATCATTTCCACGCGAATCACACCTTGTTCTTTCATTAATTTCAAATCACCGGATACAATACAAGTATCCTGAGTCTCTATGGACATGCCGCTGACATTACAGTTATCGTCAATGATGGAACGAATGCGGGACCAGTTTTTGCCGGTTTCGGAAACGATACCCACCAAGCCGTTGCCTGCCATAACATTCATGCCGACTTGAATGCCGTCCTCACTGCCCTTGTCTACGATAAAGCTGTAAAACCAGTTATTGGTATCGCTGGCAATCACCCGTGCGGCCACCTTGTCGTAATCCATGTACTTGGCATCCAGCTCGTACAAACGACGCAACCCGTCCAATTCATACTTGTCCTGGGTTAGGGTCTGATTCGTAGCGGTAAGGACCTCTATCTTCGCCTTTAACGCTTCATTCTCCTCCCGCAGGGACTTCACGCTCCGGAACCCCTCCAGTTTATCGAAAATGCCTCGTCCTACGGTATTAATCCCACGCTGCATCGGAGCCATAATATTGCCGGCAAAGGTCTTTACACCGGAGAAACGCTCCGGGAAGCGATAGGACACAAACATCAGCACAACACAAAGAATGATGCAGAATATCCATAAATACTTCGGATTGAACTCAAAGTCGCTCCGTCTTCTCCTTCTGCGACGTTTCATCCTCTATCAACCTCCGTTTGCCATCTTGTCCAAGGTCAAGCGCAAATCGCTGAACTTTCCGTTCTCTAAAATCTTACCTAAGCCTTCCACCACCGTATTTGCGGAATTCTCACAAATGTAAATATCCAGCTCGGTCTCCTGGGCAAACAGCTTGTCCAGGTCTTTAATATTCGCGGAACCGCCGGTCAGATAAATACCGGTGTCCAGAATATCGGATGCGATTTCCGGCGGAGTCTTCTCTAAAATCACCTTAACCGCATCTACGATGGACTGCAAATGCTCTGCAATGGACTCGTATACAAAGGCGGAATCAATCTCAGCCTCGGTCGGAAGACCGGACATTACATCACGTCCGAAAACACGAATGGTCTTAACCTCCTTCGGCGGAAGCGCGCAGGAAAGCTCCTTCTTAATGAGCTCTGCGGTCTTACTGCCGATAATAAGGTTATATCTCTTCTTCACATTGGTAATAATGGTATCATCCAGGCGGGTTCCGCCGATGTTTACCTTTTTACTGTTTACAATACCGCCGAGCGCCATAACCGCAATCTCGGTAGTCTCTGCGCCGATATCCACCACCATAATACCGTTGGCGGTCATAACCTCCAGTCCCGCACCGATGGCATTGGCAACCGGCTTATGCACCGCACGCACCTTGTCCTTCTTCGGCTTTGCGGACGAGCTCCAAAGCAAATCATAGAATGCACGGCACTCTACTTCACTGATATCGCTCGGAATGGCCACGATGAACTCCGCACCGTTTACCTTTCCGTACTTGTCCGAAATGGTCTCCAGGGAAGCGTTTAACATAGACAGCATATTGGCAAAATCCGCAATGACACCGTACTTTACCGGGAAGGTAACTTCGAAATTATCCGGGGTTCTCCCGTACATTTCAAAGGCCTCATCACCGATTGCCTTTACGGTTCCGTTGCAGATGGCAACTACATTCTTTTCGTCGAAAATGACACCCTCGTTTTTCTTGTAAACCTTTAACATACTTGTACCAAAATCTATGGCAAAAACTTTTGATGACAACTTTCTTATCTCCCTTCGCATAGTATTTCTATATTCTATCATAGTGTACCACTTTTTCCTATTTATTTCAATAATTTATTTGTCCTATATTTTGACAAATATCATTCTAAAATGCCTTTTTCCATCATGCTGAGGTAACAATTGTCCCCAATGACAATGTGGTCGCGAAGCTCTATCCCTACGATTTCACAGGCTTTTGCCAGCTTTAGGGTCACGGAAATGTCCGCGTCGCTGGGCAAAGGGACTCCGCTGGGATGATTATGCAGCAAAATTAAAAATACCGCCTCGTACCGTAAGGCCGTACACAACACCTCTCTCGGCTCCAATACCGCCATATTGACGGTCCCCTTTGAAATCACTTCATCCGCAATCTTCCGTCCCTTGGTATCAAGCATCAGAAGAATAATCTCCTCGGTACGACAATGCCGCATCCGCTCCATATACGCCTGCGCAATACTTTCCGGCGAATGAAACGCAACCGTACAAGCATCATCCTCCGCAACATGCATCCGTTTGGCCAACTCTGCCACGCAGCAAAGCTGAATCGCCTTTACCTTGCCGATTCCTTTGATTTTTTGAAGTTCCTGACGGGAATAGTAATAAAGGGCAGACAAGCCCTTCTTCGCACCGGGACGGTTTAGCACACGAACCGCCAGATCTACCGCCCGTTCCTTCTTCGTACCGGACCGGATAATCACCGCCAAAAGCTCCGCATCCGATAATGCCCCCGGACCGAAGCGTTCGCACTTCTCATACGGACGCTCCGATTCCGGAAGTTCTTTTACTGTAAGATAATGCTCCATAAGCCTCCTTCTCTTGCGAAAAGGCTCCGGGACTTAAAGCTTTCTGTATATCAAAAACGCAATTACAACGCCGATAATGCTGGCAATGGAAATCTTGATGGACAAACCGAAGGTCAGCGTAATCACACCGAGATTCAGAACAAATGCCCCGGTACCAGCCTCGGTACCCAACCCAAAGGTCATTCCGTAATCCAGCCACGACAGCCAGGAAATATCCTTCGTCAGATAACCCAAAAATCCGCCGATAACCACTCCGCACAGCAATAATAACAGTAACACCCAAGCTTTTCCGGTCTTCATAAAAATCCCTCTTTTCCTAAAATTCTCCCTGCATGTATTATAACACAAATCGAAAATTTGTTCAATTGATTTTTATAAAAAAGCGGCTCTCCCTTTCGGAATTGCCGCTCATTTTCTTTATTCGCAATCACTTCTTCTTTCTCGATTATTGCAGGATAAGTCCTTTCTCATACAGCTTCTGGACGGAATTCATAATTCCGAACTTCGCATGATACCAGGTGAGACCGCCCTGGAAGTACACATTGTACGGTTCCGCCACCGGCCCATCCGCAGAAAGTTCGATGGAAGCACCCTGAATGAAAGCGCCCGCCGCCATGATGACATCGTCATGATAGCCCGGCATTGCCCACGGCTCCGGAACCACATAGCTGTCCACCGGCGCAGCTTCCTGAATGCCGTGACAGAATGCAAGCATCGCATCGCGGCTCCCCAAAGTTACCGCCTGAATAATATCAAAGCGTTCTTCTCTTCCTCTCGGAACGCACTTGAAACCGAGCTTTTCATAAATATTTGCCGCATAAATCGCTCCCTTAAGGGCTCCCGCAACCACCGTCGGCGCCATAAAAAGTCCCTGGAAGAAGGAACGGTTAAGGCCGAGGCTTGCACCTACTTCCTTGCCCAGGCCCGGTGCGGTCAAACGATACGCACAGTTGTCTACATACTCCTTCTTACCGACAATATAACCGCCGATAGGCGCCAGTCCGCCGCCCGGATTCTTGATCAGAGAGCCTACACAAAGGTCCGCGCCAACATCCGTCGGCTCGATAACCTCTACAAACTCGCCATAGCAGTTATCCACCATACAAATTACATCCGGCTTCACCATCTTGATGTAGGAAATCAACACACCGATTCTGCCTGCGGACAGGGTCGGTCTTGTCTGATAGCCCTTGGAACGCTGGATGGCAATGAGCTTTGTTTTCTCGTTGATGGCTTCCTTGATCTTGTCAAAATCAAAATTGCCGTTGGGCAACAAATCCACCTGCTTATAAGTAATACCGTATTCCGCTAAAGACCCCTTTGTCTCACGAATACCGATAACTCCCTCCAAGGTATCATACGGCTTGCCCGTCGGAGACAAAATCTCATCCTCCGGACGCAGGTTTGCGGATAAAGCAATGGTCAACGCATGAGTACCGGACACCAGATTCGGACGTACCAGCGCACTTTCCGTGTGGAACACATCCGCATACACATCCTCTAAGGTATCACGCCCCAAATCGTCATAGCCGTAGCCCGTAGAATCGTTAAAGTGGGTATCGGAAACCTTATTCTTCCGCATAGCCGCCAGTACCTTTAACTGGTTGTACTCCGCCACCTCGTCAATGGCCTGAAAACGCTCCTTTAAGGACTCTTCCACTTCGTTACATAAATCGAATACCTTATCATCGATTTTGCTGTCCTTGTACATCAGTCGTAAATAATCGTTCATGGTAATGTCTCCTGTATATTATAATTTTATTTTGTTAGTGTTTTTACATTACGCTTTGGTTAGGATTGTTTTAGTACTTATTTATGAATCAGCATCATTAGTTTACATAAATATTATATGGACATATTTCCGCATCCTATTGAGGTTAAAATCCGCCTAATCTAAGTTTATTGCCATTTGGTCGGGTATTCTATCACTTCTTGCCCCGACTAATTCTGAATTTATCTTTTCTAGTCGGGGAGCCTCTTGCATTTTACCCCCGACTAAATTATTTTATATTCTGGCTAGTCGGGATACCCTTCAAAAATCCCCCCGATGATTTCATTCTTTTTACAACTTAGTCGGGAGTACTGTACATATATCACCCGACCAATCAAGATTTTCAAGGATTCAGTCGGTATTCTATCAAAGAATGCCCCGTCTTACCGCTTCTTCAATCAACTTCGGCTGAATCTCCGGATAGGTCCAGTTCTCCGGTAATTCTTCTGACAAAACAATCTTCTCGATTTCACTGTGAAGCTCTTCTTCAAAAGAAGTCACCTCGGCATAGTATAACATTCCAAAGGTTTCTTGTCCACTGTCTTTTTGCACGGAATAAGCACAAACCTGCATAATTGTATATTCCAAAGCACCTGTTTCCTCGTAAAGTTCTCTTCTCGCAGTCTCCTCAATGAACTCTCCTGCTTCTCTATGACCTCCCGGAACCTCATAGGTTGTCCGTTCTTTATGCTTACAAAGAACCCATTTTTCGGCACTTTTTGTTATAATTACCGCGAACTTCAATAATGAATCATCGATAGCATCATAAAATCTAACCTGAGTCATTGTTATTGCTCTCTTTCGAAAAATCTTACAATCTCCTCAACTCCCGCCACCGCCTGCGCATCCTCGATTGCCGGCACACGGTCCGTATTATGGGAACAAACCAGCGGATAAATCTCCTTGCAATTCATGTTTTTCAATAAGATTTTTGCGGTATCATAGGCCTGATTCGTTTTCCCGTCACCGCCGCCCACCAAAAGCACCGCACCCTTCTTGGTCGTAAGTCCACTCTCTTCCTTACGGAAAAATCTACCACAAAAGTAAGTCTGCAAGCGACTTCCCACAGAAAGCATCGGTCCTGTCAGCTCCGAAAAATACACCGGCGACGCAATCAGCACATTGTCGCAATCCTTCAGATAGTCGTAAACCTCCTGCATCTCATCCTGTATTGCGCACCCTTTATTCGTTTTACAATAGCGACAATCCATGCAAGGAGAAATGTTGCAGCGGTAGGCTTCCACTATTTTATACTCTCCCGGCAGTCGCTCGAAAAAATGTTTAAGTAAGCTTACAGTATCTCCGTTTTTCCTCGGAGAACCGTTAAATATCAAGGTTTTCA
The DNA here is from genome assembly GCA_017556805.1 of Lachnospiraceae bacterium. Taxonomy (GTDB): domain Bacteria; phylum Bacillota; class Clostridia; order Lachnospirales; family Lachnospiraceae; genus SIG307. The sequence goes on along the minus strand of JAFYMC010000035.1, from coordinate 47,053 downwards.
TGCTTCCAAACTCACTCCTTTTTACTTCTTTGCCCGGAATCGCTCTATGTCCTTTACCGACCATCGAACAATTCTTTACTGAATCATAGTGCTTTACTCTATTATACTCCCATGGAAATAACACTCATAAATCTGCACACCCTGATAACAAATGGTTTCATACCCCTGAAACCAAGAAAAATCCCCTTCTACCTTGCAATCATAGGTATAACCGTCATTCTCATAATGCTCCGGTCCGCGAAACGGTTTATCAAAGGGTACCAAAAGAAGGGCCTCTTTTAAGAAATCTCCGCTAAAGTTCTCTCCCGTAACCCTTCCCGCATAATTCATGCTCCAGTAAGGCTTTCCTTTAATCCAGAGGGCTTCCTCACCCACAAACTTTCCTCCTCCGAGAAAGGTGTCATAATACATATAGTCTCCCTCGGAATACACCAAATCATGGGATTCCGGACGACAGGATGTGATTTCCGCGCCCTTCCCTGCGTAAGTCTTTTGTTTGGCTTTTATCAAAAAATCAATCAGTTCCTTCATTTGATTCATTTCTCCTCAACATATCGTTCCGCCCGAAGGTGAAGCTTGTATTTTTCCCGAAGTTCCGCAATCTGTTTCAGCATCCACGATACCTCGGGAGGTCATTTCTTCTGCGAACTTCCGGGCATTGCCGTTTTGACCGGTGTAGTATAAGTTAACAATGATGCTCATGATTATCCCCTTCCAGCAACTTAATTGTATTATAGATTCTTTGTCGAAACAGTTCAAAATCTCCGATATTCTTAATAAACGGCACATGTACAAATACCATCTTCGTATCCAACTCTTTTTCCTCAATAAACTTTAAAACGCCCCAATACAGACAGTTGCAAAAGGATGTTCCTGCATTATGAGAAAGCTTTGTCGGAATATCGTTTTGTTCAAATAACAGCCTTAATTTTTCACCGTCAAAGGCAGTATCCCTTCGCAATTCACCGTCTCTTGCAGTCGTTTCAATGTGCACCTTATCCTTAATGCTCGGTCGTTGACCAAAACTTAGAACATAATCAAAGTGGGTCCCAGAAAGTGTCTTTATTAGTATCTCGGAATCCCTTACCTTGTCATTGGGTAGAATCACTACCGAAAAATCATTGAAACCCTTTAAAAGCATCTCTGATGAAGTACCGTTAAAAGTTGTGAGGAGAATGTTTTTCTTTTCAATATACACCATCAATTTTACCCTTTACTTCCTCAAAAACTCATATATCCTCCGGTTAAAATCCTTCGCTTCCTCATAAGCCGCATGTCCTAAATCATCATACATGTAGCATTCGCACTGCAACTTTTCCGCAAGTTCTTCCGATGCCTGTCCGTTCACAATCTTATCCTTCTTACCGCCAAGCACCAGCACCGGACACTTGATTTTATCCAGTTCATCATAGGTATTACAAGTCAAACACGCCTTGGCAAGAATGATAAAACGCCCGAAATCCTTAGGTTTGCTGAACTTTGCCGCAACCGGAAGAAGCAAATGATATTTCTTGATATATGCATCGGAATACATTTTGTATAGCATATCCTGTACGAATCCGTCAAAATCACCCTGCTCCGCCATAGAAATCCAATCAGCAATAACCTGTTCTACCGTGGTATTATTTCTTGATAAAGTCACTCCCAATACCACCTTATGTACCAACTCCGGATGGTCAATAGCCAGATACTGTGCAATCATGCCTCCTTGAGAAACGCCGAACACATCCGCATTAGAAATCTCTAATAGACGCATCGCTTCTGCTACATCCGCGGCTATCTCCCGTACGGTATACACTTCCGGAAGTTCCGCCTTGCGGTCAAACACGTACACCTTAAATTCCTTTGCAAACAACCGATACATATAGGCAAGAGAAGCTGCTGCGCCCTTTACCCCACGTACGCTTAGGCCCGGAATGATAACAAGAGGCTTTGTTCCCGTACCGAAGGTCACATAATCCATTGTGGTTGTACACAAATTCAATGTTTCATTCTTTGCGTGATAGAACATAAGACGCCTCCTTTACAACACCTTCTCCATTCCTACCTTCTGCGGCACCAGCCCGCACTTTTCGTAAAATCTCATGGCACTTTCGTTACAGGACCATACATTTAAGGTCACATTGTAGCATCCGGATGCCTTGGCAAAATCAAGCACATACTCATACAGCGCCGTTCCGATATGCATTCCCCGCTTATCCTCGTCCACACATAAATCATCGATGTACAATGTCCTAATATCCGTCAAAATATTGTTATTTACATGCTGCTGAAACACGCAAAAGGCATAGCCCAGCACCGTATCCGACTCGTCCACCGCTACAAACACCGGCTTACTGTCATCCGCTAAAATGTCCATGAGCTCCGCATCCGTATACTTCTTGGCATTCGGCTTAAAAATGTCCGGTCTGCCGTTATGGTGCACCATAAGCACCTGATGAAGTAGCTTGTTGATGCCGTTTATGTCCTTGTTTTCCGCACGTCTGATGTTCATACAATCCCTCTTTCCCTTGCTTCCGCCAGCATTGCTTCCAATATCGCGTCCTCATTCTCATACGCCCCCTTATCAAACCAAAGCACCTCACGCTCCCGCTTAAACCATGTAAGCTGGCGCTTTGCAAAGTGTCTCGTATCCCGCTTTAAGATGTAAATTGCTTCCTCTAAGGAGCATTCGCCCTTTAAATAAACCACGATTTCCTTATAACCAAGCCCTTGCATAGATACCGATTCCGGCTTGCAACCCTCTTCAAGAAGCGCCTTTACTTCCGCTAAGAGCCCTTCCTCAAGCATGATATCAATCCGCTTTTCAATCCGGTCATACAGTACCGCCCGGTCTTGAGTCAGCACAAAATAGGCACTGTTATAGGCCGATTCCTTGCCGTGCTGCTCCTCGTTGTGCTCGGAAATCTTCGTTCCGGTCTGTTTATAAAACTCCAAGGCACGAATGACACGCTTCACATTATTGGCATGAATAGCTTCCGCAGAAGCCGGATCCACTTCCCGAAGTCTTGCATGCAGTGCCTCCGCTCCATGCTCCTCGGCAAAGGCCGCCAGTTCTTCACGGTAGCCGGTATCCTCTTCCGTTTCCGTAAAATCAATGTCGTACAGCACCGCCTGAATGTAAAATCCGGTACCGCCCACCAGAATCGGCACATGTCCCCGCTCCGTAATCTCTCTGATCAGCCGCTTGGCTTCCGTGGCAAACCGTACCACATTATAATCCTCCGTCGGCTCGCAAATATCAATCAAATGGTGGGTTACACCGCCCATTTCCTCTTTCTTAATCTTTGCCGTACCGATGTCCATCCGACGGTACACCTGCATGGAATCCGCCGAAATAATCTCGCCGTTTACCGCCTTTGCAAGGCTGATGGACAGATTCGTCTTTCCTACCGCCGTAGGGCCTGTCAATATGAGTAATGGAAGTTTATCCATATTTTTCTCCTTTTTAGCAATTCTTCGCAACCCAATCTATGATATCTCTATACCGTTCCTCCGACAGCCCATGTCCGCCAAAATACCTTTTATGTTCCAAATTCTGCGGTACTCCAAATGCCTCGTACTGTTTACCGGCCGTTTTCACGATTTCCGGCGCATCCATAGAATACTTGTCCTCATCGGAAGATACCAGCAAAAGCTTTCGCGGAGCGGTAAGTTTCACCAAATCGTCAATATCATATTTCCCGTGAAAATTTGGAATCACACTGGCCATTTCAATTCCGGTTCCGTGCTTCATACGATATTCATAAGTGCATGCACTTCCGCTGGCACAGGCAAAAGAAATCCGCTCATCCAGCGCAGAAAGGAATAATACCGTATTACCACCGTAGGAATGCCCAAGCGTTCCGATTCTACCTGTATCCACAAACGGCAATCCCGCCAGCAGCGAAATCCCGTTCATAGCATCCGTCAACACCCTTTTCATCAAAAAATCTCCGGTGATTACCCGATACGTCATTTCATGAAAATGCTGCCAAAAGTCAAATCCTTCCACTGTAGGGTCCTTCCTGCGTTCTTCAAAACATATGGAATCGGGAGCTAATACCACAAACCCTTTCCTTGCAAGCGCAGGACCAAATGCCTGTAACGGATTCCCGGCCAAACCGCAAACCTCGCTTTTCCCTAAATGATGCTCTCGGTTATGTTGGTGATTGATGAGAATCGCCGGATTATGCTCCAATTTATCCGGTAGCAACAAAAATGCACTGACCTTATCACCGTCAGATACATAGGAGATCAACTGCCTTGTGTATCCGTCTTCCTGTACGGACTCCAGCACTTCATATGTAAGATTAGATACTTCCCATGGAAGGGAAATTCCGATCAATTCTGCGATTTCATTTCTTAAATTTGTCATTGGATTACCTCACATTCCATATTACACCGTTAAACTCTTTATAAAATCTCCCAGCACCTTTTCCCTATTCAGTGCCGTTTCAAAACACGGAAGCTGATACTTCTCGCACTGTTCTTTATAATACTTGCTGATTTCCACAATTTCTTTACAATCCCGGCGATTCTCTTCTTCCGGTTTGAAATACGTATAATCCTTCGGTGTATCATATTGTTTTAGCATCTCAAACCGTTCCTCTGCCGTTACATCCGAAGTGATAAAATAATAAATCTCACAAACTGCCGAATCTATGTACTTCCGATAATCCTCCGGCAGAAGCTGGAACACATCAATCACCATGCCGTAATCACACTCGTCATATTCCCCGCTGTCCATCATTGCCCGGAGAAACGGTGCTATTTTTGCACTGATGCTTTGCACGTTTTCTTTTACATCCACATCCGCATCGGTATCAATCCCAACCTGCGGAAATACTTTTTCAAAACCGGCAATAACGGAATCCATGCTAATATGTTGGTAGCCAAATTTCTTTGCAATCATTTGTGAAACCGTGCTTTTTCCGGCTCTCGGGACACCGGCGATAATTATGTGCTTTGTCATCCCTTACTCCTTAACTCTCCACATGGACATACCACTTCCGCTGAACTCATTCGGTCGTACCTTGAACCCGAACTTCTCGTAGAATCCTTCTTTCCCTTTCGCTGCGCCCAAAATAAACATGATTTTATCTCCCGGCTCAGCAGCCTCCATTACCCTATCCTTTAGGTGAGTTACTATTTCCGTACCGATGCCTTGTCCTTGGTATTCCGGACGGATAATCACATCACCCAGATACGCAGTATAGCCGAAATCAAACAACATTCTGCCCATTCCCACAATTTTCTCGCCGTCCCTTGCCGCCACCACAAAGGTAGTATGGGCAAGTCCTCGCTCTGCCTGTCCCGGCGTCAAAGGTTTCCAGTCCACACTAAGACGCAGTTCATTGTATTCTTCGCCGGTCATTTGATCGGTATAGTTAATTTCCATGTATTGTTCCTCCCATCCGTTATCCGTCAATCTCTACTTTTTCCTCAGCACAAATGCCGTTTCCATCGTCCCCACCGGGATTCCGAACTTCACTGACGCTTCGCCCAGTTCATTGTCCTCTGCCGTAAACATTCTGTGCAGTACTTCTTCCTCCGAAACAATCTCGAAGCCCGCCGCCACAAAGCGGTCATGCCAGCTCATCCGCTCTTCGGTAAAGCAGGTCCACGGCTCCTGTCCCCACATATCAAACACCTGTAAAATCGCGGTCACGTCCATCCATTCACTTTCAACGGCGTACAAATATCCGCCCGGTTCCAGGCAGCGGTACACCTCTTTTACCGCTGCATCATAGCCCGCCTCGCCGTTTCTGGTGGAGGAAAGACCGATATAACTGCTAAAGGACGGTACAGAGTTATCCTTAAACGGCATATCCAGTACCGAAATTAAAGCAAAACCGATACCGTAGCCAAAATGATTCCAGTCCAAATAGGCTTTCCAATGCGTGAGCACCATGGCATTGGCATCCGTTGCCGTACAATGAAACGCCGGATCCAGTTGCTTTACGGACGGAATCAGCCCCATTCCCGGACCACAGGCAAGGTCAATGACTTCTTTTCCGTTAGCCACAATAGTCTCTATTAATTTCTTCATTGTCGGATTTTCAAAAAAAATCTGTTTCTTCCAATTGCTCGCCAAACGTCCGTTATCCCACTCTGCCGCATCTTCCTCGTCAAAAGAATCACCGTGATTATGGGAATCGAAATAATAGATGCCGTCCTTGATATCTGTCGGCTCCTTTGCAAGCTTTTTCTCAAAAATCAGCATTTCAAATAAAATGCTTTCTCGCTCCACCCAGATTCCTCCGTTTTCCGGTCCATGGTCATCATAACGGTTCTTTCTTCGTGCCTCCTCCGGAGTAACAAAGGCAAGTTCAAAGCCTTCCTCCCCCTCTTGTAAGTCTTGCTCGCCCACATCATCCTGAACTCGGCATTTAAAGATGAAATTTTCCTGTTCAAACACGGTCTCAGGGAATCTGGAACTTTTATTGAGTCGTAATGCTCCGCCGTACTCCGTAATACTCTCCGGAATCACAAGCAAACCTGTTTCTTCCTTTATCTCACGAATCAAGGCATCTCCGTAGCTTTCTCCTTCATCGATACCGCCACCCGGAAGGAAATAATAATCGCCTTGTGTTCCATATACAAGACCAAGCATTCCATCATGTTCAATAATTCCCCGCACCGTCGGACGTAAATCATGCCGCCAGTTTTCGTCATAATCATGCAAATCCAAGGTAAATAAACGTCTCATATGCATCTCCTTACTGCCGCATTCCGTTGCATCCAAACTACAATTCCTCACACTTCCCGTACAAATCCACCGTCAGTGACTCTACAAAACGATTCGTCAGCTCCTTTTTCTCCTCCCAAATCCGACGGGCTTTTTCCGTCCGCATCGGGTTTACCTGCATCTGCTTTAAGGAAAACTTCTTAATATGCTCCAAAATGGACTCAAAACTTACATCTTCCTTTGTGGCCTGAATCCATGCATCCATTACAATACCATGGGCTCCCGTATCGTCAAATAAGTCTGCCTCCATCAAAAGCACCAACTCCAGAGGCGTATCTGCATCATGAAGAACTTCCTTGTCGGAATGTCTTGCAATCAAATCACAAATAAAATCCGCTTTTTCCGACGGATACCCGATCGAATCCAAATATTCCCGGCATAAAGCAGCACCGTCTTGGGCATGAGAATGCATATCCTCTTTGTTTAAAGAATAGCCGATATCATGAAATATGGTTGCAATCTGCAAAGCCTCCATGTCAATCTCATAGGTAAAATCCTCTGCCAGAATCATCATCCAACGATACACCCGTTCCGTATGCTCAAAACGGCTGTACTTGATTCTGGTCTTTGATACCCCGCCGTGGTTGTCGTAGGCTGCAAGGCTTTCTTTTACATAGTCAAAAAGTGTTTCATATGCAATTGTCGGTGTATCCATGGCTTCCCTCCCTTTCGGTATCTCTACCGTACATTCGTGAAACATATCCCATCTTTCAAACTATCCCTATTTCCCCGGGCACAAAAATCCGGCAAACTCAAACCGATAGAATGTCACCGCATTTCCGAACATATCAATCTCTTCGCCGTTGGCTTCGCCCGAAAGAATCTGCTTTGCTCCGTTAATCAGCTTCGGAATAATACTCGGCTCTACACTCACGGTACTGTGAGAAGCGTATACCTCATCAAACCGTCCTTCGTATGCAGAAAGCTTCTCAAGGCTATTGATGTAATCCGGCAGATTCCGATGGTTTCCGAACATAAAAATGCGTCCGTCCTGAATGGAATCACCGCCGATTAATACGCGATTCTTCACATCCAAAATCGCGATACTTCCCGGTGTATGTCCCGGCAAATCAATGATTTCAAGGGGTCTGTCACCCAAATCAAGCACATCTCCCTGCATAACCGGCACAACCGCTACCGTTCCGCCGTTTGCTCTGTACAATTCCTCTTCCTTTGCGCCCATGTACACAGCCTCAAAGGCATTGTTTCCGGAAACATGATCTCTGTCCACATGGGTGTTGATCAACTTCACCGGAAGATTCGTAATACTTTCCGCAATTTCCTTCGCATTTGGAGTATTCATTCCGCTGTCAACCAACAACGCTTCCTTGGTTCCGATCAACAAAAACATACGAACCATACCATCCTCAATACGCCATGTGTTCTCATTCATTTGAATAATTTCGCTCATAGGTATCCTCCTTACACGATTCTCTTAAACTTCTTCTCTATCTCCTGCTTTGTCATGGAAATCGTCGTCGGTCGTCCGTGCGGACAATGATACGGATTATCCAAGGTAAGAAGCAGGTCAATCATAGCCTTTGCCTCCTGCTCGGACAGCACCATGTTGCCTTTTACCGCCGCCTTACAGGACATGGAAGCCACCTTTTCCACCAACACCTCCGGACTTCCGTGGAGCTTTTCCGCTACCAGCTCGTCCAGAAGCTGCATAAACAACTCACCGCCGGTCAGACCGCACAAATCCGCCGGCACACCGGTTACCTTATAATCCCTGCCTCCAAAATGCTCAAATTCAAAGCCCAGACGCTTCAATACCTCCGCCTGTGCCTGTAATACCTCTTCCTCACGAAGAGAAAGGCTGGCAATATACGGCGGTGCAATCTGCTGGGTCAGCATATCCTTTTCCCGGATGCGCTTCATGGTCTGTTCAAACAAAATCTTCTCGTGAGCCGCATGCTGATCAATCATAAACAGCTGGCCATCCATTTCAATGAGCCAATAGGTAGCAAACAACTGGCCGACAATACGGTATTCCTTCTTGTTTTCGTCACTGAGAAGATTCGGAAGTTCCATTTGCTCCTGAATGTAGACCGGTTGTTCCTCCTTCTTCGGCTCTTCCGATTTTACTTCCTGTACTTTCACTTCCGGTTCATTATCCGGCTTTTCAGCCTTTACTTTTTCGTCCGGCACCTTTACATCCGGGAACTTTCGTTCCTGCGGTTCCGATTTATCTTGGAAGGACAATAAATCTGCCTCGAAGCTTCCTGTGTCTACTTTTGTAGAATCATCAAAATTGTTGTCACTTTTCTTAACCTCATACGGTGCCTTTTCTTCTCGAAACACGCTTGTAATCACAGGGTTGGCAGCAGTTGTTTTTACAGGCTCAACCGGCCTCGTCACACATCCAACCGTTGATTTTACCGGATTTCCTGCCGGTTTTACCACGTTTTCCGCCGAACTTACAGTATTTCCGCCCACCGGCTTCACTACCGTCTGCTGTGCCATTCTTGCGGTTTCAAACTGCTCCGGTTTTGTATCTCTTTTTGGCAATTCTACTTTTGTAGACTTTTCTTCTTTGCCGAATCCCACCTGCGGAATCATGTTCTTTCCCGCCAAAGCATCCCGTACCCCATGGTACACGGCGTAATACACCGCTTCACTGTCGGAGAACCGCACCTCCAACTTTGTCGGATGCACATTCACGTCAATCATGGCCGTATCCATGGAAATATGTAATGCCGTAAACGGATATTTATGCTGCATCATATAGGAGCGATAAGCTTCCTCAATGGCCTTGCTGACCACACTGCTCTTAATGTATCGTCCGTTAATAAAATAATTTTCATAGTTTCGGTTACCTCTGGATACCACCGGCTTTCCGATAAAGCCTCTCACAGAGATTCCCGCACTTTCTTCGATATGATTCACCTCTAACAGATTCGCGGTAATCTCCCGACCGTAAATCTGATAAATGACCTCTTTTAAATTACCGTTTCCGGAGGTCTGAAGCACGATTTTTCCGTTATTAATAAACTTGTAGGCAATCTCCGGTCTGGAAAGGGCCATGCGCTGCATCAGCTCCGAACAAAGTCCTGCCTCCGACATAGCGGATTTTAAGAATTTCCGACGTGCCGGTACATTATAGAACAAATTCCTAATCAGGAATGTGGTTCCGTCCGGGCATCCGGCGGATTCCATTGCCTGTTCTATGCCGCCGTCAATCTGATATCTGGTTCCCACAAAGGCATCCTTGGTCTTTGTAATCAGCTCCACCTGGGCCACTGCGGAAATGCTGGAAAGCGCCTCGCCACGGAAGCCCAAGCTTCCCGCCGTCAGCAAATCTTCCACCGTACGAATCTTACTGGTAGAATGGCGCAAAAATGCGGTTTTCACATCATCCGATGCAATTCCGGAACCGTTATCCGTAATACGAATCAACCCGCTTCCGCCTTCCTTCAGTTCCACTGTAATCATGTTTGCACCGGCATCGATAGCGTTCTCCGTCAGCTCCTTCACCACAGAAGCCGGACGCTCCACCACCTCGCCTGCCGCAATCTTATCAATGGTATTTTTATCCAGTAAAGCAATCTTTCCCATGTGTTGCTCCTTCCTTTATGTAACAAATTACTTCGTCTGATGATTTTAGTACCAGACGCCGCCGATTTCCATACGGTAATATCCTTTTCCGTCCTTTGTTCCCAGAATGGTTCCACCGCCGATGTCGATCAAATCAAAATACGTACACTCACATTCGTAATCTATCGGTTCAATACTACGAATCACTTTCTCTAATTCTTCTGCTGCCTTGTCATAGTTTTCTCCCGCACTGCCACCGATTGCAGGTCCTGACGGTCCGAAATACACCTCCAGATAAATCACCTCTCCCGAGGAATCCTCTGCCGCAACAATATAGGACAACAACGCCTCATGGTCACCGGTCACATTCTCATCTCCGAACATGGTAACGACCTGTCCCACAAACAATCCGTTAAAACCATTGTCAAACATGGCCTCTTCATAAATGCTTCTGATTTTATATCGGGCTAAATCCGGATTCTGCATATACAATGCATCCTCCACCTTATAAAACGTATAGGTTTCCCCCTTAAAAACCGTCGCTTCTCCATGATTTTCCCCGTTCTCCGATGTTTCCTGTCCTACCGTTTCTTCTGCTCCGGCTGAAATCTCCGGCATGACCTTCGGATTCCCCGAATCTGTCTCTTTCAGTTCCTCCCGTACATACGGCGTTGCTGTCGCCTCCGGCTCCTTCGTAGCCTTCGCCGCACTCTCTCTTGGTGCAAAGGTCGGAAGCGCCTCCTGATTCTTCATCCACGCATCGATACTGACCTCTCTGGAATTACAGCCGGACAATGCCAAACCTAAAACACATACACATAATACACAAACAATATGTTTTTTCATAAAAATCTCCCTATAAACTTTCTTTTACGGACTTACTCCCATACGCGTTTCCGATACAATTCCCTGCTCCTCATCATCCGGATTTTTAATCAGAATATTTAATTCAAGCGCCCTCAAATCAGAGAATTCCGATAACGCCTCTCCCGTGTCCGTCCATCGGAACTTTATGTTTGCTCCTTCTCCAGAGGACACCGTCCGGTAGTTGAGTTCATTCGTATAAGCTATCCCGTTCAGCTTTGCCTCCGGTATCAGAAGCTGCAGTGTCTGGGCAGATTTGTTCTCAAAATATACGTGAATATAATAATCCGTGTATTCTGTCTCCCCGTTCTTCCGTTTCTCTGTGGAAAATCCGTTATACACCAATTTGTAGTATTTCGTATCAAACAATTCATTGTTTTTTTCGAGCGGCTTTTCTTTTTGAACGGCTCTATGCTCCAAGGGATATACGGTAAAGGTCTCCTCAACAACATCTTCCGAACGCCATAACCAGGTATCATAATAAAACCTTACATCAAACTCGAACTCGGTAACGAAAGTATTTCCGCTCTTTTCTATCTCGGAAGCACGGATTATAAAAAAATCGTATCCACCCATGCCAAAATGCAATTCCGCTTCTTCATCATAAAGCAAAGCATCATTGCACTCATATCCATTCACCGAATCACAGTTAAAACTACGATATAAGGTACCACCCGAATTATTTTCCCAATAAAAATACACGTAACAATAACCGTCTTCCTCATAAACAAAATCGGTCAAATATAATTTTACATCGTCATGGTCCACCAATACGATATCATTGTCAGTAAGGACATGTTCATAAGGCTTCACCTTTTCCCTGTCACAATTATAAAATAGGATTTCATACATGTCATAATTATTATGATTTATATCGTCCACAGCCTCTACCAAGTATTCGAACCGTACACAATAAAAATCGGAGATATCCTCAATTTTCAAACGCTTCAAATATGCATCCGAAATCCAAAACTCGATTCTCTTTTTCTCACCGGGCTCAATGATTTTTTCCTCCCAGTCGACACTTCCTTCACGTGGCATAGGTTTCAAAAAATTGATATGTACATCGAAGATTGATAGAGCAACCGCAACATCCTGCCGGTTCTCAAACACCGTCTCAATGGCATATTCTCCTTCTCCCTGCTCTTTCACGGAAAGCATCTCAAAATAATAATAATAATCCTCACGATTGACTACACGACGCTCATCAAACAGACTATGTTCCACTATCGTCTCCCTTGCCGGAACAGGGGTAGGTGTAGGAGGCAGTGTTGTTAACGGGAACGGCGTCGGCGATGGTTTCAGGGTCAACGTAGGCGCAGGAGCCTCTTGGTTTTCCTGTCTCTTCGTTTTGCTACAGGCCGTCAGTCCAATCGTAAGCAAACATAACATCAAAAACAGAATATAACGTTTTTTTAGCCTCCTCATAAACTCCCTCCTAATCGCTTTCTTTTACATAACATAACTACGTTACGGAAGCACAGTTAAACTCTCTTCAAAAATTATACTTTGCTTCTCATCGTCCATATTTTTTATCTGAACCGTTAATTCGAGACTATCCAGATTTAAAAAGTCATCTATCTTCCTCTCTCTATCATCCCATGACAATTCCCAATACAAACTTTTTCCGGGAGATACATTTCTGCTATTAAACTTGTCAATGAACTCTTCTCCATTAAATTTAGCTTCATTTAACACAAATTGCACTCTACAATCTGTCTTATTTACTAAATAAACCTTAAGCTTACCTTCCATTAATTTTTCATTATATTTATTTTTCTCATACAAAAAATCTGTAATCACTATCTTATACTCGTCCGTGTCAAGCACCAGAATGTCAGTATCCTGCAGTTCCCGCTCCTGCTTTTGTGCTGCCTCTTTCCCTAACGGATACACACAAAAGGTATCCCTCACCAAATCCGTCCATTGCCATATGCCGGAATCATAATACAAACTTGCATCAAACTCAATTTCCGTAACCGAAGTAATTCCGCAGTCTTCTAATTCATAAGCATAAAAGCCAAAATAATCATAACCACAAGTTCCCGGTTCCAACCAGACATTTTCCGTCCAAAACGAATCACACACATATCCGTTCACAGACTCATTGTAAAATCTGTAATAAAGGTAATGCTCTGTGTTATTTTCCCAATAAAAATGAACTGTGTAGAACCCAGAATCTTGTTGAACATAATCAGTCAGGTAGAACTTTACATTCTCTCGGTCCACCAATGCAACATCATCTTCCATCAAGACATGTTCATAAGGCACTACATTCTCCCTTCCGTACCGGTAAAACATAATTTCCTCATAATCACTGTAATCAATAATATCATCCGCTACCGCCTCTACCGAAAAAGTAAACGATGCACAATTAAAGTCCTCTACCTTTATAATGTTCAATTGGTTCACATAATAGTCCGGAATCCAGAACTCTACGATTTCTCTCTTACCCGGTCCAACCATTATATCACTCCAATCAAGTGGCCACCGATCATACGGATGTCTTAAAAAATTAACATATACATCAGATATTCCAACATACACGGCAAACGGCTGTCTGTTTTCAAATACAGCTTCCATAGCGTACCCGCCTACCTCACGCTCTTTAAAAGAAAGCACTTCAAAATAATACTCTTCACAATCAACAATCTTGCACTCATCAAACCAAGACTTTGCCAATATATCTTCTCTTGTAGGAATCGGTATCGCCGTAGGTGTTGGTGTCTCTGTCGGTTCCGGCGTAGGTGTCAATGTCTCAGAAGGCGTAGGAGTTCCTTGATTTAGCGTTCCTCCGCTTCTGTTACAGCCGGCTACAGATATAACTACCAGCACCAACATTAAAGAAACAATATAACTTTTTATCCGCATTCCCATAACTCCCTCCTTTACTGCTTTGCGCGTTTAAAGCAAACGTACTCACAATGCCTCCGCCTTGTACTCGTCCCCTTACTTCTTCGCCTGCTCCTGCAATTTGTACAGTAAATTTAGCGCATCAATCGGCGTCATCATCGCCAAATTCAGTTCACGAAGTGTCTTCGTAATGCCTGCATCCTCGGATTCTTCCGTTCCAAACATGGTTATTTGGCCGTTTAAGGCATCTTTATCCGCTTTACCGGACTTTGCCCTGCCTCCGGCCTTTCCGCCCTGTTTTACCTCAATTTGAGCCGCATTCTTCGTAATATCACGTTCTGCCAGCTCGTCCGCAATTTCTCTTGCACGGGCCAGCACCGCTCCCGGTACACCTGCCAGCTTTGCCACCTGGATACCGTAGCTCTTGTCCGCTCCGCCAGGGATTATCTTACGAAGAAATACAATATCCTCGCCCTGTTCCTTCACGGCAATGCAGTAATTATGTACCGCCGGAAGCTTTCCTTCCAGCTCCGTCAGCTCGTGGTAATGGGTCGCAAATAAAGCCTTGGCACCGATTAACTTCGGGTCTGCAATGTGCTCCACCACCGCCCAGGCAATACTAAGGCCGTCAAAGGTACTGGTACCTCGGCCGATTTCATCCAAAATAAGTAAACTGTTCTTTGTGGCATTCCGCAAAATGTTTGCCACCTCGGTCATTTCCACCATAAAGGTACTCTGTCCGGAAGCCAGGTCATCGGAAGCGCCCACACGGGTAAAAATACGGTCGCAAATGCCGATTTTTGCCTCTTTTGCCGGCACAAAGCTACCTAGCTGTGCCATCAGCACAATGAGGGCCGTCTGACGCATATAAGTGGATTTTCCGGCCATATTCGGTCCGGTGATGATGGAAATACGCTTGTCCTGATTATCAAGGTAGGTATCGTTTTCCACAAACATATCATTCGGAATCATCTGCTCCACTACCGGATGTCTGCCGCCTACGATATGAAGCACGCCTTCTTTGTTGATTTCCGGACGTACAAAACGGTTCTTTTCCGCCACGGTCGCCAAGGACGCAAACATATCCAGCCAAGCCACCGCCTTTGCGGTCTGCTTAATACGCACCACCTCTGCGGCAACCGCTTCGCGAATCTCGGAAAACAACGAATATTCCAAAGAAAAGAGCTTATCTTCCGCCCCTAAAATATCCTCTTCTAACTTCTTTAATTCCTCCGTGGTGTAACGCTCCGCATTGGTCAGGGTCTGCTTTCTGATCCAGGTCTGCGGTACCAGATTCTGATAGGAGTTGGTTACCTCAAAATAATAGCCGAATACCCGGTTAAACTTAATCTTTAAATTCTTAATTCCGGTAGCCTCACGCTCCCGTTCCTCTACTTCCGCAAGCCAGCCTTTGCCCTCAGTTTTAGCAAGACGCAGGCGGTCCACCTCTTCGTTATAGCCACTCTTAATGATGCTACCTTCCTTTACGGTCAGCGGCGCATCCGGATCAATGGAAGCCTCAATGAGGGCACTCAAATCAGATAAGGTATCCAGTTCCTCGTCAATTTTCTGAAGTAACGGAGCTTCCAAGTCCGTCAAAAGCGTCTTAATCGGCGGTAACATGGACAAAGACGTCTGGAATGCCAACATATCCCGGGGATTGGCGGAACGATAGGTTACACGGCTCAACAGTCGCTCCAAATCGTACACCGCGTTTAAATACTCACGAAGTTCCGCTCTGGTGATACCGTTTTCCTTTAATTCCTCCACTGCAGAAAGACGGTCGTTGATTTCCTCTTTTTCCAGTAGCGGCTGTTCAATACAACTTCTGAGCAATCGCGCGCCCATGGCCGTTTTTGTCTTATCCAATACCCAAAGCAGAGACCCTCTCTTCTGCTTTTCCCGAAGCGTCTCCGTCAGTTCCAGATTTCGTCTGGTACTGCTGTCCAAAATCATATATTTTCCGGTGACATAGGTCTGAATCTGTGTAATATGCTCCATGGAGGTTTTCTGGGTTTCTTTTAAATACTGCATCACCGCACCGGCCGCAATACCGCCAAGCGGGAAATCAGTAAGTCCCAGCCCCGCAAGGGTGCCCACCTTAAAGTGATTCATTAAAGACCGCTCACAGGCGCCCCCGTCAAAGAACCGCTCCTCCAAAGTCTCCACCGCCATATGATACCGGCTCTTAAAATCCTCTAAATCCACGCCGCTCATGGCAAAGGACGCATTACAGATAAGCTCCGACGGAGAGAACTTCGTCAGCTCGTCCGCAGCCTTTCTTGCCTCATCCACTTCCGTTACATAATAATCACCGGTGGTAACGTCTACGGCGGAAATGCCGAAGGAATCTCCGCTGTAATAAATGCCCATAAGATAATTGTTTTTACCCTCGTCTAAGTTCTGAAGGTTCGTATTGGTTCCCGGCGTTACCACACGGACCACCTCACGCTTTACCATGCCCTTGGCTAACTTCGGGTCCTCTACCTGCTCACAAATGGCCACACGGTAGCCCTTTCCCACTAGGCGATTAAGATACGTTTCCGCCGCATGAAACGGCACACCACACATCGGTGCACGCTCCTCGAGGCCACAGCTTTTCCCCGTCAGGGTAAGCTCCAGTTCTCGGGATACCGTCACCGCATCCTCAAAAAACATCTCGTAAAAATCGCCCAATCTATAAAACAAAATACAATCGCCGTAAGCATCCTTGGTATCCAGGTAATGCTGCATCATCGGCGTTAACTTTTCGTAAGTAGCCTTATCCATGGTTCCTCCTAGACCTTTGGCAACTCTTTCTATTGCCAAAAGATATCATTCTTCGTTCTGTTATGCCTCTTCCAGACCCTCGTCAATCATGAGATTATCTCCGTCGGCAGCGGTAGTCGCAAGCACATCACACCGCTCGTTCTGCGGATGTCCGGCATGTCCCTTGACCCAGAAAAACTGCACCGTATGAGGCTTCATAGCCGCAAGCAAACGCATCCACAAATCCACATTTTTCACCGGTTCGTTTTTCCCGCGCTTCCAGCCCTTCTTTATCCAGCCCTCCAGCCAATGCTCGTTAAAGGCCTTCACGAGATACTGGGAATCGGAATACACGTCCACGTCACAAGGCTTATTTAAATTTTCAAAGCCGATAATCGCCGCCATCAACTCCATCCGGTTATTGGTGGTACGGACATAACCACCGGAATATTCCCTAATATGTTCTTCCCCGTTCACCACACAGGAAAGTACTGTTCCGTACCCTCCCGGTCCGTCCGGGTTTCCTCTTGCCGCTCCGTCTGTATACATAATAACCTTCATAAACAGTTCTCTCCTTTCAACTTTCCCGACAGCACAGCTCCCCATCATTGGCAAAACCTCACCGTTCTGTCTTACTTCCACTCACCGGTCTGTAAGAAATGTTCTGCGGAAGCTTCAGCCCGTTCTATCACCTCCGCAGGATACCCTAGCATCCGCAGAAGCTTAATGGCATTCCGGGAGGTTGCCCGTCCCTCATGCAATAAATAATCAAACTCTACCATATCGTCCGTTACCGTTTCCTCAAAATGATAATTGTCGCAATCCTGATCCAATAAATACGTCAGCTCAATATCATGAGTTGCCGCAAAGCATATGGTACGTCCACTCTTTGCAATGCCGGAAAGTACCTCACGGGAAGCCGCAATACGCTCCACAGTATTGGTACCGCGTAACACCTCATCCACAAAACACAGGGTGCAAACCGGTGCCTTTGCCGCCTCAAACATCCGCTTTAAGGACTTAATTTCTACAATAAAATAACTTTCGTTGCCCTGCATATTGTCACGTAAAGCCATAGACGATAAAATTTGGAAACAGGACGCCCGGTACATCTTTGCAGGCACCGTATGAATCGTCTGCGCCAATAACGCGCCCATAGCTACCGACTTTAAGAAAGTGGACTTACCGGAGGCATTGGAACCGGTCAACAGTACACTACGGCTCGTACGGATGGAATTGGGTACCGGAGACTCAAGAAGCGGATGATACAGCCCCTCCGCCTCATAAATCGGTTCGTTTCCGGAAAGAAGCTCAGGAACACAGTAGTCACCTTCTCCCAACAGTGCACGGAAAGATGCCGCCGCACACAGGGCATCCAGATAACCGACCACCTCGTAAAGCTCATTCAGTTCATTTACATGCTTATCATAAATCTTTAACATGCCGTTAAATTTAATCAAATCAATATGAAACAGCATCCGCAGATAAGACACAATCATATCCATCATACTTCCCGTAGGCTTCTTGCTTCCGATAATCCAGAAATTCCGCTTAAAGGACGTAAAATGCCTGTTTAACGCCTTCATACGTGCGGTATAGGAAGACAACTCCGGAATAGAAAGCTTCGTCACATCCTCCGTTGCATACAGCAAACGAATCAGATGTATTACGGAGCTCAAATACGCATCCAGTTCCCCTCTCCGCTTCATATAGCTCGTCAGATTATAGGACACCACCACCACTGCCGCAATCACACCGATTGCAGGCTTTAATACGGCAAATACCAAGGAACCGAGCAATAATACAATCGCCAGAAAATGCGACAGATTGGACTCTCTCTTGATATTCTTAATATAATTCATGCTTTCATATACGGAATACTTTCTTTGTTTTCCGATTTGATACAAAGCCTCCTGAACATCAATACGCGTTTTCTCCTGCTTTAAGAAAAATGAAATCAAACGCTCCCGTTCCTTCATTTCCGTCTCATCAAACTGCGGCTGACGCAACATCGCATATAAATATTCCTCACCCATGGCACTAACCGTACGGTTCATCACCATAAACAGCTCGTCCAGTTCCAAATCGTTCCAGGTAATATCGTCAATATCATAGGCCTCCCGCTTGACTGCCCGGTAATAGCATTGTAAAGACTTCAGCTTCTCTGCGGAATACTCCTCATCGGATACGGTTCCGAACTCCTCCGAAAGCATACGACGTATTCTATGTTTGTACTTCTTTTTATCGTAAATTCCCTTCCCGATCAAAAAGATAATTACCACAATCACCAGCACAAGATATTCCATACAAACCCTCACTTTTAGATATAATTATACAAGATAAAGTATAGACTTAGTAAAGTGAAATGTCAAGAGAATTCGTGCAGGCGGTGCTTTGCACCTGTCCACACATCGCGGCATAGCCGCTCAGTCGTGGGCGCGCTCGCATTTCGCCGTCTTATGCAAGCATGCTTGCACCGACAGCTCAATGCTCACTTTACCTGCACGAAAAAGACCGCACACCATACCTAACGTACAGTGTGCGGTCTTATAATAAAATACCCTCTCAAATTTTAATCCCAAATAACTCGTGCGAACTTATAAACGGTACGATAGTTAACATTGGAAATCTCAACGCAATCCTTTGCGTGAATTACCTTACCGTTACCCATATAAATTGCCACATGATCTACCACACCGGTCTTTAAGTTGTGATAGAATACAAGGTCACCGGCCTTTGCCTCGGATCTGGATACAGCCGTGTACTTTCTTGCCATCTCTCTGGATACACGCGGCGTATTATAGCCATATGCCTTAAATACCTGCTGTACAAAACCGGAACAGTCAACACCCTTGGTCAGGCTGTTTCCGCCCCAAACATACGGAGTACCGAGGAAGCGCTGTGCATAGTCGAGCATATTCACACGAAGCTGGGAAACACCGTCTCCGTAATTGCTGCTCTCTACTGCCTCCTTGTACTTATAAGCAACCGTAACAAACTCGGAGCTGATATACGCTTCGGAACCCTTCTGCGCATCACTGTTCCACTCAATCTGAACAAAAGTCTTTGCTTCCGGATCGTTCTTGCTGATAACAACTTCCTTTACTACCTTAAACTTCTCACCGGCACTTACCTTTGCGATAACATTATCCGCCGTGGTATCCGGAGTGGAACGTACATTAAGATTGGTAATACCTCTGTTTACCGTTGCAGTCAAAGAACCGAGCTTCTCGGCAAACTTAACCGCCTCGTTGCCCATAATTAAATATTCCGTCGTACAATAGCCCTTTACCGGACCGGAAGAAATCTTCGCCCAGCCGTTCTCAACGGACTCTACGATACAATATGCGTTCTTACCCAGCTTACCGACACGGGCATAATTAGTTCCCGGGCCTTTTCTGATGTTTAACGCATCATTCACATTCGCAAACGCAATCCCCTCCGGAATTTCAACCGAGGATAAAAGCTCTGCGGCATTCTCAATATTCTCTTCTGAAGCAGTTGCAAAAAAGTCATTCGATACAACCGAAAATCCACCCAATGCATTACCGCCGGTAACAACCGCAGCCTCGGCTGTCACACCGGTTCCGAATAAGGAAATCACAACGCCCATAACCAAGGCAAGTGACACCCCATGCTTCATCTTCATCCCAAATGTACCTCCAACAAACAATCTATTAAAATGTTACATAAATATTAAATTTTATTACATGGGTTATTATAGCAAGATTGCTTGTTTTTGTCAACATTGTTGCTGATTTTTTTTAGATATTCAGGCGTTTTTAGGCATTTTTGCCAAAAAATCGACCTAAATTATGAAACAAATCACTCCTCCACTGCTTTCATTGATGATTTTTTCTATCGACTCCTGTAGTTTCTCCTGACATTCTTCGTTAATATTTCCGATTTTAGCGTTCACACCTTCCTCCACCAATTGATTTACACTCTTCCCGAAAATCGCAGCGGTACGCAATCCGTCCTCTCCCTGTTCACTCCGGTTTGTCATATAAGAAATCAAATCTCCGGCCTGCTCCTCACTACCAACAATCGGGGCGATTTCCGTAACAATATTCGCTTGAATCATATGGATTGACGGTGCGGTTGCCCGAATCTTTACACCGAACTTTCCGCCCTGTTTGATTAATTCCGGCGTAGAAATCCGAATCTGACCGGTCGCCGGAAGCACCACACCGTAGCCCTTTCGTTCTACCTCCTCACAAGCCGTGGCAATCGATTCGTATTTCTTTCGGCTCTTTGCCAATTCCTTCAGTTCCTGATAAAAACGACGTTCTCCCGTCACTTCACAGTCAAGTAACTCGCTTAACATTCCGAAATAATACTCCTTCTTCGGCTCAAAGCGATATTCCACGCTTCCGTCCTCCATGGAAATCCCTGATGCAACCACCCGCTCAAAATAATTCCCTGCCGGAAGCTCCTTCTGCTCTCTTACATCCCGGATTCTGCGATTCCGAAGCAGCAACTCCTTAGCGTATTCCATCGCTTCCCGTTTGATCTCATGTGTCTGCTCCAAAAGCTCCACCCACATCGGAAGTCGGAACTTCATTTCACTGACCGGGAATGCCGTAAGAATTGCTTCCAGCACTTCCGTAAGCTCTGCTTTTTTTAACTTTGTACAGTCGGTAGGAAGCACAATAACATCGTAACGCTCTGCCAGTTCCTTTGCAAGTTGTTCCGTTTCCGCCGCCCGTGGTCTTGCGGAATTTAAAAGCACAATAAACGGTTTTCCGAGACGCTTTAATTCATGGATGGTACGTTCCTCCGGCGCCTCGTAGTTCGCTCTGGTCAATTCACCGAAACTGCCGTCCGCCGTTACCAGGACACCTACGGTAGAATGCTCCCTGATTACTTTCCCCGTGCCGATTTCTGCCGCCTTGGTAAACGGAATTTCCGCCTCGGACCAAGGGGTTTTAATCATACGTTCCTTTTCCCCCTCCATGTGTCCGGTCGCTCCCTCCACCATATAGCCCACACAATCTACCAAACGTATTTTAACATCGGTCCCATCCGGAAGAGCAATTCTTGCCGCTTCCTTCGGCACAAACTTCGGCTCCGTTGTCATAATGGTACGTCCCTGGGCAGACTGCGGCATTTCATCGGTTGCTCTTACTTTTTCCGCCTCCTCGGTCATCACCGGAAGCACCATTTCATCCATAAAATGCTTAATAAAGGTGGATTTCCCGGTTCTGACCGGTCCCACCACACCTATGTAGATTTCGCCGCCGGTTCGCAGCTTCATGTCTTTGTATAAATCAAACGTTTCCATAAAAAATCCCCCTTGGCTCTGCTGTTACAGTATATGCCAAAGGGGTAATTGCTTATTCCCAACTGAGAGAACTATATTCGGTTACTTTATCGCGGACAAGAAGATCCTTTAGTGCTTCCTTTGCATCCTTTTGTTCAAACAGAACTGCGTTTACCTGCTCCACAATCGGCATCTCCACACCGTACTTTTCCGCAAGAGCCAGTGCTGCCTGAGCGGAGTTTACTCCTTCCACTACCTGACCGACTTCCCTCTTTGCTTCCTCTAAAGATTTGCCCTGTCCGAGAAGATAACCGGCATTATGGTTTCTGCTATGAAGGCTGGTACAGGTTACAATCAAATCACCGATACCGGAAAGCCCCGCAAATGTCTCGTATCTGGCACCCATTGCTTCTCCGAGTCTTGCGATTTCCACGATACCACGGGTAATAAGAGCAGCCTTCGTGTTATCGCCGTAACCGAGACCGTCTACCGCTCCCGCCGCCAATGCGATAACATTCTTCAATGCACCGCCGATTTCGATTCCCAACACATCCGGGCTGGTATATACACGGAAGTATTTATTCATGAACATATCCTGAATATACATGGCAACATCTTTTTCTGTCGCACCTGCCACTACCGTAGTCGGGATATGTCTGCTTACTTCTTCCGCATGACTCGGTCCGGAAATCACCGCCACCTTAGCCTGCGGAATTTCCTGGGAAATAATATCCGTCATCGTATATAAGGTACCGTTTTCAATGCCTTTGGATGCGTTGACGATAACCGTGCCATCCTTTACATAGGAAGAAAGCGCCTTGGATACCTCTCTTACAAAAGGAGAAATGACCGTATTTACAATCAAATCCGTGCCGCCTGCCACAGCCTCCGCCAAATCATTGGTCAGCTTTACACTGTCCGGAAGCACTGCTCCCGGCAGATTTTTTATGTTACTGCGATCAGCCTCCAATGCACCTGTCTCTGCAGGAAACTTCGACCAAAGAGTCACTTCATGACCGTTATTCGCCAGTAATATAGTTAGAGCCACTCCCCAAGTACCGGCTCCTAAAACCGTAACCTTTTTCATACAGTTCACCTATTTTATGCGTCAATACTTCCACGCATTTCCCTTTCTTTCATTCCGTTTCCGGATTTATGATGCCGAATCCTCTTCTGCTTGTTTTTCTTCTTCGGTCTTTACCTTTACCTTCTGCCCGATTTTATTCTCGGTACCGGAAAGCAAACGTTTGATGTTCTCTCTATGAGTGTAGAACGCCAACACAGCAAACACAAGGCTTAAAGCCAGCATATGCCAATCCCCCGGACGGGTTACCGCCACCCAGATAACAAACAGTACCTCCATCACCAAAGAACCGAGAGATACATAACGGGTTATCAGTGCAATCACAAAGAATGTAGCAACACAAATAAGAAAGATTCGCCAGTCAAAGGTCAGAATCGTACCAACCAAAACCGCAATACCTTTTCCGCCTTTAAAGTTGAGATAAAACGGAAACGTATGACCCAACACAGCTCCCAAGGCCGTGTATAAACCAAACAAATCCTGCTCCGGTAAATCCTTAAAAAAAACAAACTTAATCAATACCACCGGAATCGCGCACTTTAAAATATCACCAAAAAGCGTGATAATAGCCGCTTTTACCCCCAGCGTACGAAGGGCATTCGTAGTCCCCACATTACCGCTTCCGTACTTTCTGATGTCCACCTTCTGTGTCTTGCCTACAATATATCCCGTAGAAATACATCCGAATGCATAACCTAAAATCAAACAAATCGCTATACGCCAAATCATTTCCTTATCCTGCCATTTCCTTTTCTGTGTCCGATTACTTCGTATTATCCTCTCGTTCTCTGATAATAAACTTCAGGGAAGTACCTACAAAACCAAAGGTATCACGAATCTTATTTTCAATATAACGCTGATAGGAGTAATGCATCAGTTCCTTTGTATTGACAAACAGTACAAAGGTCGGCGGCGCCACAGCCACCTGAGTCATAAAGAAAATCTTTAATCTCTTACCCTTATCGGACGGCGGCTGCTGTAAGGAGGTAGCCTCCATCAGAATTTCGTTCAGCACACCGGTCTGGATACGCAGGGTTCTGCTCTGAATCACGAGGTCAATCTTTTCGAAAATCTTCGTCATACGCTGTCCGGTCTTTGCGGAAATGAATACGATTTCCGCATACGGAATAAAGGACAGAATCTCACGGATACGCTCCGTCTGACGATAAATCGTCTTGTCGTCCTTATCCTCTACCGCATCCCACTTGTTCACCGCGATAATAATACCTTTTCCGCGTTCATGGGCAATACCGGCAATCTTTGCATCCTGCTCGGTTACACCCTCCGTAGCATCAATCACCACAACTACAACATCCGCACGTTCCACCGCACTGACGGTACGCACGATACTGAAACGCTCGATTTCCTCTTTAATCTTATTCTTACGACGAAGCCCCGCCGTATCAATAAAAATATAGTCCTTTTCCTCAAACTTTACTACCGTATCGATGGCATCACGAGTGGTTCCCGCAATATCCGATACAATCACGCGATTCTCTCCGGTCAGCTTATTGATAATGGAGGACTTACCCACATTTGGCTTACCGACCACCGCAATCTTCGGAAGTTCTTCTTCCTCTTCGCCTTCCACCGGAGCCGGGAAGTGCTCTACAATCGCATCAAGCAACTCACCGAAGCCCAAACGTGACGCACCGGATACCGCAATCGGATCTCCGATACCGAGATTATAGAACTCGTAAACATCCGCCTGCATTTTCTCAAAATCGTCTACCTTATTCACCGTCAAAATCACCGGCTTCCCGGAACGGCGCAACATATCCGCCACCTTAAAGTCCGCATCCACAAGACCCATACGTACATCTGTCAGGAACACAATCACATCCGCCGTATCAATGGCAATCTGCGCCTGCTCTCTCATGTACGTGAGCATCTTATCCTTTGTCTCCGGCTCAATACCTCCGGTATCAATCATTGTAAATTTATAATTCAGCCATGTAACATCCGCATAAATACGGTCACGGGTCACGCCCGGATAATCTTTTACGATAGAAATACGTTCCCCCGCAAGGGCATTAAACAACGTGGACTTACCGACATTCGGACGTCCCACGATCGCTACAATCGGATTACTCATCTTAGGAAAATATCCTCACTTTCAAAAATCAACTACGCAATTATAGTCTGTACCAAAGACTCTCCATCTGATTTTACAATACTCACGCGGGTTTGTAAAGCCTTTTCCACATCAGAAACGGTCAAATCATCCAAAAAGACCTCTTCTCCGCTCCGAAGCATGACCTCCGGAACCAATAAAACATCGCCTAACTCCTTGCCTTTAAGCTGTGCAATGATATCCTGCGCCGTCACCAAACCGGCTACAGTTATCTGCTCACCGAAGAAATGATTAATGATTCCTATGACATTTGCATCAATGTTCGGATACTTCTTTCGAATTTTTTCCACCTGTTCACGAATGACAGGCTCCGCCAGTGTACCGGTAATTAAGGTCAGCTTCCGCACTCTGTCGTCACCTTTTTGCTCGCTCAAACACCAGTCCACTTCCTCGTTCATGGACCGCACCATACCCACGCCGTTTTCGAGCTGCGGATAGCCTTCGTAGTCTTCTTCCGCCGGCAGCGGGAGTCCCGCCAGCAAATACCACTCGTCACTGGCATGGATCATACGGGTACCGTAATGCTTCTGAATAATCTCCTGCCACTTCTGAATAATGCCGATGACCTCTACCGCGTCTTCCTTGGTAAACGGCTCCACCTGCGTAAGAGCGTCGCGGAACTTTGTCATGCCCATGGGAACCACGGAAACACTCTGCATCAACGGCAAATAGGCTGTCAAATCATGAATGGTCCGCTCCAGCTCTTCCCCGTCATTGTAGCCCTTACAAAGCACAATCTGACCGTTCATCTCAAGGCCCACATCGTAAAAACGCTTAATTTTATCCAGTGCCTCTCCCGCAAAACGATTGTTAAGCATCTTGCAGCGAAGTTCCGGATTCGTCGTATGCACGGAAATATTAATGGGAGACAGCTTATAAAACAAAATCCGCTCCATATCTTCTTCGGACAAATTAGTCAACGTAATATAATTTCCCTGCAAAAAGGACAATCTTGCATCATCATCCTTAAAATAAAGGGTATCCCGCATTCCGGTTGGCATCTGGTCGATAAAACAGAAGATACACTTATTCCGGCAGGAACGGTACTCGTCCATCAAACCATCTTCAAACACCAAACCCAAATCCTCGTAGGCATCCTTCTCGATTTCCAGCTCCCATTCCTCACCATCAGGCTTGCGAATCAAAAGCACTAGCTCCTCATCCTCGGACAAATACCGATAGTCAAACACATCCTTAATGGGCTGCTCGTTAATGGAAACCAGCACATCCCCGGCTTCGATTTCCAGCTCCTCTGCGATACTGCCCGGGAGCACTTCTTTAATGGTATGTTCTTGTAGTTTCTTCGCCATAGTTGCCTCTTTCTAATTTGCAAATTGCCCTTTTATCAAAAACCGACACTCCGCAACTTAATATTTCTCCTCTTACTCCTCGGAAATCATCAGAAATCCCACCAGACTGCCCCGGTCGTTTCCCTGTACTCTATGGGAGTATAACACATCGGAATGACATTTCGTACAAACGCCTCCGATGACAATATTTTCCGGCTTTACTCCGGCTTGTTCTAAAATCATACGGTTCACCTGCCACAAATCCAGCTGACAGGTTCCTTCCGCCTTCTGCTCATCTGTCTGCGTGGTCGCCTCCGGAAATTCTTTCATAAACCGCTCCGCCACTTCGCCGCCTACCGTATAGCAGTCTCCGCAAATAGATGCGCCGATATAAGCTTCCATATCCGACGGTTTGCTACCGAATTCCTTATTCATGGCCTGTACCGTTTTCTCGGCAATCCGGCCGATGGTCCCGCGCCAGCCCGCATGAGCCGTACCGATAGCCTTTGCCACCGGGTCATAGAAAAACACCGGCACACAATCCGCCGTAAATACGGTCAAAGCCACCCCCGGTTCATTGGTAATCTGCGCATCCACCGACGTATAGTCCCGAGGCTTATTAATGCCTTTGCCACAGTCCGCCTTCGTTGCTCTCCGAACCACGGTCTCATGTACCTGCGCCGAAAGAACCACCTGCTCTTTTGCAAAGCCCATGGCCGAACATATTCTGTCATAGTTTTCAAGGACATTTTCGTCCGCATCTCCCCGTCCGAAGCCCAAATTCATAGACGAAAAACACCCTTCACTAACGCCGCCTACTCTTGTAGAACAACTATGTTTTACACCCGAGTGCTCCGCCAGACGCTTAAAATATAAAAACGGTACTTCGGTACCCGATACTGCCATTTCCTTAGTATTAAGTAACTGTAATTTATATTCCATATTCTGATTCCTATTTACTTTCCTTCTAATCATTCCTCAAATACTTATCATTCCAAAGCTGTGCTTCAATAAATGCAGCCTGCGCTTTGTTATGTCCTAACATCTTATAAACGTCGTTATCATATAATTCCAACTGTTTCAACAAATCATTCTTTGTGAACATTTGATTAAGTTTCTCTGTATAATACAAAGCCATGCTGTCACCCAAAGTAAAGCTGATGTCATTATCGGCAATCTCATCCAAATCAATCTGTATCACATAATGTTCACCATAGTTTTCGGAAAGTGCCTCCGAAGGCTGTATCGAAAAATAGTATGGGTGCTTCGTTTCCGGCTTGCCACCTAACTCACAAAACATATCATACATCCAATGCTCTGCCTTACACCTGTCTTCGTAATAACATTCAAACTCCACACCGAACCTTCTGTGCGCTTTACAAGAGCTACCGGAGTATAACTGTTTTGCCAGCTTCTTTGCCTCCTCCAACGGAAGCTCGGTAATACTTTTACATGGCACACTATCTTTATGACGGTAATTCACCAGATACAGCTTCATTCCGTATTCTCCTTCTATCGCTCACACTACATCCAAAATGCGTTTTCGGTAACTCTTATTCCTTCCCCGGTCACCCCTGCCACATCAAACCGACACGGCGTATCAAAAGGAATCCGGTTCTTATACATATAGTATTGCGCCGCCGCAATAATTTTCTTCTGCTTTCTGAAATCTACCGCTTCCTCCGGTGCTCCGAATCGCTCATCGGCACGGTATTTCACCTCAACAAATACAAGGTATCCGTCCTTTTTTGCAATCAAGTCAATCTCGCCATGCTTCGTATAAAAGTTCCGGGCGATAATCTCGTACCCTTGCTTTTGCAAATATTCCTGCACCTTTGTTTCCTGCTCGGTACCGATGCGACGTCGGTTCCAATCATTGGAACAATTATTTATTACCCCGTTATTTCCCATTCAGTTCTCCCTATTAATCCTATTATTCAGTCACCCTTAATACAGCTTGTTCTCATAATCCTGAAGTTCATGAAAAATCATATCTATAATCACCAAATCATCTTCCAACGCTTTTGTAACTAATACCCTATAATCCATATTTTGCCCTCATATCGCTTGAAACCTCTTTTGCCTCCCTAACCAATCCTTGTTTTGCCTGTTCACGAGCCCTTTCTAATTTTTCCAACAATTCCTGTTCTGTCAAGGCTTCATAAGGATTAGCATTTACCCTTTTAATTTCAAACGGAAAACCATTCACTGCCAAAGCTTGTGTCAAAAACATTCGAATTGCAGTTGTTGTATCAGTTCCTAAATCCTTAAACAATTCATCGGATTTAACCTTTAAATCATCGTCTACTCTTACCTGAATTGTACTTGCCATACCAGTCACCTCCTAAACTCTTCTACTATAAGCATAGCAAACAAACAATGCTATGTCAATACATTTGTAATGACATAGCACAGGTATCGTTTTACAACATGTCTTTTACCTTCCCCTTTATCTTATCTACCTTATCCACAAACAGCAACACCTCAGCCACCACCTCGTAAAGTTCCGGCGGTATAGCATCGCCTATTTCAAGCTTCGACAGCGTCCCCGCCAACTTATCGTCCTTGTGAAGCGGTACATTCTCCTCCACCGCACGCTCAATAATCTTCTCAGCCAAATACCCACGACCGGAGGCCACAATCTTCGGTGCCTCCTCGGAAGGCTCGTATTCCAGCGCTACCGCTATTTTACTCTTTTGTTCCTCCAACATGGCACCTCCTTCGCTACTATTAGCATAACAAATAAATAATGCTATGTCAAAACATTTGTAATGACATAGCATTCTCGTAGTATCAAAACAAGACGGGTTACTCTAATTTCTATTTCTTATTATTCCAAAGAAATATCCCGCCACCTACCAATATCGCAAGGAAACCGATACCAACAAAAAACCAAAGTATACTATCACTGTTTGTCCGAGAAGGCTCAGGTTCTGTCGGCATATTTGAAATGACAGGGCCCTTCGCAGACACCTCAATAGAATCCACCGGTTCTTCCGGTGCCTCTGTTGCCTCGGGTAGCTCTGTTGTCTCAGGTAGCTCTGTTACATCAGGCTTCTCTGTTATCTCAGGTTTCGTCGTCGGTAAAGGCATCGGTGTAGCCACCGGCAGTGCCGTAACCGTCGGAATCGGAGTATCTGTAGGCTTTGGTGTCGGCATTGCCGTTGGAGTTGGCGTTGGAGTTGGCGTTGCCGTTGGCTTCGGTGTTACCGTTGCCGTTGGCTTCAGCGTTACTGTCGGTACCTTAGTAGGCGCTTTCGTAGGTGCTACCGTCGCCGTCGGTCTCGGCGTTGACGTAAGTTCCTTCGTCGGTGCTACTGTAGCCGTTGGCTTCGGTGTCAGCGTTGGCGTTGCCGTCACCATTCTATAGCCGCATGCATCACATGCGCCGTTGCCATCCGTATCCTTATGAACTCCGATATCCCTCTTTCGTCCGCAGACAGCGCAGGTATGCCAATGGGTTCTTCCGTCCGTACTCCAGGCTATCGCATAGTTATGTTCTCCCAATTCGCCGTACTCGGTTCCACAGATAACACACTTAGCCTTTGCTTTACAGGAAGCGTCACCGCCGGTATGCTTATGGGTTCCTCCTTTTTCCGCTAACAATAATCGGTTCGTAGATAAGGTGTTCTTGTTATCAAATTTGACGGTTGGATTTTTACCTTCCACAAGATAATTATCACAATCATACATAGCAAGACAAATCAATGCATCCGCGTCAAGAGTACCCTTATACTCAAACAAAAACGTTTTTTCCTCTTCGTCACGGAAGGAACCGCTTGCGATTCTTACCGGGGCTCCGAAGTTTCCAAGCTTGTTTCCGCTTGCATCCGTAAGCTCTGCAGCAAGCTCAATATCGAAAAACGCAGGTGCCAGACCGGTGTTCTTTATCGTAACAAGAAGCTTGTTTCCGTTTCTCTTTGCAGAGGTCACGGTGAAATTATAACCAAGACGATTATTCATTTCCTCCACCAGCTCCTTTTGTTCATTGTAGAACTCATAGCTGTGATGACTATCCTGGTCAAAGGCATAGATGGACAAATGAGCAATCTCAATAGTTTCCCGGAACCGCTGCGGCGTCCATCTTAAATAATGCTTATCATAGTCCTTCACAATACCGGCTGCTTCGGCAACCTCAGGCGTCAACATCATCCGATACGGCAAAAAGTTTTCGCCGATTACCGGAAGGTTTGCATAATAGTTCGGTCTTAAGTTCCATTCATAGTTGTGAGACCCGATCAAACCGTTCACACGCTTCGGAATTCCAAGGGATAATGCGTAATCATATACTTCCCCGTAAGCTCCGGAGGTAAGACAAATCCACGTTTCATCAAAGGCATCGCTGTAATATTTTATCATCTCCTTCTGAATCTCAACAGAAGGCATCGGATTCCCGTGAAACGTGGAGGTATGCCATTCTCCCCAGTTACCGAATGTGCTGATATCAATAAACTCTACCCGTGGGTCACCGTCATAGTGCTCCGCAAGAGCATCCGCAAAATCCTTGCAAGCCTGCACATAAATCGGATCATCCCATACCGGAAGGTCTAACTCCACGGAAGGGTCGCTGACCAACGTAGCCCGCTGCTTCTTTGCCCCCTTTTCAAATACCCAGTCCGGTACAAACATATGCTCTTCTCCGTAATTATCATGAGATCCGGTAAGATGGGAATACGGAAGAATCCGGATGCCGTAGGTATAACCGTATTTTTCACAGGCTTCTAACATACTGTCAATGGATTCCCAGTTATATACGCCTTCCGCCGGATTCAGCTCGTCCCATTTCGGTTCGCCGGAGCAAATCGTGGACATATTCCAAGCGGTATTGTCCATGGAACCACCGATTCCGTAAGGATTCGTTGCTTCAAAGGCCCATGCGTCATATACAGTCATCACATAACCCTTATGGGGATTGACCACCGGTCCGCCGGAAACCTCCGTCTCATAATATACCGTGGAGGTTGTATCAAAATCCTTATACGAATCCGTCACGGAACCACCCGACTTATTCGTAGGGAACAACTGCTCGCTTACTATCTTTGCAAGCTTATCCGCACCCATTGCATTCAGATGAAGGCTGTCCGCCTCACAATAATACTTTCCTGCAACTCTGACGGTATTTTCCATACAGAATACAAGCCACGGCTGAAACAGGTCAATGATACCCACCTTTTCTGTCGCTGCGATTTTCTCTATTTCTGCACCAAACCACTTATGGGTAAGCACCGGATATTTGCTACAATCATCCAGCTGACCGTGCTGTTTCACAAGATACACCGTCATCCCCTTTGCTTTTGCACGCTGCACCATTTCCGTCATATAGGTAATGTACTCGGTCGGGTCAAGGGCATTTGCATTTCCTTTATACTGCTTTGTATAATCATTGATCCCTACCGCCAGAATCAAAATATCGCCGTTTTTCCCGTAATGCTCCGCCGTAGGGAATAAAGAATTACGCACTTCGATTGCTGTCACACCGCTTGCGGATATATTTCGTATGTCATATTTACTTGTATCCACATAATTGCACAAATACTGTCCCCAACCCCGCTTCGCATTTTCCGGCACATTATAAAAGCTTGCAGCCGTAGAATCACCGGCAATCCAGATGGTCGGCTTTGTGGTCGTATCGTCCGAAATACGCTCGATTTCCAGCGCACTGATGGAAAACTCCGTCCCCACGCCGGAGCCTGCGTAAATGTTGAGCTGGCCGTCCGTAACCGGAATGGTAAAGGAATCCGTTGCATTACTTCCCGTCAGGAAGAAAAGCTGTGACACTCCCTCCGCTCGAATGGTAGTGGAACGGACATCACCGGTAGTAACCTTAATTTTATAAACACCGCTCGGCAAGTCCACATGGAACACATGATTCGGAACATTCGAAAGGAACCGAACTGCATCTGCTAAGGCTCCCGTACCGCTTGCAGAAACATTTTCTACCGCAGCGATATTGGCAAAGCCGTAGCCGTTTTTTGCGTTATATGCTTCTTGTGCAGAAACTCCTATGTAGCCTTCTTCCGTTCCGATTCCTCCGAAATCAAACCGCAAAACATCGTGAAGCAGTAACTCCTTACTGTTTACCACTTCCTCCGGCTCTGTAACAACATCACCGGAACTCCCCGACGTCTCCTGATTCCATTCGGAGACAGCGCTCACATTCGGAAGCCAGGAAGGCTTTGTTTCTCCCTGCTTCAGCGGAATACACGCCACGGAAATTGTTGTATTCTGCGTATCGGTCAGGTGAATGGCAAGCTTTCTGTATTCACTGTTGTCCGTCTGATTCGGCACAACCGGAGACATTGGCAGTGCTTCTGCCTTCATCACGGTAAATGTACCGTCATTGCTGAGGAGTTCGACCCAAAGCTTCTCCGAACCGACCGTCACAACGGCACTTTTGCCGTTATCAGCAACCGTAATATTACCCTTCGTGTGAGCAAACCAGTATATCTCTCCCGGAGCGTTAAGGGAGATTTCATCCTGAAGGATAACACATTTCTTGTCCTTTATCATTTTCAGGCCGCGAACAACGCTTTTTGCACCACTGTCCTCATAGGCCTTAGTCAAATCCGTAACCGCATAGGCCTCATCTCCTTCGCGAAAATCCGTGATAAGGCATTCTGCTCCTTCCTTCTGATCAAGCTCATCCGATGGATTTATGACAAGTGTATTATGACCTTCCGCTTTGATTCGGTAGGCATGCTTACGATTCGAAAGCTCGTAATTTTCATTTCCCAAATCCGTAAAAAAACGTACGCCATTTGACTCAATATAAAACGAGCCCAAATCGTAATGTCCGTGGTATTTATAGTTATTTAAACCGGCATGAAGCGCCGCCACGATGCCGCTTTCCTCCCATGTGTTTCGGAAGCTGGCATTTGAAGCACCCACCTCTCCCCAGTCGGTCGGACTATTCGTAGCAGTACCGATGCACTTTTCTTCATCAATCCACAAAAGATCCAGATAATTGAAGCTATCATTTTCTATTTTCTTAAGACGAACGGACGCAATATCATAGGACTGAAAATGCTCTCCCAACCACAAAAGCACAGCCCAGCCTGTATCGCGACTGTCACCGTCGTCACCGAAGCTGAAGGATTTCGGAGTGTTGGAGCTCATATAGCGGACAAACTCCACCGACTTACGAAGTCCCTCATAATCAGCAATTCCATAATCCGTTCCCGCAGCACTTTTCAACGACGAGGAACACAAGCCAAGATAATAGGTGGCATAATCCCAATAGCCCAGGCCTTCACTGTAGGTTCCGTCCTTTGCGCTATAGGCACGACGAACAAAAGAATACGACTCCTTATAGGCATAGGTGAGAACCTCGGATGCAAGCTCTCTTGCGTCCGGTTCATCGCCGATTGCAAGCGCCGCCAGACTCATACCGCCGTTACACACAAGCTTCCAGTTATCTCCCGGATAATCCTGATACCATTTGTAGGTACGGGTTCGCGGATTGTCCTCGTAATCCTCCATGCCATGCATAAGTCCCTTCTCAATCATGTTCTTTTTTAAGAAGGCTCTCTGCTCCTCATTCATCCAATGATAGAGCCAGTCGTAACCAAGGGCAAAGCCTGTACTCATTTCCGCAGTATCAAGGAAATGGCTCGGATTCCAATCCTTAAAATTACATGCTGCCTCCAACTCCGCATAGCAACGCTTCGCATACTTCTCATCTCCGAAAATATTGTATGCCATGGCAAGTGCCGCAACACGGCGCTGTATTCTTTTGGAAGTTTCGAGAAGACGTATACCATCAGAGACATCATATTCAGCTACCGGTCGGGTAAGAACTCTGTCCGCTTCGTCACGTAGCTTTTCAAGCAGAATTCCCGTTACCGAATCCTCCCCGATGTAGTTTCTCAGTTTTTCAAATTTATCCTCCGTCATGATAATACGCGGATGCGCGTACAGTCCGTTCTTATCAATCATATCGTTGATAACCTGTTCACCGCTAATAAAAGTACCGTAGCTTTCTGTTTGGGAACCGGTGGAATCGATATTCTCCGCCTTTGCAACCCTCACAGAGCACAACGAAAGCATGATAGCAACCGAAACAATGACTGCTATAATACGTTTCATATGGATTTCCTCCTTAAATATTTCCCCTTGGTATATAAACGGCAGAAGCTGCTGTTTTAATTATTTTTTCATATTAAGTATAACATATTTTCGACATTCCGCAACCGATGTTACACTTCTTTAAACCACATCAGATAGCAACTAAACATTCCGGTAAACTCCGCACTGCAATCCGCACCGTATTCTTCTTCGCCGTTGATAAGAACATCCTCGTCCTGAATCAATTCATCATACAACGATGCATTATCCATGCGTGCTATCACATGCACGATTTCCAGCTCACGCAGCTCGTCATCCTCGTGGGAATAACAGTACGCCTTCTCACCCGGGAAGCAGCTCATCTCATGCATGTAATAATCCATCTGACAGTCTTCTCCTTCGTCATAGGAGGATACCACCCAGTTCTCTTCCAAAAACTCTCTGGTCATTTCTCCCTCCGGTGCGCTTGCTCCAAACAAGTTTGGCATTTCCGGTTCGATGACCTGATATGTCTTTTGGATATCAAAATCACAAGAAACATGGTTGTAATACTTCTGAAGCAACGTTAAAATCGTCTCTTTTTCCTTCTCATCAAAATTGAGCATTCGGCAAGATAACATCCGGTCACAATATCCGTTATAAAGCTTCAACATTTTCTTCAAGCCATAGGTTTCCTTATTGCTGCACCAAAAGGTCACAAAATCATTCTTTTCCCAGTCTTCCTCAATCTCCCAGCCTGCAAATGCACGGAGAATTTCCTCATTTAAGGGTTTTACATCCACTTGCTCATACTTATTGCAGTGTTCAATGTCATTTTCATATTGGCACAGTACGAAAAATGCGATAGCATCCTGGTCACTGTCAATGGATTCTTCAATCTTCCATGCAAACCATTCTTCTTCCTTCTTGTCCGGATACTTGCCGCCATGGAACAGGGCGTAAACCACCTCTTCCACTTCCCATGGCCAATCATAGGTATCACAGATTTCTTTATACTTACTGCTCTTCCAACCGTTCCCTGTCAGTGCATTCAGTTCATCACACATTTCCTGCGTAATATCACCATTCATAGCAGCCCCCTCTTTTACCAAAGCCTCAGCTCTTGCAAGTACCTCTTTATCCTTTGCTACCGTTTCCCAATTAATTGTTTTCTTTGCCATTGTTTTTCCTCCTGTTGTAAATGTTTTCATTCTTCAAAAATTATGCTCATCCGAGAAAGGTTGAACAATCGAAACTGCCTCGCCCTATTCCTCTTCACAGGTTACGCTGAGATCAGCAGAAACAAAAAGGGTATTTGGTTTAACCTCAAAAGTCTTGTCAGACTGGTTGCATGAATCGCAAAGCGGCACGATATACCCTTCGGGATAATTTTCGCTAACGATATGACCGCCTACTCTTGCACTGTTTGTACATCCTCTTGCAGAACAATCCTGCTCTTTAAGCTCCATGCCTACAAATCCTTCCCAATGTGCCTTGCACGAGCCGCATTGACAGAAGCGCTTGCCCATTTCCTTTTTGCTTTTCCACATTTCCTGATATAAATCCATCATAACACTTTTCCTTTCTTCATTATCGCTTTGTTATTGTAAGTAACGGACATTCGTCAAAGCATTCGTCTCCAAGTTCAATGTCTCCACCCGGTATGCTGACAGATTCTAAGGAATCGCAACATGCAAATGCTATCTCATCTATAAAGGTTACCGAATCGGGAATGTATACGCTCTTTAAACGGTGACAGCCCTGAAACGCTCCCCTGTATATGCAAGTAACAGTATCAGGTATAATCACAGCTTCTATATTACCATTATCCCAAAAACCCTCTTCAAATATTTCATTCACCCAGTATGTATTCCCCTCAATTTCAACACTGGAAGGTATGTCAAGGTTAATGGAATTAGCCTTGACATCTTTAATACCATTGACAGCACAGGTCTTTGGGGATTTAAGCATATATATCATAGTGTATTCGGGATATGATACATACACTGTCTTATAAAACGGATATTCGTTATCTTCTTCAAATGCAGCAAGTTCTTCATTGGTCATCATTTCTTTTTCCTCCAGTTGTAAATATTTTATTTGTCGGATTAATCCCACCAGAGATTCCATATCCTTGAGTTCTTAAGCTCAAGTGCAAGCGCACTGTAGGTTTCACAGCCCTGCTCTACAATATCGAAGCAATATGTACCAATTTCATTTGCAAGCTTTTCAAGGTCTTCTACAGGCTTTTCTACCGCATAATCAATAGTGTCAAAAGAAAGTGCGGCAGGATATGCGCCATACTGCTTATACCAGTACTTTGAAACAGCCATGTGTACCGAAACGTCAGGGCAGGCATTCCAACCGCCGTAAGGCAGATATGCCCAGATACGCCACGGCTCTGTAACAGGCACTTTCACGATGTAGCCGCCTTTTGTAAACTGCTCCTCTGCCTCAAATTCATCATCTTCCAGTTCTGCTTCATCCCATTTGGCATCAATATGATTCTTTTCAAGATAAGCCTTGCCGTCTACGACAGGCATCGCTAACATCTTTTCGTGGTATTCCTCTACGATCTCCTTGATCCTGGAGATAGAACGTTCACTCTCGCACTTCAAAAGAATTTCAAGCTGTTCAAAGAATACATCGTCCGTGTCAACAAGAACGGGAATAAAACCCTCTTTCTTGCCCTTCTCACGATACTTGAAATAATTTTCGACCGAACAACCGAACTCGCATTCACATCCGGTGAGAACACCCAGCTTCTCAAAATCATTAAGCTTATTGAAATCATCCTCATCAGCTATCTTTTCTATTTTTTCGTCATCCTGAACATCCATATTTTCGTCAGGCAGTTCATCGGTTTTCGCTTTAGACCTGCTTCCTTTTTGACATGTTATGCTCAAATCAGCAGAAACAAAAAGAGCACCATATTTAATCTGAATCGGCTCATCGGATTGGTTGCAGGAATCACAAAGCGGTACAATATACCCTTGCGGGAAATTTTCACTTACGATATGACCGCCTACTGTCGCTTTATTTGCACACCCTTTGGCAGTACAAGGGTACGCAGTAAGAGACAACATTATATGGTTTTGCCAATGCTTTCCGGCCGAGCCGCATTGACAAAAGTTATCGCCTGTTACCTTTTTGCTTGTCCACATTTCCTGATATAAATCCATCATAGTTTTTCCTCCCGAGATAATTTCTGTTTTATTATAAGCGTTACACTTAATTTCAATATTCGTTCTCGTAAATTCGCAGCTCGTTCTTCTTATTGCAGTGAATAAACACATATATTTTATTGTCTGTCACTATAGGGGCTTTTGTAGCATAAGCCGATGCTTTGAGTGCTATATCTTCTATCAGCTCTTTTCTATCCAAATCGACAACACCGAGGGTAAAGCCTTCTTTTCTGTTTTCGTTGACATAAAACAGCTTATTGCCATAAACGGTTGTATCGAGTGGATGTATATCTGCCCAATATCTGCCCTCTTCCAGCACGTTCCGATTCACCTCCCCCTTAAACGGGTTCAGTTTTGTCAGATGCATTTCTACTCCGCCACCTTCATAATAATATGACTGCAATGCATATAACATCTTGTTTGGACCCATTACATAAGCGTGATTGCAATAGTCTATGTCATTGACCTCCCACAGCTTTTCTCCGGTAAGCAAGCAATATCCTTCTACAGACATAGGTTGACCATCCTCCTCACAGGGAATCACAATGACATCATCGACGATAGCTATGCCTTTACCACGACAACTCAATTCCCAGCCTTCCTTCACCGTATACTCCCACAGGCGTTCGCCTGTTTTGGTGTAGAAAAGGAGACCGTCATCATGTAATGAAATCAATATCAATATTTCGCTTTTAATATCAAAATTCAATACATAATATTTCATTTTTGATTCAAATTCAAAGAGATGCTCTGTTCCGTTATCCATAAAGGCTACTTTTACAACGCCATCCTTCGTTTTTTCGGTAGAGCAAAACTGCTGAGGATTAAAAAAAAGCTTAGAGTCATATCTAAAATTATCCTCTACAAACGTATTGCCGTTAAAGCGGAAAAGTGTATAATTCATTTTATCTTCTTTATCATATATAGTCTTGTATAATACGCCATTCTCATAATCAACACACTCATTATCATTTACAGGCAAGGTCTTGTCACCTATCACAACTTTATCTTCATATACGCAAACTTCTTCATCATTG
Organism: Lachnospiraceae bacterium; assembly: GCA_017556805.1. GTDB lineage: Bacteria > Bacillota > Clostridia > Lachnospirales > Lachnospiraceae > SIG307. The sequence goes on along the minus strand of JAFYMC010000035.1, from coordinate 8,286 downwards.
TATAAATAAAATTCTTTAATGCCTTCTTTGGTTTCTAACAATTTCATTTTTTCTTCTCCTTTATTGCTTTTAACATAGTTTTTAAAATACTTATGCATTCGTATTTTATCAGCTATTATCAACATCGGGTACCCCAGTATAATGGCTATTAACGTATATACCACTTCAAATAGAATCACGAATATGAAAAACGGCTTCCATCCGTCTTCTAAATCTCTCATTTTCATATAGTCACCTCCCAAAACCTATATTCTTATTATGTATACGTCTGATACTTATCCCACTGATACACAATCATTCCAAAGTACATCACCAGCACACCGGGGATACTGATATTTCCCACGGTAGGCCACAGCAGGATACATGCCGGTATCAGCACAAGGAAAGATGCCAGTCTGTGAAGCGAACCGCAATAGCCGCCTGACGTAAGGCTGTAAAGCAGCAAACTCACCAGGATAAGAAGATTCCAAGGTGACGCTCCCTCAGACAATAGATTCATCGAGAAGCCCGAAAGCACTCCCCAGACTGCCACTGCCACAAGCACAGGAAACAGTGTCATAACCACATCCTTTATGGTGAGATTTCTTCTAATATCTTTTCTCTCTGTACGTATCAGACGTGCTCCGTTTTCGGAAACAGGAACCTTTTCCTGATACTTCTCGCTGTGATACAGCTTGTAAAATCCCTTATCAAAAACCAATGCATGGGCCTTCACAAGCTCAATAACAAGAAAGGCTGCCGCACAGACAAGTCCTAACGTGCTGTTCCCCGCTTTCACAAGCCGCACCCCACACAAAACCGTACCGATGGCAATCACGATACTGCCCAGTGTCATTTCGCCGCCAAAGGTTTGCCTCATGTCCTCCATGTCTGTATTCCAGGTATCCATCTCATGTTTGATCCACAACGCGTTACTATGTACGATGGAACCGAACAGATACACTACCAGGAAACCCAAGCCAAACTCCTGCCACAAACAGAAAATCAAAATGCATTCCACGCCCTTAAAAAGCCATAAAAATATAGGAAACACCTTAAATTCCGTCAGTTCAACGACTTGATAGGTTGTTTTCTTAAAGAGAAAATGACCAAAGGTCTTTAAAAACATGATCCCACAAACGATTACAGCTGCCTGGAGGGCCACATTTCCTTTGCCCGCAAGAGAACACTTTGCCACAAACACACTTGCCAAAAGCAAAGGAATAGTACCAAGCATCGAAAGAATGACGGACAGCTTTACCTTCTTCTCTTCATACATAGCGTCCAACAGGTACATATCAATCTGAAAGGACTCTAGCCACGCTATAAATAATCCTTTTATTGCTTGCAAAATCAAGCATATAAACAAAATAATATAACTAACGATTTTTCCCATAGTGTCACTTCTTCCTAAAAATTATGCCAATCCGTGAAACACAATTCCTCATCCAGTTCCGCATAGGCACCGCACAAAATCGCACAGTCGAAATCATCGGAACACTGGAAGGCGATACTTCCGTCACAAAGCGTCAACACCTCCGGAACGATATTGGCAATAAAACAATCGAAATCAAATGCCGGATAAAAGGACCTGAGTAAAGATTCAATATGTCCCTTGGGAATACAGCCATCGTTCGGTGATTCCAGATAAGGGACAAGACTTCTCATGCCGTCGCGAGCGAAATTATAGAGTTCTGCGATATCCTCTTCATTGCCATATGGTAACTTATCCTCTAAAAAGAGTTCATCGATTACCATAAAATCTATTTCATTGCAATCCATATCCGTAAGCGTCTGCAATAAAAATGTACCGTTGATATTGTCAATATTGCGGGTTATTTTATCTGCAAACTCATTAAAATAACGGTTCAAGAACGCGATAAGTTCCTCATCCGTACAGTCCTCATCAAGGTTGTCCTGTACGATGTCCCATTCTCTGATTTCCTCCAAAGTATCATTTATCTCAATCTCGTCATCCTTAAAAGTACCGATGTAGCCCAAATTCATTTTCCCGGATATTTTGATTCCCCCGTCTTCCACGGTTATGGAAATCTTGCTGTTTGCCTTCTTTTTTGAAGTTTTTTTGCCGGATACTGTTTTTATTGACGTAATACAATAATCACCTTCGTCCTCTTCAAATACAAAGACTAAATCTTTGTCAAAATGCGCAATCACGTTGTCGCCATTCCATTCGTACGGCGTGTTATTCCACTCCAGAAATGCTTCTAAAAAGATTTTATGGTCTATCGTATAAGCCTCGATACCCCTTGCTACTATCTTTTTGAATTCATTCCTGTCAACCGGTGCATATACTTCCTCCGGTGCGTTGCCTATTCCGAGGAAAATATATTCCTCTTCCGGCTGTACGCAATAATAAACGAAATTATCTTTACTTAGTCCACAACATAAGGCGGATATATGATCTCCGTTACAATCATCTTCTATTTCCAGTTGATGCGATGTTAACAACTCAAATTTCCATTCCTCACCCAAAGCATAAGCCTCGTTTACCAAACCAAAAACACATTTATTAAATGCTTTATGGTTCTCTTCGCGTGCCCACTTCCAAACATCTTTCTCTTTTCCGATAAATTGCACGGGATAAACATCCTCGCCAAAGGAAATGGTTCCCTCTGCAAAGTCATATTCCCATCCTTGGTCTTTTTCAATATATTCTTCTACCCTTCTCTGGGCAACCATCATCTTTCCTAAAATGGCAGAAAAAACCTCTACATAATCACTCTTATTTATCCTATCCATTATACTCATTTTGTTTTTTTCCTCTTCTGGTTCTATATTTAAAATATCATCATATTCGTCAAATTCAAGCTCAACCTCATACTCCGGTCCCAACTCCTCGCATAAGCACGCATATGCTTCTCTGGCAGTACACAAAAACTCCTCTATTTGATTTTTGTCCCACAACAAATCGCCGTTTGATTTCTCAAAATCAAATGCCTCATCATATAAACAAATCAAATCCTCCAAGGTCGCTTTTAACCCGTCAGATATGGGCAAATCACAGGTTTCAACCGGATATCCGTTAAACTTTGCCTTGGCCGCCTCATTGTCAGCCCACAGGCAAACACCGCTTCGCCAGTCAAACATAAACTTCATTTTATACGTTGCTGTATTGTGCGGATGAATCTTCTCTCGGACTACATGATTACAATACTTGCGAACAACGTTAACAAAAGTATCTTTTTCCTCTTGATTCATGTTCGTAAGTGTACAATCTAAAAACTTCCGGTCATAAACATTCGAAATAAATATTGTCTTTGTAAGCCCAAAAATTTCTTTGTTCTTAAGGCAAAACAATTTTTCATATGAGTCTGCATCCTCATTCCATCCCGGGAAAGCTTCTAACAAATCCCGGTACAGTTTCTTTACATTAATATCATCATTTCCTATCTTCCTAGCTTTTAGGTATTCGCTTTTTCTTTCCGGATAATTCCCGTCATGAAACAGCGCATATGCCACCTCTTCCCAATCATAAAAATCCGGATAATCAAAAATGTGGCTTTCATACTGTTCTCTTGACCAATCATTCCCGGTAAGTCTGTTCATTTCATCAAAGATTTCCTGCGGAGAGTCGATACTCAGTCCCCGAACCCAATCTTCTACTTTTGACAGTAATTCCTTGTCTTGTGTTACTTTTTCCCAATTACATCTCATACCCACTCCCCATCCTTTAACAAAGCACCATATGCATGCCAGGGAATCCATCGGCTGTCCTTTTTCAGGTAAACAATCTCCGGACAAGTAAAAGGAAAATCTTCCACAGGACCACGCTGCTCATAAATATCCGTAACCTCAGACACATCAACATATGTTTCGTAATAGCGATAGCATTTGTCGTTGTAGTCTATCCAAGGCTCAATGCCTAACTCCTTACCTTGCTTATCATCATCCACCATTATGTAAATCTTACCGGTATCCTTTTGATAATCTGCAACCCGCACCTGTACTCCTTTGTAGATACCGTAATTACCTTTCACCCGATAAGCCGATTCGATTTCGCTTTTCTCTACCGGTCGGCTGTACTCGCGGTATGTCGGGGCTTCCTCATGGTGTTCAAACCCAAGCCCTTCCAGTTCCGGCGAATACCCATATATGATATTTTTGATGTACATATACTCCCGGTTCTTTATTCTTACGATTGGAGTTATACCGTTTCTAAAATTTTTCATATTTTCTCACCTTTCAAATATATCTAAAGAGTCTCGCCGGATTCTGTCATCGCGAAATTACTCCTTCTATATTTCTACCAGTTCGACATCCCTGATATTTCCCTTACTGTCCATATTTACTGCTATGATATGATTTGTTTCAGGATCTGCGAAATAATCAGGCCTGCAATAGAAAGTTAAGGTAGCAGAGAGTTCCTGCTCTTCATTATCAAAATCTATAAACACCTCGTTTAGGTGAAGGGACTCGATGAAATCCTCCTCTGCTAACGGAAGAGTAACCACAGTTCCGTCTTCAAGGATAAAGACTCTGCATTCCTCTGTGCTTCCCTCCGCTTCCTCCATGCAGTCAATATAGTACTCTGCCTGCTTAAGCATACCGGCATCAACAACAATCGCTTTCATCACGGCATTTTCATTATGATTCAAGAAGGAAAGCAAGTTATTGATTAAAGGCACCAGGTCTTCAAGCGGTCCTTTCTCTTTGTCAACACATATCTCTGTTTCTTCTCCCCATACAAAAACGTTGCAAGACAGAACTCCAAAAAAACGATTGGAAGCCCCGAATTCCTCCGGTTTCACACTCATACTTCTCCTGCGATAGTTCCGCAACCGGCTTTCACTAAGGATACGCGGTGTATCCTTGGAAAGAAGCACTCCCATATATTTGTTTTTCCATAGTGCATAGCATATCCAGCCGTAATTTCCCTCTTTGTCAATGTAGAGGGTTTTCGGCAGGGCTATTCTATTTGCACCGTTAGCCTGCAATACGTCTGCAAATTTCTTGAAAAGCTCATCTTCTATTTCCAAATACTCTGCATAGGCTTTCTTCTGTGCCTCATTGATACCGTCCTCCACGCTGCCTTCCAGCTCTATTTCCAAGTTTTCTTCTTTCCCATAGAAACAGTGTTTTTTTAAGCCTTTCCAACCGTTATTTCCGTCGTGAACTAAGAATCCTAGGGTATCATCGTTTCGCTTACAAAGATGTTCAAGCTGGGTTCTGGATAGTACTCTCGGCTCTGCTTCTGACAGAAGCACTGCCAAGTCATTTTCATTATCCCAGCAGCAACCAAAAGAATATCCGAAGCTACCATCCCTGCCAATGTAGAGGCACCATAATTCTATCATCACAAAAAGCTGGGTCTCAGTAATCACATCCTTATGGTCGTTTTCATCCAAATCGGAAATAATACTTGCGATGTATTCATAGTTCCACTTATAATAGTCCAAAAGATAATCTACTGCAATTTCTTTATACTTGTCTGCATTCTGTAAATAGGTTTTATATGCTTCTTTTTGTATATCCAGGATGCCTTCTTTGTTATAGTCCTGTATTACAAGAGTTAAGTTCTCATCTGAATTATAGAGCGGAGCATCCAAACTTCCAACCCATGCTTCTTCTTGGAAATCTAATTCCCCAAAAACATCATCCTTTAATATATCTGTCATTGCAAAACTCCTCTCAGCAGATTGTTACGTTTCCCTCTGTAATTCTTGAATACAAGCGTTCCGCGGTCATCTGCGTTATTTTTATAAAGCCTTATTTCTGTTTTCTTTAACGTATAAGCCTTACCACCGACTTTTAACGCAAACGCAAAATCATTTCTGTTACGTCCGGCTTTGATTACAAACTCTCCGTTACCGGCTGCATCGTCCATCTCGAAGGCTTCCTTAAATACGGATAAAATCTCTTCCTCGTGAAAGAAGAGAAAACAGGAGTATTGCCTCCGTTCGTGTTGAAACCTGAGGAATACATCCTTAATCCGGGCAGGCTCTATATCAGCTACCCATTGCTCGCCGGATAAAATCCTTTCTCCGTTGAAAAAGTTACAGATACTCTTCTGTGTTTTATAACGTTCATTTTCATAGACAAAAGAAACGGTATAAGGGAAACGCTTCAGGTAATCCTCCATGGTCCCCACAGCCGGCAATTCTTTTTTCGCATAGTGGTCGAGATTGATATTGTTTTTCGCAAAATATTCCGCGATTTTTTCATCATATTCGTTGGTTTCCACGCCTTGCAAAGGATAATCAATCATAATATTATGTATCTGATTATACCGGTTGTGGTACATAAGCACCCTGCCCCCCGGCATAATCACAAAATCCAAGTCATCATCACGATCCTTATTCACCATATCAGAGTATGAACTCAGCTCCTCAGGCAGGTCGGCGTCGATGCGATAGTTTTTTCCCTCGGAAAGGTCCCGCCATACTATAGCGATATGCTTTGGTATAAAGTCATCTTCGCGAGCGTCATTATATAGATGTGCCAGATTGCCGCATACGAATCCGGTAAAAATCGCTTCCCCTTTCAATTCATCATCAAATTCGTCATCACCTGATGCATGAATAAAACTTGCTTCAAGCAACAAGCATTGCATGGAATCAAAGCTTTTGATTTCAAGCTGTTTGCTGCCGTAAACGTCGAAATGCTTCATTTCTTTGGGCCAATCGTCCAATTCCTTGGCCTCCCAGGGATCGCCCTTCTTGACCATACTTTCTCTGAATAATGTTTTTCTATATTGTTCAAAACTCAGTTTTTCCAGCATGGCACTGTACTGAAATTCACCTCCGGAAGTGTAACAATAATAGGTGAAATAAATACTGTATAAACCTATAAGCACATAAAAACCCAAAGCGATATATAAAGCCACCGGCGATAAGAGTATGATAATTACATAGAAAATAATTCCAAAAATAATACCCGAACCTACACCGATAACCCCATGAAATCCACGTGCCATACCTGCACCGGCAGCATCAGTACTACCAATGCATAATGGTGCAAACATAAACCAGTAGATGTAAAATGCAATCAATGGCACTATCGTCAGATAAACAAGCTTTGTTGCAATAAAATAGATTAGTGCAGAGTGCACAGTAAGTGTAATCAATAATAAAAGTGAAATACCTATATTCCTCATGCAGCGTCCAAGTCTGTAATAATCCTTTGTCCACAATGAAAAATAGGATAACACTACACTCACTATCAAAAATACTATAAAATCTATGGTCATAAATTCACCTCCTCATATCATCAAATCTGCCATTGCAAAATTCCTCTTATATCATTAAATAATCTGCCACTGCGGAATCATCCAGAGTCCCTCTTCGTTAAACTCATAGGCAAGACCATCTTCTACTGTGGGATATTCGCACAGCCAAGCAATACGACCGCTGTTTGTCATGTAGAGCTTCCTGATATCCATCAGCGACATTACTGACTCCTCTTTTATATTTTCTATCTGCAGTTCTTCCGGTACGTCAAATCGCTCTATCAGGTCTTCGTAATTCTGCTCATAGAAGTCCAATGACCATTCCAACACTTCTTTCCATAAGGTTGCGTTATATTTAACATAGTTTCTGTATGTTTTACGCATCTCTTCGTTAATCACCTTCTCAGGCGTAAAGAACTCTATTGCAAACGGTAAGGTATATATCCGGGAACCCATTCTGACAATAATCAATGAACAAAGCCCGATATAATCGTCAAAGAAAATACCCATCTCCTCATCCTCAACATACTTTCGGGATGTCAAAGCTTTTAACTCGTACTGATCCATGATATAGGGACGTTTCCCACTCAAAAGGACACCCACATAACCCTTATCCCAGTCGGTATAGCATATCCAGCCGTAATTACCATTCCTGTCGATATAGAGTGTTTTCGGCAAAATCGTTGCCACATTAACGGGTATTCCCTGCGACAGTATTTCTTCTGCCTTAGTTTCGCTTCCCGTATAAACTGTCAGCATCATCTTGGAGAGAGCTCCAAAATGATCATTCTCTCTTTCCATATACTCCGCATAAGCTTTTTTCTGAGCCTCGGTAATACCTTCCTCTGCTTTGCCATCAAATTCGATTTCCAGGTGCTCATTCTTGCCGAACAAAGAGTGCTTCTTCCAGCCCTTCCATGTATTTTTACCGTAATGGACAAGAAGACCTAAGTCATCATCGTTTATCTTGTGTAAATTTTTCAGCTGTGTTCTGGATATTACCCTCGGCTCTTCTTCCGACAGAAGCACTGCCAAACCATTATCCACGTCCCAACAACAGCCAAAGGCATATCCGAAGCTTCCGTCCCTGCAAATAAAGAGGTACCATAAAGTCATAAACT
>JAFYMC010000034.1 GCA_017556805.1 Lachnospiraceae bacterium | reverse complement strand
GTTATTATTGTTGTTATTGTTGTTATTGCCGGTAACCGGGGAAATAGACAGATAATCCGCATAGCAATCCCAGCTTCCGTCATCGGTAGTTACCACCAACTGTACTGTTTGATTTCCGGTTGCGTGAGAGACGTTCTGAATGGTCACTTCGGTTGCCTGGGTGCCGGTAAAACTAAAGGTTCCCTTGGTCTGTCCGCCGATGACCAAGTCTACCTTTGCGGTATTGGAACCGTTGGATGCTCCGCGTAAGCTAAAGTCGTGAGTTCCGGATGAAAAATACTGGGTAAAGGAAACCGCATCGTTATTGGCATACAATGCAACGCCGTTAAACGGATTTCCCACATTTCCGGTGTACTGGCCGCTCTTGGTCATGTTCTCACACTGTACTACCGTCGCGTTTCCCGTAGAGCCGGTAGCTCCGCTGTTTCCGGTATTGTTGCCGCCGTTGTTCCCGGTGTTATTATTTCCGCCGGCAAAGCCTGCGTTACGATAGGCCTCTAACATACGATAATAAGCACTCTTCGGCTGCCCCAGGGAGGAGAACAGAAGCGGTCTTTCCCCGCGAATCCAGGTCACATCGTCAGAAAGTCCCCAAACGGTAATACCGGTAATCTTCGCACCGTTCTTCTTTAATGCAAGTAAGTTGGTCATAATCTGATACAGATACTCTGCCTGATCGGTATCTCCCTTGTTTACTACATCAAGCTCCGTAATCTGTACCTCAAAACCTGCGTTTAAAAACGCCTTTACTGCATCCGTATAGTAGGATACACTCGGATAGTTCGTATTCAGGTGAGACTGCATGCCTACACCGTCGCATACTTTTCCGTTGGAATTAATGAAATTCACCATGGTGATGATATCATTTACTTCCATATAGGTATTGTAGTCATTATAAAACAGGCTTACAGAATTGCCCTTTCCGAAATACTCCAGACGCTCATGGGCATACCGGAATGCATTCTTTACAAAGGACGGATAATTGTTTACGTTGCCGTAAATGGACAACCAGCCGCAGCTCGTCGCATGCTGATACTCGTTTACCACATCCCATGCATACACCACATCGCCGTACGGGCTGTTGTACACATGATCAATTACGGACTTCACATAAAACTCCATGCGTGCATCCATCTGTGCCTGAGATACGTACCCATTGTTTGTAGAATATCCGTTTCTGAAGAACCAGTCCGGGGTCTGGCTGTGCCATACCAGCGTATGGGCACGCATCTTCAAACCGTTTTCATGACAAATCTTCATTACTTCGTCTACTGTATTAAAATTGATTCTCGGAACATAATTCTCCGTCATGGAAGACGGAATATAATATCCCAATCTTCTTGCTTCATCCTTAGAAATCAGATTCGCGGAGTAGCCTAACATAGCATCCGGCTTCATCTCGTTCTCCAACGTAATGCTGTTATACTGAGACTTCACATGCGCCAGCGTATTTGCGTTCCGCAACTGATTTAAGTTGATACAGGTTCCGGAATACCCGAAAACGGAACCGTATGTATTCAACAACGTATCTTCTGCCGCTTCCGCACGATGATTCGGAACCAGCAATGTGCCCACCAGCAATGCTGCCGTAAGGACAAAACTTACCCACTTCTTAAACTTCTTATTCATTTTAAAATAAACCTCCAAAATAGTAACAAAATTCATTCCCCTTTTATATGTCAACCTTGATTTCAGCCCTGTTTTCCTCCTTTCCGATAAATTTATCAATTTCGACATATAATTAGTTACATTCCAATTATACCATATTATTTTCTGTAAGTGTATATGACCTATGTACTATTCTATGAGGTTTTTACACAAAAGAAGAGACACAGCTGCTATTTTCTCAACTGTGTCTCCGATTCAATCCTATCAAATATTACAATGTAATCTTATCCAATGCCTGCTGTAAGTCTGCAATCAAATCATCCACATTCTCGATACCTACAGACAAACGGATGAGGTCGGTTGCTACACCTGCTTCCTCTAACTGCTCGTCGGTGAGCTGACGATGAGTATGGCTTGCCGGGTGAAGCAGACAAGTCTTTGCATCCGCAACATGCGTCTCAATGGAAGCAAATTTCAGAGAATCCATAAACTGAATTGCGGTCGCTCTGCCGCCCTTTACACCAAAAGCAAGTACGCCGCAGGTACCCTTCGGACAATACTTCTTCGCAAGCTCGTGATACTCGTCGCCTTCCAGGTCTGCATAATGTACCCATGCCACCTTCTCCTGGGACTTTAAGAACTTTGCCACAGCCAGCGCATTCTGACAATGACGCTCCATACGAAGATGCAGGGACTCTAAGCCCATATTTAAGTAAAATGCGTTCTGCGGAGACTGAATGGAACCGAAATCTCTCATGAGCTGTGCGGTAGCCTTGGTAATGTAAGCTCCCTTACCGAAACGCTCCGCATAGGTAATTCCGTGATAGGAATCGTCCGGCGTGGTCAGTCCCGGGAACTTCTCTTTATTTGCCATCCAGTCAAAATTACCGCTGTCTACGATACAGCCGCCTACAGATACACCGTGACCGTCCATGTACTTGGTAGTGGAATGGGTAACGATATCTGCGCCCCACTCAAACGGTCTGCAGTTTACCGGTGTGGCAAAGGTATTATCCACAATAAGCGGTACACCGTGGTCATGTGCCAACTTTGCAAACTTTTCAAAATCAAAAATACCTACCGTCGGGTTGGTAATGGTCTCACCGAATACCGCCTTGGTGTTCGGCTTAAAGTACTTCTCAAGCTCCTCTGCCGGCAACGTCTGGTCAACAAAGGTACACTCGATGCCCATCTTCTTCATAGACACACCGAACAGATTGTACGTACCGCCGTAAATGGAGGACGAAGCGATAAAATGGTCGCCTGCCTCACAGATGTTAAAAATCGCATAAAAGTTTGCCGCCTGACCGGAGGAAGTCAGCATTGCACCGACACCGCCCTCCATGGCACAAATCTTTGCCGCAACCGCATCATTGGTCGGGTTCTGCAGTCTCGTATAGAAATATCCCTCTGCCTCTAAGTCAAAGAGCTTACCCATCTGCTCGCTGGTGTCATACTTAAAGGTAGTGCTCTGGTAAATCGGAAGCTGTCTCGGCTCGCCCTGCCCCGGCTTCCAGCCTTCATGGATACATTTGGTTTCGATATTAGAGTTCATAAAAATCTCCTTTCTGTAAGGCACACGGCCTATCATGTACTGTTTCGATGTTCTAAGTATACAACAAGATTTCTTTATTGGAAAATACATAAAACAAGTGCGTTGCTATAGTTAGAAACTATTTCAACGCACATTTTAGCATAAATCTTTATTTCTGTAAAGATTTACTTCCCCACATACCCCTTCAAATACTCCACGTACGCCGCCCCGTACCGACTAAGCGGCATTTCTTTCTGCATAATAATTCCAATTTGCATGGACTCGTCCACCGCCAAAGGCTTTGCAATAATGTTCTCGCCGTTTAGCTCCTTACTGAGCATACCGGTGCTGACAGTGTATCCGTTCAGACGCACAATAAGGTTTGACAGTGTCGCACGGTCCTTTACACGAACATTTTTGCTGCGGTCCAGAGTGCTTAGGATTTCCTCCGAAAAGTAAAAGGAATTGTACTCGCCCTGTTCAAAGGAAAGGTAAGGATACTCCTCCAGTTCCTCCAAAGTAATCACGTTCTTTTTCGCCAACGGATGGTCCGTGCAAATGGAAACGTGCGGCTTGGCTGTCACCAAAGGCTCAAATTTCAGTCCGTTTTGCTTGAGCAGCTTTAATATCACTTCCTCGTTTTTGGAGGAGGTATATAGGATACCGATTTCACTCTTTAACCGGCTTACATCCTCGATAATCTCATAGGTTTGGGTCTCACGAAGGGTAAAATCGTACCGGTCCTCACCAAACTCCCGGATGACCGCCGCAAAGGCATCCACCGCAAAAGAATAATGCTGGCAGGACACGGAAAACCGCGGCCTCTGCTCTTTTTTGTGCAGAAACTTTTCCTCCAAAAGGCTGGTCTGCTCCAACACCTGTCTGGCATAGGACAAGAAAAGTTCTCCTTCATTGGACACCGCCACTCCTTTATTGGTACGATGAAAAATCGTAATCTGCATTTCCTTTTCCAGCTCACGGATAGCACTGGTCAGGCTGGGCTGTGAAATAAACAGCCGTTTTGCCGCTTCCGTAATATTTGCCGTTTCTGCCACCGTTACCACATAACGAAGCTGTTGTAATGTCATCAGCCGCACCTGCCTTTCTATCTTCCATGTATCGTTTCAAAACTAGCCAACTGCTCGTACTTTCGCATAAGCTTTCGTCCGGCACTACCCATCTCCCCTACCAGACAAACACTCATCTTCTCCGGACAAAGTACCTGCTCTGCAAATTGACGAATATCCTCCGCCGTAACCGCTTCAATATGAGAAAGTTCCTCATCTCTGGAAACCACTCTTCCTCTAAGTATCATACTTCTTCCGTTGCCTTCCATGCGACTTTGCACACTTTCCTTGGACAAAATGGTTTCGGTGCGAATCAGTGCTTTATGGGTAGAAAGAGTTTCCTCCGACACCACCTGATTTCGCATGGTATCACACACTTCCATGGTATAGTCAAACACCGCTTCCGCCTGATTCGGAGCAGTTACCGCATCCATATGTACCAGTCCTTCCTTGGCATACGGACAACCGTAGGCATATACCGAATAAGCCAGTCCCTTTTCCTCGCGGATTTTCTGGAACAATAGGGAATTATTGCTTCCGCCGAACACCGACTGAAATACGGTAGCAATGTGTCTTCTTTCATCCAAATAGGAAATCCCCGGAAATACCAGATTCATATGAAGCTGTGAGGTATCCTGTACGGATTTGGAAAAGTTACGGGTATATCCGGCTGCCGGACGATTCTGTACCGGTGTATCTGCCGTTTCCGTTCCATCCTTCTCTCCGTAATACTTCCCGTACCGCTCATCCGGCGCAATTCCATCTCGTCTTACCCCCAATGCAGCCCCCTGTCCTCCCGGACAAAACAGCGACCGCAAACGCTCCACTACTTCATTTTTATCAAAAGCCCCTGCTACGGACAGCACTGTTCTTTCCGGACGATACTCCCGCTTATAAAAGGTCATAATCTTCTCTCTTGTCATCCCGCGTACCACGCCCTTGGTACCGGAAATCTGAAAGCTCAAAGGATGTCCCTGCCATGCACGCTTTTGTGCCAGCTCATGAACCAAATCATCCGGAGAATTATTGTACATATCAATCTCCTCACAGATAACACCCTTTTCCTTACTAAGCTCCTTTGCATCAAATACAGAATGAAGAAGCATATCGGAAAGAACCTCCATAAGCTGTGGCAACTCCTCCGCCACCGTCACACCGTAATAGGCGGTATATTCCTTTCCGGTATAGGCATTTACCGTATCCCCGAGGCGCGCCGTAATATCCGCAAGCATCTTGGTGGATTTGGTCTCCGTGCCCTTAAACAACATATGCTCTATCATATGGGAAATCCCGTTATTCTCTTTTGTTTCACACACCGACCCGACGCCTACAAACACGCCGAAAGCCGCGCTTCTTACATACGGCATAGGCTCTAATACTACCCGTATGCCGTTCGGTAATCGAATTAACTCAATTTGATCCATAGAAATAAAACCTTTCTGTTATCACTCAATCTCAGCAGAATTCAAAATTGAATAGGCCGTTTCCAAATCATCACATCTAATCAACAAAACATACGATGTAGAAAAATCATCCCTACCATACAATTCTATTTGAAAGGAATAGTTAGGGGCTGAAGAACTAAGTTCAGTATGTAAGCTTCTGTCTGTCACGTAAATAAGCCCACGAACATCTTCCTTTTCATAAATGAGAATATAATCACAGTAAGGAGTCATTCCGGTCTTTAGTGCTCCTTTTATCAGATACGCAAGGCCTTTCGTTAAATTCCAAAAACTGTAATCCTCTTCCGTAAGCAAATAGCAGGATTTTGCCAATGTATAAAAGTTTGTATTTCCGTGACTTAATTCTTTAAATTCCTTTGACAACCGTTTTGCAACGTAGTTTTTAAATATTCCGGACTTCTTATCAACCATCTCCGATATCATATCATCGATAGCCCAATTTAGATCTTGTACATCTGAGGATGCCAGAAGAACATATTCTCCGAGAATACCTTCTCCCACCTCCGGTCCATCGAAAATGCGACACTCTTCCGTCGTCATTTCCCTTTCACTAAAACCTTCCGGAATCGATACCGTCATCCCGTCATGAGTGGCCTTCTGAACCGTTTCTGCCTCTGTAAAAGTCAAATCATATTCCGTAAACCATTCTGCTGCGGAACCCAACTGTGCGGTTACTTCCTTTGCCTGATGATAAACAACAAAACGCGGACCGAAAAAAATAACAAGTGCAAGCAATACAAATAGCGAACCGACTACTATAAGTACTATTTTTTTCAGCTTACTCTTATTGCATTTTAAATTCTTCTTTTCCTCGTTGTTCAACTTCAACTCATCACTCTTACCCATTACAATTAATCTCCTATCCTAAAATAGTATGAGCTCTTTCGCACTCAGAAGCACTAAAACAAAAGTCGAAAAATGAAAAGTTTCAGTAGGGAACCTTAAACAAACGCCGGTACTTGGCAAAGTACTTTTGAGCCTAGTATCCGCTGCGTTTGTGCAAGAGCGAGAGCGGGTTCCCGTGAAACTATTTCATTTTTCGACTGGTTTCAATACCCTCTCATGCGAAAGAGCGAACTTTTGCTTTACTTTACATCCTTAATACTGAAGCTGATTCTGCCCATCTTGTCCTTGCCGAGGCAAACTGCCTTTACAACATCACCAAGGGTAAGTACATCTTCAACGTGGTTGATGCGCTCCTTGGAAATCTTGGAGATGTGAACCATAGCTTCCTTGCCCGGTGCGAACTCAAGGAATGCACCGAACTCCTTAATGCTGACAACCTTACCTTCCAGAACCTGTCCCTCTTCGAAATCGGTAACGATAATCTGGATGTAATCGATTGCCTTCTGCATACCTGCCGGATCGGTTCCGCATACGGAAACCGCACCGTCATCGGTAATATCAATCTTAACACCGCACTCGTCGATAATAGCGTTGATGGTCTTACCTCTCTGACCGACAACCTCACCGATCTTGGACGGATCAATCTGAATCTGAACAATCTTCGGAGCATACTCGTTTACTTCCGGTCTCGGCTCTGCGATAGCCGGCTTCATGCAGTTCTCCATAATGAACATTCTTGCTTCGCGGCATCTTGCGATAGCACCCTCAACGATGCTTCTGGTCAAACCGTGAATCTTAATATCCATCTGAATTGCAGTAATACCTTCATCGGTACCGGTTACCTTAAAGTCCATATCGCCGAAGAAGTCCTCAAGGCCCTGAATATCGGTCAATAATACGTAATCATCATCGGTATCGCCGGTTACGAGACCACAGGAAATACCTGCAACCATCTTACGAATCGGAACACCTGCAGCCATAAGGGACATACAGGATGCACAGGTAGATGCCATGGAGGTAGAACCGTTGGACTCGAAGGTCTCGGATACGGTACGGATTGCGTACGGGAATACATCCTCGGTCGGAAGAACCGGAAGGAGTGCTCTCTCAGCAAGTGCACCGTGACCGATTTCACGACGTCCCGGACCTCTGGAAACCTTGGTCTCACCTACGGAGTAGGACGGGAAGTTATAGTGATGCATGTAACGCTTGGACACTTCGTTCTCATCAAGTCCGTCCAGCTTCTGCGCATCGGAAAGCGGAGCCAAAGTGGTTACGTTACAAATCTGGGTCTGACCTCTGGTGAACATAGCGGAACCATGTACACGCGGGATAATATCAACTTCTGCAGCAAGTCTACGAATCTGGGTAAGCTCTCTGCCGTCCGGACGCTTGTGATCCTTTAAAATCATCTTACGAACGGTCTTCTTCTGGTACTGGTAGATAGCCTCGCCAAGAACAGCAAGCCACTCTTCCTTATCAGCAAATGCCTCTTCAAGCTTTGCGGTAATCTGACGGATGTTCTCCTCACGAACCTGCTTCTCATCGGTAAATACAGCCTCTTCCATCTCTGCCGGCGGAACAAGCTCCTTAATTGCTGCGAACAACTCTTCCGGAACCGCACAGCTGGTGTAGGTGTGCTTTTCCTTACCGCACTCTGCAACAATCTTATCAATGAAAGCGATAACCTGCTGGTTAATCTCGTGAGCGGCATAAATTGCCTCAATCATCTTTGCTTCCGGAACTTCGTTTGCACCTGCTTCAATCATGATAACCTTATCACGGGTAGAAGCTACGGTAAGCTTTAAGTCGGAAACCTTGTTCTGGGAAGAATTCGGGTTGAATACGAACTCTCCGTTAATCATACCAACCTGGGTGGTAGCGCACGGACCGTCAAACGGAATATCGGAAATCGCTACTGCGATTGCAGAACCCAGCATAGCGGTAAGCTCCGGGCTGCACTCCGGGTCTACGGACATAACCATGTTGTTTAAGGTAACGTCGTTTCTGTAATCCTTCGGGAACAACGGACGCATCGGACGGTCGATTACACGGGAAGTAAGGATTGCGTTCTCGGAAGCCTTACCCTCTCTGCGGTTGAAACCTCCCGGAATCTTACCTACTGCGTACAACTTCTCCTCGTACTCAACGCTGAGCGGGAAGAAATCGATACCGTCACGCGGCTTCTCGGAAGCCGTAGCGGTAGAAAGAACCGTGGTGTTACCATAGTGCATGAAAGCTGCACCGTTTGCCTGTGCGGCAACTCTGCCGATATCTACGGTCAAAGTTCTGCCTGCGAGTTCCATAGAAAAACTCTTGAATGCCATATCTAATCTCCTTTTGTAATGATTTCTTGCGGAGATTGCCGAAACAACTGGAAAACACACCGTATCCGACATGCTTTTCAGAAGTCTCGGGATATATCTCCGCTAAATATATATGATACCACAATATAGTGAAAAAGAAAAGCACTTTTTTCGCAAAATCTACTTGCAACGATTAAAACTTGTGGTATAATGAAATTAGAAAAAGGCAATCGCCACAGAGTGGTTGACCTTGGATATGAGAAAAAAGTCTCCCCTAACCGGTCAAAGTACAGGGGAGGCTTTTTA
Source organism: Lachnospiraceae bacterium (assembly GCA_017556805.1). Taxonomy (GTDB): domain Bacteria; phylum Bacillota; class Clostridia; order Lachnospirales; family Lachnospiraceae; genus SIG307. Next base: position 230,823 of record JAFYMC010000034.1, on the reverse strand, counting down.
TGTTGCTGTTACTGACAAATCAAAAATATGAATGTCAATAATGCCAGAAGGAACATTCCAAAGGACATCAAATCCTTAAAGTCAAAACGATTCTTCATCGGCATCACCTCCATTCCGTCCGAATGAAGGTCCCCCACCCTTTACCATACGGTATGTACACGATTGCCGGCAGCCTGTCGGCTACTAATGTCATTATACCACAAGCCCTACTCGAACACAAGTTCTTTTTATGTTTTTTCAATCTATATTATCCGAACATTTTTCTAAAACCTCTTGACAGCTAATGCCTATTAGCTTATACTTGTCTTTGCAAGCTAACAAACATTAGCCATCTTCAGAAGTGAAAACTAAAACATTAACCAAGCGAGGTCCCTATGAATACAAAATCACGAATCTTAGATGCATCGCTGACCCTTTTCTCAGAAAAAGGATACCATTCCGTCTCCGTAGCCGAAATTGCAGACGCTGTCGGCATTAAAGCGCCGTCTCTCTATAAACACTATAAAAGCAAACGGGACATTTTTGACGGTATTCTTTCCGAAATGCAAATCAGATACGAAAAACAAACCGCAGCACTTCAAATGAACGGTAGTAACCCTGCTGCGGATGCCGGCATCTTTTCCTCTGTTTCGGAGGATGCTTTGATACATATGGGTATCGGCTTATTCACTTACTTTTTACATGATGACTATGTATGCCGCTTCCGTAAAATGTTAACCATTGAGCAGTTCCACGATGCAGAGTTGGCCGCACTTTACACCAAACAATACACCGATGATCCGCTTTCCTATCAAAGTCAGATACTTTCCATGCTTAGTGTTTGCGGATTATTCCGAGACGCAAAGCCGGATATCATGGCGCTCCACTTCTACGCGCCTCTCTATCTTCTTCTGACACTTTGCGACAGAGAACCGGAACGGGAGCCGGATGCCCTCTGCCTTTTGGAACAACACATCAGACAGTTTAATCAAATCTACAAAAAGGGGATTTCACAATGAACATTGTATTGATTCACGGACAAAACCACAAAGGAAGTTCCTATCATATCGGACATATGATAGCAGATAAAGTAAGTGGTGAAAACACAATCACGGAATTCTTTCTTCCGAAGGATTTAAATCACTTCTGTCTTGGATGCTATAAGTGTATCGAAGGCGATGCAAACTGCCCTTTTTATGAAGGGAAAAATAAAATTATGACTGCCGTAGAGGCTGCTGATTTGCTTATCTTTACCACACCAACCTATTGTCTCAGAGCATCCGCACCCATGAAGTCATTTATTGATTTAACCTTCACCTACTGGGTGTCTCACAGGCCGAGAGCCTGCATGTTTCGAAAAAAGGCCGTTGTAGTCTCCACTGCAGCCGGCTCTGGTGCAAAAACTGCTACCAAGGATATTTCCACCGCCCTGTTTTACTGGGGTGTCCCTTACATAAAATCAGTCGGAATTGCCCTACAGGCAATGAACTGGGACATGGTTTCCAAAAAGAAAAAAGAAAAACTTGATAGGATAACTACAAAATTGGCAAAAAAACTTTCAAACACCCAAAAGCCTTCCGCCGGTTTGAAAATCCGTTTCTTTTTCTTTGTCATGGGGAAGATGCAGGCGGCCGGAATGGGCTCCTCTCCTATAGAGAAAACCTATTGGGAGGAAAACGGTTGGCTTTCTAAAAAACGTCCTTGGAATAAATAAGCATATGCAAAAACCACCGTTCCGGCCAGAACCGATACGGTGGTTTTTCTTTTCTATTCTTCTGCTTTACAGTTCCTCAAACTTCTTTCCGCCCCACTTTACCATCAAAAGATAGAACAAGTAGGTAACACCGGCAAATAACACATTCACAACAGCGAAGGCCCATACACTGTTCGCTCCGCCGAATAATGCCATAAATCCGATGCATAATCCCGCATACAGTGCACTGATAAACATCATTCCGAAAATGGAAAAGAACACTGCCATAGACTGCTTACACGGTGCCGCTTCATTCGGCCAGTCAAGACGCGGGAAACACATATTGAATATCAGTCCCAAAACACCGGTCAGTACAAACAAAATTGCGGTACCGATGACCATAAAAACCGTTTCAAACAAACCGATTTTATATACGATTCCGAGAGCCAGTGCTCCCACGCATGCCACAGGCACACTTGCGACACAATGGAACCGAAGTTTTGCCTTCAATACATCCTCTCCGCTGATCGGCATGGAACGTAAAATCCAGATATGCTTTCCTTCCAGAGATACGGACGGCGCGGAAATCGGCGTCATAGAAGCCAGAAGCCCCATGGTTCCCGTCAAAAGAACCGGAAGCATCTTCATGAGCTTTCCTTCCATCATCTGATCCATTACCGTCAACAGCTTATCCTTTAACATGATGCCCGCTCCCACGAAGGCCACAATCATAAAAAGCCCCATTCCGATATTTACAAGATAGGTGGTACTGGTAAAGAAGCGCTTGGATTCCTTTCTGCACACGGCTCCCATAGCGGAACGTACCTTGTCATCCCTCTTCTGCTTTGCGGCACGCTTTGTCTTACCGCCTACCAGCATTGCTTTTACAAAAGTTACATTCAAAATCACGGTAACAACGGCAAACACACCGATACATAAAAGCGCCAGCAACACAAACTGCAACCAATCCCCAAAGCAGGCAACACCCAGCGCATAAAACGGCCATGCAAAGCTTTGAATGGCTGATGCAATCTTACCGCCGTTATTTACCAAAAGCATCATCAGGTTTTCAATTTGATTGATACCGATAAAATACAAAATCATAACTGCCGTCATAAACACGGTTGCCACAATGGCCTTGTGACGGAAGCCCGCCAGTAAAAAGTGAAGTAACCAGCCCAGCAGACAGGTCACTGCCTGGGTCAGGAGGCCGATGAAAATCATGGAAAACAGGTATATCAGCCAAAAACTTCCGGAAAATCCGCACATAAAGCTGTATACCAGTCCCGCCGGCAGCATTACAACCGCCACAAACAGCATGGTCAATAAATACAATACAAACACACGGCTTCCCACAATTGCATGCGGTTTTAACGGCATGGCAAGGAGCAAATCATTGTCCTTGGCCTGATACATCTGGGCCTGTGTCGTAAATACCGTACCGAAGATACCGAAGGCAAAGGCAAGAAGGCCTGCCAGTGCAAAATACAGCCATGCGAAATCCATTTCCAGGAAGGTCGATAACAGATTCCATGCACCGAACAGCATTCCTTCCACAGTGATGAATAAAAACACCATACATACCGTCAAAAAGGCTCCCATCCCTTTTTTTGCGCCAAAGGCCTTCTTTATCGCAGCAAAAAAGGCTTTGATACGAATTCCGATTAAAAGCTTCATGCCTTCACATCCTCCAATTCCAGGAATACTTCCTCTAAGGAAGAATCACCTCTGACCTCATCCATGGTGCCGGATGCCACCAAATTACCGCCCTTAATAATCGCCACCTTATGACAAAGCTTCTCCGCCACCTCAAGCACGTGGGTAGAGAAGAAAATCGCACCGCCCTCTTCGCAATGCTTCTTCATGAGCTGCTTCAACTGATGAGAAGCGGACGGATCCAGACCGACAAACGGCTCATCCATCAAAATCAGCTTCGGTGCATGCACCAGTGCGGAAATAATGGCCACCTTCTGCTTCATACCGTGGGAATACTCGGAAATCGGAAGCGCCAGCGCCTCGGTAATACCAAGCATCTCACCGTAGGTATCAATACGCTCATTCCGCTCCTTCTTCGGTACTGCGTACACATCCGCCACAAAATTCAAATAATCGTAACCCGTCAGGAAATCATACAAATCCGGATTATCCGGAATATATGCCATCTCCTTCTTACAGGCAATCGGTTTCTCCGCAATGGACTTGCCATTAATCAAAATCGTGCCCTCCGTAGCCTTTAAGAGCCCACAGCAAGCCTTTAACGTCGTAGTCTTTCCGGCTCCGTTATGCCCGATAAAACCGTAAATTTCTCCCGGTGCAATATGCAGATTCAAATTGTTTACCGCCACTTTCTCTCCGTAGCGCTTCGTAAAACCTTCGATTTTTAACATAAAAGAAAAGCCTCCCTTGTATGATTGTACTAACTCCTTAATACAACTATACAACAGAGACTTTTGTTTGTCAACAAATAATTTAAAAATTTCTAAGCCATTGGTCCTACAGACCGACTACATGCCAATTATCTGCGTATACATCCACTTGAGATACAAAAAGAACCCAGCCACCAGTATCAAAACAAGATCCACAATCAGAGCAATCGGAAAACCCGCAAGAAAAATCCATATTAAAACCCAACGTCGTGCAATCCAATGCCAGCGAAAAAAACAAAACAACAATCAATCCGCCATAAAACCCGAAATAGCCGGTCACCAAAGTCACCGGAAGAATCCACCAGTTTCATTTAAAAACTCCAACGCCTTATCCATACTATTCCCCCTCCATTCCTGTTAATACTGCATATCGTACCATGCTTCCATAAACGCCCCGTCTACCACAAGTTCCACTGCTCTTTTTGCCGCCTCATCCTTCAGCTGTGATGTAAATCCCTTCTGATCATTCCCTTGATTTACCTTTACATAAGTGGCACCTTCTTTGCTCCACTGAACGCAATAACGGTAATATTGTCTTGTAGGCTCCACACAAGGCGCTACAATAGAGCTACTCCTATCCTCAACCGGACTTTTTGTATCCAGATTACAAATCAAAGATAATAATCGTTTTCTTTCATCGTTCCCCAGATTTCCCAGGTAGCTTCGTCCTGCGATATAGTTCTCCAAAGACTGTCTTTTCAGTCCGCTTTCTGTCAAAACTTCCCCATAATCTCCAAAACCTGCTTCCACTGCTCCGTCTGCATATACAAGTAAGATGGCAGGGTCCGTATCCGTTTTTCCAGTAATATCAACATTGACCAACATTGCAACAACTTCGTCACCGGAAAACTCATACTCTAATGCCTTTCTTCTTCTCCTCAGATAATCGGAATCATCTGCCCATTCCTCCCCGAAAAGTCCGATGATTTTTTCGACGTTCTCATCCGACCGTTCCCAGCATTGACATCCCTCTCCCTTTAGCATCACAAACTCCGGCATATCGGAAACAAATCTTACTCCGTATAAATCACTTTGTCCCGCATCAGCGACATAATTCGTATCTTTCTTTATTTCCGAACGTTCCTCTATCTCATATAAATAATCCATGCATTGTACCGTTTCCTCCGGTGACAAATACTCAATCCGTTCGAACTCCGAAAGATGACTCGACAAATATTGATACAAATTCTCTATATTTGCATAGTTTCGGTCTTCATCGGATAAATCAAAAAAACATTTGGAACCGTCCCCAAGAACAAAGTAACCTTTATTTTCATACTCATTTGCATAGGATGTATCACTTAAAACAAATAAAATTGTTTGGCTGTAATCGACATTCAAGTTTTCCTGCCCATTTATCTTTTTTTCATTGTCATTTCCACTACAGCTCGCCAACAAAAAACATAACAAACAAAATGATGCAACAAATTTTTTATTCATACTTTCCCCCTATATAATCGCCACAAACCACGCAACCCCTGCAAAAAACAATACAAACGCTGCAATCACAACACGTTTCACCCCTATTTTCATTCGCCGAGAATTTCTAACCTTATAAATAATAGGAATCGATGTGATTGCTCCTGTTATCAACATTCCCACTATTATCCCCGGCGCCTCCCAGCCTGTCAACTCCCAAATCGTCATTCCCAACCCCCATGCTATCATCATTCCAAGTATCCATGCCGGATAAAACAGCAGGAAACAGCAGAAGGGAACAACACACCATTTTTTTATAAACAAAATTAACTTTTTCATAACCCCATTCCCCCCTCTCGCTTCCTATTTTACACCCAAAAGCCTCCTGATGCAACCATCGATGTTTATTCCGCCTTTCTAAGAAATAGGTGCTGACGCAGACGTCATCGGTGTTACGCAGCCCGCTCTTATATTTTCATTTCAATAAATAAAACAAGCTGCTTCTACATAACCACCAAAAGAAAAAATATAAGAGCGGGACTCCGCAGTTTCCTCCTGCGTCAGCCCCGCCATCAATTATCTCTGTACTCTTCCGCTTCCGTCGCCGCCAACCAGATTGTCAACGTCGGCTCTGGAAACTAAGTTGAAGTCTCCCGGAATGGTGTGCTTTAATGCGGACGCCGCCACACCGAACTCTAAGGCATCCTTGAAGTTCTTTCCGTCAAGGAAACCGCAAATAGTGCCGCCTGCGAAGGAATCGCCGCCGCCCACACGATCCACAATCGGAGAAATTCTGTATTCCTTGGAATGATAGAACTCCTTGGTATCTCTGGAGTAGATACAAGCGGACCAACCGTTGTCCGATGCGGAATGGCTGACACGCAGAGAGCTGATTACATACTCAAAGTTGTACTTTGCTACCATCTGCTCAAAAATGTCTTTATATCCCGCAAGCTCCAGCTCACCGTTCGTAACGTCGGTGTTGCCCGGCTTAAATCCGAGAACCTTCTCTGCATCTTCTTCGTTACCGATACATACATCCACATACTGCATCAGATTGCTCATGACCTTCTGTGCCTTCTCGGAGGTCCACAACTTCTTACGGAAGTTAAGATCAACCGACACCTTTACGCCGGCTTTCTTTGCAGCTTTAAGTGCCTCCTCGGTCAGTTCTGCCGCAGCATCGGAAACCGCCGGAGTAATACCGGTAAAATGGAACCAGTCCACACCGTCGAAAATCTTATCAAAATCAAAGTCAGCCGCAACTGCGGTGGAAATGGAAGAATGCGCTCTGTCGTATACTACATTGGAAGCACGCATGGCCGCACCGGTCTCAAGGAAATAAATACCGAGACGCTCTCCGCCGTAGGCGATGTTATCCGTTCCTACATTCATCTTGCGAAGTGCTGCTACCGCACACTCACCGATCGGATTCTTCGGAACCTTGGTTACAAAATGTGCGTCATGGCCGTAGTTTGCCAAAGAAACCGCTACATTGGCCTCACCGCCGCCGTAACATACATCAAACTCGTCCGCCTGAATAAACTTCTCGTTTCCCGGGGTAGAAAGTCTTAACATGATTTCGCCCATCGTAACAACCTTTGCCATAGTCTTAATCTCCTTTTCGTTTATCTTAACCTATTTTTTTGTTTACTTTTCCTTCACTTACTTCTTTGTAAGCGTTTACAGTTTGATTGTACACATTTTAACAAGAACTGTCAATCTCTTTTTCATCAAAATTCTTTTTATAAGTTTCACTTGCGCTATTTTACAGTCTGGTGTATAATAAAAGCGGAATACTTTTTTATTTCAATATTTTTGTAAGGGCTTTCATATTATGAATATTTATGACGTATCGAAAAAGGCCGGCGTTTCCATTGCAACCGTTTCCCGTGTGTTAAACGGAAACCGGAACGTCAGCGACAAAACAAAAGAACGTGTGCTCTCCGTTATGGAAGAGTTAGGCTATACCCCGAATGTTTTCGCCAGGGGACTGGGACTGAATACCATGCACACCATCGGTATTCTTTGCTCCGACTCCTCCGATGCTTTTTTGGCGAATGCGGTCTACTATCTCGAGCAGACGCTCCGCAAGAACGGCTACGAATCCTTTCTTTGCTGTACAGGCTATGAACTGGAGAACAAAAAGAACTACCTTCGTCTCCTGCTGTCCAAGCGGGTCGATGCGGTGATTTTAGTGGGCTCTCATTATTTGGAAGCCAACAAAGCTGACAACGACTATATTATTTCCGCCGCAAACGAGGTTCCGGTCATGATGATTAACGGTTATCTGAATCATCCGAACATCTACTGTACCCTTTGCGATGATTACCAGGCGGTCTATGATACGGTGACACGTCTTGCCGCTCACGGCCGGAAGCATTTTGCGTTCCTGTACCGCTCCGACAGTAGCAGCAGCCGCATTAAAATCAAAGGATTCCGGGACGGTATGGAGGCTGCGGGTCTTACGATTTCCGAAGATGCCGTTCGTCTTTGTCCGAATGATATCCCGTCCACTCAGACTATTTTAACAGATTTATATAAAGAAGGGATCTCCTATGATGCCATTCTTACCTCAGAGGACTGTCTGGCAGTCGCCGCAGTAAAGTTTGCCGGTACTGCGGGACTTCGTATTCCGGAGGATTTGGAGATTGTAGGCTATAACAACTCACTTCTCTGCATCTGTACCGCGCCGGAGTTGTCCACCTTAGACAACCACGTGGAGACCTTAAGCATTACCACGGTCAACACTCTCATGCGGGTACTGCAGGGAGCGGATGTTCCGAACAAGACCATGATTTCCAATGATTTTATTGTACGCGGAACGGCATACTAGGCTCTGTTCCGTAGTATACCTTTGTTTCTGATTCGCACATTCATTATGACTCATTCACATATAGAAAGAAGGTTACACTATGACACCGTTTATGGACCAAGACTTTTTACTTTCCAATGACACCGCAAAGGTTTTATATCATGACTATGCGGCAAAGATGCCGATTATCGACTATCACTGTCACATCAATCCGCAGGAAATTGCGGAGGATCGTAAGTTTGAAAACATCACCCAGGTATGGCTGGGGGGCGACCATTACAAGTGGCGTCAGATGCGCTCTAACGGCGTGGAAGAAAAATACATCACCGGCAACGCTTCCGATTACGAAAAGTTTGTAGCCTGGGCCGGCACCTTACAGAAGGCCATCGGCAACCCGCTGTACCACTGGAGCCACTTAGAGCTTCAACGCTACTTCGGTTATACCGGTACCCTCTCTCCGGAGACCGCCAGGGAGGTCTGGGATATTTGTAATGCAAAGCTTGCAGAGGCCGGGTTTTCCGCCCGCAATCTCATCAAGATGTCCAACGTAACCACAGTCTGCACCACCGACGACCCGATTGACTCCTTGGCTTGGCATAAAATCATTGCCGAGGATGATTCCTTTGACGTACAGGTGCTTCCGGCATGGCGCCCGGATAAGGCCATGGGCTTGGAAAAGCCGGATTACCTTGACTATCTCACCAAGCTTTCCGCAGTAAGCGGTGTGAAGATTGAGACCTTTACAGACTTAAAGGAGGCTCTGAAGGTACGTCTTGCGTTCTTCGCTTCTATGGGCTGCCGTATTTCCGACCATGGTCTGGAATATGTCATGTACGCTCCTGCTTCCGATGAAGAAGTAGCTGCTATTTTCGAAAAGAGACTTTCCGGTGAGATGCCGTCCAAAGAAGAACAGGTAAAATTTAAGTATGCCTTCCTTTTATTTATGGGCCGGGAATATCATCGTCTGGATTGGGCGATGCAGCTCCACTACGGTGTGCGTCGTGACAACAATACGAGAATTTTCAAAGCAATCGGCCCGGATACCGGTTTTGACTGCATCAATTCCGTAAACTGCTCCGAGCAACTGGCGGCTTTTCTTGATGCTCTGGCCCAGACTGAGGAGCTTCCGCGCACCATCCTGTACTCCTTAAATCCGATTGACAATGCCGCCATCGGCACCATCATCGGGTGCTTTCAAGATTCTTCCGCTGTGGGCAAGATTCAACAGGGCTCCGCCTGGTGGTTCAACGACAACAAGACCGGCATGACCGAGCAGATGACCTCTCTCGCTAACCTCGGACTTCTGGCAAACTTCATCGGTATGCTGACCGATTCCAGAAGCTTCCTCTCCTACACAAGACACGAGTACTTTCGCCGCATCCTTTGTAACCTCATCGGTACCTGGGTGGAAAACGGCGAGTACCCGGCAGATATGGAGTATCTCGGTAAAATGGTACAGGATATTTCCTATAACAACTGTTTACGCTATTTCCATTTCTAAGTTTTGTAAATATACCTTCTCTCGAAAAGGAGCGGTCCAAACGGGCCGCTCTTTTTCTTCAAAAAAGTCGTTTTGAATCTTTTAGGTCTTGTCAAAGCCTCCGTCATACTGTATAATGGGAAAGAATATAGATTCCATCATTACAAATGACTTATGGAGGTAATTTATGAGACATTTAATCAGCCCGTTAGATTTATCGCCGGACGAGCTTTCCGATTTGCTCGACCTCGCACAGGATATTTATTCCGCTCCGGAGAAGTATTCCCATTGCTGTGCCGGCAAGAAATTAGCGACTTTATTTTACGAACCAAGTACACGTACCCGTCTCAGTTTTGAAGCTGCGATGCTGAATCTCGGAGGTAGTGTTCTTGGTTTTTCTTCTGCCGATTCATCCTCTGCGGCAAAAGGAGAAAGTGTAGCGGATACCATTCGCGTCATGTCCTTCTACGCAGACATCTGTGCTATGCGTCATCCGAAGGAGGGTGCTCCGTTAGTAGCGTCCATGCATTCTTCCATCCCGGTGATTAATGCCGGCGACGGCGGTCACAACCACCCGACCCAGACGCTCACCGACCTGCTTACCATTAAGAGTTTAAAGGGACACTTAGACGGTCTCACCATCGGCTTCTGCGGAGACCTGAAATTCGGTCGTACCGTACACTCCTTAATCAATGCCATGGTGCGTTATCCGAATACAAAATTCGTGCTGATTTCCCCGAAGGAGCTGCAGGTACCGGCTTACTTAAAGGAAGAAACCTTGGATGCCTTAAACATTCCGTACGAGGAGACCTCCAATTTGGAAGAAGCTCTTCCGAAGCTGGATATTCTCTATATGACCCGTGTACAGAAGGAGCGTTTCTTTAACGAAGAGGATTACATCCGCTTAAAGGATACCTTTATCTTAGACAAGCATAAAATGCAGCTGGCAAAGGAGGACATGCTGGTGCTCCACCCGCTCCCGCGTGTCAACGAAATTTCTACCGAAGTGGACGATGACCCGCGTGCCGTATACTTCAAGCAGGCGAACTTCGGTGTGTATGTCCGCATGGCACTCATTATGACCTTGCTTGGAATCAAATTGGACTAACCGTATGCAGAAAGGAGAATCCCTATGTTAAATATCGGAGGAATCAATCGGGGCGTTGTTATGGACCACATCGTTGCAGGCTGTGCCATGGATATCTACCACTACTTAGAGTTAGACAAAACAGACGCCACGGTAGCAATTATCAAGAATGCCAAAAGTAATGTGATGGGAAAGAAAGATATTATCAAGATTGAAGGATACACAGATTTTGACTTTGATGTTCTCGGTGTCATCGACCCGAACATTACGATTAATATTATCAAGGATGGCGTAATTGCCGAAAAGAGAAAACTGAACTTACCGGAGCGCGTCACCAACATTATCCGCTGTAAGAATCCGCGCTGTATCACTTCCATCGAGCAGGAGCTTCCACACCGCTTTAAGTTAACGGACCGTGTGAAGGGTGTGTATCGCTGCGAGTACTGCGAGCAGAAGTTTAAAAAAGATTAATCGTGCAGGTGCGACACCCCGTCCTTTGCAAAAAAAGGCTGTTTCCCTCCTTACGGAGCAGAACAGCCTTTTACAATTGTCTATTCAGTTACATATTCATACCCATCGATAAATTCTCCGAAGGTATTATAGTTGCTCTTATCATTAATAATCTCTGCCTCGTACGCCGCATTAAAGGTAGCATAACCGATATACGTCAGGTTGTTCTTTGTAAAGTAATATCCGGTTGCTCCCAACCAATCGGAAAATTCGCCCGGCTCGGAATACGCTTCATATACATAGGAACCATCTGCTCTCTTCTTTACGTTACTAAGCTTAATTGTGTAATAACACTGGAACGGCTCCTGTCCCGGCTGCTCCACCGATACCTCATAAAACAAAATTGTATAAATCCACGAATTTTCCTGAAGAAATGAATTCTCTGCTGTCGTTTTTCCCATTGCACGTCCGATATACGTTATATCCTTTAACGCTTCCGGCGTCTCCCATTCGGCAGTCATATTTTCAAGAAGATACTTTCTCCAATGCTCATAAATCTCATTCCACTTTTCTTCCGGAACATCGTCAAATTCCATTACCAACGTATCCAATCCGCTTACCACATAGGTTTTACTGGTAGCCTCCGGAATCACATTGTATTTTTCTATAACACGATCCACATTATATACTTCTATGGTAACTTCATCACCGTTTGACAGCTTGTCATAATTCGTACGTTCGAATCCTAACTCCGCATATTTTGTTGCCTTATCATCTATGGATACGTGTCCGAACGGTGCATTACCGGAAAACGTCACCTTTAATCCTTCAAAGGCATCGAATGTCGTCAGCTCCTGTAATCCTTCTACAATATAATCCTTCGTAAGCTCCTTCGGCATAATACCTGCAGCAGTACAATAGGACATATACCCCTCTGCTATAGCAACGGTAACAACGTCGCCGTTCTTTAATTTCGTTCCTTCAGGAAAAATAAAAGCAAACATATCATACTTCCGATTTTTCAAGTCGAAATTCGCCGTAGCATAACCGGACGGACCATCAAAGGTCACTTCGATTCCCGCAAAGGCATCCACAAGCTCCAATTCCGTCAATCCCTTTACCGTTTCGGTAATATCGGAATATACAAACTTCACCTTGTATTTATCCTCAATCTTCTTTGCGGATACATCCCAGCTAAAGGTAAGTTCATCCCCGTTAGTTAAATTCTTATCCTCGGATAAGTCTCCGTCAATGGCGTCCTCCATATCATCCAGAAAATCTTCCCCGTCTCCGTCCAAAAGATCTTCGTCGTCAAAACCGAAAATTTCGTCATGGTCAGAAATTAAATCCACGTAATCGATTTCACAGCGTGCGGTACCGGATCCGCTCACACCTTCAAACTCCACATCAACATACTCGTTCAAACTGATTTCCTCGGCACACCCTGCAAAAAGAAATGCCATACATACCACTAAAAACATTAAGACTCTCTTTTTCATACGTCTCTCCTCATTTGAATTTTTTTACGAAGGAATTATATAATATTACATTATTCTTGTCAATAGAACTTTTACGTGCAGGTCTCGCGCTTTCCCACGCACTTCGCGACTCCGTCGCTCAGTCGTGGACGCGTTCGCATGACTGTTTTCCCGTGCAGACGGTGCTTTGCACCTGTCCCCACCTCGCGGCACTGCCGCTCGGTCGTGGACGCGTTCGCATTTCGCCGACTTTTGCAAGTACACTTGCAACGTCGTCTCAATGCTCACTTTGTCTGCACGCAAAAAGAAAGCCGGGCCACAGCCCGACTTCCTCTTTTCCTCTGAATACTACTTTCTTAAGCCTAAACGCTCGATCAAAGAACGATATCCCTCAAGATCGTTCTTCTTTAAGTACTCTAACATACCACGTCTCTGACCAACCATCTTTAAGAGACCACGACGAGAGTGGTGATCCTTCTGGTTAACCTTTAAGTGCTCAGTGAGCTCGTTGATTCTTGCGGTAAGAATTGCAATCTGAACCTCCGGAGAACCGGTGTCGTTTGCGTTTCTTCCGTATGCTGCGATAATCTCAGCCTTCTTTTCCTTGCTAATCATAATAGCAACCTCCTAATAATTTATAATCGCCGGCCACTAAGAAAGGGGTTGGAGTATCCGTCCTCTGAGTGGCGGCTTGCTTAAAAGCTTTTAAATTATAACATATACATAATCAAATGTAAAGTGGTTTCTAAAAAAACTTACGTTTCTTAAATGATAACCTGTTCAATGGAAATCTCCGGGTGGTCCGCAAGATTGATAAACTCCGTACCGCACAGAACGACCGGTCTGGAAAGCTTCTGCTTATTCATCATGACAATCTCGCCCTCTTTGCCGTTGCTTAAACGTACCCAGTTCTTAATATAGGTCTGGACAATATTTTCCATGAATACGAGAAGGTATTCCGGGTCAAACATGCTAAGGCCCTCCTTCTCAAACATCTCGATAACCTTAAACGGACAAAGGGCTCCGCGGTAAACTCTCGCTGCGGTCATGGCATCATACACATCCGCAATGGCAACCATCTTCGCAAACTTATCAATCTGAGGTCCCTTTAGGCCTAACGGATAACCGGAACCGTCCACACGCTCATGATGCATCAGCGCTGCATTCTGAATACCGGAAATAAAGCGGGACTCAAACAGGATATTGTAGCCTTCCATCGGATGGGTCTTGATCAAATCAAATTCTTCGTCCGTCAAACGGGAAGCTTTCTTTACGATACTGTCGGGAATACGCAACTTACCGATATCATGAAGTAAGCCGGCAACCGTCGCAATCTCCTTTTCCATGGCAGACATATGCATCCAGTCCGCAAAAACATTACAAATCAAAGCCACATTCATACAATGATTAAAGGTACTGTCATCATAATCACGAAGATTATGCAGAATATCAAAGACATGAATACCGCCTCTGGTATCGTCTAACATACCGGTGGCCTGCTTACAAAGCTCGGCAATCCCGATTTTCTTTGACTGAAGCGTAATGATATCGTTAAACGTAACCTCTAAGTTTTTAACCTCTTCGTCATAACTTTCCTTGAATACAACGAATTCTTTGGTTTCCTTGATTTTGGACGGTACAAAGGTACGCTCATAGGATGGCTTAGGTGCTTCCGACACTTCATCTTTGATATACACGGAATAAATACTGTGAAATGCAAGCTTTGTGATACTTTCATCCGACAGTACCGTATTCTTGCCCATTACCAAAATATTACTGGTGTTATGAACATCCTTTGCAATGACCATTCCAGGTACCAATAGCGATGTCTTTACTCTTTTCACCGGATATCCTCCTCCTTTGTAAATTCCAAACTCTTACCTCATCATTTCAGGTTGCGAATTTTAAACTCTTTTTCCGCTTCTCGTCTCTGGTCCTTCTTTGCCAGAGTCTCACGCTTGTCATAGAGTTTCTTTCCCTTTGCAAGTCCGATTTCCACCTTAACCAAACTGCCCTTTAAATAAACGGACAACGGTACCAGCGTATAACCCTTCTGTGCAATCTCGCCGGAAAGCTTCATAATCTCGCGTTTGTGCAACAAAAGCTTACGCACCCGCATCGGATCCTTATTGAAGATATTCCCCTTCTCATAAGGACTGATATGCATACCGTACACGTAAACCTCTCCACGCTCGATTCGGATAAAGGATTCTTTCACACTACACTTCCCCATACGAAGTGATTTTACCTCTGTACCAAACAGTTCGATTCCGGCCTCATATTTCTCTTCGATAAAATAATCGAAATACGCCTTTTTATTATTTGCTATCAACTTGACAGCTTGTTTCTTATCTGCCATACAAATCCCCTTAATTCTCACTATATTTAGTTTACCGCGAAACAAGTAAAAAATCAATAGTCTTTAACAATTTATCCACCCGGTGAATCATAATTTTCACGGTCTGACCCAATTGGAATTCCCGATAGGAACGCTCTCCCACCAGGCGGTAATTTTCCTCATCGAACCGATAATAATCATCCGTGATATCCGCAAGACGAATCATCCCCTCCACCGTATTCGGAAGTTCCACATACATGCCGTAATTGGTGATTCCGGAAATAATGCCTTCCGCTTCTTCTCCCAGGTGTTCCTCGGCGTATTCGCATTTTTTCATCTTTTCCAATTCACGTTCGGCCTCCTCCGCCGTACGCTCGGTCTTGGAAGAATGCTGTGCCACCTCCGGCAGGATGCTGCTGTAATGGGTTCTCCGCTTCTCGTCCAGTTTTCCACGCAGATTCTCCTTAATAATCCGATGAATCTGCAAATCCGGGTAACGACGAATCGGCGAGGTAAAATGGCAATAATACTTCGTTGCCAAACCGAAATGACCTTCACAATCCACCATATATTTTGCCTGCTTCATGGAACGTAACGTCAAGCGCGCAATCAGCGCTTCCTCCGGACTGCCGTCGGACTTTTCCAGAAGTGCCTGCAACACCTTCGGGTGAGGTGCTGTTTTGGACCCACGTAAATTGTATCCGAAGTTCTGAATCAAAATACCGAGACGTTTGATTTTCTCTTCATCCGGACTTTCATGCACACGGTATACAAAAGGAATCTCCTGCCAGAAGAAATCCTCCGCCACCGTTTCGTTTGCCGCCAGCATAAAGTCTTCAATCATCCTGGTGGCATCATTACGCTCATAAGGCTTGATTTTTACCGGTCTTCCGGATTCATCCAGAATAATTTTACTTTCCGGGAAATCAAAATCAATGGCACCACGAGCTTTCCGTTTCTCCCGCAACAGCTTCGATACTTTTGCCATTTCCATAATCATATCGTAAATCGTGCCGTATTCCGCAGAAAGCTCTGCCCGTTTTTCTTCCTCCGCGGAAAGGATTCCCGCAACCTCGGTATAAGAGGTTCTTCGGTTCACGTGAATCACGCTCTCCGCCAGTCGGTGTCCCACAACGGTACCGTCCTCGGTAAGGTCCATAATACAGCTAAGGGCAAGCCTGTCCTCCCCCGCATTTAAGGAGCAAATGCCGTTAGACAATCGGTGCGGCAACATCGGTACTACACGGTTAATCAGATATACGCTGGTTCCACGTTTCTTTGCCTCCGCGTCAAGAGCACTGCCTTCTTTTACATACTCCGTTACATCCGCGATATGCACTCCCAGTACATAACCGTTTCCCGTTTTTCGTAAGGATACCGCATCATCTAAATCCTTTGCGTCCTCACCGTCAATGGTAATCATGATTTCATCCCGCAAATCCAGACGTCCCGCACATTCCGTTTCGGTAATTGCATCCGGTACGGTTTCCGTAGCCTGCATCACTTCCTCCGGGAACGTCTCCGGAATTCCGAAGGCCCGGAGTACCGTTACAATATCACTGCCGGGATCATTCATATGGCCGAGTATCTCCACAATCTTTCCCATGGGATTCTGCTTCCCGTTGCCGAAATCCGTAATCTGTACCGCCACCTTGTGACCGCTGACAGCCCCCTTTGTATACCGGCTGTCAATGAAAATGTCGCTTCCGAGACGCTTGTCCTCCGACACCACAAAGCCGTATTCTTTTTTCTTAAAAAAGGTACCTACCACATACTCGTTGGCACGCTTTATAATCTTTACTACTCTACCCACGCGGCTCTTTCCGGCATATTTCCCGGTTTCCTCAAAAATCACCGCCTGAACGATATCTCCGTTTAACGCGCCGAGGGTAGAACCGCCCTCAATATAAATATCACCGCTCCCATCCTCCGGCGATAAAAAGCCGAAGTCTCTGGAGGTTCCCCTGAACTCTCCCTGTAACACCAGCGCGTCCTCCACATGATACCGACCTCTGGTGTCCATGGTAATGCTTCCGTCCTGAAGTAACAGCTCCAGAATATAAGCAAGCTCATCCCTGGCCTCCGCCGGCACGCGAAATAAGGCCGCGATATCCCGCTTTCGCATCGGAACATATCCCGGCTCTTTCATAAACTTTAAAATTTGCTCTTTCCGCTTCTTTAAATCTTTTTCTGTCATATAACTCCTTTACTAAACCATACCCATGAAAAAATATAAACCCGAAGAACAGCGTTTCGCAGTGTCCTTCGGGTTTCATTTCGTTTGTATTACCACTTCATATTCAATACAAGAGATATTACGATGAATAATACAGCAAGAATCTTAGTCGCAAACTCCAACTTACCTTCAATAGAACGACCCTTGTTCTTACCCCAGTAAGTCTCTGCCGCACCGCTGATGGCGCCAAGTCCCGCAGACTTACCTTCCTGCATGATAACCACGATTGTTAACGCGATACAAATCAATACATATAATACGGTTACGATAACTCTTAATGCTTCCACTTATCACACCTCCAATACAGAGTATTTCCTTTTTATCAAAGAATAACGCAAATCTCATTATAAAATATTTTGTCCTCTTTGTAAAGGGTTATTTTTCAAATTATTACAATTTCACGTACTTTTTACTGTAAACGCCTTATTTCTTGATTAACAGAGACTTACCGGTCATTTCCTTCGGCTGCTCCATACCCATCATCTCGATTAAGGTCGGAACGATATCCGCAAGGCAACCGCCCTCACGAAGAGTATATGCCTCATCGTAATTTACGAGAATAAACGGAACCGGATTGGTGGTATGTGCGGTAAACGGAGAACCGTCGGTATCCAAAAGCTTCTCTGCATTACCGTGGTCCGCACAGATAAACATCTGACCGTTTTTTTCCATAAGAGCGTCGTAAGCCTTACCTACGCACTCGTCCACTGCTTCGATTGCCTTCACTGCTGCTTCCATAATACCGGTGTGTCCTACCATGTCCGGATTTGCGAAGTTCACAACGATTACGTCGTACTTTTCGGACTTGATTGCCTCAACCAAATTATCAGCAACCTCGTAAGCACTCATCTCCGGCTGCATATCGAAGGTAGCAACCTTCGGGGAATTTACAAGAATTCTGTCCTCACCCTCGAACTGCTTCTCTTCGCCACCGTTGAAGAAGAAGGTTACGTGTGCATACTTCTGGGTCTCGGCAAGACGAAGCTGGGTCTTACCGTTCTTTGCAAGATACTCACCGAAGGTCATGGTCAACTCTTCCGGCGGGAATGCAACCTGTACATTCGGCATTTCCGCATCATACTGTGCCATACAAACAAAGGTAGTATTGAAGAAACCGTTCTTTCTGGTGAAACCTGCGAAATCCGGGTCAACAAAAGCTCTGGTAATCTGTCTTGCACGGTCCGGACGGAAGTTGAAGAATACGACACTGTCGTTCTCTTTAATCACGCCGTCTTTCTCAACTACGGTCGGAAGCATGAACTCGTCGGTTACACCGTTTGCATAAGAGTTCTTTACTGCCTCTACCGGATCGGTCTCCTGTACGCCTTCGCCGAATACAAGGGCATTATAAGCCTTCTCTACACGATCCCAAGCGTTATCACGATCCATTGCGTAGAAACGACCTGCGATGGTCGCAATCTTACCTACGCCGATTTCTTTAATCTTTGCTACAGCTTCTTCCATATATTCTGCTGCGGAAGACGGCGGAACGTCACGGCCGTCAAGGAAGCAATGCACATATACCTTCTCGATACCGTTTCTCTTTGCCATCTCAACAAGGCCGTACATATGCTCCATATGGCTGTGTACACCGCCCGGAGAAAGCAGTCCCATTAAATGAAGTGCGGAACCGTTCTTCTTGCAGTTGTCCATTGCGGCAACAAGTGCCTTATTTTCAAAGAAGTCACCGTCCTTGATCGACTTGGAAATCTTTACTAACATCTGATATACGATTCTTCCTGCGCCCATATTGGTATGACCCACCTCGGAGTTACCCATCTGGCCGTCCGGAAGACCTACAAATAAACCGCTTGCCTCGCCCTGTACCGTCGGATACATGGAGGTCAGCTTATCCATCACCGGCTTCTTTGCCAACGCAATCGCATTACCTTCTGCCTTGTTCTCTACACCGTAGCCGTCCAAAATCATCAGAACCGTTGTCTTCTTACTCATTGTCTTTCTCCTTTTTATGAAAATTTTTTAACAATCTCAACCGAAATCCTTACATAGTTTCTCACACTTTCGGGAATTTTTCAAGTATGTTTTCGAAAAAAGTGGAAAAACCTGATACTTCTGCGTTTTTTTCTTGTCACTCCTCTCATCCTCCGTTATAATAGAATCGTAAAATGGATTTCATTTCGTTTTGACTCTCACCGTATTTTACGAGATTTCACATATACAGGAGATAGATATGATATTATTCATCACCGCAATTATGCCGGAAGCAAAGGCCGTCCTGTCCGCGTTTCCGATGAAAAAGATGGACTTTACGTTTCCTCTCTATGAAACCGAAGACAATACCCTGCGGCTTTTAATCACCGGACCAGGAAAGCTTTCTGCCGCCATGGCGGTCACCGCCTACCTGACCCGGTACGAAGTTTCCGCTGGGGATGTCTTTTGTAATTTTGGCATCTGCGGCGGCTCCGGGGATACCGTCATCGGTGACGGCTATCTTTGTGCCGCTCTTACGGAGCTAACCACCGGCAAAGCACTTTATCCGGAGTTGTATACCCATCCGTTTTCGGAAGCCCGCCTGATAACCGCGGATGTTCCGGTGAAAAATCCATCGACACCATCCGAACCGGAGGGCAATCTTCCTCTGCTGTATGACATGGAAGCCTACGGTGTAGCCACCGCCCTGTTTCGCAGTATACAACCGTCCCATTGCTTCTTTTATAAGGTCGTGTCGGATGTTTGTAACGGAACCTTTCCGTCCCCGGAGGATGTCGTCGGATTGATACAGCCTCATCTCAACCCTCTCCTCGGCTTTTTATCCGGACAGGAGACACAATTTACCAGCCAGCTGACTCGGCGCAACGAACGTACTGGTTCCGTTCTCTCCCTTACCAAGGAATTTATGGCGGATCTGCCCTTTTCCACGACCATGGAACGCAGATTAACCGAGCTTATTACTTACGCTCTGTCGGTCGGTCTGACCCGGAGGGAACTGTTATCCGCACTTCCTGAGCGTACCGACACACCTCATAAAAAACGGGAAGCGCTGGCTCGGCTTGAGACTTTGGAAGCCTTTGTAAAGAACCCGAAGCAGACAGGCTCTCAAAACGTTAGCTCCCCGGAACCGGACTCTGCTTCTTTCCTGAGTACACAACAACCCGAGAAAAAATTGCTCCGCCCCTTCCGGCATATTTATGTGGAACGGGAGGTGCTTTCCCATACCGTAACCAAACAGTTCACCGAGCGTTTCAAAAACGCTGCCGTAATTCCGATTGACCATTATAAGGATGTGTTTAACCGAAGCCGCCAAGATCTCCATGCCCAGGAAACGGGGCCTGCACTGATTTTAGCGGCGAACCACGGCACCCTCTTTTATCCGGGTGCTCCGGTCTGCCAAAGCTTCGGGGAAGAACATTTTATGTACACCTCCTGCATTATGAATTGTCTGTACGACTGCGACTACTGCTATTTACAAGGCATGTATCCCAGCGGCACCATAGTAGTGTTTGTCAATCTGGAGGACTATTTTGCGGAACTGGACCGTCTTCTCAAGAAACATCCGGTTTACCTATGCTGTTCCTACGATTCGGACCTAACGGCACTGTGTGGCCTGCTTCCTCATGCGGAAGCCTTTTGCCGGTATGCACTCACCCACCCGGACCTCCGTCTGGAACTTCGGACCAAGAGTGCCGCGCTACCGTTTATTAAAGAATTACCGGCAGCAAAAAACATTGTCATGGCCTTTACCCTCTCTCCACAGGAGATTATTACGCGATACGAGCACTACACGCCGTCCTTAAAGGCCCGGCTGACCACCGCAAAGGAAGCCGCGAAAAAAGGCTTCTCCCTACGACTGTGTTTTGACCCGGTGTTAGATGTACCGAATGCCCCGGAATTATATACTACTCTTGTAGACGAGACTTTTTCCGTTCTTTCCACCGAAGAAATCACGGATATCAGTCTCGGTGTATTCCGTCTTTCAAAGGATTACGTAAAACAACTGAAAAAAGCAAAGCCGTCCTGCGCCATTTCCCATTATCCGTATACCCTGACCGACGGCGTATGCCATTACGATACGGAGCGTTGTGACAAACTGCTGACTTCGGTGAAGGAAGCGCTCGCCCGTCATCATATCCCGGACGACAAATTATTTATCTGGACTCCCGAGGAGTCCGTGGAAGGAGACTCCCATGTTAACCAATAAAACCGCTCTCATTACCGGCGTTTCCTCCGGTATCGGAAAATGCTTATTACATACCCTCCTTAAAGAAGGCTGTTATGTACACGGCATCGTAAAATCCGAAGAAAGAAAGGATACTCTATGGACAGAGCTGACTGCCCAACTGTCCCCGGAGCAGCTTTTTGCCGTAACCCTTCATGTGTGTGACCTGCGCAAGCCTTCGGACATCGAGCAATTGGCCCATACCCTTCATAAGGCACATACCACTCCGGATATTTTAATATTAAATGCCGGCGTGGGCTTTTACGGTCCTCACGAGGAATTGTCCGTGAAAGCAATTACGGAGCTTTCCGCAGTGAACTTTACCGCTCCGCTTCTTTTGACAAATTTATTCCTGCGGGACTTAAAGGCCAATCACGGCCACCTGTTGTATATTTCCTCCGTTACCGCCGCAAAAACCAACAATACACACGGTTGCGCCTACGGAGCCACAAAAGCAGGCATTTCAAGCTTTGCCAAAAGTCTTTTTGAAGAGGTGCGCAAATACGGCGTCCGTGTGACGGTGCTGGCCCCTGATATGACCCGGACCGATTTGTACCGCAACGCGTCCTTCTGCGCATCGGAGGATACCGATGCCGCCCTTACCCCGGAAGAAGTGGCCGACTACGCACTGTTTGCCCTTACCGCACGAAACGGTCTGAACCTGACGGAGCTCACTATGCAGCCGCAGCTTCACCGTTTAGAACGCATCAAGAACAGCTGATGCTTTATTAATGCTGTGTTAATGCAGTCTAACTTCCTAGTGACTTTTTTTCCATTTCGTGGTACACTTAAGGACGTAAAACATTTACAAACGGAAGGAGTTTTCCTATGAAAATCATCATTGCAGGCTGCGGCAAAGTAGGCTATGCCCTTGCCCAACAGTTAAATGACGAAGGACATGAACTTACGTTAATCGATAATTCCGCGGAGCGTTTACAACCGGCCCTGTCCAATCTGGACTTACAGGGTGTGGTCGGAAACGCATCCAGCTTTTTAACTTTACTGGAAGCAGACATTGAGCATACCGACCTTCTGATTGCGGTTACCGGACAGGATGAAATCAACCTTATTTCCTGCCTTCTTGCCAAAAAGGCCAGTAAGTGTCGCACCATTGCCAGGGTTCGGAATCCGGAGTATTTCCGGGAAATCAATTATTTAAAGGACTGTATGGACATCTCCATGATTATCAATCCGGAATCCGCCGCCGCTAACGCTATTGCGCAGCTCATTCAGGTACCGGATGCCATGGACATCGACTCCTTTGCCAACGGCAAAGTAGACTTAATGCAGGTCGTTATTACGGAGGATTCTCCTCTTCACAACATGAAGGTACAAGACTTTTCCCGTAAATTCAACCACGAGATATTGATTTGCATTCTGGTGCATGACCATCAGGTCTGCATCCCGAACGGTAATTCCGTACTGATGGCCGGGGATACCATTTCCATTATTTTACCGAGAGAAAAAATTAACAGTTTTTACCGCATGAGTAAGCTTGCTACCATCCGTGAAATCCGCGATGTTATGATTGCGGGCGGCGGTATGATTCCGTATTATCTCGCTCAATCGTTACTTCGCTCCGGTATTGATGTCAAACTCATCGAACGTAACCGTGACCGTTGCGACTTTTTAAGCGAGGCTCTTCCGAAGGCAACCATTATACATTCCGATGCCACAGACCACGATATGCTGTTGGAGGAAGGAATCGAACAGACCGATGCCTTCGTATCCTTAACTAACGGAGACGAAGCCAATATTTTCCTTTCCCTCTACGCCAACAAAGTAAATGCAACCTGCAAAAAAATTACAAAGGTGAATCGTCTGGAGTTGGACGAAATCATAAGCGACCTTCCCATCGGCAGTATTCTTTCACCGAAGAACATTACGACGGAATATATCCTTCAGTATGTCCGCTCCCAGCACAACTCCTACGGCAGTAATGTGGAGGCACTGTACCGTCTCATGGACAATCAGGTAGAGGCACTGGAGTTTCTCGTGAAAGAGGATTGTGAAGTAACGGATGTTCCGTTTATTAATCTGAATTTAAAGAAAAACCTTTTAATTTGCTGTATCGTACGGAAGGGACGCATTATTACCCCGTCCGGCCGGGATTTCATCCAAAAGGGCGACAAAGTAATCGTTGTTACCACCCACAAGGGACTGCAGGACATTTCCGATATTATGGATGACCCGTTAAAATAGGAGTGCGTGTTATGAATTATTCCATTATTTTTAAAATCATCGGCTGGATTATTCAGTTAGAGGGTATTTTCTTCCTCCCTCCTGCCCTGACCGGCTTTCTCTTCGGAGAAACGAAAGACGCCGTTGTATATTTGATACTCGCTACGTTATGCATCGTTTTAGGAGGTCTTATTCGTATGCGCAAAACGGTAAAGACCACCTTTTATGCCAAGGAAGGATTTGTTACCGTAGCCTTAAGCTGGATTATTATGAGTGCCGTCGGTGCGCTTCCTTTTGTTCTTACCGGCGACATTCCGTCCTATCCGGACGCATTATTTGAAATCATTTCCGGACTTACCACCACCGGTTCCAGTATTTTAACCAATGTAGAAGCTCTCTCCCACGCCAATCTGTTTTGGAGAAGCTTCAGTCACTGGATCGGCGGTATGGGTGTGCTTGTATTTATGCTTGCCATCCTTCCGATGACCGGCGGCTCTACCATGAATCTGATGAAGGCAGAAAGCCCGGGACCGTCCGTAGGTAAGCTGGTTCCGAAAATGCAACGTACCGCATTTTTACTTTACGCCATCTATTTTGTTATGACAATTATTACGGTAATTTTCTTACTTTGCGGAGGAATGTCCCTGTTTGAATCCTTATGTCACGCCTTCGGTGCTGCGGGTACCGGCGGTTTCGGCATCAAAAACGACAGTCTTGCCGGCTATTCCACCTATTTACAGAACGTAATTACCGTTTCCATGTTTTTATTCGGTGTGAACTTCTCCTTCTACTACTACCTCCTTATCCGCAAGGTGAAAGATGCCTTCTGTATGGAGGAGGTACGCTGGTATTTCTTCATTTTCCTCGGTGCGGTTGCCCTGATTACCGTATCTTTGGTTGCCGAAGGAGGCGCTGTAGGAGAAAGTATCCAAACCGTAGCATTTCAGGTAGCTTCTGTTATGACTACCACCGGATATGCCACCGCTGATTTTAATCTTTGGCCGGCAGTTTCCAGAGGGATTATGGTGGTGCTGATGTTTATCGGTGCCTGTGCAGGCTCCACAGGCGGCGGTATTAAGGTATCCCGTATTATGATTTATTTGAAACAGGTACGCAAGGAGCTGATGCAACAGATTCACCCGAAGCGCATCCGTGTTCTGAAAATGGACGGCAAGGCTTTGGACTCTACGGTTGTTCATTCCTGTAATACCCTGCTGATGGCCTATGTCCTTATATTTATCGTTTCCCTGTTACTGATTTGTCTGGACGGCTTTGATATGACCACAAATTTCACCTCTATCGCTGCCACCTTAAACAACATCGGTCCGGGACTTAACGTTGTCGGCCCGACCGGAAACTTTTCCGAGTTTTCCACCCTTTCCAAGTTTGTCCTTATGTTTGACATGCTGGCGGGACGATTGGAAATTATCCCGATGATGGTACTGTTCCATCCGGGTACCTGGAAAAAATAAAGCATTCTATCTCACATACTACGATAAAAGGAGGTGTTCCCATGATATCCATACGAATGTCCCGTTTTACACAAGGAGTTCTTTGCTGTGCTCTTTTGAGTATCGTTTCCCTTGTAGGATGTTCCTCGGATTTATCGGGACAACAGCCGACTCCACCAATCGGCCATTCCGACATTACCTACGTAGGTGACCGGACTCCCACACCGTTTCCTACCGCTGATGTGGTTCCGTTACCGGACACTACTCCGGAGGCTACTGTCACACCGACCGTAGCTCCTACCTCCACTCCGACTCCGAAGCCGACACCGACCGGTACACCGGGGGAGGTATGTTTTTCCGAAGCGGCTTATTTTCTTTCCGAAAACACCTTTATTGAATTGTCCGTTCACGCCAAAAAGAACGGCTATATTACCTATACACTGGATGGTACGGAACCGACGGAAAGCTCCGATTGTTACACCGAACCGATTTTACTGGTCACTACGAATGCGGATGCTCCGAATGTCTATCCGTTCCGTGCTAAGGTATGGTACGATGACGGAACTTGCTCCGATTCCTACGTTCACACCTATTTTGTAGGCGAAAACGTAGACAACCGCTACACTACCCTTGTCTTTTCCATAAACGGCAATCCTTCGGAACTTACCGACGGACCAAAGGGTATTTTATACGGTGAAAACTATAAACAACGAGGCCGCGCTTCCGAACGTAAGGTTCATATTGAAGCACTATCCTCCGATGGTACACTTCTCTTTGAACAGCACGCCGGTGTCCGAGTCTTCGGCGGTTCCTCGCGCGAACATGCGGTAAAATCCCTGAAATTGTTTGCTCGTAAGGAATACGAAGCCGGCAAAGGCTCCTTCCGTACCGACGTCTTCGGTTCCACCGATATAAACAATGACCCGATTACCAAATATGACAAACTGGTTCTCCGAAACGGCGGCGACGATTTCCAAAGTGCATTCCTCCGGGACGAACTGGTACAGCGTCTGGGCGCCGATGCGGGCTTTTCCGTCTATGAGGCTGTGGTTCCTGCCCTTGCCTATGTAAACGGCGAATATTACGGATTTTACTGGCTTCATGAATCCTACTGCGACAAGTATTTTCAGAACCGTAACGGAAAAAGCGACGGAGAATATATCGTTTTGGAAGGCTCCGACCGTTACAAATCCGTTTCCGGTGATACTGCGGAAGTAGCTGCCGCAAAAGAGTTTAACGCACTCTATAGTAAATACGCTAACGCGGATTTAAAAAATGATACTACCTACGAAGAGCTTTGTGCCTTGATTGATGTGGAAAGCTATCTGGACTACATGTCCCTTAATATGTATGTGGCCAATTATGACTGGCCTCAGGGCAACTACCGTTGCTACCGCTACTATGCCGCTGACGGCGAGGAATACGGTACCGGAGATATGGACGGCCGCTGGCGCTTCCTTCTCCACGATGCGGATGTAGGCTTCGGCACCTATCAGTCTTCCGACGATGCGGGGGCTGCCAGAAACGACTTAAAGCAGGTCCTCTCGGACCCAAGCAACAGCCGTTACGCACCGCTTTTGGCCGCATTACTGAAACGCGAGGATTGCCGGAACTATTTCATCGACAGAATGTTAGCCTACATGAACGGCGCCTTTTCCTACGAAAATGTGTGCCGTGTCCTGGAGGAAATGTGTGCAGAACGTGATGCGGAGCTTGTCTACTACTACAATCATTTAAACACCTTAAAGGATTCCTTTGAAATTTATGCAAGACCGGCTCGTACCGAGCTTCACCTTGACCGTATCCGCTCCTTTGCGGAACAACGTCCGGTTTATATGACCCGGTATCTGGAAGACTTTTTCGGCGTGGATTTAAATGCCGGAAATGAATAGAAAAAGAAAATCCCCTGACTGAAAGTCAGAGGATTTTCTTTTTCTCAATGCGGATGGTGGGACTTGAACCCACACGATCGTGAAACCGGCAGATTTTGAGTCTGCTGCGTCTGCCATTCCGCCACATCCGCATGAACTGCGATATATATCGCCGAACAGATGATATTCTAACACACTTTTGTATATTTGGCAAGATGTATTTTAAAATTTTCAAAAAAACTTATTTTCTGATTTTTTGTAAAATCAAAACTTTTCCACCACGCTCTTGCGATTTTATCTCAATATGTTATACTATTTTTGATATAGCCTAAAAAGGAGGTTCCCATGGTTTCGCATCCGATTCCTCCGGTATTTGACCGGAATTCAAAGGTTCTGATTCTCGGAAGTTTCCCTTCGGTGAAGTCCCGGGAAGCGCAGTTTTTCTATGGACATCCGCAGAACCGTTTTTGGAAGGTG
Source organism: Lachnospiraceae bacterium (assembly GCA_017556805.1). GTDB lineage: Bacteria > Bacillota > Clostridia > Lachnospirales > Lachnospiraceae > SIG307. The sequence goes on along the minus strand of JAFYMC010000034.1, from coordinate 203,265 downwards.
ACGTCCGCCGTGTTCGACGTACAGGAACCGCATACCATCGAAGAAAAGAAAGATTTTCTCCTCTCCCACGGCATTGCGGTGTGGGATGTGATTGCCTCCTGTGATATTACGGGAAGTTCCGATAGTTCCATTAAGAATGTGGTGCCGAATGATTTGACACACATATTGGATGTGGCAGATATCCGTACAATTTGCGTGAACGGAAAGACCGCAGAGAAGTTTTATAACAAATATATCAAAGACACCGTCGGTCGTCCGGCCGTTTGTCTGCCCTCCACCTCTCCTGCCAATGCGGCATGGTCGCCGGAACGGCTGACGGAGGCTTGGAAACAGCTTATACTATAACCAAAACGGTATCCCAAGACTTTCCTCTTCGGATACCGTTCCTTTTCATCTTATTTTCTAAATCACCACGTTCCGCTCTTCGCCCCGCTGGAACGCCTTAATGTTCTCATATACACCCTCTACGCAGCGCATACGGGCTTCTACGCTGCCCCAAGCCAGGTGCGGTGTGATAATGAGCTTGTTGCTGTCCTTTATCTTGCTGAGGGGATTCGTAAGCTGCAACGGCTCCTTCTCCAGTACATCCAGTCCCGCGCCGGCAATTGCTCCGGCTTCCAAGGCTTCGTACAGGTCCGTATTGTTGACTACCGGACCACGGGCTACATTTACCAAATAGGCAGTCGGCTTCATTTTTGCCAATGCCTCTTTATCGATAAAGTTCCGGGATAACTCACTGAGCGGGCAATGCAGGGAAAGGAAATCACACTCTTGCAGTAACGTATCCTTGTCCACCTGCGGATACTCGGTCACGGTGCTTTTTCCGGTAACGGAATGGAAAATCACCTTGCATCCGAAGGCAGTGGCAATCCGCGCCACCCTCTTTCCGATATTCCCCATACCGACGATTCCCCAGGTCTTTCCTTCCAGCTCATAAAACGGGATGTCGAAGTTGGAGAACCGGTCCTGCGCACTGTAGGCACCGGACTTTACGTAATTATCATAGTGTGGAAGCTTCTGGGACAATGCCAAAGCCAGCGCAAAGGTGTGCTGCGCCACCATGGCAGAGCAATAGTCCACCACATTGGTCACCCGGATTCCCCTGGACTTACAATAGGCCAAATCACAATTATCGTACCCGGTAGCAAACTCACAAATCATCTTCACATTCGGAGCATCCTTCAGACTCTCCTCACACATGGGAGACTTATTCGCCACAATGATATCCGCGTCCTTTACACGTTCTTTGACCTCTTCTATGGTTACCGTGTTTCTGTAGCAGGTCACATTCCCCAGCTCATAAAAGCAATCCACCGGAATATCCGGTCCCACACTGTTTCGTTCCAACACTACGATATTCATAGCTCATTTCCTTCCGTTTTCTCGTTTTACTGACAATATAACATTTAGCTACCGTAACAGCTCCGCCACTTCCGGGAACATTGCCACGCTTCTGGCAAGGATCCCGTTCATATGCGCCATAGCTATTCCGTAATTGGTAAACGGTACCCGCTCATCTTCTGCGGTCTTTTTCCGATAAGTAAGCTCCCGTTCCGTCAGCATACAGCCTCCGCAATGAATGACAAGACGGATTCCGGTCAAATCCTCCGGAAAATCCTTTCCCGAGGTAAACACAAACTCCGGCTCCTTCCCGGTAAACTTCCGAATCATAGCCGGTAACTTTACCGTTCCGATGTCGCCGCACTGTCTATGGTGAGTACATCCCTCGGAAATCAGGATTTTATCTCCGTCCTGCAGGTTTTCCAATGTTCTGACTCCTTCTACAGCCGTAGACAGGAACCCTTTATACCGTGCCATCAAGATAGAAAAAGACGTAAGCGGCACCTCTGACGGTACCAGTTTCGCTACCTTTCCGAACACCTGACTGTCGGTAATGACCATCGCCGGCGACCTTTCAAGTGCCGAAAATGCCCCCGAAAGTCCGGTATCCTTTACTACCAGAGGCATCCCCTCCGCATCCAGAATATCCCGGATAGTCTGCTGCTGGGGTAAAATCAGACGTCCCTTCGGCGCAGCCTCGTCAATGGGTACCACCAGCACCGCAACATCTCCCGGTGCTATCTTATCTCCGATTAGCCTGCGTTTTTCTTCCTCTGTATGGAGTAATGCTCCGATACATTCCTTTAACTCATTAATTCCGGTACCGTTCCCAGCACTGACATAAAGCGGTATTTGTTTGTCTGTTCCCGTAGCGGTAGTACCCGACTCCTTCCCATCCGAAGACAAGCCGTTCTGTCTTTCTGCCGGTACTACATCCGATTTATTATACACCGTCAAGTACGGTATCTTCCGCTCTTCAAACAACGCCACAAGAGCCTTTTCACATTCTCCCATACCGACCGTGGCATCCACTACTAAAATGCCGCAATCGGTACGATTTAATACCTGGCGGGTCTTCTTTACACGAAGTTCTCCTAAGTCTCCTTCGTCATCATAGCCCGGCGTATCGATAATCACCACCGGTCCGATGGGCAGCAGCTCCATGGTCTTATACACCGGGTCCGTGGTGGTTCCCTTTACGTCGGATACCACGGAAAGCTCCTGTCCCGTCACCGCATTGATGAGACTGGATTTTCCGGCGTTTCGCCGTCCGAAAAATGCAATATGTACCCGCTCGGAAGCAGGTGTATTCTGCAAACTCATATCTATTCCTCCGTAAGAAGACATCGGATTCCTTTATACGAACGAATCCGATGTCAATCTTCCATCAAATCTTCCGAGAAGCAGCCTGCTTCTCATCTCATATCCTAGAACCGGAAATCTCTTATTCCCTCTTCAATCTTCTTTAAGTGGTCCTCGCAGATTTCTCTTACCTTTTCCTTCGGAATATTGTTAAGCTCCGCCTCTATTAAGGCCTCGCCGATTTTCTTTGTCTCCTCGGAAGCATAGTCCATCAGATACTCTTTGAGCGTCATCAACGCATTCGGATGACAGCAATTCTGAATCTGACCACTCTTACAAAGGCTCATAAAACGGTCACCGGTTCTGCCCTCACGATAGCATGCGGTGCAGAAGGACGGAATATATCCGAACTCCATCAGCCAACGAACCACTTCATCCAGAGTACGCTTATCGCTGACATCAAACTGCTCGGAATTTTCCTCTTCCGGCTCCGGCTCGGAATAACCACCCACACTGGTCTTAGATGCGCCGCTAATCTGGGAAACGCCGAGACGGATGACCTTCTCTCTGACTTCCTTGCTCTCTCTTGTAGAAATAATCATACCGGTATACGGTACGGAAATACGGATAAGCGCACAAAGCTTTGCAAAAATCTCGTCGCTGATACCGTTATCGAATACCGTCGGGTCAATATCATCCGCACGCTTAATACGCGGAACACTAATGGTATGCGGTCCGACACCGTGTACTGCCTCCAAATGCTCCGCATGCATGAGAAGTCCGGCAAATTCGTATTTGTACAGCTCCAGACCGAACAATACGCCTAAGCCTACATCGTCGATACCGCCTTCCATGGCACGGTCCATGGCCTCGGTATGGTATGCATAATCATGCTTCGGTCCCGTCGGATGAAGCTTTTCGTAGCTCTCCTTATGATAGGTCTCCTGGAACAAAATGTAGGTACCGATCCCCGCATCCTTTAACTTCCGGTAATTCTCTACCGTGGTCGCCGCGATATTTACGTTTACTCGGCGAATCGCGCCGTTTTTATGCTTGATACTGTAAATGGTATCAATACACTCCAAAATGTACTCAATCGGATTGTTTACCGGATCCTCACCAGCCTCCAGTGCAAGACGCTTGTGTCCCATATCCTGCAGTGCGGTTACCTCCCGTACAATCTCCTCCTGGGTCAGCTTCTTACGGGCAATGTGCTTATTCTTCATATGATACGGACAATACACACAGCCGTTGATGCAGTAGTTGGAAAGATACAGCGGCGCAAACATAACGATACGGTTGCCGTAGAACTTCTTTTTCAGTTCCTCCGCCATGGTATACATTCTGGCTACTCTTGTAGGTTCCTCACAGGCAAGAAGCACCGAGGCCTCCCTGTGGTCAAGTCCCTTACACTGCTCTGCTTTCGCAAGGATTTCGTCAATCAGGGCGAAATTCTCCTTGTTCTCCTCGGCATAGGCAAGGGTTGCGGTGATTTCCTCATGGGAAATAAACTCTTCCGCGATAAGTGATGCTTTGTTGTACATATTCTTCTGTCCTTTCTTTCGGGTCAGAATCCTCTTCCCCGTTAGTAAAATAATTTATTTTGCAAACCCGGGTGCATCACCACGGGAAATTGCCACTGTAAAATTCTCTTTTGCAAGCTCGGCTCGCAACAGTTCTAAATGCTCCGCCGCTTCATTACCGCTGTGGACCTTGTTGTCATATAGGGCATACTTTTCTCTTACCCTTACCGGAGAAAGATTCGGCATAATGACGTTGGCACCGTGCAAAAGCCCCTGCAGACGACCGTCGCTCCGGGCCGTCCCCAGTGCCGTGGTCGCTGGCAGTAACACTTCGGGCAAGCTAAGGCGGATAGCAGAAAGAAGAAACAACGTCAACTCACTGCTACCGGCCTTCTCACCTTCAAAAGGCGTATTCTTTGCCGGTAAAAACGGGCCGATTCCAACCATCTGCGGGCGGAACCGTTCCAAAAACAACAAATCCTCTACGATACAATCTATGGTCTGATAAGGTGACCCTACCAAAAATCCGCATCCGGTCTGATATCCGATTTCTTTTAAATTCCGCAGACATTCCATACGGGTCTCATAGGGCTGATTGGCCGGATGAAGCTTTGCGTAATGCTTTGGATCAGCAGTTTCCTGCCGCAGCAGAAAACGTTCCGCACCGGCCGCATAAAACCGTTCATAGCTTTTCTTTTCCCATTCTCCCACCGATAAAGTAATTGCACAGTCCGGATATTTTGTATGTATATTGCTCACCAACGAACAAATCCGTTCCTCCGTAAAATAACCGTCCTCGCCCCCCTGCAAGACAAAGGTCCGGAATCCGGCTTCATAGCCCTCCTTACAACAGGCAAGAATCTCTTCCTCTGTCAGGCGATACCGCTCCACACAGGAGTTACTTTTCCGGATTCCGCAATAATAGCAATCCTTTTTACAAATATTTGTAAACTCAATCAACCCTCGTACATACACCTGCCGCCCGAAGACGCGGTCCGTTTCTCTACGGGCAGCACTGCACAACCGATCCGCAATCTCCGGATTACGATGCTCCAATAAAATCCGCCATTCCTCTTTCGTCAGCGTATGTTCTCCGATTAATTTCTCTGTTATATTCTTTAAATCTGACATTAGATTCATTTCCTTTTATGTTTTTCTTCACATTCTCTTTACATTCCGCCAAAAACGTGATACCATGAGACTATACAAACAAACGGAGGACTTCCCTATGCAGTTAATTTTACGTAATATCATGGAAGAATACGTTATCCTTACGCTGGACGAAATGTTGCCGTTTTTAGACGGTTGCAAGTGTGAGCGTTGCCGTCTTGATATGGCATCCTACACCTTAAACCGCTTACAGCCGAAGTATGTCGCTACGACCCAGGGAGAGCTTATGTCCCGTCTTTGCGAGTTTGACGGCCAGTTTAAGGCCTCCATCATGAAAGAAATCACGCAGGCACACGCTATTATCAGCAAGCACCCGCGTCATTAATCCTGTTTACTTTATCCAACCGAAGCTTGGTTTGTATCGAAACCAGGCTTTACATTGTATCTTATCCTTTTCTACATACTTATTTTCCCATTTTCTGGAGTCCCAGGAATTGTTCCGGTTATCTCCCAACATAAAGTAATGACCCTCCGGCACTTCAAAAATACCGTAGGACCCTACCGGAGTCTCCTTTAAATACGGTTCCTCTAAAAGGGTCTTGTCTTCTCCTGTCTCATCATTCCAGATATACACCTTACCATCTGTAATCTCTACCGTTTCTCCCGGAAGTCCGATGACTCTCTTTACATACAACACCGACTCGTCATCCGGATAATCAAACATGACCACATCCCCCCGCTCCGGCTCGGAAAACAGGTACGCAAGTCGCAAACCGAATACCCTGTCTTCAATTTTTAGTGTATTTTCCATGGAACCGGACGGAATGACCGCCTTCATCAACACATATTTATTCAGGCAGGTACCGATTACAAATGCCACAATCAATATCGCTGCCCAACTGATAATCTCTTTCAGAACACCGTTCTTTCCCATATTACTCTACCGTCTCTTTCCCGGATACATCCTCTTCCGATGCCTCCTGTTTCTTTTCCAAACGTTTTCTCGTTGCCTCCCGGAGCAACGTATAAATCACCGATACCGTCGGTACCGCAAACAACATTCCCACAATGCCGCCGATACCGCCTCCTACAGTAACCGCCGCCAACACCCACATTGCCGGAAGTCCCACCGAGTTTCCTACAACCTTCGGATATATAACATTCCCTTCAATTTGCTGTAATACCACTATAAAAATGACAAACATCAGCGCCTTAAACGGATCAATCATCAAAATCAGAAAAGCTCCCACACCGGCACCGATGAATCCGCCGACTACAGGAATCAAAGCCGTTACACCCACCAGAACACCAATCATTGCCGCATACGGAAATCCGAAAATCAACATTCCGATGGCACAAAGACTACCTAAAATCACTGCCTCGATGCACTGGCCCGTCACAAAGGCACAAAAGATACCGTGCGCGGTCGTTGCCACATGGAGTATTCCGTTCCGGATGCGTTCCGGCAAAAAAGCATGTATTCCTTTTTTTATCTGGCCGGATAAGGTCTCCTTACTAAGCAATACGTAAATCGCAAATATAAGTGCGATTACAAAATCAATCAAACCACCGAACGCACCGATGACTCCCGCAAAGGTATTCCCCACAAAGCCCAGCGTTCCCGTTCCGATAAAGCTCAGCAGATTCTTTCCCGTAGTCTCCCAATCGATATTTAACTCCGTGATGGTCTCGTAAATAAACGGATATTCCTCCGCATATTCCACACACCAGGCCTTTGCCTTTTCAAACCACTCCGGTACACCGTCCACCAAAAGCATTACGGTCTTACCGATTTCCGGAAGCACCAACGATACCACCGCTACCAAAATCGCAAAAATGATGACAATAGACACCAACAGACAAATCGGACGACGCAGTGCATTACTCACCTTGCCTACCTTTACTTCCGCCGGGACATCCTTTGGTACTTGTCCCTCCGGAAGATTCGCTACTGCCTTTTTACGCTTCTGCTTTATCACAAACCGCTTCAGTGCGAGTTCACAGGAAACCCAAAGCTTCTCTAACGCCCGCATCGGAAGGTTTAATACAAATGCTATGATAAATCCGACAAAAATCGGAGAAAGCACTCCGAATATCCACTGAATTCCGGCTCCCACAACCGATAATTTTTGTAACACACAATACAGCACAATCAGCCCCGCCGCCGCAAAAAACATACTCCAAAAACGACGTTTTCCCATTCTACGCCTCCTTATTTATAAAAAGAAAATAACTTACTTGAAATTCTTTCCTTACTTCTATATAATCATAACATAAAGAGGAGGAAACATCAATGACAAATCAAACAACTATGACAAACAATTCACAGCCCCTATCCGGCTTTCCTGCAAATTTCCTGAAAATTTTTGCCGCATTGACCATGCTCATCGACCACGCGGCCGTTACTCTTGTATACACAAAGCTGGCGAAGTTTCCGGACTATTTAAGCCTTGTCTTCTCCATAGAGACCACGGAAGAACAACTGCAAGCCATTCCGGCGGATTATATCAGTCTTTACTCCGCATACACCGTGATGCGTCTGGTGGGACGTATCGCATTCCCGATTTTTGCGTTTCTGCTGTTCGAGGGCTTTATGCATACCTCCGATTACAAACGCTATCTGCTTCGTGTCGGCATCTGTGCCCTGGTAGCGGAAATTCCGTTTAACTTAATCGTAACCAACGCCCCTGCCCTTTACAACTGGGACAATACCTCCGTTTCCCTGTTCTTCCCACAGTATCAAAACACGGTATTCACCCTGTTTTTAGGACTTCTGATGCTGTGCGGCATGAAACGTGTGGAAGCTACCGACGATATTACACCAAAGGCCGCATTAAAACAGTGGCTCGGCCAGCTTCTTTGTATTCTGGCAGCTTGCGTCATTGCGGTTGTAGCCCGTCTGGATTACAGCTACATCGGTATTATATTTCTTGCGGTACTGTACTTTTTCCGTACCAACAAAAAAATGCAGATTCTCTTCGGCTGTATCATTTTCCTCAGCACCAACATTGCTGCATTGCTGGCCTTTGTACCGATTGCCATGTACAACGGACACATCATCCGTTCCAAGAAATTTAAGTATTTCTTCTACATCTTCTATCCGGCTCATTTGCTGGTGCTGTACTTGATATCCTTGGTTATGTAATGCGAACCGCAAGCAAGCTTGCGTCAACGACGAAATACGCACTTTACCTGCACGCAAAAAGCGGCCCCACGAAACTTCCGTGGAGCCGCTTTTATTTTACTTCGTTATGTTCTTTCAAATACAGTCATTTACAGAGTGATGTTCTCGCCCTTTAAACCGTTAAATGCGCCTGCAATCTTTGCATCCTCGTGAGCGATGAGCCACTTATTGACAGCGGTCATAAGCTTATCCTCCGGAGTCTTGTTCGGCTGCTTTGCAAGGTCGTAGTTGGTTCCCTTCGGGAGAACTACGATGCCGCGGAAACCGCCTGCCTGGGAGTTACACGGAGCATAGTGAAGGGTGGTTGCGTAAAGCTCTACCGCTACACCTGCCGGTACTAAGAATGCCTCAATCTTAGCGGTATCGTAGGTGTAATCCTCCTCGATATCCTGCTCAAGACCGAGAAGTAAAATCATACCGTCTACGGAAATGTTTACTTCGGAATCTCTGTGGTACTCTACTGCGTTTAACTTATTGTTGTTACCGCTGCAGTGACCAACCTGAATCGGCATACCGCCGTATACGCTCTCGCAAAGATCCTTTGCGGAAGCACAAGCCTCAAGGCTTGCAAGACCCGGCTCATACACTACATCTGCCGGAATGTCCATCTTCTTCATCTCGGCAAGCATATCGGAAAAATCAATTCCGGTTACAACCTTACCATACTTCTTAAATGCTGCATCGGTTACGTTTTGAATCTTCATGTTGTAATACCCCGCTTTCTCTTATTTGTTCTCTTTATATTAAAGCGCTACGGTAACAAAAATATCGTAGATTGCCTTAATAGCAGTTTCAAAATCCTCATTACGAACACCGATGATGATATTGAGCTCACTGGAACCCTGGTCAATCATCTTGATGTTGATGTTGTTATGAGCAAGTGCTGCGAAAATACGAGCTGCCACACCACGGTTGGACTTCATACCGCGGCCTACCACTGCGATAAGTGCAAGATTTGCCTCAAGATCGATGGAATCCGGAGCTGCCAGACGATGAAGAGCTCCCAGTACGTTCTGCTCCTTGCCCTCAAACTCCGGCTGATGTACGAATACGGTCATGGTATCGATACCGGACGGTACATGCTCGAAGGAAATACCGTTCTCTTCAAAGGCCTGCAGAACCTTACGGCCGAAACCAACCTCTGCGTTCATCATATCCTTTTCGATATTTACAGCTACGAAGCCCTTCTTACCTGCGATACCGGTAATGGTGTACTCCGGAATGCGGCAGGTGCTCTCTACAATCATGGTACCCTCATCTTCCGGAGCGTTGGTATTACGGATGTTAATCGGAATACCTGCCTTACGAACCGGGAAGATAGCGTCTTCGTGAAGAACGCCCGCACCCATGTAGGAAAGCTCACGAAGCTCTCTGTATGTAATAGTGGTAATCGGCTTCGGATTGTCGATGATACGCGGGTCCGTTACAAGGAAACCGGAAACATCGGTCCAGTTCTCGTAAAGGTCTACCTTACCTGCTCTTGCAACGATGGAACCGGTAACATCGGAACCGCCACGGGAGAAGGTCTTAACCTCACCGCTCTTCTTTGCTCCGTAGAAGCCCGGAATAACCGCACGCGGAGTCTTAGCCAGACGCTGGGACAGTACACTGTCGGTCTTTTCCGCATTGAAGCTACCGTCACTGTGGAAGAAAATCACCTCAGCTGCATCAATAAACTCGTAGCCGAGATATGCAGCCATAATATGACCGTTCAAATATTCACCGCGGGAAGCAGCGTAATCACTGCCGGCCTTTAACTTAAAGTTCTGCTCAATAATCTCAAATTCTTCCTTTAAGGAAAGCTTTAAGCCCAAGCCCTTAATAATCTCATCATAACGAGCCTCAATGTCCGCAAGTTCCTTGGAGAAATCCTTATCAGCCTCCGCTAACGCATAACATGCGTATAACATATCGGTTACCTTTGTATCTTTGGAATGACGCTTACCCGGTGCAGACGGAACTACATATACACGGCTCTCGTCCGCGCGGATGATGTCGCCTACCTTCTTAAACTGTTCTGCACTGGCAAGGGAACTGCCGCCAAACTTCACTACCTTTTTCATAATGCTTCTTACCAACCTTTCAGTCATATAAATCGGATTCTTTTTTAGCTAATAAAAATCCATACTAATAGAAAACCACAAAACACAAAGATAATCAAGTGTTTTTTTTATTTTTTTGCATTTTTTTATAAAGGAACCAACTTTTTTCGGCTTTACACATCGATGTTGCCGTGATAAACTGAAAAAAACAAAATGGAAAGGTATATTTTTATGTTAGAGGGAGTACTGTTTGATTTTACGCCATCGTCTGAAGATGCCATAAACCTGAGATTTCTGTGTGATGACTTACATACCTGGAATATACGCTTTATTCAAAATCAAGGCGGAGCCGGTTCGACCGTAGACCTCTATCGGGACATGGTTCATTGCCTGGCCCTGTCGCCTCAAAATTGCCTTGCGATTACCGATTCCTATGAAGGTGTCCTTTCCGCAAAAGCCGCTGGGATTCCCTGCATCGGCTACGAAGCTCCGGGTACGGCTGACAACTTATCCGGCGCCTACGCTATTATTCAGAGCTTTCGATTTGTTGATCCGGGCTATTTAAGCCGAACTCATGCCCATGCCCTCTCCTATCCGGCCTTTATTATCCGCACCGAGCGGCTTGTCATTCGTGAGCTTTCCGAGGAGGATTTCCCGGTACTTTATGCCATGTGTACCGAACCGGCTACCGCTGCTTTCATGGATGAAGTACTTTCCGATTACGACACGGAGCAGGAAAAGCACCTTGCGTACCTAAGAAATATTTATCCCTTTTACGAGCTGGCACTCTGGGGCGTTTATGAACGGGAAACCGGTAAACTGGTGGGCCGTGTGGGCTTCTCCCTGCCGGAGGATGATTCCGATTGCTATTGGCTCGGATATTTGATTGATGCCCCTTACCGGGGCCGGGGCTACGCCACGGAATGTGTCCGTGCCGCGCTACACTTTGCAAGTTGCCAGGAGTGCCGATGGGTATCCGCCAAAATCCGGAAAAACAATCCGATTTCCGTAAAAGTATTGGAACAGTGCCTCTTCCCTTATGAATGTACCGGGGAAACCGCTGATGCATGGATTTACCGGATTGATTTAGCATAAGAAAAAAAGATGCCTCGCAATTCGCTGAGACATCTTTTCTTTTCCTTTAAGGCCGGGTACCTGATTATCTTGCACCGCCTGCTGCAGAATCGTTGGTTCCGTTGGCACCATTACCGCCGGTCATGTCATCCACTGCATTTCCTACACCGTCGATTACATCACCTACGCCGTTTCCGACACCGTCAATCACATCACCGACACCGTCACCGATATCGTTAATGAGACCATCTTCACCGGTTCCGCCCATACCGTCCGTATCGGTTCCACCCACGTTATTTCCGTTCATATCAGAATCGTTGTTCTGAATCGGAGTAGTGGTCGGAGCTGTAGTCGGACTCGGAGCTGTCGTACCGGTCGGCTGTCCCGTTGCTGCCGGGCTCGGGGAAGCATTCTCACTCCCCATGTCCTCACCGCAGGCACATGCTACCAGAAATAAAGACATACAGCACATTGCCATAAGGCAAACAAGCTTCTTTTTCATAAAAGCCTCCTTTTTTAGCAAATCAAACTGAAAGTAAGTTGCTCCTTTAGTATTCCGCAGAACAACAAGCTTATACACCAAAGTCATTGATGTTCTATTATACAAAACAAAAAAAAGCTTTGCTCTATTTTACGAAACTACTTGAAAACAAGCAAAAAACACGTTATGATTAAATTGAAATATTTTAACACACGGACGGTTACATTATGATGAAGAACAGGAATGATTTCAAAACCCAATATGAACAAGAAATACTGTATCAGGAAGTTTCCGCAAACAGAAATACCTTAAAAGGTTTTTTATGGTTTTTGATTGCGGTTGCTTTGATATGGTTTCTTACCATGATTAACTTCTTTGAAGTAGACAAAACTCTGGTATCCTTCGCTTTTCAGGCTAATATTGTTCTTTTTTTTCCACCGTTGTTTATCTATTTAAAAGGAGACTTATCAAAAACCGGGCTTAAATATTTTTTATTACTGATGCTATCGGTAGTATCCGCCGTCATTATTTCAATCCTGTCCTATCATGCGGTTCTTCTTTACGTATTTCCTCTTCTTTTTGCGGTTCAATATCGTGAAAAACGCGTAGTATGGTACGCCTATACCATTAACCTCATTACGGTTACACTCAGTTCCATCATCAGCTTCTATTACGGGATTTGTGATTTAAACATATTGTTGCAAAGTCGCCACGTACGGAATTGGTATCTGGAACTTATTACAGAAGATGTATTCCATATACCGTTCAACGAAAATCCGATGTTTGTCATTATTGTCTTTATGATTTTTCCTCGTGCCATTATTTTATTGGTATTTACAATCTTGATGCAATACAACGTCACTAATAACGCACGAGATGTCCAACGTATTGCTCAACTGACGTACTATAAAAATACGGATACCAATACCAATGTATACAATAAAAATAAATACAGTGAAATGCTTACAACCTACTATCCGTCAATCGACACCGTCGGAATTATATTTTGGGATTTAAATGAATTAAAGAAAATCAATGATAAGTTCGGACATGCTATGGGGGACAGAGCAATCGAAAATCTTTCATCCGTACTAAACTCCGTTGCTACAGACAGTTGCAATATCTACCGAGTGGGAGGCGATGAGTTCGTAACCATTATGGATAATCCTTCCGAGGAACAACCGTCCGATATGATTACCACAGTTATGAAAAAAATAAATGATCTTGCAGAAAACGAACCTTACCCGTTCAGCGTAGCGGCAGGATATGCATTTGGAAATGGAAAAGACATTCTCGAAGTTGTCAAAAAAGCGGATGCAGACATGTATCGTAATAAAAAACTCAGCAAAGAAAAATAAAACAAGCACCGGGAAACGAATCCCGGTGCTTATTACTTTCTTTACATTGTGAAAACTTACACTCTCTTCATATACTCGCCGGTTCTGGTGTCGATCTGGATGGTCTCACCGTTCTCAACGAATAACGGAACCTGTACCACAGCACCGGTCTCTACGGTAGCCGGCTTAGTAGCGCCGGTAGCGGTATCGCCCTTGAAGCCCGGCTCGGTCTCAGTAATTACGAGCTCTACGAACAACGGCGGCTCGATAGCAAATACTTCCTTGTTGTGGGAAAGCATCTTAACCATCTCGTTTTCCTTAACGAACTTTAAGGAATCGCCGATCTGATCCTCGGTCATAGCAATCTGATCAAAGGTATCAACATCCATGAAGTGATACATCTCACCGTCAGAGTACAGATACTGCATATCTGCTCTCTCAATGTGTGCAGCCGGGAACTTCTCGGTCGGACGGAAAGTCTTCTCGACAACACCACCACTCTTAATATTCTTTAACTTAGTTCTAACGAACGCTGCGCCCTTACCCGGCTTAACGTGCTGGAACTCAACGATCTGACAAACGTTACCCTCGATTTCAAGAGTAATACCGTTTCTGAAATCACCTGCAGAAATCATATATAATCCTCCTTAGAATTAACTACTCTCTAGTTTATCGCACTCTGACAATTTTTTCAATACCAAATTTTAAAAATTTGCATTTGTTTTTCTTTATTTTCGCCCATCCCCCGGAAAAACATGCGAAATCCGTGGATTTATGCCATATGTAAGGCATCCATGGCCATCAAATATCCGTCGGTTCCCATCCCGACAATCTGCTTATCACACACCTCTGCGGTTACGGAAATCTGACGAAACGCCTCTCTTTTATGAATATCAGAGATGTGTACCTCAATCTTTTTCATCGGAACCGATGCAAGCGCATCCCGGATAGCATAGCTGTAATGGGTATAAGCTCCCGGATTAATGACAATCCCCTCCGTGCCGTCACTGTATGCCTCCTGAATCCGGTCGATTAACGCCCCTTCGCTGTTGCTTTGATAGATACTCACCGTATCCCCTTTTTCTGACGCATAGGTTTCTATTTTCTTGCAAAGAGACTCATAATTTTCCGTACCGTAATGGGCCGGTTCCCGGATTCCCAAAAAATTTAAGTTCGGTCCGTTGATAACCAAAATCTTCATTGACTTGCCTCCTCTATCTCTTCGTTGCTTTTCCCTCAATTGTTTTGATTTCTTCGATAATTCCGTAAAAGGACTTGCCTTCCGTATCCAGGATGTAGTCCGCTGCTTCCCGGTATACCGGCAGGCGCTTCTCATAGAGCGGACGCAGACGTGCCTCTCTGTCCTCTCCGTCCGCAAGAGGACGTCCCGTATCGTTTTGTAAGCGCTCTAAAATCGTCTCGATTTTCGCTTCCAAAAATACAACCGTACCGATTTCACGAAGCAGTGCCGCGTTTTCCTCCCGCATCGGCATTCCGCCGCCGGTGGCCAGCACCAGACCTTCCGCCTCGTCGGAAAGTTTTCGTAAAAGTTCCGTCTCCGCAGTTCGGAAGTATGCCTCTCCTTTCTCCGCAAACATTTGGGAAATCGACATTCCGTAAGACGCTTCTATCATGGCGTCCGTGTCTGAAAACTCATAACCGAGTGCTCCGGCCAGTTTCCTCCCTACGGTGCTTTTTCCGCAGCCCATAAATCCGATTAATACAATGTTGTTCTTTTTCATCTTAGTGTACCTTCTTTTTGCTTTTCCGATACGCCCAAAGTATCGGTTTTTCCAAATATCGCTTTAACACGATTTGGATTTCTTCCTTTTTGCCGATGGGCTTTACCAAAACCGAATAAATCCCGGCACGGTTTGCTCCCCACATATCGGTAAACAGCTGGTCCCCCACCGACATCGTCTGCTCCTTAGCAGTCCCCATCTTCTTCATGGCGGCCTCATACCCTGCAGCCCCCGGCTTTCCTGCCTTGTAAATATATTCCGCGCCTAAAGGCGTACTGAAGGACTTTACCCGGGGCTCCTTATTGTTGGAGACAAAGCACACCTTATAGCCCATTTCCTTTAATTTGCGAATCAAAAAAATCGCCTTTTCGTTGACCGGAGCTCCATGTTCCACCATGGTATTATCAATGTCAAAAATAATCCCCCGATAGCCGGCTTCATATAAACGCTGGTACTCCTTTTCCTCGTATGCGGACTTCCAGTCCTCCTTGGGATACAACTGCTTTAACATCGCTTCCTCCTGTTCTCCTTCCGTATTATACTCTTCTATTTTGTCTTTTTCTTGTGCACGTTTCGTATGGTCTTTTTCTTTGACGGGACGGTCTTCTGTGTTCCCTGACCGTTGCCTTGACTACTGCCTGCTGCCCGGCTTCCTGTTCCCTTTCCGCCGGATTTTCCGCCTCCGTTTCCCGGCTTTCCGGTATAGCCTCCTCCGTTATTCTTGCCTGCCACGCCTCCTCTCGGAGCTGTTCCCCGACCGTACTCTCCCTGTCTGCCTGCGCTTCTCGGACGAATGAGACATTTCTTATCGTATCCGATCAAATCCTCCCTGTGAGCAAGCTTTAACGCCTCCTCCACCAGCTCGTAATTTTTCGGATTACGGTACTGAATCAAGGCACGCTGCATGGCCTTTTCATGCGGAGACTTCGGCACGTACACCGGCTCCATGGTCCGCGGGTCCAATCCCGTATAATACATACAAGTGGAAACGGTAGACGGGGTCGGATAAAAATCCTGTACCTGCTCCGGCATATAACCTAAATCTCTTAAGTACTCCGCCAGCTCCACTGCTTCCTTCATGGTAGAGCCCGGATGAGAAGACATGAGATACGGCACCACATACTGCTCCTTCCCCAGTCTCGCATTCATCTTTTTATATTCTGTAATAAAGGTATCGTACACATTCCGGCTCGGCTTGCCCATCTTGGAAAGTACTGCGTCGCACACATGCTCCGGTGCCACCTTTAACTGGCCGCTGACATGATGCTCGCAAAGCTCACGAAGAAAAGTGCGGTCTTTATCATAAATCAAATAGTCAAACCGGATACCGGAACGGATAAATACCTTCTTTACCTTCGGTAATTCACGAAGCTTCCGAAGTAACGCCAGGTAATCCTCATGATTCACCTTTAAGTTCTTACACGGTGTCGGGAACAGACACTGCTTGTTCGGACAAACGCCCTTTGAGATCTGCTTATCGCAGGCCGGGGCACGAAAGTTCGCCGTCGGTCCGCCCACATCGTTAATATACCCTTTAAAATCCGGGTCCCAGGTCATGAGCTTCGCTTCTTCCAAAATAGACTCATGGCTTCTGGTCTGAATAATCCGTCCCTGATGGAACGTGAGCGCACAGAAGCTGCATCCTCCGAAGCATCCACGGTTACTCACCAAACTAAACTTTAACTCATCGATGGCCGGAATACCTCCCGCCGCTTCGTAGGACGGATGGTACGCCCGCATATACGGAAGGGCATACACCCGATCCATCTCCGCTTGGGTAAGAGGTGCCGCCGGTGGGTTCTGTACCACATATTCCGTGTCACTGTACTTCTCCACCAGGCGCTTTCCGGAAAACGGGTCTGTATTACAATACTGAATATAAAAGCTTTTCGCAAAGGTCTTTTTGTTTTCTTTTATCTCCGTAAAACTCGGCAGAATCGTTGCATCATACACCGATTCCAAAGATGTGGCCCGATACACCGTTCCGGCCACAAAGGTAATATCCTTAACCGCAAGACCGGAATCAAGCGCATCCGCAATCTCTACAATAGACTTTTCACCCATACCGTAGGACAAAAGGTCTGCTCCCGAATCCAGCAAAATGGACCTTTTCACCGTATCCGCCCAGTAATCGTAATGACCGAGACGACGCAGGGACGCCTCGATACCGCCGATAATAATCGGCTTCTTTTTATACACACGACGAAGCAGATTACAATATACAATGGTGGCCCGGTCCGGACGCTTCCCGATGACACCGCCCGGCGTATAGGCATCCTGACTGCGACGCTTTTTCGCCACGGTGTAATGATTTACCATGGTATCCATATTTCCGCCGGACACAAGAAAACCAAGCCGAGGTTCTCCCAAAATCTGCACACTTTTCTCGTCTTTCCAGTCCGGCTGGGAAATGATACCCACCTTATAACCATGACTCTCTAATACCCGGCTGATAATGGCCGGGCCGAAAGAGGTATGGTCCACATAGGCATCTCCGATAATATATACAAAGTCGCACTGTTCCCAGCCGCGCTTCTCCATGTCTTCTCTGCAAATCGGCAAAAAATCTTTCATTTTGCGTCCTGCCTTTCTAAACGATCCGAATTACATCGTCTTTAATACTCAATTTCCCATAACACCGCATCCATGAGTCTTGCATTCCGCATGGAAAACTCCGGTGTTACAAGAAGCGTTCCCGTGCCTTCGATGGCACGATTCATCTGCTCCACTTCCAAGCAATAATTCTGTCGTGCGGTCACAGTTTTTACTTCTTCTTTTCCGTTTGTCATCACGCGGTAGCTTAATTCGCCCGCCTGGTTGTACTCCACTTCGGAACGAATCCATCCCTTAGTACCGTGAACATACAAACGGTCAAAGCGGCCGTTGGCACCCTTCCCGAAAATCATACCTACGTTAAAGGAAGCCCGTACGCCGTTTTCAAACTTCACGATACCGGCCGTGTGGAAATCCACATCATCGCCGCCGAACTCCGCACAAGCCTTTACAAAAGTCGGTTCCGCATCCACCAAAGAAAGCATCATGGTAGTACAATAACATCCCAAATCGTACATAGCACCACCGCCGAACTCCTTATGCAGACGGTAATCCTCCTCATAGCCCTGGGTTATAAAGGCAGTTTCGATATAGTCTACTTCCCCGATACTGCCGCTATCAATCACTTCACGCAAAGATGCCACATACGGGCTGTGAAGATAGGCATATGCCTCCGCAAACAGTACACCCTTCCGCTTTGCGGCACGGAACATTTCCTCCGCTTCCACTGCATTTAATGCCAACGGCTTCTCACACAGTACATGCTTTCCCGCCTCGATAGCCTTCATTACCCATTCATAATGCAAATGATTCGGAAGCGGAATATACACCGCCTGCACCTCAGAATCCGCAAGTAACGCATCGTATCCTACATATGCTTTTTGAAAACCGAACCGGTCCTTAAATTCATTTACCTTTGTCTCGCTTCTACCTGCAATGGCATATAATTCACAGCCTTCTGCCTGCTGCATTCCCGGAATCATACCCCATGACGCAATATTTGCCGTACCTAAAACGCCCCATTTAATCGCCATACTGTCTATACCTTCACCTTTCATGTCGCAGAACATTCTGTATCACTTTACATCATATCATATTTCTTTCTGTTTTTCTACATAAAATCATAATTCAAAAAGAAAGACCACATTTCTGCGGTCTTTCTCTCCCCATGTCCTCTATTGCGTCGATAGCGGACCTTCCGGTTTCGTTACCCGGTCCACTTCTATTGGTATCATCTCTTGTTCTGCTGCAGAGAACCCACTCTCCATTCTCCAACCGGAAAGATGCTGCTCATGGGTATAGCCGTACATATCCTCTCCTGTCAGCCAAACGCTAAGCTTTTCTCCTTGAGCAATCGGATAGGAGCGCTCTATCACAAATGAATCACTCTCTGCCGTAATTTCATCAATTATCGCTTCATCCTTCTTTACAATGAGCTTCAAGTTATAGAACGAACCTGTCACATCCACCTTGGACCTTAGAGAAACAGTTCCCTTCACCGTTACCGTGCCCTTATTTTTTCCGTTTCCCCGTTCATATCGGAAGGAGGATTCCGCAATATAGAACTCCGGCAAACAGCTATCCTTCAATGCTCCACACACTGTATCTTCCCATCGTTCCGTCCTTGTCACACCGCCTTCGGTGACACAAAACAGGCCATCCTCATAGTTTTCCTCAAACATCGGAAATACCGCGCTTCCCGTAAAAGTACCGTCACCGTTGTTTTTTAACACAACGGACTCTCCGCGATAATTTAATGTCACTTCCGTCTCCGCACCGTAACTATTTAATACCGCATCGAAAATCATTTCCACCGTATGCTCCTTATTGTTGATTTCCCCGAAATCATAATACACCGCGCTAATCATAGACGTTTCCTTCTTCATCGTCTGCTGCATTTCATACAACTCATACTGCATTTCCGCAATTTGGTCGGTCAGCGTAATTTTCGTATCGGTAAGCTCATCTTGAAGATTCACAATCTTTGAATTTAAGGAGCTGTACATTACAACTATCGCAATCACCGCAACCACTTTCCATACCGACTCCATAGAGGCCATCGGTACATGGGCACCGCTTTCCTCTCCCCGAAGCTTACGGTTTATGGACGCCTTATAACAAAGATAATACACCAGTACTCCCAGTGCCAATGCAGCCAAAATAAGTATCGGTAAAACAAAAACTGCTACGCTCATCTCTCATCCTCCTATTCCTATATTTGAAAAAATGTCCGGAAGCTGTTATAATAGCTTCTGGTTACGTCCACCAAGGCTCCGTCCGACATCACCAAAACAAATTTCATGGAAATGGACGGCTTAATTTTCTTTACATGTTTTTTTGCAATAATGGCGCAATTGCTGACCCGCAAGAACTTCGTATTATCCAGTACCGCACACAGTTGATACAATCGGTCGTAGGCATAATAACAACTCCCGTCACTTCCGTGGACCAGCACATCATGCCCCAGACTTTCGATATATACGATTTCTTCTATGGACAGCTTAATCTTCTCGCCATCTTTCGTCTTTACCGACAGATGTCCGGCAAAACGTCCTTGTTCCGTCAGCACAAACTCCGCTTCGTCGTCAATGACAAAGCCGGCAGCCGTAAGCTTTTGTTCGATTTCCTCGTAATGCTCGTCACTGACATTCAGTCGTATGTTCAACTCCCGCTCCTCCTTCCACCTTCAATCGAGCTCGTTAAGTTTATCATACACAAAAAATATATTTTCGCAATAGCTTTGGCATAGTCTGCATTAATTTTCCGCATAACTTGCAAAATTTTTTTTCATCTAAACCATTGTATTTCAAGTGTTTCGTGTGTATTTGCACTTTAAACCGTTGCGCTTTAAAGCAAAAAAGCGTTGACAAAACAAAAAACCGAGGTTACAATATTTTATATCATGACTTTTCGCCCATAATGGGCAAGCAGCTTTTGTAAAGGAGTTTATATGGATACTCAGTTTGGATTTATCGGTCTCGGTTTAATCGGCGGTTCTATTGCCCGCGCCTTGCGGGAAACGAACCCTACCGGTAAAATTCTGGCCTACTCCCGTAAGCCGGAGCTTTCCGCGGATTTGCAGAGTGCATTGGAGACACAAGTATTGGATGACGTAGTCTTTTCTTTAAACGAACTTTCCGATTGCGACTATATTCTCCTTTGTGCCCCGGTGGATTGTAACATCTCCTATCTTCCGGAGCTTGCAAAGGTGATTTCTGCTAAAACCGTAATTACCGATGTAGGAAGTGTAAAATCCGGCATTCACGCCGCTGCGGAAGCGGCCGGACTGTCTGCACGCTTTATCGGAGGACACCCGATGACCGGCTCCGAGCGTACCGGCTTTGCCAACAGTAATGCCCTCCTTATGGAAAACGCTTACTACGCTATCACTCTGACAGAGGCTTGTCCGCAGGAACGGGTGGATGCCTTCCTTTCCTTGGTAAAGCAGATAAAATCCATTCCGGTGGTGCTCTCTCCCGAAGAACACGATGACGCGGTAGCTGCCATCAGCCATGTGCCTCACGTCATCGCCGCGCAACTGGTAAATCTTGTCCGTACCTCCGAAGATGCAGATACCATGCGCCTTCTTGCAGCAGGTGGTTTTAAGGACATTACCCGTATTGCTTCCTCTTCCCCTTCTCTTTGGGAAAGCATTTTATCCGCCAATACAGCCTTTGTCCTTCCGACCCTGCGGCGCTATATTTCTCTTTTGACCGAGGCGGAACAGGCCCTTGTTTCCCATAACAAGGAAGAAATCCGCACTCTGTTTTCCGAGGCCGGCGAATTCCGCAACTCCTTACAGGAACGAAGAGGCGCTCTTCCGGAATCTTTTGTCCTCCACGCAGACCTTCGGGACGAAGCCGGTGCCATTGCCACCTTTGCCACGCTCCTGGCTGTACACGGCATCAGCTTGAAAAACATCGGTATTGTCCATAATCGTGCTTACGAACAAGGTGCGCTCCGTATTGAATTTTATGATAGGGATGCTTTGGAGCGGGCTTATACCCTACTAAATGATAATAAATTTACGGTATATCGGTAAGAAAAACCTCCCGTATACTTTTTTGTCATCCGTCAATACTATGACAAAAGGATACAGGAGGTTTTTTATGCATATTGTAAGCACTGTTCGTCGTTTTGGCTCCGATTTTATCCGTTGCGGACTCACAGGCTGGTGTCTGGAATGTTTCTGGACCGGTCTGGGTTCTCTCAAAGAACGCACCAAAGACAAGCGCCTTTTTTGCCGTACCTCGGTGTGGATGTTTCCGATTTACGGTATGGCTGCCTTTATTCCTGCTGTTTACAAGCATATCAAATCAAAATCCGCACTGTTCCGCAGTGCAGTGTATGCCTCTGCCATCATAGGCTGCGAATATACCAGCGGAATTCTTCTGAAACGTCACAATGCCTGCCCTTGGGACTATAGTAAAGCTAAGCTGAATTACAGGGGAGTTATCCGGCTGGATTACGTTCCCTGCTGGGCCGCAGCGGGCCTTCTGTTCGAACGAATTCTTTGTAAAAAGCAGTTATAACGTCACCACCAGGGTATCATATCCCAACTGCTGCAACTCCTGCTGTAAGGCCACCGCTTCATTGAGACTTTCCGTCCTGCCTGCCCGCACCGCATAAAAGCTACCGCTTCTGGAGATATCTGCCGGAATCCCCAAAGCCACCAGCTCCCGATACAGATTATCCGCATTTTCCGGATTCCGGAACAGCCCCACCTGTACCGCGTAGGCTTCGGACATGGGCATCTGCTGCCCAGCTCCCGGACCGATTTCCCCACCGATAGTCTGTAACACGCCGTTGGCAATGGCCTGGGCCACATCGTCAAACCGGGCATCTAAAAGAGCATTATCCCCATCCGTATTAATGAACCCCACCTCCACCAAAAGCGCCGGCATCTGGGTGCGACGAAGCACCGCCAAATCTCTGCGGATATTCAATCCCAAATCTTGAAATCCTACCTCTGCCAGTTCCGCATTAATTGCCCGTGCCATATCCGCTTTCACTCCGTTTTCGTCATATAAAAGCGTTTCGACTCCGGAATATTGATTCTTTAGCGGGCTGGAATTCCGATGAAAGGAAATGAAATAATCCGCTCCCGATTCATTGGCAATCCCCGCCTTTCTTACGGGAGAATCATACACATCCTCGGTTCTTGTATAAACCACATCTACCCCGTTTCTCTGTAAAATTTCCCCCACCGCTAACGTAAGGGCCAAATTATCGTCCTTTTCCCGTCTTCCGTTTTCCACCGCTCCGCTGTCATACCCACCGTGTCCGGCGTCCAAAGCCACTGTTACCGCCATACATACCTCCGCATCATATCTTCCTTTACATTCTACTGATAGCATACGACGGTTCTTTTCGATGTTGCATGTCCGTACAAAATTTCTCTGACATACGCAGGCCGGTCCGTTATAATATTATCCACTCCCAATTCCCGCATCCGCAAAATCTCAGAGTCTTTATTTACCGTCCACACGTGTACCTCTTTCCCTTCGGCATGGGCTCCTTTGACCATCTGAGCCGTAACAAACTCCGACTTTACACTGAAAAAATCCGCCGCAACGTATCCGTATATTTCTCCATATACCCGTGACAGAATGTAACCGGTTTTTATATTAGAATTCGCCGTTTTTACCCATGTAAGCATGTCATAAGAATCAGAGGTTATTACACAACGTTCCTCCAATCCGTAGGCTTCGACCAGCGCAACTACCGTCTCGACCAGATTCCAGTTGTTTTCTCCTTTTAACTCCATATTAAACTTAATCTTTTCCCCATAGGCCTCTAATATTTCCCGTAAGCATGGGACGGTTTCTCCCACATATTTTTCCGCATATCGGCTCCCTATATCATAGGACACCAGCTCCTTATAGGTAACCTTGTCGATTTCGTTTACCACTCCCGTTGTACGGAACAACGCCCGGTCATGCATCAAAACCGGAACGCCGTCCGCTGTCAGCCGGACATCAATTTCCGCATAATCCGCCTGCTCGGCAATGGCCAATTCAACCGAAGCCCTCGTATTTTCCGGTGCTTTATAGGAAGCTCCCCGATGGGCCGTAATCATAATTTGCATACGTCCCCGGGACAGTTCCGTTCCTCCGCTTCGTTCTGTCCCCGGAATCACGATGCCGGCCAATAAAAAAAACAGACAGGCAGTTTTCAGAACCTCCTCCATCGTACATCCACGATGAATTCTTCTTTCTCTGCCTATCTGTCTGAAATTCATAATCCCGCTCCTAATTCATATAAATCAGGTGCTCCTTCGGTTTTGCCGTATGCACCATGTCTACAAGATACAGGACAGGACCTTCCCCGCCATATTCTCTCTGGTACTCTACCGCAACCTTCGCCGTTACCTTTACCCAGTCACGTAATTTGAAATTGTCTGCCTGCGGACCCTTGCATAGCATGCCCACAAAGCCGATATCATCCGCACAACAGGTCATGGCAAAACGTCCCGGTACAAAAAATCCCTTCGGAATATCTCTGCCCTTGTACACCATAGCTGTAAAACGAACAGTCTTGCCGTCATACTTTTGCGGCTGATCCAAAGCATCCAGATAAAAGATACCGTAATCGTCATCCTCAATCTCAATGATATCTGCATTTAAATCGTACGGCAAATCAATCTCATCGTCAAATCCGTCTTCACCGTCCTCTGACTCAAACAGAACCTGTGCCCGGCGGTTTAACGCACGAACTGCCTTACGGAAGGTGTTCCGCTTGGTATCTGCGGTACAACGGTTAAAAATCACCAGCTCCGTGAAATTAATCTGCTCCGCCATCATCTGACGCATATTACTCATATACACCTCAAAGGTGCCGGCATCCGCCATGGTAATCATCTGTGCAAGTTCCCAGCCTCTCGGCATGCCCCGTTCAATAAAACCTGACATACTCCAAGTACCGTTAAACTCAATCATGACACGTTCCGGACGATAATCCGTATGACACTTCTTTAAAAACGTCGGAGACAAATCTTCCTCGTTTTCTACCGGAATCACAAAAATATTGTTCTTCTCCAGTGCCTCGGTATCATACTCTTCCATACCCTCTTCGCAAAGCAGAAGAATGGTCTTTTCTCCGGAGGCAAAATTCGGGTCCTCCAGCGTATTTTTTATAAATGTGGTCTTACCGCTTTCTAAAAAGCCGGTAATAATATATACAGGTATCTCCATGGTAGAACCTCTCTTTATCTCCTGTTACGCCAACTCAAACAATACTTCCAGCGCATCTTCCTTAATCTTGGAGCCGATGACACAAAGACGTCCGGTATAATCCGGCTGACCTTCACGAAGCTCGAACTCGCCCGGAGTAAGATCAAAGTAAATCCAAGTACCGTCCGTTGCCGGAACCATACCCTTGGCACGCAAAATCACACCGTACTCTTCCGTATTGGCAAGTTTATTCAAAATCTCACGCATGGTTTCACGCTCGTACTTGTGCGGCGTCTCCTTACCCCAGCTGGTAAATACCTCATCCGCATGATGATGGTGATGTCCGTGATGATGCTCGTGGTCATGGTCATGACAGCCGCAGGTGCAATCCTCACCGTGCTCATGATGATGCTCGTGATCATGGTCATGGCAGCCGCAGGTGCAATCCTCACCGTGCTCATGATGATGCTCATGGTGATGATGTTCATGCTCCTCGTGGTCATGATGATGATGCCCATGATGGTGCTCGTGGTCATGGTCATGACAGCCGCAGGTGCAATCCTCGCCATGCTCATGGTGATGCTCGTGGTGATGATGTGCTTCCTCAAGAAGCTCCTTCTCAAAGGAAGTCTGCTGCTCCATTGCGGAAAGAATTACCTTACCATCGATTTCATCCCAGGCCGTGGTAATCAGAATCGCCTTCGGGTTCTGGGCACGAAGCTTCCCTACCACTACCTCTGCCTTAGCCCCATCATACTTCTGGGTACGGCTTAAAATGATGGTCTTGGCACTCTCTACCTGATTGTTAAAGAACTCTCCGAAGTTCTTCATATACATAGCTGCCTTAGAAACATCTACAACTGTAGAAAAGCTATTCAGCTTCGCATCCGGCAACTCATCCTGTACATCCTGTACTGCCTTGATTACATCGGAAAGCTTGCCTACGCCGGACGGCTCAATAATGACTCTGTCCGGTGAAAAACGCTCCAGCACTTCCTTTAAAGACTTACCGAAATCACCAACCAAGGAACAGCAAATACAGCCGGAATTCATCTCGGTAATCTCTACACCGGCATCCTTTAAGAAGCCGCCGTCGATACCGATTTCACCGAACTCGTTCTCAATTAAAACGACCTTTTCTCCCTTATAAGCCTCTTCTAAAAGCTTCTTAATCAGGGTGGTCTTTCCGGCGCCTAAAAATCCGGAAATAATATCAATCTTTGTCATAACAACTGCCTCCAAATATTATTCAGCCTTCGGCTGCTCGGAAGTACAATGCGGGCAACGGCTTGCGTCAATTGCAATCTCAGACTTACAGAACGGACAAACCTTGGTAGTCGGTGCTGCCGGTGCTGCTACTTCTTCCTTCTTTCCTAACTCACTAAGTTTATTCATCCATCTTACAAACAGGAATACCACAAATGCCATAATGACAAAATCAATCAAGCCTGCAATGAAAGAACCGTACTTAAAGCAAGCCACACCGAGTTCTTCCGCTTCCGCAAGAGACTCATAGGTATTACCGTCCAACGCAATATAAAGCTTTGCGAAATCAATCTTACCGGTCAACAAACCGAGAAGCGGCATAAACATGTCATTTACAAGAGACGATACCAGCTTATTGAACGCGGTACCGATAATCATGCCGACTGCCAAGTCAATCATATTACCTTTGAGTGCAAATTTCTTAAATTCTTTTAACATAGTGTTTCCTCCTTAGAATCTTTCCATCCCTCATTCTCGGGATTCTTTACTTTTTCCTACCTATCCAGTATAGCACATCTTACTATTTTTTCAAGCCTTGTTCTAATTCCTCATAAGAAATTTCGCATTCAAGTACTCCAGCCGCATAAGGAGCAATATCATATGGGTTAGCAAACAATACAAGGCCGTTTTCATTGAAATACCATTGTTCCGTCTGAGTAAACAAATACACCCAGTCTTCCAAATAGTCCTCGTCATCCGTCGGGAATAACGCCTCTCCGTGCTCCGCCCGAATCCTTTCTGTCGCGAACGCAACCACCTCTTCCGTAGTTACTCCGTACGGACGAAGCATACTCTCAAAGGTCTCCTTATAGCCGTCCGTCAAATCCACCACATAGGCTTTATACGCCATATTCGGATGGGCACCTCCCGTATTACTGTAATACTCCGCTTTCAGCACCATCATCTGCTCTTTCGACCAGACACAGCTTATCGTAAGTTCTTCCGCCTCCGGAAAAATCTGCATCCCATACTCATTCTCTTTCGACTCTTCATAGTCAAATTTCGCATTTTCTAACGCATCCGGCAGTTCCTCGCGAAATGCCTCCACCAAAGAAGTTACAAATCGATTCATATTTTCAGCATACGTTCCCGCAAAGACCGGATAATGTATCGCCGATTTAAAATAAACCACATCACCCTCCTTTGCCTCTTCCGTTTCATCCTTATCGGTAAACGAAAGCACATACGAATCCTCCTCCGCGTCCTGTACCGGTGCGGTTCCCTCTGCCGCTTCCGTCGGCTTCAATTCCTCTTCCGGAGCCTTGGTTACGCTCTCTACCGGTGCCTTAGTCACGTCTTCCTTTTGCTTCTCCTCCTTCGCACCACAGCCCGCCGATGCAAGTATCATCAGTACTCCCGCGAGTACAAATATGCTTCTTTTCTTCAATGCTCCCTTATCCTTTCCTACAACTGTTTTGCGTGCTGGCCACGCGCTTTCGCGCTTACCCACGCACTTCGCCAGCACGCAAAGAACGGAGAGCCTATGCCCTCCGTCCTAACCGTTGTATCTTTTATTATCCTACAGATCGATGCTGCCTGCAGCCTTATCGTTAATTACATAATATGCCTTACGCTCTTCCGGCTTAATGTATAAACGAACCGACTTAATCGCAGATGTTCTGTGTCCTTCCGCAACATATGCAGCCTTTGCCTTTTCCATTACTTCTTCTACTACAAACTCCTCGCCTGCGAACTGAACAAAAACTTCATCCTTCTTCTCAACCTTCTTGGTCTCGGTCTTTGCGGTACTTGCCTTCTTCGTTGCCGGCTTCTTTGCTGCCTTCTTCTCCTTAACCACCGGTTCAGCTACCGGTGCTGTCTCTACTGCCACCTTTTCCTCTGCTGCAGAAACCTTAATTTCCTTCACTTCTTCTGCTACCTTTTTAGCAGTTGCTTTCTTTGCCATAATCAATCCTCCGTTAAGAAATATGTGTTATTGCAACTTTTCCGAAAATGACTATAGCACAGATTATATAATTTTGCAAGTGTTAGCGTAAATCCTTGAGAAAATTTTCACATTTTCACATTTATCCCGAAAAAAATATCATCTCTCTTGTGAATCTTTACATCATTCCGGCATCATTTTTCACAATAGAAAAAGCATACTCCCGTCACGCAAAGAAACTCCCGCGGAATTCCGCAGGAGTTTCAAATAATCACATTATGTATTTCTTAGAATACGCCCTGTGCAAGCATAGCATCCGCAACCTTTAAGAAGCCTGCGATGTTCGCACCTGCAACAAGATTGTAGCCTAAACCGTACTCCTCTGCTGCTGCAGCGGAAGAATCATGGATACCGATCATAATCTGGTGAAGCTTTGCATCAACCTCTTCTGCGGTCCAGCTGTATCTCTCACTGTTCTGGCTCATCTCGAGACCGGAAACAAGTACACCACCTGCATTTACAGCCTTAGACGGAGCTACGATTACATTATCCTGCTCCATTAAGAACTTAAGAGCTTCGTTGGTGGTCGGCATGTTAGCTACTTCGATGTAGTACTTCACGTTGTTCGCAACAATCTTTTTAGCCTCATCAAGATTTACATCGTTCTGGGTTGCACACGGCATAACGATATCAACCTTCTGCCCCCACGGCTTCTGGCCCGGGAAGAACTGGCAACCGAACTTATCAGCGTAATCCTGAACCTTATCACGGCCGGAATTTCTCATCTCAAGAAGGTAGTTAATCTTCTCCTCGGTTACAACACCGTCCGGATCATAGATGTATCCGTCCGGACCGGAAAGGGTAACTGCCTTACCGCCGAGCTCAGCAATCTTCTTAGCTGCGCCCCAAGCAACGTTACCGAAACCGGAAATGGAAACGGTCTTGCCTGCAAGGGTCTCACCCTCATGCTTTAATACTTCACACAAATAGTAAACTGCGCCGAAGCCGGTAGCTTCCGGACGAATTAAGGAACCACCGTAGGAGCGACCCTTACCGGTTAAGGTACCGTTCTCGAATGCGCCTCTGATGCGACGGTACTGACCGTACATATAACCGATCTCACGTCCGCCTACACCGATATCACCAGCCGGAACGTCAACATCCGGACCGATGTGACGATATAACTCAGTCATAAATGCCTGACAGAATCTCATAATTTCGGCATCGCTCTTACCGCGCGGGTCAAAGTCGGAACCACCCTTTGCACCACCCATCGGAAGAGTCGTTAAGCTGTTCTTGAAGGTCTGCTCAAAACCGAGGAACTTCATGATGGATAAGTTTACGGACGGATGGAAACGTAAACCTCCCTTGTACGGTCCGATAGCACCGTTAAACTGTACACGATAACCGCGGTTTACCTGAGTCTGACCATTGTCATCAACCCATGCAACACGGAACTCAATTACTCTCTCCGGCTCACACATTCTCTCAAGAAGTGCTGCCTTTCTGTAAGTTGCCTCATTCTTGTCTACAACCGGCTTCAGGGAAGATAAAACCTCTTCTACAGTCTGAAGGAATTCCGGCTCGGTAGCGTTTTTCTTAGATACTAACTCGATTACCTCATCAACGTAACCCATCTTAAAACTCTCCTTTCGTCCTGGGAAAAAATAGTGCACCTAGCGCCTTTCCCCCGGATTATCGTTCCCAAAAAAGGGGTTCACCGCCGTGCTTCTTCGATATTATACACCAAGATTTTCTATTGTGCAAGTGTTTTTAACAAAAAATGTATAATTGTATACAATCACTTTTCTGCACTACATACGCATTGTAAAGAAGCGGCTTCATCACCCAAGTTTTCTTACATGGGATTCCATATCATACTTCTTCGCGTATCCGTCATCCTCATACAGTTCATATTCTGCCGTATCATAACCAAGCATTGTTAAAGTAGTGTTATCCAGCATCTCCGTATTTATTGCCGCTCCCCCCACCGGAATCGCCTTATCCTTACGAATAAAGAACACCAGCTCAGAGAGTTCTGCTTTTACATAATGATGCCCCGCTGCCAGTACCTCCGTTTCATAATCCGTCAGACTCCGCATCCGTACCAGCATCATTTCCTCCGGCAAATACACATAACGCCCCGTAGCATTCTGGGTATACACCGGTGCTATCATAAGCTCGTCGCCGAGAAGCAACTGGTCCTCCACCCCTCTCGCTGTCTCATCCTCCGGAAAATCAAAGGCTATCGGCCGGAACATCATCTCATCCGACAATACCGCCTTCATATATTCACTGTACAAATACGGAATGAGACCATAACGAATCTCTATCATCTTCTTACAGGTATCACAGTTATCAAACCGGTAAAGTTCCTGTTCTCTGGTTCCTCTGCTGGAATGATTTCGCATCAAAGGAGTAAACACGGCAAGCTGCAACCACCGTAACATCAAATCCTCCGTGGTATCACTGCCAAAGCCTCCCACATCCGCTCCCGTGTAAAGGAAGCCTGCCATATTCAGTGCCGGCATCATCTGAAGATTCATCAAAAGATGGGACCACCAGGACTTATTATCTCCCTGCCAGATTCCGCCGTATCGATGGGCACCGATATAAGAAGACCGGGAAAACATAAGAATCCGCTTCTTAGGCGACAGCTTTTCAAAGGCCTCTCCCGCTGCCTTTGTCATATTGTAGCCGTAGAGATTGTGCACCTTGCTGTGCGGTACCTTCTTTCCGTCCATGTCATGGAAAAACGTCTCATAGTCTCCCACATTGTTTCCGATACCGGCTACCAAGCCCGTAAACTCAAAATAACTGTTCACATCCAGATTTTCTTTACTAAGCTCACTGATACGTTCCATCACCGCTGCCAAACGTTCTTCCGTATAGAAAATCGCAGGCTCGTTCATATCGTTCCAGAATCCGTCGATTCCTTTCTCCAATAAAAACGCATACTTTTCTCCGAACCACTTTCTGGTCTCAGACTTTAAGAAATCCGGAAAATGTACTCTTCCCGGCCAAACCGCTCCCACAAAGTCATTCCCCTTTGCATCCTTGCAGAAATAGTCGTTCTTCACACCCTCTTCATAAACATCATAGCCCGCCTCAATCTTTACCCCCGCATCGATAATCGGCACAAGGTGAATGCCCGCATCCTTCATTTCGGCACAAAAGGATTCAAACTCCGGAAAAGCCTCTTCGTCGATGGTAAAGTCCTTATAGCGCTCCATATAGTCGATATCCATGTAGATGCTGTCAATCGGAATCTCGCGCTTACGATACTCCTCCGCAACTTCTCTGATATCCTTTGCATCCTTATACCCCCAACGGCTCTGTCCGTATCCAAAGGCCCACCTCGGTGCAATGTAGCTCCGTCCAATGAGCTTACGGAACTGCTTTACAATATCCTTCTCGCTCTCTCCGGTAATCACATACACGTCCAAGGACACATCCTCCGGAGATATCCATAACGTATCACGTTTGGTATAGCCCACATCAAAGGTGATATTTCCTGCAAAATCGAAGAACACACCAAACAGTTCCTTTCCGGAAACAATCAGGAAGTTATGGCTACCGTAAAGAGATTTGGTATCCTCCTGATGGTGAGGGTCATCCGCATTACAACTTTTATAAATCCATCCCCTCTTATTGATACCGCGGACCTGTTCTCCCAGACCGTAAACAATATCCTTTTCATTCAGCGTGTAAATAAACTCCACACTGCTTGTGACATCCTCTTCCTCGCCGCTGTAAATCATATCAAAAAACGGAAGCATGCCTTCCTCAACGGGAAGGTTCTCCACTACCGCACAAGTCTCTATCGGTGTTCCGAATCTGAATCTCTGTATCATGGTCACATCTCCTTATAGTTTTCCTTAGGAATATACTCTGTCCTCCATCTCATTTTACATACATCCAAAGAAAAAAGCAATGTAAAATGCTTACACTGCTTTTTTCTGTCTGCTTACCCTTCATAATACTGTGCCTGTGCCGTCCAAAGCTCATGGTACAGTCCTCCCTTATCCTGTAATAACACCTCATGACTTCCCCGTTGTACCACCGCGCCCTCATCAAACACGGCAATCTCATCACAGAACTTACAGGAGGATAACCGATGACTGATATAGATAGCGGTCTTGTCCCCAATGATTTCATTAAACTTCGTATACACCTCCGCTTCCGCTATCGGATCTAACGCTGCCGTCGGTTCATCCAATACGACAATCGGAGCATCCTTATACAACGCCCGCGCCAGTGCCACTTTCTGCGCCTCGCCGCCGGAGATTTCCACACCTTCCGATTCAAAGTCCTTATACAGCGCAGTATCCAATCCTTTCGGCATGTTCTTCAAACGTTCCGAAAGCCCTGCCTTAGCAAGGCACTGCTCTGCCTTTTCCCTGTCGTACTCCATGGCGGTTGCCACATTTTGTCCCAGCGAAAAAGAAAACAGCTTAAAATCCTGGAATACCACGGAAAAGATTCGTAAATATTCCCTGTAATCATACGTTCGGATATCCACACCGTTTAACCGTATCTCTCCCTCCGTCGGGTCGTACAGTCTGCAAAGAAGCTTGATAAAGGTCGACTTTCCGGAACCGTTTTTCCCGACGATTGCCAGCCGCTTTCCGAGTTTGAATTTCAAAGAAAGATTCCGTAACGAATACTCCTTCGCATCCGGATACCGGAAGCTGACATTACAAAACTCCATTTCATATTCGCACCCGTTCTCCTTGCTTCCGTTACAAAGAGCGTTCATGTCCACAGTCAGGGTTCCCTCTTCCTTACGGTTCGGAATATCCAGATACGCATACAAGCCCCGTAAATGTCTGCAATAGACTTCGTTGTCCGCCAGTACAAACATCATATCCTGCACGCCGGTACTAAGCTTTCCCAAAGCTCCGATATACTGCACAATACTTCCCACACCGAAGGCTCCCAGAGAAGCTTTGAGCACAACAAACACCCAGCATACTACCGTGCCTACGCCGACCACCACCGCTGCCAGTGCCGGATACGTCGCCATAGCACGCAGAAGACCTCCCACAGCTTCATCCCGTTTTTTCATCTCACGAAAAGCCCGCTTTGCCGCTTTATGCTGACGATAAATTCTTACATCCTTTGCCCGCTCCGGAGATTTCGCAAGTTCATGCTCGTAAAACACGAATGTCCGGTTAAACCATACCGTCTCCTTACACCACGTTTCAAATACAGCGTTTTCCTTTCGTGTCGCTTTGGCGTTTGCCATACCACCAATCAGTACACAACCACCGATTCCCACAATCCAAAGATGCGAATCCATCCACTTTGTTCCCGTGTCGGATAAAAACAAGGTGACCGTAAGAGATACAGAAAGTACAATACTCACTGTGGCATTTACCAGACTGTTCATGCCCCACACAAGCTGTCCCAAGCCGTTTCCGAACATAAGCAGATTTTCCGATGCCTCCTGTTTTTGCTGTAACACCTTAGTATCTTCCAAATCCGCATAATCCATACTCATAGCCTTATCCGCAAAAACCATTCCGAAGAAATTCCACATCTGAGCTTCCTTTTCCTCCGTCACCCGGTCTACCATGCTTTTGATAAGAAGTAATAAGAAATTGCAAAGGACTACCGCCGCCACATAAGCTGCGATATAGTTTCCCCGCCGTTCTCCCGCCAGTTCATTGATAATCATTGCGGAAAGCCATACGGAAAGCAACGGTTGCACTGCCGCCAGTATTGCCGATACCGCTTTCCCTCCGGCAAGCCCCGGACAATACTTTCGTAAAATCCCGATGCCTCGTCCGGTGATTTTAATACGCTCCTTTAAGGTAAGTCTGTCTTTCATTCGGACCCACCTCCTTCCATAAGGTGTTCCCTATAGTACTTCGCCTGGGTCTCATACAGTTCATAATATCTTCCCTGCTTCGCAAGAAGCTCGTCATGAGTTCCTTCTTCAATAATGTTACCGTCTTCCATCAGCACAATGCGGTCGCAGAACCGTGTGGATGCCAACCGATGGGAAATAAATACAGTGGAACAATCCTTCATCACTTCATGATACGTCTCGTACAACTTACTTTCTGCAATGGGATCTAATGCCGCAGTAGGTTCATCCAGTATCATAAAAGGCGCCTTCCGGTACAAGGCTCTTGCCAGCAACATCTTTTGAATCTGACCGCCGGAAAGCTCCGTCCCCTCATCATTCACCGCCCTACTGTATTCACTGTCTATGCCCTTCGGGAGAGAAGCAATCTTCTCCCAAAGTCCCGCTGTTTTCAGGCACGCTTCCACCCGTTCCCGGTCAATCTTTGCCGATTCTTCTTCTGCCACTGCCTCGGCAAAGGTCACCGGTAGCAAGGAAAACTGCTGAAATACCGCGGAAAACATTTCATAATAATCGTCTCGGTTATACTCCCTTACATCCACACCGTCAAAACATACACAGCCTTCTGTCGGATCTGTCAGTCCGCACAAAAGCTTTACAAGAGTGGTCTTTCCCGCACCGTTTAACCCCACAATGGCCAGATGCTCCTTCGGTGCAACCGTCAAAGTAAGACCGGACAGGGTGTCCTTCTCCGCTCCCTCATAACGATAACTTACATTACAAAGAGACAATTCCTTCGGTCCCCCAGAGTTTTCCGGAAGTGCTCTTCCTCCTTCCCGCATATAAGTATCCGGATATTCAAAAAAAGTGCGTACATAATTTACGGAACTGCTGATACGGGACAAAGCCGTTACCTGTCCGAACAATCCGGACAGCCATGCGGAAAATCCCGCAATCACACCGAAGTAAAGTACAAAATCCGCTACACTCATATCTTCCGCAATTACCAAATACAGTAAATACGCATACGCCACGATTTCCCGTACCAATGCCAATACGGAATCCCCTGCCGCAACACCGAACACCGTCTTTGTATATCGGCGGTACCAGCCGTTTAGTCCTTCTACATTTTTACGATACACATCCGAAAGCCACTCGTTCATACGATACAAGCGAATATCCTTTGCGAACTTTACATCCCCGGATACCCATGCCAGATAATCCGTCCGTTGCTGATACCGTACCTTTTCCTCCCGGTGTCTCTCTGTCCACCGTATCGCCTTATGGTTCAAAATACAGCTGCACACTGTCACCACAATCAAAAACAGCACCAGACCTATGCTCAGTCTCGCCAAAATTCCGAAGTACAAAGCGAAGCCCAAGACACTCGTGCACATCCCGATTCCAACATCGTAAACCAGAACCATAGGGGAATAGTTTCCGTTACATGCCCCTGCACTCTCCGTATGTAATTTCCGGAACCATTCGTTCTCCTGATGACAATAATCCGCCGTCATTCCTTTTATGGTCACCAGTTCCGTATAGTGAGTATTCATGCGAAACTTTTGAAAATACAACAGTTTTTCAATAAACACTTTGCCTCCGGCGAACAAAGCCAGTAAACCGGTTCCGATTACAGTTACAAGCAGAATTTCCTTTATTTCCGCTCCCGTTGTAATCTGTTCAATCACGATTTTGGGCAAAAAGGTGGTAATCACCGGAATTACAATTCCTATTACAACAGAAATAGCACACAATACCAACAGAAACGGGTAACATTTTATCGTTTCCTTTAACAGATAACACGCATTAGAGACGACCCCGTACCGCGTTACCTGTAGTGTATCTTCCTGTTTCTCTTTTTTCATAACATCACCTTACTTCCTCTTCTTCACATAGATCAAGACAAAATTCAAAATCTTATCCAAACCCTTTTCCAGAAACTCCTTATCCCGAATACCGTATTCATGACCTGACTCAAACCATTCCTGCCAAGCCACATCAAAACATTCCGCTTCCTTTACGGTAATATCACATCGGTCACCACACTCTTCCTTCAACAGAGTTTCCCACCAACCGGCAGTCCGAAACAACTCCGCGTCATCCCCCTCGGCCCATGTGGTGAACAGTTCCTTCAGTTCCCCCGTCGGTTCTTCTTTCAGGCCCGGAATCGCAATCATTACATATCCTTCCTTTTTTACGAACGGCAAAATCTTTTCCGCAAACACACCCTTCTTACAGCCGAAGTAGTGATAGGAATCCACACTGATGATCGCGTCAAAATATCCCTGTGCAAAGGGCATATCCATCGCATCCCCGTGAATCGGAATAATGGTATCCTCAAGATGATTTGCTTTGATTCGCGCATAGTTTTCCGACGCGGTCACCCACAAGTCAAAAGCATACACATTTTCCGCACTTGTTTCATTGGCAATAAAAAGTGAGGTCAATGCAAAACCGCATCCCAAGTCCAATGTTCTTTTGTAATTCGTATCTTCGGGACTTCTTCTGATTAATTCATCCAGTAACCGGAAAGAATTCGGTCCCATCAAATACTCTTTCGTAAAATACTTTTTATACTTTTCAATATGATTCATTCTGATACCTCCGTATTCTTCTGTAAACTTCATCACACTACATTTATTTGTTCTTCTTTCCAAGCATCTCCGCCCGTTCCGCCTCGGCTCCCGTCAGCTCCAGCGTTACGCCTTCCACATGCTTCCGTTCCATATCATGGCGCAGTTTTCTGGTTTCCACACTGTCAAAGATAATGGAGAAATCATAATCCTCCGGATACAGTTCCTCCGCAGCCACATGGAGCTTTACCCGCTTATGATTGATCCAAATCTTCTTGTTCAGCATCTGAACCTGTAACACGCCCATTTCATTTTCCGGCTGGCATACGATACCGATTTTCTTGTCCGGATAAATCATAACACTGTCACCGATTCGGAACTCTCTACCCTTTGCCTTCTTTACCGTCGGCTTCTTTTTCTTAATAATACGCTGGGAGAATTCTTTTTGCAGATGATCTGCTTCCGTTTCTTCTTGCGTTATGCCGTATGCCGCCGCTTCCGCTCTACGAAGCATTCCCTCCGGCATTCCCAGACGTCTTGCGATATGGAACGCACAGCTTTCTCCCGCCTCACCGATGACCATCTGATAGGTCGGTTTCAGATTCTCCTTATCGAAGGTCATACGGGCATTTACGATACCTTCTGTCTGCTCCGCGTATACCTTGACCTCCGGATAATGGGTGGTTACAAGGAACAACGCACCGGACTTTTTCAGTTCCTCTAAAATCGCTACCGCAATCCCCATCCCTTCTAACGGGTCCGTACCGGAGCCAAGCTCATCCATCAGTACCAGACTTTGGTCATTTACCCGGCGAAGAATATCCAGCACATTGGTAATATGGGCCGAAAAGGTAGATAGATTTTCCGACAGATTCTGCCCGTCACCGATGTCACACAGGTAATTACTGTTCATACAAACGGTCGCTTCCTTACAAGACACATGGAGACCGCACTGGGCCAGCATACAGTTTAATGCCACGGTCTTTAGCGCCACCGTTTTTCCTCCGGTGTTCGGTCCCGTAATGACGATTCCGTTCACACCCTTACCGATTTGAAATTGCAGCGGTACACAGACTTCTTTCTTCATCAGCGGATGTCTGGCATCAACCAGTCGAATTTCCCGCTCCGTTGTAATCACCGGCTCTGTTCCGTCATACAAAAGACTTAGCTTTCCTTTCGAGAAAATGTAATCCAGCTTCTCAATATACTTGATATTCTCCTTCAGCTCTGTTCCGTGAGCATCCACCTCTGCGGTCAATTCGTACAAAATCCGACGCACCTCGTTTTCCTCATCAATCCGCAGGCTTTGCAACATGGCATAATATTCCCCGCAAGCCACAGGCTCGACAAACAGCGTATTTCCCGTAGAGGACTTATCAATGACAGTTCCTGAAATCTTAAACTTGCAATCCTTCTTTACCGGAACGCAGATACGTCCGTTTCGCAGAGTACTGAAGCTGTCGGACATGCAGTCCTTATGGCTCCGCATGACCGCGTCCGCCTTTTCCCTCATCCTACTCTCGGTCTGGGCAATCTCCATCCGCAAGGATTTTAACAGTTTCGACGCATTATCCGCCACCTGTTCGTTGACAATCGTAGTATAAATGCTCTCTCTGAGTTCCTCCAAAGGTTCCAAATTTTCTTCATACCATGCAAGAGAAATCTCGTACTGCTTGCCTCCACACAAATATTTTTTCAGTCGTTGCACCATGGTAAGGAAAAGCTGTACCGTAAGCAACTGCTCCACAGAAAGGCAGTCTCCCTTTCCCGAAGCATCCACAATTTCCGTAAGTCCCTGTATGGATGCAAGAGGTGGATTTCCCAAAAGTTCAATCATCCGTTTTCCCTGACTGGTTTCCCGTTGCATCACTGATAACTCCGCTTCGGAAAGTACCGGCTGTATACCGCGAATCTTTTCCTTTGCCGATTCTGTCAAAGCGTATTCCGCCCAAAGCTCCTTTATCTTATTAATTTCCAATAACTTTTCTTCCTGATTCATTTCAGATACTCCTTGCATTCTTTCTTTTCTACCGTTTTGTCTCACACGCTACCGATTACCAAAAGAACACCGGAGGAAAATTCCAATAAAAAAACCATGGAATTCGCCCTAAAAAGCCAATAAATCCATGGTTTGTTCATCATCATAACAAGATACAATTTCCCTTGAAAAACAAAAGCAGAACCATACAGTTCTGCTCACCATCTCATCATAACGAATCCTATGAATAGATTTATGAAGCATTTGTAAGGCAGATACCTCAGGGCAGACTTCTAGCGTAAAAAGTCAATCCTGCAACTGTTTCGTTGTCGGTGTCTTATCTGTTTCTTCCTACAATGCTATACATAAAATCTCCTTTTTTTGAAAACAAAAAATATTTATTACTCCCATATCTTACCACTTTGTCCGTACAATGTCAAGCCTCAAAGTGAACGCAAACTTCCCCCTAAAGCAAAAGCAGAGCATGCTTTTCGCATGCCCTGCCGTTTTCCTTACCTTATTTCACAGTCTTTTTCACGTAACCGACATAATTTCCGTGGGAATAGAAGAACTTGGCTCCTGTATAGAATTCAATTTTATATGTTTTTCCCGGTGTAAGATACTTTTTATTCTTCAATGTTCCAGCCATGCGATTATACAAATAATTTACCCGTTCTTCCGCAGTTTTGCAGTTTTCATACCCAGTTTTAAGATAATACAAATTGCTTTCCCCAATACATACAATGAGCGTCGTAACTCCTCTTGCGGTGCTACCCTCACGTACAAAAACAAAATCATTTAGTAAAGCATCACGAGCCGGATACCCAAATAAATAATTCGGAATCCAATCTTTTCTATATGTCAAATTGCCATAACCACTCCACAACCAATTGGCCAAGCTTTCTGTAACAACATCCCTTTCATAGATATACGTACGCTTCTCGGTCATATCCTGAACCAACGAAAATTTTAGTTCAAACACCCTATTAGACTGCTTTTGCGCTCCCAGTGTTACATTCGGCACTGCATCACGTTTGCAAGTAATCTTGACATGTGTGGCATTTTGTACACCGGTAAGATCAACCTTTGAAGAAAAGTTACGACAATACCCTCCCTTTCTACCGTAAGGGTAAATATCAGTTTCACCAAATAACTCGCCACTAATAGCATCATGACCATAATGTTCTTTCTGAAAATTTATCTCCTCATACCCATTCTGCACTACAGATATTCCCGGAAAATAACCTTTTATCTGTACACTTAATGTATAACAATTTATTGTATAATGATCTGTAAACGTACTGTTTGTATTCGGATAGGAATCTTCTGTCACCGTAATCAACCCGTCTGTCACTAACGATTTCATATCAGTACCATGAGACAGCAGTGCATATCGATACCCGGTACCCTGATTTCCTATTTTCACCACTTCCAACACTAACTGAGTTTGTCCGTTCTTCTGTCCGTTCATCAGAATGCTCAGATTTTCCAAGCAATACAACGCATCATAACTGAGATTATCCACAGTGTCGACATCCGGCAATAATGCAACGATTTTTCCTCTGTACCCATTCTTATCGTACGGCAGATTAAATCCTACATATTCATACATACGACCACCGTCATATAACGGCTTTAAGTAGGTGCGGATAAACTTTTCGGTAATCTCCGGATAACATTTCTGTTCTTCCGCAGTTCCCAGCTTGGTACCGATTCCGTCAAAGCTTCCCCGGTAACCGAACTTCTGCTCACCGATCGGTACTTCCCAAGCAGACGCAGTCTCCCCTTTGCTTACGGAAACAGCAAACAACACCATCGCAAATGCAACAAGCAACTTAATACATTTTTTCACAGTAATACCTCCTTAATATTCATTCTTTTCCAAACTCACACTACCATACCAGCAACTTATTCGCAACATCATGCCGACAACAGGTCGATTTTCAAGATAACGCGTCGATATTTCAACTAAG
This sequence comes from Lachnospiraceae bacterium, assembly GCA_017556805.1. Lineage (GTDB taxonomy): Bacteria > Bacillota > Clostridia > Lachnospirales > Lachnospiraceae > SIG307. Next base: position 162,914 of record JAFYMC010000034.1, on the reverse strand, counting down.
ATGTACTTTTTCATTCCCAAGTTGCCAAACCCTATCTAAGATGCCCTCATTTACACCACCTTTCACGTTTTTAACATTACTGACATGTGAACCATCCGCTTACTGTTTCCGAACCCCGTCTCAATATTTTTTAGTGACACTCTCCTATTTCTGTGGTACACTATACATTAGTAAACCAAGAAAGGACATCACCATGGCATTTGACGGACTTATGACCGCAGCTTTAGTTAAGGAGCTTTCCGACACCTTAACCGGCGGACGCATCGTAAAGATTGCCCAGCCGGAAAAGGACGAGCTGCAGCTACAAATAAAAAACTATGACACCTATAAGCTTTTGATTTCCGCGGACGCTTCTCTTCCGCTTCTGTATCTGACGGAAGATGGTAAGCAGAGCCCGCTGACCGCGCCGAATTTCTGCATGCTTCTGCGCAAGCACTTTAACAGTGCCCGGATTCTTTCCGTGACCCAGCCGGGATTAGAGCGTATCGTGGACTTTACGGTGGAACATTTAAACGAACTGGGGGACGTGTGTCAGAAGCACATTATGGTAGAGCTCATGGGCAAACACAGTAACATCATCCTGGTAGACGAGAACGGTATGATTCTGGACTCCATCAAGCGTGTGTCCGGTATGGTCAGCTCCGTCCGTGAGGTACTTCCGGGACGCCCGTACTTTATTCCTCAAACCCAGGAAAAACTGGACCCATTGACGGTTTCCTTTGAGGAGTTTTTGACCATACAGGAAAAGCCGATGGAGCTTAGCAAGGCTCTGTATACCACCTTTACCGGACTCTCTCCGCAGACCGCCAACGAGCTTTGTCACCGTGCGGGACTCTCCCCTGACATGCCGGCAGCGGAGTTTGACCAAGACTTTATGCGTCACTTATTCCGTGTATTTACGGATCTTACGGAGGATATTAAAAACGGAGAATTTACGCCAAATCTGGTGCGTAAAGACGGGGAACCGGTGGCTTTTTCCGCCACTGTACTTACCCTTTACGAAGAAGAACCGTACGAAGTAGAGGACTTTGTTTCGGTATCCGCCCTCCTTCAGGACTTCTATTCCGAGAAAAATACGGTTACCCGTATCCGTCAGCGTTCTTCGGATTTACGCCGGGTACTGCAGTCTGCATTGGAACGTGAAGTAAAGAAATATGATTTGCAGATCAAACAATTAAAGGACACGGAATCCCGTGATAAATTCAAGGTTTACGGAGAACTCCTTACTGCTTACGGCTACGGCGTGGAGCCGGGTGCCAAGGAAACTACCGTTACCAACTACTACACCGACGAACCGATGACCATTCCGTTAGATGAGACTATGTCCGCCCTGGACAATGCGAAACGGTATTTCGAAAAGTATAATAAATTAAAGCGTACCTACGAGGCATTGACGGAGCAGGTGGCAGAAACAAAATCCGCTATCCTTCACTTAGAGTCCATCAAAAACTCTCTGGAAATTGCCCGTCACGAAGAGGATCTGGTACAGATAAAAGCCGAGCTTACGGAGTACGGCTACTTAAAGAAGCACATGGTTGCCCAAAAGGGCGGCAAAGGAAAGAAGGAGAAAAAAGTGCGGATTACCGCAAAACCGCTCCACTACCGCACCGAGGACGGCTTTGATTTGTATGTCGGAAAGAACAACTACCAGAACGATTATCTGACCTTTGAATTTGCCAACGGCAACGACTGGTGGTTCCATGCCAAGGATTGCGCCGGTTCCCATGTCATATTAAAGAACGATGGCCGTGACATTCCGGACCACGTATTTGAGGATGCGGGCGCACTGGCTGCCTTTTATTCCAAGAACAAGGATGCCGGAAAGGTAGAAGTGGATTATGTAGACAAGAAGCAGGTAAAGAAACCGAACGGTGCAAAGCCGGGCTTTGTGGTATATTATACCAACTACTCGCTGATGGCAACACCGGATATTTCGGGATTGACCGAGATTTCCGACTAAAATATGTTTATAAAAGGGAAGGGATTACCATGACACAAATGAAAGGATTAACCAAAGCACAAAAAGGAAGAATTTACAGTTTTATCGCAATCGCACTGGTACAGCTGTTATTTATTCTGGCATTTGCCTGGAACACCCGGGCACTGACCGCACAAATCCCCTATACCGATTCCTGTAATGCAGACGGGGCTGATTTTTCTCCCGCTGCCAACCTATGTATTGCCGGCTTTAACGGATTTGTGAATCTGATAACCATGCTTCTCTCCGTCGGTATCACCTGGTTTGTTGCCACCGTCAGCATGATTGCATGGAGATTTATTGCCATCCAGAAAACTTCTGTAGTTGCTGAGACGGAATGGAAAATCGCCAAGTACACCTGGCTTACTTTTATTGTTATTTCACTCATCGGATGTCTGGTTATTTTACATTTCAGTCATCTGACCTTTTGTACGTTTCTTACCGCGCTTCCGATTCTTCTTTTGTGGTTATTAGGCGTATTACCTCTGCAAAACAGATATCGGAACTGGAAAGAAATAAGCGTCGAACCTTAATACTTACACTTGCATAATAGAAAGGACATCCCATGATATTAGCCGATACCCACACCCATACCAAATTCTCCAGCGATTCCAAGGCAGACCCGCGGGAAATGCTCTCTGCCGCCAAGGCAGCGGGACTCTCTACCCTTTGCTTTACGGACCACATGGACTTGGACTTTCCGGTAGACGATACCCTGTTTGTTTTTGATACCAAGGAGTACTTTAAAGAACTGCTTCCGCTAAAGGAACAGACCTTATCCGATAAAAACACGCCGGAGTTGCTTCTTGGCATTGAATTAGGCCTGCGCCCGAACCGACCTGATTTGCGGAAGCGGATGGATGCATTGTTAGCAGAACATTCCTACGACTTTGTCCTTGGTTCTACACATGTAGTAGATGAACTGGACCCTTACTATCAGGAATACTGGGACCTGCCGGGCGACCGTCTTCTGCGCTACTTCGAAGACATCCGTACCAACGTAGCGGAACATACAAACTTTGACTCCCTCGGTCACTTGGACTACATCATCCGCTATTTACCGGACTCGGTTTCTCTGGTAAAAGACTATTCCGTACGGGATTATGCGGATTTGATTGAAGAAACATTACGTACCCTTATCTCCCGCGGACAGGCACTGGAGGTCAATACCGCCGGACTGCGAAAGGGACTCTCCTTCCCTCACCCGAAGGAAGAAATCCTTCGCCGCTACCAAGAACTGGGCGGTGAACTGTTGACTCTGGGCTCCGACGCCCATTATCCAAGCGATGTGGGTGCGGATATTAAACGGTGCGCAGAGCTTTTAAAGGACCTTGGCTTCCGGTATTATGCGGTATATAAAGAGAGGAAGCCGGGAATGATGAAGTTGTAAATAAGTAACTCAAAAGGGATGTGCTTTTGCACATCCCTTTTTCTTAAGAGTTTTTCGCCGCAAAAGTAATACTGTAGTACTACTTTTGTCAAGATTCACATATATCCTATATCTTATACCCTATCCTCACTTGTTCTCCATCTTCACAAAGCACTTCTCCTCCCATTGCAAAATAAAACTTCTGTGCATCATAATTCCTTCTGTTTCCCGCTAAAAAGAACTCCTTATATCCACGTTCTGTGACCAACTTCTTTGCGATACGAAAGAACTCTCTACCGATTCCTTGCCGCTGATACTCTTTTAAAATATACAATAATCCGACTTCCTGTCCATACTCCCGAAACGGTTTGTACGGCTTCCCACAGGTCATAAATCCTACGATTTTCTCCTCATCGGTTGCCACATATAACGATATCTCCGAATTCTCTACAATTGACTCAAATATCCGTTTATTCTTTTCCACATCATATCCCGTCAATTTTTCCTGTGGATAAATCCCCTGATAGGTTGTATTCCAGACCGTTCCCTTTAATACCGCAAGGTCGTAACAGTCCGCAATGCAAGCCTCTCGATAGCTGATGTGTTTCTTACTCTCTGTCTGCATTTTCTTTACTCCTTTATTTCCTCACCAAATACAACATCACATGCTGCGGTAACTCCACCTTCCCACCGTTCGCATTAATATACTCTCTTACCTCCTCCAAATACTCCACTCTTTTCTCCTCCTGCAATGCCTGCGTCCCTGAATACGTGTTAAGAAGCGTCGCATATCGCTCCGCATCGTAGGTATCAGTCCACCGATACTCAAAAACTTCCGGTTCTCCAAAACAACCGCCCGACTGTATCTGCGCAATTCTACGTTCCTTTACCTTCAAAATCCCCTCCGCATCAAATCCAAGAGACTCCTGCGGAAGATACTTTTTCTTTATTGCGTTCAGTCCGTCAAAAATCCCTCCCTCATAATAGGTCACCGAGGACATATGCCAGAATACCGCCAAAGTTCCTCCCGCATTTAACAGTTCCCACGCCTTCGGGTACCCAATCCAGCTATCCACCCAGTGAAACGCCGTAGCGGAATAAATCAAGTCATACTTCTTTTCCGTTTCATACTGCTCGAAATAGTCTTTTGCTACCGTCACCTTGGGATTGTTTCCGTACTTTTGCTTCAAAAATAGCACTTGCTCATCGCTGACCTCCAGTAAATCAAGCCGGAAGTCTCTCGACAAAAATAGGTCTGTTGCCTGTCCCGTACCGGCTCCCACCTCCAATACAGATGCATCCCTTCCGATTCCCGCAAAGCCGGCTACAGTATCATACAACTCCTGCGGATACCCCGGTCTTGCGGTGTCGTAATCCTTGATTACCTTTGAAAATGTGTTCTTCAAAAAATCTGTGTTCATAGTTGACCTCCTTTTCTAGAATATCCCGTGCAGGCAGTTCTCCGCACCGCCCCCAACCTCGCGGCACAGCCGCTCGGTCGTGGGCGCGTTCGCATGACTGCGTAACTGCATGTGAGCAAGCTCACGCAGTTTTCTCGCATGCTCACTTTGCCTGCACGAAAATAAAAAGAACCGTAATCAAACTCAGCCTCAAGCTAAATCTGTTACGGTTCTGCATCTCTATGATAAAAAACAGTAACCGCACAGAAACAAGACGTACCTCTTGTAACCATGCGGGTTGCAATGATTACAAGAGCCTACGTTCTTCTCTGCGTTCTAAACTGTTTCTCATTACGTTCATCATAGAGTTCCCTTTCAAAGTGTTTTTCACATCATAACACAGGTATTTCAAAAATGCAATATGTTTCCAGAAAACTGCATTTACTTTTATTTCTTCTTAAAGTTTGCGGTCAGCTCCATATCTTCCGTAAGTCGAATCGTAATCTCTGCCTTTTGTTCCGTGACCCCTCCGCTCCAGCCGGCAAAGACATAGCCTTCCGTCGGAACAGCAGTCAAGGTTATCTCATATTCAGAGAAATACTTGCCCTGCCATGTGCCATCATTAAGATTAGGAGTGACAGTATTTACTCTGACCGTTCCACCCTCCGGATTGTTTGCGCCGAGGCTGATGCTATATGCTTCACCCAGACCGTAACCTTCTCTGAGCATGCTTACGGAATAGTCATAACGGCCGTTCATGAATTGACGGATATGGTCAAGTTCATCCTCAAATCGTCCTTCCATCTCATCATCTGTCATTTGGGTAACCCATCCCGGACCGTTACGTCTGTATTGTTCTGCTATATAAGGAGCAATTACGCTCTGCATTTCATCAAGCGTCTCCAGTGCCTCCTCCGGATGGAAGCATGAATTGCGAAGGTCCATGAATGTATTGATGAACTGTGCTCTAAACTGCTCGTTCTCCATGAGCTTGTTAAACAGAAGTCCCCAACCCCAGTCGATATTCCGAACCTGCTCCAGTGTATTTTTCTCTGCACCACCCTCGTCAGGACGGAAGGCCAGCGCAAAGTCATTATCATAGAGCATAAAACGCCATCTGCCATCTGCATACTCGTTTTGGTCGTCTGTTTCTCTTGCACGCCAGACACGCCAGTTGTTGCCGTTAAACGCACCGTCGCCATTGTCAATGTAGAGTAAAACCGCCATATAGTCAATGAGATTTTCCATGTCAACTTTCTCACAGAGCCAATCGTAATGCTCCGTCTGCGTGAAATCGCGCCAGTAGATACTACCGTCCAACTCCTTGTAGAGGTCGATATCCTCCGGCTCGCCCTCATCAACCGTCGCCTCAGCACCCACCACATTCTTGACTATAATAGCATTCTTATCATCAACGCCGTAATTATCTTCAATGTAGTTGTCGGAATAATCCTCGGTAATACTGTAAATGCCCCAGTATTCACCATTAATGAAAACAATGCACGGTTCTGCGCCCTGAGTTGCAAAGTCACGTTCAGGCAAAAGTGCCTGAACATAAGGGTCACGTAAAAGGGTGAAATAGTTATCATTGCCGCCATTGCGCAAAATGAAGGTCTTGAATTCGTTAAGCGACTCCTCTCCGGTGTCGGTCATAAGCCCCGGAATCAGAGAATACTTAAGACGCTTTCGGCCGTATTCCTCACGGGCATACAGGCGAAAGCTCTTCTGATAATAGGTACGGGTGGCAGTGCCCATGATTCGTATGCCCATGTTCTGCTCGACACCGAAAGAACCGTCGTTCTCGATGAGCTGGAACAACACCTCTCGCTCCCATTCACGTCCTTTTTGGGAGAAGTTACCCTTGATTTCCCACGAGCCTGCGTTCTTTGCTTCAGGATCGGAAGCCATCCAGTCATCATAATATTTTCCCATAACATAGATACCGGTTTCGTAATCAAAAAGACTGTCGCTGTCAAGCACAAGAGAAACAATCTTAATGTCCTTGTAGTCAAGGCCAACGAGATAGGTTTCTGTGGTGACCGCACTCATTTTTTTGTCATCCGACGAAAACGCAGCGGCCCGAATAACGGTACCTTTGGTGACTGTCGGAGGAACATGGTCGGTTTCCAGCGATATTTCATTCGTGCTTACGGCTGCCAGAACATTGGGTTCCCCGGAGCGGTCAGCTATAACCATTCCCTCTGCCGGGAATACCGGTGATTTTGCCGTAGGCAAACTGCCGTCAAGGGTATAACGCACGGTAGTCCCGCTATCAGCAACAACCGCCAGCGTGAACTCTGCATCATAAGAACCGGTCTCATGACTAAACTTTGGCGGAACAATCTCACTGTCAAAAACAGCATCGTTGTTTTTTTTACATCCCGCGCAAAGCCAGACCACAGCAAGCAAAAACAAAGGCACCGAAATAACAAGCCTACGATGTTTCATTGGAAAACCTCCTTATTTTTCTATGTATTTGAGATTCAAATACTCCGGCACCCGTAACCAATTAAATTTCCGAAGGATGGTGACCATACACGTAACCCACCCTAAATTGATCCACGCAAGACTCATTGCTAAAAAGTCTACCTCTCCACCACTTCATCCGGCTTCTCTGCATTCGCGTCATCCCACGGTAGCGCATCTATCCTTGCCATATCCTCCGCACTCAGTTCAAAATCATAGATCTGTAAATTTTCCCTCATACGTATCGGATTTGCGGACTTTACAAGCGGCGTAAGCCCATGCTGTAATACCCATCGTAAACATATCTGTGCCGGTGTTTTTCCGTACTTTGCGGAAAGTTCTGTCATCAGTTCTCCGTTTAGTGCCGCACCGGCACCTAACGGCCTCCAAGCCTCCGGCACGATTCCATGTTCCATACACCACACTGCGCACTCCGTCTGCGGATAGCCCGGACGGAACTCAATCTGATTGACCATCGGAACAATTTCCGCAGTTTTTAAAAGCGGTTCCAGATGATGCGGAAGGAAATTGCTGACCCCGATGGCCCTCACCTTTCCCGAACGATAAATGGTCTCCATAGCCCGCCAGGTTTCCGCATTGACCTCTTCCCAATTTTCGTAATTATTTACCACTGCAGGCCAGTGAATCAAATACAAATCCACGTACTCCAGTCCCAAATCCTTTAATGTGGTATCGAAAGCCATAATCACCTGCTCGTACTTTCTGTGGGTAAACCACACCTTACTCGTCACAAAAAGCTCCTCGCGAGCGATACCGGATTTCCGAATACCTTCTCCTACACTAACCTCATTCTCATACCGTGCCGCACCATCTATATGGCGATAGCCTGCCCTGATTGCCTCTGCCACCGCATCCGCTCCGGCAGCACTGTTTTCCACCTGCCAGGTACCGTAACCGATGGTAGGCATTTCTGTTCCGTTAGCTAATACTACACTCTTTTTCACTTCCGTCATTTTAATCCTCCGATTTATCTGCAAATCACCGCACCGCCTGCCACCACAAGCACCTGCGTACCATCCTCTACCGTCTCTTCTCTGTAAAACACCACTGCTTGTCCCGGTGTTGCGGCACGCTGCGGCTCGTCAAATTCCAAGCGCAATCCGGCGTCTTCCAAATGCACCGTACACATGGCTCCTCTGTGACTGTAACGAATCTTCGCAAGCAGTCGCATTCCGTCTGTCAGCTCCTCCAACGCCATTCCTTTGTATTCTCTGGCATACACCACAGCGCTTTGCAGGGCATCATTTCCGGAAAGTACCACTTCATTGGTTTCCGGCCGAAGCTCCTTTACATAGCGAGGTTCTCCGAAAGCAATGCCGAGACCTTTCCTCTGTCCCACCGTATAAAAAATAATTCCTTGATGGGTTCCCAGTACATGTCCTGCTTCATCCACAAAATTACCCTGTTCCGGTACAACACCTTCCTTCTGCACCAGATAATCGGTATAGACCTCTCCTTCCGGAAGGAAACAAATCTCCATACTGTCTGCCTTGTCCGCCACAGAAAGTCCAATCTTTGCAGCGATTTCGCGAATTTCTTCCTTCTCATAAACCGCCAGCGGCATCATCGTTTTCGCCAACTGTTCTTGGGAAAGGCCGTACAACACATAGGCCTGATCCTTTGCGGAAGACACCGCACAACGAATCGCATATCTGCCGTTTGCAAGTCGCACCACGCCCGCGTAATGACCGGTGGCAACCCCTTCCGCACCTTCCTCTTCCGCCACAGAAAGCAGTGCCGTCCACTTCATCAGCGGATTGCACACCATGCACGGATTCGGGGTTTCTCCCTGCTTATAAGACTCCGTAAAATACCGGATAATATTCTCTTTAAACTTCTCTTTAAGTTCCACAACACGATGCCGGATCCCGATGCGCTCAGCTACTTCAGCCGCATCTGCTACTTCCTTTTCCGCATTTTCGTGCATACAAAGGGTCACACCGATGACCTCGTATCCCTGCTCCTTTAACAAATATGCCGTCACGGCGGAATCCACACCGCCGGATAGGCCAACTACTATTTTTCTCATAAAACTACCTTTCTATCTTTGTAGAATCACACTGCATATCCCATCTATTCTTTTCCGTCCCTCGCTGCAAACTTTGCATAATACGGGGACATTGCTCTGATTCTCCCTATGACTTCCTTCATCCGGTCTATGGTAAAATCAATATCTTCCTTCGTGGTATCACGTCCCAAGGTAAACCGAAGCGCCCCATGGACCACATCTTCCGGAAGTCCGATTGCCGTCAGTACATGGGACGGCTCTGTCTGCCCCGTGGTACAGGCCGAACCGCTGGAGCCGCAGATTCCGTCGGAATCCAGCATAATCAACACCGTTTCCCCTTCAATAAACTGGAAACAAAAGCTCACATGCCCGGGAAGACGCTCTTTTACCGAACCGGTCACTCTGGCATAGGGAATCTCCGAAAGCACTCGCTCCATAAAATAATCCCGAAGTTCGCTCTCCCTCTGTTCCGACTCTTCCCTCGACGCAAAGGTCAATTCCACCGCCTTCGCAAACCCTACGATTCCAGGTACATTCTCCGTTCCGGCACGACGTCTCTTCTCCTGGGCGCCTCCGTGTAAGAAGGATTGTAACCGCACATCCCGTCTCACATACAAAAAGCCCACGCCCTTCGGTCCGCCGATTTTATGGGCACTGGCAGACAACATGGCAATGTTCCCATCTTCCACCGATAGCGGTAGCTTCCCGTACGCCTGTACCGCATCGGTATGAAACAAAATGCCCCGCTCCGTTGCTATTTTTGCCAACTCTTCGATCGGCTCAATCGTCCCGATTTCATTATTTGCCGTCATAACGGACACCAAAATCGTATCCGGCGTCAACACCCGCAGTAATCTTTCCGGGAAGATAATTCCATCCTCGTCCGGGGTCAGATAGGTTACCCGATAGCCTTCCCGTTCCAACGCCTCACAGGTATGAAGCACCGCATGATGCTCGATTTTTGTCGTAATAATATGCCGTCCTTTGTCCCGGTAAGCTTGTGCCACTGCCTTAATGGCCCAGTTGTCCGCCTCGGTACCGCTTCCTGTAAAATAAATCTCCTCCGGACGAGCGCCTATGGTAGCCGCAATCTGCTTTCTGGCACTTTCAATCGCACGCTTTCCTTCATTGGCCAAACTATACTGGCTGGAGGGATTTCCGAACCGCTCCGTAAAATAGGGAAGCATTACCTCCACCGCCTCCGGGTACATCGGCGTGGTTGCCGCATTGTCCAAATATATAATTTTCTTTTCCATGTCGTTATCCTCAAACTTCTATATCTCTATTTTATGCACTTCACGTCATATGCCCACCATAAAACTCATAAGCTAATAAAAAAAGCCCGGAGACACCGCCTTGAAAAATGCCATTTTAAAGGGAACCATTCTCCTTACCGTTACCGGTTTGATTACCCGCATTCTCGGGTTTTATTATCGTATTTGTCTTGCGGACGCACTGGGGGCGGAATACCTCGGTATCTATCAGCTTATATTTCCGGTCTACGGAATCTGCTATACCCTCTACGCTTCCGGCATCCAAACCGCCGTGTCCAAGCTGGTAGCGGAAGAAAACAGCAAGGGGAACGTAACCTTAACCTCTTGCCTTATGCGCCGTTCCATGCTCCTTGCCTTCGGCATCTCCCTGGTACTCTCCGTCTTTGTCTACTTCGGTGCGGAGCCTTGCGCACGTTACTTTCTCATGGAACCCCGGGCTACCGACTCTTTGCGTATTCTGTCGCTTGCATTTCCGTTTTGTGCCGTCACCGCCTGTATCAACGGGTATTATATCGGGTGTAAACAGACCACCGTTCCTGCCTTTACCCAGCTTTTGGAACAGGTAGTCCGTATCGGTCTCGTCCTTTATCTTGTTACCTTGCCGGCCTTCTCCAATGAGGAGAGCAGATGCCTGGCAGCGGTCATCGGTCTGGTACTGGGGGAGGTTGCCTCTAACATTTTTAACAGCATTGCCTACCGGATGCATCGGAGCAAGCTGCTTCGTCATGCTTCTCCCTGTGAAACCGCAGGACTGACCAAACGCTTACTTGCCCTTTCCATGCCCTTATCCTTAAACCGTCTTATCATCAATATCCTACATAGCGTAGAGTCCGTCTTCATTCCGGGGATGCTCCGGTTAAGCGGCCTCACAAATTCCGATGCCTTGAGCCTTTACGGCATCTTAAACGGAATGGCCGTTCCCTTTATCCTATTCCCGTCCGCTATTCCGGGAGCATTGTCCGTTCTTCTGCTTCCGGCGGTTTCGGAAAACCTGGATGAGAAAAACCGTCCCCGCCTGCAACAATGCGTAGGAAACGCGGTAAAATACAGTGTTGTCATCGGTCTGTTTTCCACCGCCGTCTTCTTTTATTTCGGACAGGACATCGGAACTGCGGTCTATCATAACACCCTGGCCGGAGACTACATCCGCATCCTCTCTCCTCTTTGTCCGCTCCTGTACCTGTCCACCACCCTGGGAAGTGTTATTAACGGTCTCGGGAAGCCTCATTTGTCCTTTTTTACCACTGTAGCCGGTCTTTTGGTACGCTTGGCCATTATTGTGTTTGTTGTACCGAAAACAGGCATTTACGGAGTACTGCTTGGTCTGCTTGTCAGTCAGTTGGTCAGCACCTTGTTTGATGCCCTTCTGGTACGCAAATACTGCAAAGCGTTTCCGCCGGTCTCTCAGTGGCTGGTTCTGCCGGCCCTGTGCGCCTTTCTTCCGGCACAGCTGTTTGTCCTTCTCTATCGTTTCCTACAAAAAGAAACACAGCTCTCTTCCCTACTGCTTTTACTCCTTGTTTGCGGAATCTTCTGTGTTTCTTATGTAACGACTTTAATTCTCGGAAAGATCATCCGAAAAGAGGACTGGAGGGACTGACCTACTGTTTCGACTCGTAAATAGCAAAGTTTCCCTTCTTTGTGGCTTTTACCTCGTATAATGCATTATCCGCATTGTATAGCAGTTCCTCATAACAGGAACCGCCCTCCGGATACATGGCAATGCCCACGGAAGCGCTGACCGGTACCGTCTGCTCTCCCCGCTGATACGGCTGATGCAACAGTTCCTTCAATTCCTGTGCTTTTTCAATCAACTGTACTTTATCCTCTACATCTCCGATAAATACGATAAACTCGTCTCCGCCCACACGACCGATAATCTCACCGGATACATAGGTTTTACGGAGATTTCCGATAACATAGGTCAGTACCTCATCTCCGCACTGGTGTCCATAGGTATCGTTTACCTTTTTAAAATCATCCACGTCAATGAGCAACAACATGTGCGCACGATCCTTCTGCTTTTCAATATACGCATCTATCATTTCCTTTGTTGCCATTTTATTATAAGCTCCGGTCATGGAGTCGGTTTTGGACTCCCGGGCCAGCTGCTCGATTTCTTTTTTGAACAAATTGATATTTGCGATTTTACCGATAGCCATAAACGGTCCGCCGTTCTCGTCGCAAATCGCACGATACAACGCTCTGCACCACTGATACTCATCATTCAAATCTTTCATTCTGAACTGGATATCGTTGACACCTACACGTCTCGTTCTGAGTAATTGCTCTATGGTCGTTTTCCGGTCCTCCGGATGAATGCTCTTTAACCGAAGACTCATATGATTACGAAAATCTTTGATGACATTGTCCAGACCGTACAATTCCGAAAAACGTTCGGACAAGGTTAATACATCCTTTTTAAAATTATACTCAAATATCACTTCGTCACTAAGTTCGGTTACGATACGATATCGCTCCTTTTCCCGCAACAGCTTATCCTCGGTTGCCTTTAACCGGGACACATCCACAAATACCGCGGATACCGCACTCTTGCCACCGTGCACACCCTTAGTCAGCGTAACCTGCATCCAGTAGTTTTTCCCGTTACAATCATGCATCCGTATGGTCTCTTCCGCGTGCTCCTCCGGCTCTAAAGCTGCTGCTTTCAGGAAAAACTCGTGATATTCCGGCGGAATAAAGCCCAACAGACTGTTCTGATAAACCTCGTACAATCCGGTCCGGTCCATACCGATAATCTCGTAATAACCGCGACTGGCATAAACAATCTTACAAATTCCCTCCGGGATATAATTTACCACACCGGCATGAATATTGTTAGTCACTTTTCTGACCTCCATAGCCGCCTCCGTAAGTAGCTGTTCCCGGTCAAAAATCATCTTTGCCAACCAAATCAGAAGACCGATAGCCACCAGTCCCGCCATAATAATCAGCCACAAAAGAACCACCGGATTATAATTAAAATACGAAAGCGAAGACATTCCGCGGATTGCCTGCCGGTATTCCTTTGTCATAATCAATAATAATCCGAAAAGTGCAATGACCGCACCGATCATACACGCCGATTTCATCCAAAACGAATTCTTCTTCATACCCCGAACCTCCTTTGTAACATTACTTACTTTTATTTTATCCGACTCCCCTAAAAAAAGCAATAGAAAAGAAAAAAGCGACTGCATTCACAATCGCTCTCTTTCTTACTAAAAATACTTTTTGTTCCCCCAGAGATTACTCTTTTTCAGGTCCACATATTCGTTATACGCCTGTTCCAAAATCTGCTTCTCGTTTGCAAATTTTAACATATGATATGCTTCGTGAAACTTGTAATAGCCGGAGTCCATGAAATACTCTTCACGCTGCGGTTTGCTATAATAGCTGTCAGACATCATCAAATACCAATGCACATCTTTTAAAACCGTATTCTGCGGAGTGTTAAAGGTATACTGGCTCTTGCCCACATACTTAATAATCTGTGCATCTACGCCGGTCTCTTCTTTGACCTCACGTATCGCCGTATCCTTAAATTCTTCTCCTTCCTCTACGGTGCCTTTCGGCAGTACCCATCCTTCATACTTGTTTTTGTAATTTTTGTACAGTAGTAATATCTTCCCTCTGAATATAACTACACCGCCGCAGCTGGTTGCTTCTACCATTGCAATACCTCCTGCTGGTGTGACATCAATAACTGACTATAAGTATACATCATTTCCGCCAACTTTGCAACCGTTCTGCATAAGGTTTCTGAAATTTCCTTTCTTACCTCCTGCTTCCAGCAACTATTCCGGCAGCGTAAGTCCTTGTAAAATCTGCTCTGTGGCCGTCTGCAACCTGCCGTCTCCCGCTCCGTTTTGAAATTCAAAAACCACACATACCGCCACCTTCGGATTCTCTGCCGGGAAAAGTGCCGCAGCCAGGCAATGCTTTTTCCCCGAAGTACCGGAGGCCACCTCTGTCTCAACATACCGGTAGGCAAGCCCGTCTACGGTCTCTTTTACGGACATTCTCTCGTAACAGCGCTTTGCCTCTTCTGTATTCAACAATCGGTATGTCTCTGTTTCCGTACGATAAATCTCCTTACCCGAAGCATCCGTAAGTTTCCTTACCACATGGGGGGTTTTATATACACCGCCCGTTCCGCATGCTCCCGCAAATACCGCTGCCCCGTATGGGGTCAGCACCGTTCCGTCGGTCACCACCGTCTCCCCGAACGGTGTCGGTACTTTTCCTTCATAGGATACCGCCGCTGTCCGGAACCATTCTATGGCATCCGCTACCGGATACTCCCCGTAAAAGACTCTGTTAAAATAAGGCCCGTTCTCCTCTTCTTTTCCGGGTCCGGCCGGGTTCTCCGGTTCAAAATCCGGCAAAGAAACCGATGCCAATAAGGCTCCGGTTGACACTTCCGTCACACAGGCCGCTCCCGAATATCCCGAAAGAGTCTCATAGACCTTCTCCTGTAAATCAGTACGAAGCGTCGTGAACAAGTTATTTCCAGGAATCTGCGCATCCTTCATGCGATATAAAAGCTTACTGAGTTCACCGGTAGACGCCGACAACAAATCAATTTCTTTCACCGCCTCCAGTCCGCTGGAACCGTTATTTACCTGGCCCACCACATGGGCATACAGTCTTCCGTACGGATACTTCCTCACCTCTTCCTCTTCGGAAAGCATCGTAAAGGCAAGCGGTTTTCCGTCCGTATCAAAAATCGCTCCTCTGGCATTTTGCTCCTCAAGCTTTGCCTGTCTCCGGTTATAAGAATTAAAAATCACCGTCCGGGCTTCCGTACAGATAAACACCGTAAAGTAAAGTGCCACCACCAGTAATATTGCCGGGAAAACAAGTAAGCACCGGCGAAGGGCTCCCCTTGCTTTTTCCGTAAGAACTCCCGGTACAAATCCGTCCTTATAACGTTTCGCCACTGCTTGTGCACCGCTTTGTTCCTGCATTCCCTGAATCAACATAAACATCAATACCATACTGGCAGCCGAACTGCCGCCGGCACTGACAAAGGGCAGCGGTACTCCCGTAGAAGGAAGCATTCGCGTTACGCCCCCCACATTTAACAACACCTGTGTTGTAAACATTGCCGCAAACCCGGTAAACACTAACCGGTAATAATCTTCCGAAAAGCGTTCTGCCATCCGGATCAGCAAAATCATACATTGTACATAGATTCCGAGAAGTCCCAGCGCAAACAGCGCTCCAAGTTCCTCACATGCCGCAGAAAATATATAATCGGTAGTTACCACAGGAATCTGCTCCGGGGCCCCCTTTAACAGTCCCGTACCGAAAAATCCGCCATTCCCGATGGCAAATAACGACTGGGCCAGCTGATAGCCTTCGTTGTCTACCACCGCAAAAGGATCCTTCCACGCCAGCACCCGGACCTGCACATGGGAAAACAAGTAATATGCCGCAACGCATGCTCCGCCTGCTGCCGCCAAGCCTCCGAAAATCCATCTTTTTTTTCCGTCGGAGCAATACAATAATATCCAGAATACTACGGCAAACAACAGCGCACCGCCCAAATCATTCGATGCCGCCATCAGTAAAATATGCACGCCCGCCAAAGCCATACCGGCCAGTGTACCCTTCCACGACTTCGCACGAAGAAGCACCGCAGCGCAACCGAAAATAAACAAAATCTTTACAAACTCAAAGGGCTGCATGGCCACGCCGAACAGCTTTACCCAGATGCGCGCCCCCAAACGTTCTCCCGCAAAGAAAAATACCAGCAAAAGAATTGCGATTCCTCCCGCCAGATATACGTAACCGTATCGTTCGATACGATGCATTGCCCGGATAAAAGCCGGTATAAACAATGCCGCAACCAGCGCCACAGCCACAATGACAAACTGTCGAATTGCGCCGCTAAAATCCAGTCTTGCCAACAGCACCGACCCCACGCACAAGAGCAACATCATATGGTCAAACAACAAACCGGACATCTTCGGATATAACCGTTCGTATACATAATCCAGAATACTGTATATCACAAGCTGTATTCCGAAAAACAACAGATACCTTCCCTCCCCGCTTCGCAAATACAACGTAAAAAAGCAGAGCGCAAAAATCAAAGCGATTTCGGCCTTCATGACCACCGCTAAGGATTTTTTCCGTCCCTGCTCTCTTTTTCGCATGCAAAGAAAGGCCTGCACGTTATACGCAAGCAACAATCCCGCCGTACCGTAATTCACCAACGCCAGAAACGCCGTTCCCATTTTATTCCACCCCTCTTTTTAAGTGCCCTCTGGTATAGCCCGGACCGGTTACCGGCGCGTCGCCACCGTCCGCACTCCTTAAAATACGTTCTGTTTCTTCCTTCGTTTCAAAGGTAAAATCCAACCGGATTGCATGCGGATGCAGGCGTTCCACCGTATCCGTCCCATCAAGAAGCGATAGGCATTCCGGATTATATATCAGATTGTAACATTCCAAACAATTTTGCTTTACCGGCAGCTTCTTTCCCACACGGTCCGTCAATACAACCGGCTCCGTATCTTCCAACCACTCCATACCATTTTTATTTCTGCATAGCCCCATGGATTTCTTCACGCAGTGTGCCGACACCATGAGCGGAAGTCGTCCGTATGCAACCAACGTCATATCCTCTACTCCGAGACTCTGCAGCTCTCTTTGGGAAAGTTCTACCGGCGCTGTCAGTATTCCGTCAATCTTTCCGAACTGTTCGCGGTAAAACGCTTTTGCCTCCCGGTTCATCACATACATCGTGTAATCAAGTGCACAGCGCTTCTTCCACTGCGGGTCTGACTCCGTTACCAGGGACAACGCCTCATAGTTTCGAATTAAGTAGCCGTCAAAACATTGCTTCAATTCTTCCAATAATACCTTAAACCGCTCTAACGTTTCTTTTCGACAAATCCGCGGAAAACAATACCATACTTCCTTCCCGCTTTGTCGCAGCTCCTTCGCATATTCACAAGCCGCAGACACTCCGTAGCCGGTAAAATCCACATAAATCCGGCGTACCCGCGGGTACTTTGCCACCGTCTCCGCCTGTGCCTTTGTACTGACAATACAATCCAGATACGGCAGACAACGACCATCCTCACGATTCCTACATGCAGTCTCCTTTTCTGTCTCTGTTTCCGCAGAAACAGCAAGCTTCGGACACGATTCCGCTTCCGGTCCGACACATTCGGATACTTCTCTCCGTTCAAACCGGCTCTGTATCGCCTCGGAAAGCATGGACAGTGCGGTTCTGCGCAGTTCATTTAACAACCCGTTTGGCAAAAACACATCATCCGCCAGCGTAACATTTAATTTTTCAAAATAAAACGGTTCATTCCCGGTCTTTGAAAGCTGCTTCTTTACCGTATCCTCCGTTGCCGGAAGCTTTCCTGCTTTCTCGCATACAAATCCTTCACAGACTACGGAAACAAGCTCTTTCTTTTGTTCCGGGAACGCCACCGGAACAAGCAAACTCTCTCCGGAAGCAGACACCTCTAAGGTACACACCTCGCCTGCCTTCGCATAAAATGTCCCCGTTACCGGCACCTTTAATTCTTTCTTTACATAAGTATCCGAAAGCTGTTCCAACAGTACACTGTTCCGCATCCGGTATACCGTATCCCCCGGTTTTGCGGAAAGCTTCGGAAGCAGTTTTGCCTTTATCTTTTCCCCGGCCTTAGCACCGGTTCCCAACGTATATTCGTAATAACCCGGCACTCCGGACGCTTTCTCCGCTTCTCTTCGAAGTTCCAGCACATCCTGTGCCTGTACATCCTTTGTCAGCCGAATCAAAGCTTCGCCCTTACCTCCGGACACCACCTCGCCAACCGGCACACCGAAATGTCCCGGACGATTCATCGACATCAAGCCTTTCCCGTTATGGGCCGTAAAACAACCACTTGTAAATCCCCCCCGGTTGTAAACATCCGCCAAACGTTCCGTCTCTTCCGCAAGCAGGTTCGGATGCTCCCGCAAATAGGCACGGTAGCCCTCTTCACCGAGAGAACCATATAAATCCGTAAACTTCCGGTACGCCGCCGTTACCGCCGCCGCATACTCCGGACGCTTCATTCTCCCCTCGATTTTAAAGGATGTCGCACCGGTGTTAATCAGTTCCGGAAGCATGGTAAGCCCACTCAAATCCTTCGGACTGAGCCAGTACTTTTTCCCCTTCTCCTCGCTGTCATATTCCATCCGACACGGTTGCGCACAACGCCCGCGGTTTCCGCTACGTCCTCCGATCATACTGCTCATGAGACACTGTCCCGAATAGCAATAACAAAGAGCTCCGTGAACAAAAATCTCAACTTCTTTTCCGCTCTTCTTACATATATCTGCAATCTCCGACAGGGACAGCTCTCTTGCCGGCACCAGTCGTGTCACCGGATACTTGTCAAACAAACGAAGCCCCTCTGCCGCCGTCAGTGTCATCTGGGTACTGGCATGCATAGAAAGGCCCGGAAACTCCTTTGCCAAAAAGCGCATAACACCTACGTCCTGTACAATGGCCGCATCCAGACCGGCGGAATAATAAGGAGCTAGAAACTCGTACAATGCACCGAACTCCTGCTCCTTCACAAGCGTATTTACCGTAAGGTACAAGCGTTTTCCCCGCAAATGCACATACCGGATGGCCTCAATCATCTCATCCGTATCCGGATTATCTGCGTACGCTCTAGCACCGAAACTGCTCCCTCCCATGTATACCGCATCGGCTCCTGCGGACAACGCGGCCTTTAAGGCCTCCATACTACCTGCCGGAGCCAGAATTTCAGGCTTTTCCATGATATCCCTCTAACTCGGTTTCCAACCGTATAATTCGTTTCTGTGCTTCCAGATTCTCTTTCTTTAAGGCTTCGATTTCTCTTTGTGCGGCCTCTAACTTCGTCTGGGCGGTAATGACCTCATGCTTTAAATCGAAAATCTCACCGCTTTTAGCAACGGAATCTCCGCTGGTCTCCTCCATCTGCTTCTTTAATTTGAAATAATCGTCTGCCAGATTCAGCTGCAGCACCATATTCTTCATTTCCATATCTAACATACGATAGGAATCCGTCTGCTTGAGTTCGTTATACTTTGCGTTCAGGTACGTTGCCACACGCTGCAAATACTCTTCGCTTTCATAACCGCTTAAGTTTACCCGTTTTCCGTTGATGATAACTTCAACTCCGTTTTTCTTGTTCATCTTGTCCCCTCCTGACTACTCCTTCGTATCCGGCTCCGGAAGCCCTACATGACGATATGCCTTCGGCAATACCACACGACCTCTCGGTGTCCGCGCCACAAATCCGTTCTGTACCAGAAACGGCTCATATACTTCTTCGATGGTCCCCGCATCCTCTCCGATGCTGACCGCCACAGCCTCTAAGCCTACCGGCCCGCCATGGAACTTCTCGATCATGGCAGTCAGTACTCTCCGGTCAATGTGGTCCAGACCTTCCTTGTCCACTTCTAACAAATCCAACGCCTTATCCGCCAGTTCCTTTGTAATTACACCGTCTCCCACTACCTGAGCGTAGTCTCTGACACGCTTCAGGAAACGATTGGCAAGACGAGGCGTTCCTCGGGAACGACGAGCAATCTCCAATGCTCCGTCCTCTTCAATCTCTACCTGTAACACGCCAGCGGAACGCTTGACAATCCGGGTCAGCTCCTCATCGGTGTAAAACTCCAAACGACTTACCACGCCGAAACGGTCACGAAGAGGTGCGGTTAACATACCTGCACGGGTGGTTGCTCCCACCAGTGTAAAATGCGGCAGGGAAAAATGCTTGGACACTGCACTGGCTCCCTGGCCGATAAGGACATCCATGGAAAAATCCTCCATGGCAGAATATAAAAACTCCTCCACCTGACGAGGAATTCGGTGAATCTCATCGATAAAGAGCACATCCCCCTCGTTTAACTTATACAAAATCGAGGCCATATCCCCCGGCTTTTCGATGGCCGGTCCCGCTGTGGTACGGATATTCACCCCCATCTCGTTGGCAATAATCCCGGCAAGTGTGGTCTTTCCTAAGCCCGGCGGTCCGAAAAACAACACATGGTCCAGTGTTTCTCCTCGTTCCTTTGCCGCCTCGATATAGATTTTAAGCATCTCCCGGACCTTTGCCTGTCCGATATAATCCTGAAGCAACTGCGGCCGAAGACCCGCTTCGCTCTTTTTCTCATCTCCCAGCGCTTCCGTTGTAATCAATCGTTTCGCCATTCTATCCTCTTCCTTACACCTTTTGTTCTCTCCCGGTTCGCCCTTTGCCATAAACCGCGAAGGCAAATGTTAGCCCAACTGCCGTAAGCTCAAGCGTACCATCTCGTCGTCGGTCATTCCGTCCGTAATCTCTACTTCCTTTACCGCGCGGGCTGCTTCCTTCTCTGCATACCCCAGTGCCACCAATACCTGCAAGGCATTCTCACGAAGCTTCTTTGCCTCCTCTGATTCGGACTGCTTCGAGGATACCGTATTCGCTACGAATTTCTCCGAAAAAGCAACATTCAGTGCCATAATCTTATCCTTCAGCTCAATCACCAGACGTCCTGCCGTCTTTTTGCCGATCCCCGGTGCCGCCGCCAAACGATCCGCATCCTCGGAAAGCACCGCCGCACGAAGCTCATCCGCTCCGATGGAGGACAAAATCCCCAGACCCAACTTCGGACCGATACCGCTGACTGTAATCAGAAGCTTAAATATAGTCAAATCCACCTTTGACAGGAAGCCGAACAATGCCACACCGTCTTCTTTGACCTGCAAATAAGTGTAAAGCTTAAGCTCCTCTCCCGAAGCCGGGAGCTTCTCCAAATCGGAAGGCATCACCGCCACTTCATAAGCGATACCTCCTGCCGTCTCTATCATTACCGCGTTCCCGTCCGCTTCTGCGAACACGCCCTTAATATATGCAATCACGTTTGTCACCTCGTACTGTATTTTCAACGCAACCGTTTGCTACGGTCACTCGCTTTTGTTCTACTTCAACCGTTCGAATTTCCCTTTGGAAAACTGCAGTCTTCCCTCATCGATAAACCGCACCACTTCAAAAGTCGGAATTTCCAACCCATCCGCTATCTGAATCGCGTTACTGTTAGGAAACTTTTTTAAATATTCTTCAATCCGGCTGAACAAAATATCGTCCAACTCCTTGCATTGGTTACAAACCACAGATGTATAGGGACTCTTAAACATTGCCCCGCAATACTTACACTGATTCAGCTTCATGCGATCACCTCCCTACGGATAGACTTTCACATTTATAGTATAGCACAACACTTTCTTAGATGGAATAGTTATTTTCTTATTTTTCCGCAAAATGTAAGAAAGGGTTGCCTGCACTTTTTTCTGCTTTCCACTACCCAAACCGCCAAACATATGATACACTGATACTATCGCTAAGGTACCGCAAACCGTGTGCCTTATTACAAAGGGAGTGCTCCTATGATTACTTTAACTACACCGTTTACA
This sequence comes from Lachnospiraceae bacterium, assembly GCA_017556805.1. Classification (GTDB taxonomy): domain Bacteria; phylum Bacillota; class Clostridia; order Lachnospirales; family Lachnospiraceae; genus SIG307. The sequence goes on along the minus strand of JAFYMC010000034.1, from coordinate 140,949 downwards.
CCGGAATTTACGCCATATCTTCCGCCCAATTTACAAACCAAACGGGCGCTTTATTTTGATATCGAAACCACAGGTCTGTCCGCCCAAAGTTCCTATGTTTATCTCATCGGCTGTGCCTATGAAGAAGAAGGTACGTATTACCTTACCCAATGGATGACGACGGAGCCTGCAGAGGAAAAGGAGCTTTTGCGCCTCTTTTTTGATAAAGCAAAGACGTACAACCTACTTCTCCACTACAACGGCACCGGCTTTGATCTGCCATTTCTGGAGAAAAAGGCCAAACGGCACTGTTTGACTTACCCTCTGTCCGGCTTGGAAAGCCTGGATTTATACGCAGTTGCACGCAAGCTTAAGAACTACTTACCGACGGAGGACTTGAAGTTAAAATCCATGGAGCAATTCTTCGGTTTTACCCGAACGGATACCTTCTCCGGTGGTGAATTAATTGAGGTCTATGCGCAATTTCTTGGCCTGTACCGCTTAAACGAACTGACCAATCACAGCAAAGAACAGGAGGTCACAGCCCTCGGTCATGTTCTTCTGTTACATAATGCGGAGGATATCAAAAATCTTCCGTCTCTTACGGTACTTCTGTTTTTGCAGAATTTATCGAAGGAACTGCATACGGAACACTTACAGAGTGCGTCGGCAATTACCTATAACGAAATCCCTGCTTTTTCGAAACCGGACAAACTATCCACACCGATTCCTGCTGTACTGGAAGTCACCTATGTTCTTCCTTTTACCCTGCCACAGCACTGTGAATTTTTACTTGCCTTTGACAATAAGGAAATTTCCTTACAGCTTCATACCGACGGTACCGTTACACTGCTTCTCCCGGTTTTCACCGGGGAACTGAAGTATTTCTATCCGAACCCGGCAGACTACTACTACCTGCCTCTTGAAGACTGCGCCATGCACAAAAGTGTAGCCTCCTTCGTGGAAAAGGAATACAGGAAAAAGGCTACCGCTGCCACCTGTTATACGAAGAAAACCGGAGTATTTCTGCCGTTGACCCTTCGTACTCAGAAAAACACGCAGCAAAAAGCAGACTCTACAGATGTAGAACATATAGTCTCACCGATAAAAAAAGAAGCACAGAAGGACTCCTCTCTTCCATGCTTCTATTCCGATTACAAAAGTAATTTCTGCTATACACCGTATACGGACGAATTCCGTGCAGAACAACTGACTCTATTGGCAAAATCAATCCTGAATGCTTATTTCTAAGGAAGCTCTGCTTCATGCAACGCTTCCCTAAGCCTCCGGTTATGCTTCTGCCTTTACACCGGTAATAAACTCTGCGTACGGCAGAGTCTCCACCCAGGCACAGAACTCACGCCATTCCGGCAGTCTGTGGTTCTTTCTCTGGGCATAAATGGTCTTTAACTGACGGTAATTGGTGGTCATGGCCGCCGTCAGCTTAAAGCCGCAGGGATTGGAGTACAGAAGTCGTAAATAATCCTCCGGGTCCTGCGTCTCATTGTACTTGTCCTTTAACTCATTCATAATGGCAATCATACGCTTGTCCGTATACTCGCTGTACTGATTGTCCAAATCAAACTTCGCAATCCGGTGCATGGTGGACTGGCTGGAAATAAAATCAAGGAAATGATACCGCTCCGCCTCCGTCCATGCCTTTACCGTAAAGGTCAAATCAAACTGTACGATAATGCCGGTCATAAACTGGTCATGTCCGCTGCCCCGTTCACAGGTAGCAAGCTTATAGGTGGTCGGTACAATCTCACTGTTTAAATCCTCTGTCTTTGTTGCCATCGGGAACTTGCTGCCCCGCACGGCACTTTCCAAACCGTATACTTTCACATTACTGACTACCATCTCTTACCCCTCCGCATTCTGTATTTTATTCTTCCGAAGTCCGAAAAACAGTACCATTCCCACGCCTGCCGCAAAAATAAACAGGGAAATAAACTGGGACGTGGAAAGACCGCCTACCCCGCCTCTCGGGTCATCTCGTAAGAACTCGATGAAAAACCTGCCGATGCTGTAAAACAGCAAATAACATCCGGCTACCACGCCGTCCTTTCCTGCTTTCAATGCTTTATTTGCAATCCATACAAGCAGGAAAAAATGCACAAAGTTCGCCACACTCATAATGAGCTGGGTCGGAATCACCTTTACCCCAATCATATTGTGGTACACGGAATGATTAAACTCCATGCCGTACCAGGCATCCGTCCTTTTGCCGTAGCAACAACCGGCCAAAAAGCATCCGACACGGCCGAAGCCCTGAGCCAGCGCGATAGACGGCATCACGATATCAAAGTACTTTAAGAAACTCAACTTCTTAACCTTACAGTATAAAAAGCCCGCCAAAATACCGCCGATAATACCGCCGTACACCACAAAACCGTACAGCACATCCCGGAAGGTCATTCGTCCGGCAAACAACTCTTTGTACTCCGTAATCACGTACAGTACTTTCGCACCAAGAAAACCTCCCACCGCGCACCAAATGCCAAGGGGCCAAATACGTTCCGCATCCAGCTTCTTCTTCGGCGCTCTCGCTTCCGCTATCATAAATGCCAGCACTACGCCGATGGCAATCATAAGGCCGTAACCGTGGACCTTAATCGGTCCCAATTCAAATAAAATCGATCTCATAACTACTTCCTTTCCGTTCCTCCCATATACTACCTATTTTAACAGAGCTCGAAATATTCCGCAAGGGCTGTACAAAAAATCTTCCTAAACCTCAAACCCACAGCTTTTATGGTACGGGGCTAAATTATAATCCGAACACAACAAGCGTTTTTTTCGATTCTCCCTATCTCTTATTATCAAACGCGACAGTTCCTCAGAATTCTCCGGAAACAACAAAAACTCTTCTTCCGTAATCCAATAATACTCAAAATAGCCGTTAGATACAGTGATTGGCTCATAATGTTTCATGGCATAGATTTCTTCTCCAAACATCCCAACAGAGTTACCACCAACACGATCCTTTTTACGTTCGAAGTCCTCGTAGGTGTACCGTTTTTTCTTCACAAACTCTACCATTGCATACTTCTTTGCAAGCGCCACCAGAAGCTCCACCGTCTTCTCCATGGCATCTACACTAACATACTCAAAACGGCTGTGGAAATTCGCACCTCCGGTACAAAGATTCGGACACGGAAGTCCCATATAGGTAAGTCTTGCTCCGTCGGTACCGCCGCGAATCGGCATGACCTTCGGCTCTACTCCCAGCTCCTTCATAGCTTCGCAGGCAGAATCCACCAAATGCATGTGGTTCGTCATTGCATCCTTCATGTTGTAATAAGAGTCCTTTATCGTCGCTACTATCGTATCCGGGCCGTACTTCCCCTTTAAGAACCGTACCGCATTATGAAACAGATTTTTCTTTTCTTCAAACAAGTCTCTGTCGTGATCACGAATAATATACTCCGCTTCCGCCTCCTCTACCGCACCGCTTAACCGGTCCAGATGGAAAAAGCCTTCATAGCCCTCCGTATACATAGGATTTTGCTGTACCGGAAGTAGGCTCTGGAACTCCTGAGCAATGAGAAGCGCATTCTTCATCTTACCCTTTGCGGAACCCGGATGGACGTTTCTTCCGTAAAAGTGAACCGTAGCTCCCGCCGCATTGAAATTCTCGTACTCAAGCTCTCCTAATGCACCTCCGTCTACCGTATAGGCATACTTTGCTCCGAACTTTGCAATATCAAAAAAGTCCGTACCGCACCCGATTTCCTCATCCGGCGTAAACCCAATACAAATCTTTCCGTGCATAACCTCCGGATGAGAGATCAAATACTCTGCCATCGCCATAATCTCCGCCACTCCGGCCTTATCATCCGCACCGAGAAGTGTCGTACCGTCAGTCACTATCAAATCCTGTCCCACAAGCTCCAAAAGCTCCGGAAACTCCTCCACAGACAGCCAGATATTCTTTTCTTCGTTCAATAGCACATTCCTGCCGTCATAGTTTTCCACACACTTAGGCTTCACATTCTCACCCGTTACCGCCGGCGAGGTATCCATATGGGCAATAAAGCCCAGCGCCAGAGCCTTCTCACAGCCCACGCTTGCCGGAATACTCGCATATACATAACAATGCTCCGTATCGTAAGTTATATCCGTAATTCCAAGCGCCTTCAACTCCCCTACCAAAACGTTCGCCAAATAATGCTGCTTTGCGGTACTCGGGGAAGTTCCGGTCCGGTCATCGGACCTGGTATCAATCTGTACATAACGTAAAAAACGGTCTGTTACACTACTCATAAATATATCCTCTCTCTGTCTCTTATCCTATACTTTCAAATCTACACGTTAAAATAAACTATCCTTAGTGTACCATATCCGAAAGGAATTGTCACGAAAAAAGAAGGGCTCTTTCAAAAACAAAAATGGCGTCACCGTAGTCCGGTAACGCCATTTCATTTATTCCGTTACAGCCTGATTGTCAACCGTAACTTCATCCATATTCTCTTCCACAGTCTCCGCTGCAATCCGAATCGTAATCACCGGACGCACACCTGCCGGTAACGAAGTTCCGAACATCTTATTTTGGTTCAGGTTTGCCACACCCTTCAATCCGCTTTGGAGAATCAACGCCATGGAACCGTTCACATAACCACCCGGATTTCTTAACCAGGTATAGCACCAATAGGATTTCTGCTGTGCCGTCGCACTCGCAACATAGTCTGTTACACCGTTCACATTCTTGTACTTTTCGTACTCACTATAGCTGAGAATATACGCCTTATCCTCCGTATCCACACCCGGATCACCGTCATAATACTTCGGCTGTGGGTTTTTCTCTGCCTTTACCGTGTTAACAGCCAAAACTTCCTGTTCCTGTGTATTGAATGCACCGGTGATAAAATCCTTATTTAAAAACGCTCTGACATCGGACATTTCCCAACGAACATCATTTAGTGCATAGCCCATTACCGCAAGCACCGACTTACTTAATAATTTTACTTCGGTATCTGACTTCTCTACCACAATCCATTCGATTGCTTCCACACTGTTATCCTTATTGTTGTCCTGCTCATAATCACCGAACAATACCACATCTCCGACTTCCGCATCCGCAAACTGTCCCATCAGATATGCTTCCTCAATCAATGCAGTCTTTTCCGCATCTCTATCCGCTTCCGCGATTACAGAGATACGCTCGTAGGCTTCCTTTACGGAAAGAGTCGCTGCCTCTTCATAAATGAGTGCTACCATTTCCTTTGCTTTCTCTGCATTTCCGATTTCACCGAATAATGCATAAGCCTTTGCGTACAACTTCTCCTGCTCATAATAGGTCGCTGCCAGACTCTTTGCTTCCTTCAAAATCTCATCCGTATAGTAGGAACCTGCCAGCTCCTCCGTTGCCGCAGCCCCGGCAATGATACGATTACATACATAGGTACTCTTTTCGGCAACAAACTGTTTCTTACAGTCTTCCCACTTCTCATCGGTAATATCGGTCTCGCTATTATATCCTGCCACATATGCCTTTACCAGAGTGTCATACAACCCTTCCAGAGTTTCATATCCGGTATAAGTGTACGAACCGTGGGTAAAAGTGGTTCCTGTCGAAAACCAACCGCCGGTTTTCGGAATCGTATAATTTGCCAAATTGCAATTCAATGTCCCGTCCGCATTTTTCAAAATATCGGAATAGGAAATATAGTAGTAATACGCAAACTCGCCTTCCGTATTCTTTACCGAATTCCGGTACACCAAAATCAACTGGTTCTGACTTCCGCTTACCGTGATTTCCGGCTTTGCGATCAACAGATACGCCCCCAGATACTCCATATTCGCAAGAGAGTCCTTCTCCGCCCAACCGTTCACCATGGCGGTCACTTCATCGCGAACCTGCCGGTCCATTTCATCTATTGTGCTCTTTGGAATTTCACTGAGCTTCTCAATATAGGCCGGCAATCCGGCTACCGTATACTGCTTTGAGGTTTCGGACGGAATCATTCCTTCCGCAAAGCATACATCATATACGTCATCTCCGTAACGTCCCTGGAGCGTCACCGTAACAACGTCACCGTTCTTTAATCCGTATTCCTTATCGGCTTTTGCACGAAGACCGGAAACCGAAAAGTTCTCTTCCAACTCCAATTCACCGTTCGGTGCCGTTCCGGTAAACGTTACCTGAAGTTCATCAAATGGATGAAATATCGTACCCTCTTCCAGTCCTTTTACTTTCTCCGTCACATTCTCATACACAAACTTAACCTTAAAATTTTCTTCAATATCCCCGGCATCAATATCCCACTCAAATTCGATTTCGTCCCCGTTACTCAGACCGGAACTTTCGGAGAGTTCACCGCTAATGGCTTCCTCTAAAAGCAGTTCGATTCCGAACTCCTCCAGCAATTCCTCAAATTCACCCTTGGCACCCTTATCGAAAATCTCTTCATAATCCTCGTAGATGTCCTCATAATCGATAGAAAAGCTAGCAGTCCCCATCGTATCATATCCATCCACATCAATATCCAAGTAGCTGTTCAAATCAATCTTTTCTTTACAGCCGCATAAAAATACCGATAACAACATTACTCCGATAGACAAGATTCCCTTTTTCATTTGTTTCCTCCAAACCATATTTTTGTATTACTTTTTATTTTTCTTTATCAAAACGATTACAACGATACCGATTACTGCAAGACACAGCACTCCGATCAATACACCCCCCAGAATACCTATCATCCATCCGCTTTCCTCTACGTTCTGCGGATTCATCACGTCAACCGCCGTACTATCAAGTTCTCCATCCATCGGCTCATTTCCGGAGTATACCGGTTCCTCTGCATTCGGAGTCGGTACCGGAGTAGGGGTCGGTGCCGGTGTGGCCGTCGGAACAGGAGTTGCCGTCGGCTCCGGAGTAGGGGTCGGTGCCGGCGTCGGAGTCTCATATACCCACTTACTAAAATTTAATGTGCTCTCACTTTCCTTGTAAAAATCCCAAAGGAAATCATAGATTTTCTTCTGCACCTCATAAAACTCTTTCGTTTCAGCCGTATCATACGCCTCTACATCCACGCGATACTTCGGCTTTAAAATACTGTCATTCTTTCGGCCGACCCAGTCTGCCCATTTGGTTACATCCGCCTGAAGTTCTTCCAACGTCAGCTCCGACTTTCCGCTGTTTACAAACCTGGTGGCTTCCTTTGTATACCACTCCTGTATTTCCGGAATCGTCATTCCCGGGAAGTAAGCATTATCATCGGCTATCCGATAGGTAAAAATGGTTTCCCCCGCATATACGGTTGCCGTCCCCACCGAAAGGGTTGCCAGCACCACCAATAAAAAAGCAAGTATCTTCTTCATAAAAATCTCCTTTCCTCACCCGTACCCGCTTTCAACAGAACCTCCTACATCATAGGGGTTTCGGGTACATAAAACCTACATAATCTTACATTTTTCTCTGTTTTTTATCAATAGGCCGAAAGACCCACGCAAGAAGTATGCATTCATAAACAGAAACGGGCACTGCCTCATACGGCAACACCCGTTTCCCTCTTCTAGTACAACGTCGTATCCGAGATATCCTTTGTCAATTTATGCTTCATTACAACATCGTCTATACTCCCCTTCTCGTCCCCTACTTCTATTGAGTGATATTCCATTTCTCCGGTAATCTTCCGAACAAGCTTGTTTATCTGACCGTTCACATAAGATACCGTACCATCCGCTTTTTTAAGTTCAAACACCGTACACAAATCATACGGATACAATATTACACCATCGTCCATATCATTATAGAAAGACCACCCTCCGTTCTGTTTAAAACAACTTCCCACAACTGTTACTTCTTCACAGACATATTTATTCTGTACCTGTTCTTGCGTTTCTGCCACCAGGCTGTTATATTCATCCTCTGTCATATCTTTAAAATATGCAACTACAGAAGGCGGACATTCTACCCACATACTTCCGTTCCAATGCTTGTACTCAAAATCAACCACCTGAGACGTTGTTTTATCAATATAAAAACACAGGTTAAATCCCGACTTAATCAGATATCCGGTCACTCTCTTGGCATTTACCAAAATACCATCTTTACTTCCGTCATAATTCAGTAAAATCAAATCTTTACCATTTGCCTCCACTGTTTCCTCTGTCAGTTCATAGAAAGGAAAAACCTCCTCTGCAAGTGCTTTTACTTCTGTATATGACAACGATAATAACTCATCATACGTCCTTCCATCCATTATATAACAGTACTCCTGTGCCGCCTCATATGTTTTTATCCTGTCTATGATACACTCCGACAACGCAATTGTTTTATCGGAAACATTAATTGCATTGGCCTCAAACCACTTCTCCGTATCGCGATACACAATAATCGTTTTACTTTCCTTTCCACAAACCAATTCCCCCGGTAAATAATCATAGGAGTACTCAATCTCAGAGCTTTCTACAGTGGTAATAAAATCATCTACGAATACTCCCGGAGCGTATACCGTATCTTCAATCTGAATGGCCTGATGGGATATTATGTACTTCCCCCATTCTATTGATTTATCAAATTTCTTTTTCTCTTGTACCGGCTTTTTTTCAATTTCATTATCCTCGTTTTTTACCGTTTCTTCTTTTACAACCGGTTCCTCCTTTGACGGTTCCGGCGCTGTCAAAACATCCTTTTCATCAAGATACGAGGTCCGTACCTCTTCCACACATTCCTCACAAAGTTCCATTTCCTCAAATAACAAACTATCATATACTTTACACTGTTTTTCCTCTCCACACATTTCGCACACAGATTTTCCGCATCCGTTCAGTCCTATCGTGATAACGAGTAATCCAAATATCAATCCACACTTTCTCATTGTTTTGTTCTCCTTTTCAATAATTTATTTCATTCTAACCTGTTTCAGCTTAAAAGTCAATAACCTAAAACAGATTACAGTATAATTCAAGGCAATTAGTGAAACTATTCATTTATCAGTAAAAGGAGTGGTTCTATGTACCCAAGAATTCGGAATCTCAGAGAAGACCGTGATATGAATCAGACACAAATTGCTAAAATGCTAGGCATGTCCCAGACCGGATATTCCAAGTACGAAACCGGTGAAAACGATATCCCTACCGGTATTTTAATCAAACTGGCAGATTATTATAATACCAGCATTGACTATTTACTCGGACAGACAAATGAAAAACGAAGGTATCCGTAATCCTCAAAGAAAACGCAAGGGCCACCGCACCTCGTGCGGTAGCCCTTGCGTTTATTCTTTATTGCTTACAGTACACGTACCTTCAATACGCCATCAATTGCATTGAGCTTCTCAACTAAGCCGTCAGCAACCTCGGTTACTACATCAAGTACGGTGTATGCGAACTCGCCTCTGGACTTGTTCACCATGTTCTCGATGTTGATGTTCTCGGAAGCGAACACACCGGTAAACTGGGTGAGCATGTTCGGGATGTTCTTGTGGCAAATGGTAACACGGGCTGCAGTCTTGCAAACGCCTGCATCACATGCCGGATAGTTTACGGAATTAATGATGTTACCGTTCTCAAGGTACTCTCTGATCTCGTTAACAGCCATTACCGCACAGTTGTCCTCGGACTCCTCGGTGGATGCACCAAGGTGCGGGATAGCGATTACGCCGGCCATACCAGCGGTCTTTGCGTTCGGGAAATCGGTAACGTACTTCTTTACCTTACCGGAAGCAAGTGCCTCTTCCATAGCCTCGTCATCAACCAAAAGGTCTCTAGCGAAGTTGAGGATGATAACGCCGTCCTTCATCATAGCGATGGTGTCCTTGTTAATCATCTTCTTGGTGTTTACATTCGGATCCTCATTCTCAACAAGCGGAGTATGTACGGAAATGTAATCACAGGTAGAGAAAATCTCCTCACGAGTCTTTACGTGATGTACGGAACGGGAAATGTTCCAAGCGGCATCTACGGAAAGATACGGGTCACATCCGTATACGTCCATGCCAAGGCTAACTGCTGCATTCGCAAGCGGGCCACCGATAGCACCGAGACCGATGATACCAAGCTTCTTACCCTTAATTTCCTGACCTGCAAACTTTGCCTTACCCTTTTCTACGAGCTTTGCAACGCCCTCATCGTCCTTTACGGTCTGAACCCAGTTCACACCACCGATGATATCTCTGGAAGCAAGTAACATACCTGCTACCGCAAGCTCCTTAACACCGTTTGCGTTCGCACCCGGGGTATTGAATACAACGATACCTTCCTCTGCGCACTTTGCAAGCGGAATGTTGTTAACACCTGCGCCTGCTCTTGCTACACAAAGAAGCTTATCGGAAAACTCCATCTCATGCATAACTGCGGAACGAACCAAGAATGCCTCTGCTGCTGCCGCATCCTCAGTCTTTGCGTAGTCTGCGGTAAAATTGTTAAGACCGATTGCTGCAATCGGATTTAAGCAATGATACTGATACATAGTAAAACCCTCCTGTTTTTATTTACTTATGCCACCGAAATTACTTCCGGTGGCATAGTGAAAATCATATTGATAATGAAAACTTACTTCGTGTTCTCTGCCTCGAACTTCTTCATGAATGCTACGAGAGCTTCAACGCCGGCCTTCGGCATAGCATTGTAGATACTAGCACGCATACCGCCAACGCTTCTGTGACCCTTAAGGTTCTCAAGACCTGCTGCCTTCGCTTCCTTAACGAACTTCGCATCAAGCTCATCATCGCCGGTTACGAACGGAACGTTCATGAGGGAACGGTCTTCCTTACGAACGGTACCCTTGAACATCTTGCTCTCATCAAGGAAATCGTAAAGAATCTTAGCCTTCTCCTCGTTGTGCTTCTTCATAGCCTCTAAGCCGCCCTGCTTCTTGAGCCACTTAAATACCTTGCCGCAGATGTAGATACCGTATGCCGGCGGGGTGTTATATAAGGACTCGTTGTCAGCATGAATCTTATACTTTAACATGGTCGGGGTGCCCGGAAGGGTATCCTCGGTGATTAAATCCTCACGGATAATAACAACTACCACACCTGCCGGTCCAACGTTCTTCTGAACGCCGCCGTAGATGATGCCGTACTTGGTTACATCTACCGGCTCGGAAAGGAAACAGGAGGACTGGTCAGCTACCAAAGTCTTACCCTTGGTGTTCGGAAGAGTCCAGAACTTCGTTCCGTAGATGGTGTTGTTCTCACAAATATAAACGTAGTCAGCATCCTCGCTGATCGGAAGATCGGAACAATCCGGGATGTAGGAGAAGGTTGCGTCTGCGGAAGATGCGATGGCATTTGCCTTACCGTACATCTGAGCTTCCTGATAAGCCTTCTTTGCCCACTGACCGGTTACGATGTAGTCAGCAACCTTGTTCTTCATCAGGTTCATCGGAATCATAGCAAACTGCTGGGATGCGCCACCCTGTAAGAACAATACCTTGTAGTTATCCGGAATGTTCATAAGGTCTCTTAAATCCTGCTCAGCGGTCTTGATGATTTCATCATAAGCCTTGGAACGATGGCTCATCTCCATTACGGACATGCCGGTTCCCTTGTAATCCAGCATTTCATCTGCTGCTTCTCTTAATACTTCCTCCGGTAAAACTGCCGGACCTGCGGAAAAATTATACACTCTTCCCATTTTGTAAATCCTCCATTCTATATTTTGTCACTTTAGCACGACAAACAATCGCTTTTATTATAATGCAAATCCTCTGTCGCGTCAATCATTTTTGTAGAAATTTGTTATATTTTTGTCATTAATTTTTCTTAGCCAAATCCTCGTCGGTAAATGCCTCCTGAATCGGCGCTCCCGGAGCTACCATCGGCCATACCTTTTCATCGGAATCGATGCAGCAATCAATGACAAACGGACCGTCCGCCTTAAAGGCCTTCTCAATAGCGATATCCAACTCTTCGCGAGTGGTAACCGTCATACCTGCGGCTCCCATACCCTCTGCCACCTTAACAAAATCCACACCGTCAATCAAGGTAGTGTTGGAATAACGCTGGCCGTAGAACAGATTCTGCCACTGACGAACCATACCAAGCACATGATTATTAATGACCACCTGAATCATCGGAATCTTGTTTCTTGCGGCGGAAGCCAGCTCATTGATATTCATACGGAAGCAGCCGTCGCCCGCAATATTAATGACACGCTTCTTCGGAAGACCGGTCTTTGCCCCCATCGCTGCACCGAAGCCGTAGCCCATAGTTCCGAGGCCACCGGAGGTGAGTAAGGTACGCGGTTTCTGATAAGAGAAAAACTGTGCCGCCCACATCTGATGCTGACCTACTTCGGTAACGATAACCGCATCTCCCTTTGTTGCCTCATACAGACGATTTACCACATACGGACCGGAAAGCCCTTCCGGAATGCGGAGCGGGAACTTCTCTTTATACTCTACGATATGCTGTACCCACTCAGAATTATCCTTCTTTTCGATACGCGCATTCAATGCCTTCAATACTTCCTTGATATCACCGATGACGGAAGCATCGGTAAGTACATTCTTATTAATCTCTGCCGGATCGATGTCGATATGTAAAATCTTCGCATCCTTGGCAAACTTCTTTGCGTTACCGGTTACACGGTCGGAAAATCTGGCGCCGATGGCAACGAGGAGGTCACACTCCGTTACCGCATAGTTGGAAGCCTTCGTTCCGTGCATACCTACCATACCGGTGTAGTTTTTCTTCGTACCGTCATATGCACCCTTACCCATTAAGGTATCACATATCGGAGCATCCAAAAGCTCTACAAACTCCGCAAGCTCCTTGCTGGCACCGGAGGTTACCGCACCACCGCCCACAAGCACCATCGGACGCTCGGACTTCTTAATGAGCTTTACCGCCTTGGCAAGGTCTGCCTCGGTAATGGTCTCCTTTACTCTCTTAATCGGCTCCGGCTTCACTGCCTCATACTCGTACATCGCACCGGTTACGTCCTTGGTAATATCTACCAGTACCGGACCCGGTCTTCCGCTCTTTGCAATCTTAAAGGCACGACGAATCGTGTCCGCCAGCTTCGTAATATCCTTTACGATAAAGCTGTGCTTTGTAATCGGCATTACCACACCTGCGATGTCAATCTCCTGGAAGCTGTCCTTTCCGAGAAGCGGAGTACCTACATTACAGGTAATCGCCACTACCGGAATGGAGTCCATATACGCCGTTGCGATACCGGTCACCAGGTTCGTTGCGCCCGGACCGCTGGTTGCCATACAAACACCCACCTTGCCGGTGGCTCTGGCATAACCGTCTGCCGCATGCGCCGCCCCCTGCTCATGAGAGGTAAGCACATGATGAATCTTATCCTGATAATGATACAGAGCATCGTAAATATTTAAAATCGCACCGCCCGGATATCCGAATACGGTATCTACGCCCTGCTCAAGCAAGCACTCTAAAACAATCTGAGAACCGTTCAATTCCATAGTAAATAACTCCTTTATCTTAACTCTGCCTTACTTCATCTCTAATACGGCACCCTTACATGCTGCGGAAACCAAGGAAGCGTATCTTGCAAGATAACCGGTGGTAATCTTCGGCTCTCTCGGCTGCCACTTTGCGCGTCTTGCCTGCATTTCTTCGTCACTGATTTTTACGTTAATCGTATTTGCGTTGATGTCAATGGCAATGATATCGCCTTCTTCTACCAATGCAATCGGTCCGCCCACTGCCGCTTCCGGACAAACATGTCCGATGGAAGCACCGCGGCTTGCACCGGAGAAACGTCCGTCGGTAATGAGTGCTACGGTGGAACCGAGGCCCATACCGGCAATTGCGGAGGTCGGGTTTAACATCTCTCTCATACCCGGGCCGCCCTTCGGACCCTCGTAACGGATAACTACAACATCTCCCGCTACAATCTTACCGCCGAGGATAGCTGCGATTGCATCCTCCTCACAGTCGAATACTCTTGCCGGTCCCTCATGCTGAAGCATCTCCGGAACAACCGCAGAACGCTTAACCACACAGGAATCCGGAGCCAGGTTACCCTTTAATACAGCAATACCGCCGGTCTCACTGTACGGATTCTCAATCGGACGAATGATATCGGTATTTCTATTCTTTACCGGGGCAATATTCTCGCCTACGGTCTTACCGGTGACGGTCATACAATCAAGATTCAGTAAGTTCTTCTTGCTGAGTTCGTTCATGACCGCATATACACCGCCTGCCTCGTCAAGCTCCTCAATGTAGGCATGTCCTGCCGGTGCCAAGTGACACAGGTTCGGCGTCTTTGCACTGATGGAGTTTGCAATATCAACATTTAAATCAACACCTGCCTCGTGAGCGATGGCCGGAAGGTGTAACATACTGTTGGTAGAACAGCCAAGAGCCATATCTACGGTAAGTGCATTCATAAATGCCTTCTCGGTCAAAATATCACGCGGACGGATATCTTTTTCTAACAATTCCATAATCTTCATACCCGCATGCTTTGCAAGACGGATACGCTCGGAGTAAACTGCCGGAATCGTACCGTTGCCCTGTAAGCCCATACCAAGCACCTCCGTGAGACAGTTCATGGAGTTTGCGGTATACATACCGGAACAGGAACCGCAGGTCGGACAAACCTTCTCTACATAGTAGTCAAGCTCCGCCTCGGTCATCTTGCCGGCCGCATGAGCACCTACTGCCTCAAACATGCTGGACAAACTGGTCTTGTCGCCGTGTACATGACCTGCAAGCATCGGACCACCGGATACGAAAATGGTCGGGATATTAAGTCTTGCCGCTGCCATAAGTAAGCCCGGTACATTCTTATCACAATTCGGAACCATAACCAGCGCGTCAAACTGATGCGCCAATGCCATAGCCTCCGTAGAATCCGCAATCAAATCTCTTGTAACAAGGGAATACTTCATGCCGATGTGACCCATTGCAATACCATCACAGACCGCAATTGCCGGGAAGACTCGAGGAACACCGCCTGCCATTGCCACGCCAAGCTTTACTGCCTCCACAATCTTATCCAGATTCATATGACCCGGTACGATTTCATTGTAGGAACTGACGATACCGATTAACGGTTTATTCATCTCTTCCTTTGTCAAACCCAGTGCGTTAAACAGAGACCGATGCGGTGCCTGTGTTGCGCCCTTCTTCACTGCGTCACTCTTCATAAGTGATTCCACCTTTCTTCCTGTTTGTTCTTCGAAATCCGCTTTCTGCACTTGCGGATGCCGTTGCCACTTTTGCCCAACTCAGTACAGTATTGCGCTAAAGTTACAATTACTCCTAAGTATAACAGAACCGCCTACAAAAGTCAACATTTTGTAGGCGGTTTCCCGCTTCCCTTTTTCATTTATTCTTCTTTCGTACGTCACCTTTCCGGACGTTCTCTTCCGACTCTTTTATTCATCCAAAGTGCCGTAAGTAGCATCATCGGCAACACAACCGCTACCAGAATCCCCTTCCTTAAGTCATCTCCTGCTGCCGCCGATACTCTCCCCACCAAAGTGGGTCCCATCGAGCACCCCAAATCTCCCGCCAAAGCGAGGAGCGCAAACATTGCCGTGCCGCCTCTCGGAAGTCCTGCCGACGCCAGACTAAAAGTTCCCGGCCACAAAAGCCCGACAGAAAAGCCGCAAATACCGCAACCGATTAACCCAAACAGAGGAAGCGGCGACAACGAAATCAACAAATAACTGCCAAGACAAAGCAATCCGCAAAATACCATTGCCGCTCTGAGATGAATTTTTTCTCCGATTTTACTGTACAATACACGGGCAGTTCCCATACAGATTGCAAACAACATCGGCCCTGCCAAATCTCCCATCGTTTTACTGATGTTAAGTCCTTTTTCCGCGAAGGCGGATGCCCATTGGCTCACTGCCTGCTCACAGCTTCCCGCACAAAACATCAACAGGACAAATATCCAAAACGCCTTGCCGGACACCAACTCTTTTATGGACATCCCTTTCTCCTCATCGGATAACAACTTGGCAAGCGGGACCACCAAGAACACAATTCCGTTTACAAGCGGAACCACCGCCCATAAAATCGCCAATAATCTCCAACGCTCAATTCCTACCGTCACAAAAAACAAGGTAGACAAAAGTACCACACCCACATGTCCCCAACAATAGAAAGAATGTAAAAGACTCATGGCAGCCTCTTTATTATCCGTCGGACAAGCCTCCACAATCGGACTGATTAACACCTCCAAAAGACCGCCCCCCAGGGCATAAATCACAACAGAAATCATAAGTCCCGTAAACGGATCTGCCGTTATCCCCGGCAAAAATGCCATAGACACCAGACCGATTGCCGCAAACACATGAGCCGCCACCGCTGCCACCCGGTACCCGATTTTATCGATAACCACTGCCGCAATCAAGTCCACTGTCAATTGAAGTAAAAAATTGAACGTCACCAAAAAAGTTATCTTCGACAACGGCACTCCGTAGGTATCCCGAAATGTCAAAAATAACAGCGGCGCAAAATTATTAATAATTGCCTGTACCACATATCCCACAAAACAGGCATAAATCGTTCCTTTATACTGATTCTTCATATACAAACCTCGTAAAAAACTCCATATACCTGAACGTCCGGGTATATGGAGTCCTTATAATCTCATATCAACTTCTTATTTCGCTACATATTTTTCCAAACCGTGGGACACGGAAAGTACACCGTCTAAAATCTCCTTGGCCTGAATTGCATTTTTATGATTTCCTTCTGTCATTTCGGAAGACTGCTGGGCCAACGCCGTAATCTCCTGCGACATCGCAGACAAATTAGAGATATCGTTTACAATCTCCGTATTGGCATTGGACAGTTCACCTAACGTCTTCTCGATTTCATTCACATGCTCTGTCAATCTATTTACATTCTCGTTTGCCTCTTCGAACCGCCCTGCCACTTCAGCAATCATTTCCTCCTGCACTTTTCCGCTTCGCAGGGACTCTTCTAACGCCTTTGCGGTTTCTATGGCATTATTCGCCAGATTATCCAAAATACCGGAAATATTCTCCGTCTCCACGCGAGTCAGTTCCGAAAGCTTCCGAATCTCGTCCGCCACTACCGCAAATCCTCTACCGGCCTCTCCCGCACGGGCACTTTCAATGGACGCATTCAATGCCAGCAAATTCGTCTGGGAAGAAATATCAAAAATCGTCTTTGTAATTTCTTTTACATTAATGACATTTTGCTGCAACTGTTTCATCGTTACGGCAACCGTATCATTGGTTTTCTGTAACGATTCCGCCTCTGCACGAAGACGACGCATCTTTTCTGTACTTTCCTCGTTTAACTCATTGGAACGTCCGGCCACCTTTACCATATCCTCCGCACGCAATACCGCCTGCTCAAGATGATCCTGAATTCCTTGGGTCATGGTACTCTGGTTCTGCACACTTTCCGCCGTTGCCGAAGTACTGAGACTGATATCTCCCACCGCCTCCGTCACTACCTCGGAAGACATCTGAAGCTCGTTTACAATATCCATTGCCTGCCGCGTACCGATACGTACCCGCTCTGCAATATCCAATACGTCCTTCATCATACGCTTTTGTTGTTCCGCTTCATACTGGGCCCGTCCGATAGAATCCTCATTAAAGGACTTTCCTACCTTGGTCAGATAAAACGCAAGAAACATCAGTACCGTAACCGCAAACCCTGCCACAAGATTCGGTACAAACTCCTCACCCGCGTATGTATGTAACACAAACTGACGGAATAGAGTAATCACAATATTCTCCGTCGAAACAATAATTGCAGCCAATTTAGAAAACTTAGTATCAAAAAACAAAATACAACCCAGAAGCGGCATCGCAGCCAAAAAACGCATATAATAATCCACATATGCATAAATCAACATAGCGCCAACAATACTCAGACCGATTAACATATAGTAACGCAACAGTTTACTTCCGCTATCCTTCTTCAAGGAAAGAAAGCCCAGTACAATGGTAGCAACCATAACCGCAAGCATTCCGATTGCAAAAAAACCGCTTCGATTTTTCTGCAAAAAGGATACAAACACAACAACATAGCTCAGCAAATAAACTACCGCTGTGGTAATACACATAAAAAGATTTACCTTTTTTAACTGTTCCCCCAAATCTGCGTAACGAAATTGCTTCTCTTCCATAACCTTCTCCTTTGTTATCCCAAGATATAAAATTTCACACAATTTCTCACACCCAAACTAAGTTCCCCTCTATTATACTTCTTTTCCTTCTTTTTTTCAACAACTCCATGCCAATATTTTGATTATTATCCGTTACCGTTTCATACACCTCTTGATTTCCTCCGTCAGCTTCTGTGCTGCCTTCCGATGGGTTGTCTCCGTCGGGTGCCAGTCCGCCGCATAGCCGTCCTCCGGGAGCTGGTCAGAAAAGCCCATATAAGAAATCTTTGTATCTCCGGTTTCTGTTTTGTATCGCTTAACAGCAGCCTCTACCGCCGGACATAACGCTTCTCCCATCATGCCTAGCACACAGAGAATCCACGCTGTCCTATTATTCTTCCGTACTGTTTTCAAAAATGCAACATAGCCGGTCACATATTCTTCTCTTCTGTCCTCATAATCCAACACATAACTCATATCATTGGTTCCCAAATTAATCACAACCACATCAGGCTGTCTCTTCGAAAAATCCCAGACCATCGTTTGCGGCTGATACTTATCCCTATAAGTCCCATAAGAAAAACCGAGCTTTTCATAATAGTCCGGTACCAGCTGATTCCCTACCTTCTCTCCGGTTCCCGTATACCCCGATACAATTCCGTATCCGCTGAAGGATACCATACTGTAATCAGCCTCCAGCGCCCGGGCTGTCTTATAGGCAAACGCTCTTGTCACATCTTCCGTAGCGGTCGCAAAATGATGGTCCCTGTCTTCGTCATCCACGCCATACCCGCATGTAATGGAATCCCCGATAAATTCAATCAGCCCACTCTTCCCCCCGGCCGGTACCATCTCTCCGTCCGTCTCAATCTCAGAAATTCCACAGGTAGACATCGCTGACTCAGACAGCTTTATCACCCGGACAAGGTGTGTCTCCGGCTCCTCACTCTTAAATGCCGTAATCACTGTTTCCGGTTTATCCAACAAAGTATCTACCACTCGTTCTTCATCCACATATACCGCCACCCTGGCCCGGTTTTCCGGTATACCGCACCAGGTATCATCCGCCAGGAAAGCAATCCTTGCAAACGTACCGGTCACGAAAAACTCAACTCCCGTTCCCGAAAGCGCCATCCAAAGTGTATCCTCCAAGGGCATCACCCGCCCGATTAATCCGACATTCTTAAGATTCATAACCTACACCTCCGCTACCTTCTATCCTACCACAACCAACGGACTTTTAAAAGAAGCAAAAACGGGATTGTCGCACGCCATTACGGTGCGGCGGCATCGGGCGTGGCGAGTTTTTGCGATGTTACGGAACACTCCTCACAATAGTGGTCTCGGAGTATCTGTTTTTTGAATTTGCCCGAAGGGCCGCGTTCTTAGCTGAGTCGAAATCACCTCTTAGAAAAGACTGGGCGCGAGGCCGCTCCCGAGCGTCCTAGTCGTTCTTAGAGGAAGTTTGACGAAGCGTTGCGATGTGAAAAAAACAGATACTCCGAGACCACTATTGCTTAGAATGTCCCACATCGCAAAAACGGGTCGCCGCACCGTACGTGCGACACCCCGTTTTCATTCTAAATATTACGCAATGTCATCCATCTGCGCCGTATACAACTTATAGTAATATCCTTTCTTCGCTATCAGTTCCGCATGGCTGCCGCATTCCACGATGCCGCCCTGGTCGATGTACATAATCTTGTCACAGTTCTTAATGGTAGAAAGTCTGTGGGCGATAATAAAGGAAGTTCTTCCTTCACACATTGCATCAATACCCTGCTGCAATGCACGCTCGGTCTGTACGTCGATACTGGAGGTTGCTTCATCCAATACAAGGATTGCCGGGTCGGAAAGTAAGGTTCTCGCAAAGGAAATGAGCTGCTTCTGTCCCTGGGAAAGAAGGGAACCTCGTTCCTTTACCTCGGTCTGATAACCGTCCTGGAATCTGGTAATAAAGTCATCGGCACATACCGTCTTACTGGACCTTATAATCTCCTCGGTAGTGGCATCAAGCTTACCGTAGCGGATGTTATCCTCAATGGTACCGGAGAAAATAAAGCTATCCTGCAACATGATACCCATCTGGGAACGAAGCGAATGTAAGGTTACCTTCGCAATATCCTGTCCATCGATTAACACACGGCCTTGATTTACATTGTAGAACCGGGAAATCAAATTCACGATGGTACTCTTTCCCGCACCGGTCGGACCAACCAAAGCCACACTCTCGCCAGCCTTTACGGTAAAGGATACATTCTTTAAAACATCCTTGCCCTCTTCATAAGCAAAGGTTACATTCTCGAAGGTTACATCACCCTTGATCGGCTGCATCTCCACCGCATCCTCCGCATCATCTACGGTTACCGGCTCGTCTAAGGTTTCGAAAATACGCTCCAAATAAGCAATGTTATTGATGAAGTTATTGAAAATATTACCGAGGTTCATAATCGGCTGCCAGAATCTGGATGCATAGGACGTAACCGCTACAATCACACCGAGACTCACTTCACCGGCTCCCATAAAGATAAGACCTACGATGAACACCGCTGCTCTTACCCATACGGAAATATTATCGATACCCGGCCATACCAGGTTACTGTACATAACCGCCTTAAACCAGGTGGTACGGCAACGATCCGACAGTTCCGCAAAGGTCTCCGCATTTTCTTCCTCACGGGCAAACATCTGGGTAATTCTGGCTCCCACAATATTCTCCTGCAAGTACGCATTTAAGTTGGAGTTCTTATTGGACACCTGCTGCCAAGCCACTCTCTGCTTGTTCTTAATCCAGAACATAAACGCCGCCAAAATCGGTACACCGGCCAATACTACCAGAGAAAGCTTTACGTCGACACAGAACATGAAAATAACAATAAAAATCAGGTTCATAATTTCCAGTACCACGTTAATCAAACCGTTGGACAACATGTCCGATACAGAGTTTACGTAGTTTACCACGCGGATCAAAATCTTACCGTGCGGTCTATCGTCGTAATACTGGAAAGGAAGTTTCTGTAAATGCTCAAATACGTCCTTACGAATATCATAAATAATATTCTGGCTGACATTAATCATGATTTTGGAGCGAACCGTTGTAAAAATGATACTTAAGATAAAGCAAATACAAAGCAAGCCTACCAACATCAGCAACATTTTTACATTTTCGTTCGGAATTGCCTCATCAAGAGCCTTCTGGGTAATCATCGGGCCGAACAAACCGGTTATACCGCCGATTGCACTTAAAATGAGTGCAAATATCATCTTACCCAGATACTTTTTAATATAAACAAACGCTCGTAACAGGTGGTGGTAATCAAATGGGGTTTCTAAGACTTCGTCTTCTTTGTAAGTATTTCTTCTCGCCATAATTATACCTCCTCCCCGGTCTGTAACTGCACAAGACTGTAATAATAGCCCTTCTTGGCAACCAATTCGTCGTGGGTTCCTTCTTCGGTAATTCGTCCGCCCTGGATAATCAAAATCTTATCCGCAAACTTTGTAGTGGAAACTCTCTGTGCAATGATTAACTTCGTACAAGGGAAATCCAGCTCATTTAAGCTGTGCTGAATCTGCTTCTCCGTCTCCATATCTACCGCGGAAGTAGTATCGTCCAGAATGAGAATCGCCGGCTTCACTGCCAACGCTCTCGCCAGGGAAATACGCTGTTTCTGTCCGCCGGAAAGTCCTACACCACGTTCTCCGACAATCGTATCGTACCCCTCCGGCATCTTAGTAATAAACTTTGCTGCCGCAGAGTACTTAGCAAACTTTTCAACCTCTTCCTTCGTCAGACTGCTGTCACCGTAAGCAATATTGCCGTCAATGGTATCGGAATACAACAGTACATCCTGGGTGGCAAGACCGATATTTTTACGGAGCTGGGTCAGCTTCATATCGTTTACATTAATACCGTCCACCAGCACCTCGCCCTCCGTCGGCTCATAGAAGCGCGGAATCAACTGAATCATGGAGGTCTTACCGCAACCGGTCTCTCCCATAATCGCTACCGTCTCTCCCGGATTCGCCACAAAAGAGATATTGTGAAGTACCGGCAAATTGCCGTCTTCGTACTTAAAACTTACATTTTTAAACTCTACCTTACCCTTAAAACGGTTCGGCAAATCAAGCGCATCTTCCTTATCCACAATCTTCGGCTCGGAATAATAAATCTCCATTACCTTGTCGGATGCCGCAGAGAATCTCTGGAATTCGTTCATAATATTACCTAACATACGCATCGGGTTCTGCACCGCCCAGATAAGTCCGGAAAACGCTACATACTCGCCCATGGTAAGACTGCCGTTAATAATGAACAAACCGCCCACAATCAAAAGTGCAATGGACATCAAATTCGCGAAGGTCTCGATATACGGGAAATATGTAATCCAGGTAAGCGCCGTCTTCTTATTTGTCTTAGAAAAGTCTACGCTGCATTCGTCAAACTTTTTAATCTCGTAATCTTCTCTCGCAAATGCCTTTACCACACGATTACCGGAAATGTTCTCCTGTGCCGCCGTATTTAAGTGAGACAGCTTTTCACGCAACTCCTTATGTCTCGGTGCCACCTTATTACGGAACAATACAATAATAATCAAAATAAACGGTGCAATTGCCAAAATAGATAAAGCCAGGCGCCAATCCATATAAACAAAATATGCCGCTGTTGCAATCAACAATGCAAGAGATTCCACGATACAGCGGATAACCCATGCGATCATATGACGAACCGCATCCAGGTCACCGGTTACGCGGGTCATCAAGTCACCGGTACGGTAGGTGCTGTAAAAGCTCATATCCTGACGCTCGATTTTATCGAACAGGTGGGTTCTGACGCGATACAGAACCTTCTGGGACACGTGCTCCACATCCATACAAACGAGGTACACGACCAATGTTCTGACAAAGGTCAGCACAATCATCGCAATAATCAACTGGAAAAACAAATCCCTTTTGTTTGCCAGATTCGATGCCGCATCCTCGCCGGTCAGGAATAAATCTATGATATTCTGCGTAATATACGGCACGGTCAACTGCATCACATTGTACACAATTGTCCCCAGAATACCAAAGAGATAAATGACTCTGTAGCCCTTCATATTTTCCCATAACCAGGCCATCTTTGAGTGTTTCTTTGCTTCCATACGCTTCCTCCTCTGCATACTTTCCCAAAATATTTTCGTTGTTTTCCGGGAAAAAGACTGCATTTCTCTCGACCTCTCAATTATGAATATTATTATAGTCTTCTAATTCAAAATGTCAATACTTCGCATCACAAGAAGCAATATATTACAACCATTGTCAAAAAACTCATGTGGACTACCGGGCCTTTGCAAGAACAAGCAACTCGTCCAAATCATATACCGGTATTTCATAATCCGTATTACCTCTACGGACATATACCTTCCGATTTTCCGCATCAAAATGATATACGTTTTTGATACGTGCAACCATTTCCGAACTTTCGTTCAAAATATATCCCTCCGTGATTCCCCAAAGATACATCCAGCCCTTTTCATCCGGTCCGACAAACCGATCGACACTTTTCAGCCCCACCAGCGTAGAGAGACACTGTTTCGCTTCCGTATCAAAAATCTCCATCGAATTATCCCAATACACTATCGCACAATATCGCTTATCTTCATTATAAATTGCATACTGCACATATTCCGGTCGTTCGGAACCGAGTAGTTCGGCGCACTCCTTTGCTTTATCAATATACAATTTATTGCTCTCCGGACGAATGATTTGTTTTTCATATTCCTTCACGTCCGGCCCCCGGTCTGTCAGATAAAAGGTAAGCTTATCTTCATTCTTCGCCAGCACCCATATTGCATCCGTTGAAAAAGAGATTTCCGAATTATCCGATGTCACACACAGAAACTCTTCACACTTATCTACAAGTACCATACTTTCCGCTGACAGATAGATCAGTTCACCATCCTCGATAAACAAATAATAGCCGTCCGTACCGGCAAATAAAACATTTGCCACCTTTGCACCTTTTCCCGATACCAGGGTCGATGTTCCGTCTGCTACAGAAATAAAATACAAACAGTCCTTTGTCATACAAAGCAATTGTTCTCTTTCCTCTTCCCCATACAAACCGTTCTCTTCCGGAAACTGTCCTGCAAATTCTATATCCCAGACTTTTTCTCCGGATGCCAAAGAAATTGCAATCACATGAGTGTCACATGTAAGATAAGCATTGCTGTATTCCCCCGCAATCACATATACAACATCATGAAAAACACGTATCCCGTTTACGGTAAGATTCCCCAGCAGGGACACGGAACGTTGTTCCATTGTGTTCAAATCCCAGGTATATACCGTCGTATCGATATACATCCAATCGTCGGCATCTCTTACAACCTCCGTATATACCAGCGTTCCGTCCGGCAAAAGAAGAACTTCTTCACAGGTTCCATCCTCCGACTTTGCAATCTCGCCTACCTTCTCCAACGTTTCTCCGCTATATACCGTAAAACAGGAAGACGTATCTTCTATCACCAAATACTTGCCTTCGCTATCTGCCCACACACTTTTTGCAAGAATGCCCCGGGTTAATTCCCCTTCCATACGGTTTTCCCGGTAATTGTAGACACAAACCGTCTTTCCCGCACCGAAATATACAAACCGGTCCTCCCCTAAAAATGCGCATCGCTTCTCTAAGGATGCTCCGTGGGATTCCGAATCCAACAAAAGAAGTTCTTCCCTTTGCTCCATATCATATAAGCGAAGGAAGCCGGATTCGTCATAAATTGCAATCATGTTACGTCCGTACTTTTCCTTAACATATTCAATACGTCCCGATGCCTTCACATGATAATCCGCCCGGAAGACGCCTCCGATATCGTACACCGCCAGGCAATCCGTCAATACCTGCTGCGCCTTTGCCGTATACGGCAAACGAATTCCGTCCTGCTCCGTCAGCACCTGCAGAGCCAATTCCTGCGCATCCGTCTTATTTCCCTCGGAAAAATAACGTTCGGACAGCTCCGACAACGCATCTGCCTGATGCTGCGCCAATTCCTCATTTTTCTTTGTTATTTCCTCGTTTTGTTTTGCCATCTCCTCATTCTGCGCGGTTATTTCCTCATTCTTTTTCTCTAATTCCTCCGATTGCTGACGTATTTCCGCTGTCTGCTCCAGAATTTGCTCTGACTGGGCTTCGATTCTTTGCTTTTGCTCGTTAATACGAATCGCCGTCACCGTACTGTACGTTCCCACCGTAAGGCATACCGCTCCCACGCCCAAGGAAGTTGCCACCAGACGACGCAGTTTCCGTTCTCTGTGCCGCTGTCTTAAATCATCATAAGGCAATTCAAACAGTGCTGCCAACACACGGATAATCTCCGCATCCATTGCCTTTTTCATTTCTTTTTTATTTTTTCCTCTGAAATCAGCCGCCAAAGGCTCATACATCACCTTTTGCTGTACGATTGATCCGTCCGGCTGCTCCACCTCTTTTATTTCATAAAGCAATTCCTCCGGGAAAGAATCTTCCGGCTCTCCTTCAATCAACACCGCCAGTACATGTTCCCTGCCTCTTAATGAAATAAAGGTCTCGATTTCCTTTTTACACCATAAGGACTCCTTCAAACGCGGCGAACACACCGCAATCAGCCATTCGCTGTCCTGTAGTGCCTCAATAATCGGATCTTCTAAATTATTCGTCAAAGGTAACTCTTCCTTATCCCGAAATACCCGTTCTATTTTATCTTTTTTTCCGTTCCGCTTTTTTGCCACATTATTCGGCAAACGATAGCTTTCCAGTTTCTTATGTAAATTACCTGCCACAAACTTATCGGTTTCCGTATGCCGATAACTGATAAACGCATCATACTTAAACTTCTTTTCCATGAAATACCTCCATATTTTATCTTTTCAAAATATGTTGTTCCCGTTACATTTTCCAATTATAATTTTACATAATTTGTCTAAAAAATACAAGGCTTCTATTGACTTCTTACCCATATTTCGCTAAAATTATTTGGGGTTTTTTACTATTCCCAAAAAGAAAGAAAGCGAGAGAACAAAAAAGAATGAACAAGAGAAAGTGCTTATGCCTTGTGCTGGCGTTATGTCTGGTATTCGGTCTGGTCGTACCGAACAACCTTTATGCACAGGCAGCCACCCAAACCTACGACTTTAATGACATGTCCTACAGTACCTCTTACGGTACCGCTTACAGCGTGGACGAAGACGGCGTACTGAATCTCACCTTCGAGAGCCAGTATCAGGAAATCCGTTACAGCTTCCCTGAGCCGATTAACATGGAGCTTTGCGACAGCATTACCGTGTCTGCGGAATCCGCTGACAGTCTTGCATTCAAGCTCTATAACGACGCAGGCGAAGAAGTATTTGTTGAGTACGGTTTTTCCGCAGACAAGAAGACCCTTCACACCATGGCTCCGGTTTTGGACGGCACCGTAACCGAGATTGGCGTAATGTTATTAGCAGAAGCTACCGACGTTACCGCAAAACTCTATGAGATTAAGGTAGAAATGTTGTCTGCCGCTACTACAACAAGCAAGACCACCTATACGTTCAACGACATGGCCTACAGTACCTCTTACGGTACCGAGTACGGTGTAAACGAAGACGGTGTACTGGACCTTACCTTTGAAGGACAGTATCAGGAAATCCGTTACAGCTTCCCGCAGCCGATTAATATGACGCTTTGCGAAAGTATTACCGTGTCCGCGGAATCCGCTGACAGTCTTGCATTTAAGCTTTACAACGATGCCGGTGAAGAAGTTTATGTGGAATACGGTTTTTCCGCAGACAAGAAGACCCTTCACACCATGGCTCCGGTTTTGGACGGCACCGTATGCGAGCTCGGTATTATGTCTCTGGCTGAAACCGAAGGCGTTACCGCAAAGCTCTATGAGCTTTCGGTAGAAATGATTTCCGGCGATTTCACCACCAATGAGAACAAGACCACCTATACCTTTAACGAAATGACCTACAGTACCTCTTACGGTACTGAGTACAATGTAGATGAAAACGGTGCGTTACATCTTGTATTCGCGGAGCAGTATCAGGAAATCCGTTACAGCTTCCCGGAACCGCTTGATATGAATCTTTGCACCGGCATCGCTACTACCCTTGCTTCCGAGAACGATCTCGCAGTTAAGCTGTACAACGAAGCAGGTGAAGAGGTATTCGTACAGTACGGTGTTTCCGCAGCAAGCAAAAAGGCATTCACCTTCGCTCCGGTTCTGGATTGTAAGGTAGCCGATTTTGCGGTAATGCTTCTTACGGAAACCACGGATGCAGGGGCTGTCATTTATGATATTACCGTAGATATGACTCCGGCTGAAGAATCTACCGTTACCGATACCTTGCTAGACACCTACGGTTCCTTGTTCGGACGTATCGGCAGCAGCGTATCCGTAAGCCAGTTACAGAACAGCCGTATCATGAATACCATTACCAAAGAATACAACAGTATTACTTTGGAAAACGATATGAAGCCGAGCGTAGTTCTCGGTTCTACCGCTACTTTAATTACCGTAGAAGAAGCTTTAGAGCTCGGTTATTTCATTCCTGAAAATTATACCGACACAATGGTACCGAAGCTTAACTTTAGTACCATTGATACCGCAATGCAGATTTGTTCCGAAAACGGTCTCGGCATGCGCGGTCACACCTTAATCTGGCACAGCCAGACTCCGACCTGGTTATTCCGTAACGGATACGATGCTTCCGGCGAATACGTACGCACCGATGTTATGGATGCAAGAATGGAATTTTTCGTAAAGTCCGTAATCAATCATGTATACGACAGCGAGTACGGTGATTGCGTATATACCTGGGACGTTGTAAACGAATATCTCCATTCCTTTGACAAGGACTCCGAATGGACCGCTGTTTACGGCGAGACCGGAACCTCTCCGGAGTTTGTAAAGAAGGCATTTTTATTTGCTCACGAAGCACTCGTTAAACAGGGTGTCAGAGAGGATGTTTCCTTACTTTATAATGACTTCAACTCCTTTACCATTGTAAATGATATCATTGCTATGATAAATTTCATTAATGCGGAAACACAGCTTTGTGACGGTATCGGTATGCAAGCTCATTTAAAGACCTCTTATCCGAGCACTTCCGACTTCTGTACCGCATTGGAAGCGTTTTGCAACGCCGGGCTTGAGGTTCAGTTTACCGAGTTTGATGTACAAAATACCTCTGACACAGCACAGGCTACCTACTGCTACAACTTAGCATCCGGCATTCTGGAGATTTACAAAGCCGGCGGTAACATTACCGGTCTTACCGTTTGGGGATTACATGACGGTGCTTCCTGGAAATCCGATCAGAAGCCGACGTTACACTCTAAGCTTGGCACTCCGAAGGCATCTTACATTTCCATGCTTCAGGCATATACAGATGCAGGTTATGCTACCGAGGAAGAACCGACCGTAACTCCGGAACCGACTGCTACTCCGGTTCCGACTGCGACTCCGGCTCCGACCGCTACTCCGGTTCCGACTGCTACTCCGGTTCCGACTGCGACTCCGGCTCCGACCGCTACTCCGGCTCCGACCGCTACTCCGGTTCCGACTGCGACTCCGGCTCCGACCGCTACTCCGGTTCCGACCGCGACTCCCGCTCCGACCGCGACTCCGGCTCCGACCGCAAGTATCAGCGCTACCGTGAAGAATGCATACCATTGGGGCAACGGCGGGCAGGTTGAAATCGAGCTTACCAACAATGGTGCTTCCTTCACCGAAGGCTGGACCGTAGATCTTGATTTAAATATCACCGGTGAGTTAACCAACTCCTGGGGCGATGGTTTCGTTACCTCCTTCGAGAACGGTCATGTAACCATTATGAACCAGAACTGGGTACCGGCATTCGAATCCGGCACCACAAAGACAGTTTACCTCCAGTATAGCGGAACCCTTTCGGATCTTGTCACTTGTACCCAGAACGGCGATGCACTTGCCGCACGGATTAATTACTTAAATCACTGGGGCAACGACGGACAGATTGAGATTCTTCTTGACAATACAGGCGAAACGCTTACCGACGGTTGGGGAACCGAACTTACCGTTAACCTATTGGGAACATTAGACGGCACCTGGGGCGACGGCTATGTTACCTCTTATGAAAACGGTCACATCGTAATCATGAATCAGGATTGGGTACCGGCATTTGAAACGGGCACTACCAAGAGCATCTTCTTGCAGTACGCCGGTGTCTCTCTCCCGGTTGTTGCAACCAATGCGACCATTCGATAATCCACAAGTTATCTCATAAGAAAATAAAATTTAAGGACAGAGCAATCATGGCTCTGTCCTTTCTGTTTATGAATCTTCTTTTTGACATCGAAATACTTCCTGTAAAAGCACGATTACCTACGGCATATTTACCTGAATAATCTTTAACTGCTCCATTCTGTCATATAACATGAAGCGTACCTTTCCTTGATATTCCGGCTTAATCATGTAATGACAATAAATCTCAATTACGTTAAAAATGCTGTCGGTACGTCCCTCTAACTTAAAGTGCTTAAAGCCCATCGGTACATACTTCTCCCAAATCGCTTCCGGAGACACATAGTTACAGGAATCCGTAATGGAATACATATTGCGCCCACCCTTGCAGCCCTTGAAATCCCACGGCTTTAATGCTACCGGCTCCTTGGTCTGGTTTTGCATACTCTTTGCGATAATCTTCTGATTTTCGGAAATCAGTCTATAGTGAGCGGATCTGGCCGGGCAATTCGGTGCACACAGCGCATTTACAAGAATCTCACATCGATCCTTATGCGTAATCTTTTCAAGTTCATCAAACTTATTGTTCATATTGTAGTCAAGTACTACCATGGCGTAATCCTTTTCCAGCTCGGCATTGACACCCTCTACACCCTTAATACATTTACAGGTAGAGCTGATAATATGCATCTTCGGATAGTTCTTTCGTACATACTCCTCTAAAAGCGGAGAAACAAGAATAACGCCGTTCATTCCGTTGTGTGCTGCCTGCAAACAATAATTACAGAACGGATCCGCCAAATCCTCTTCTTCAATCAACACATTGGTATATGTATATCTGACCTGGACCCCCATATCGTTCATCGTTTTAATACAGGTATTAATAAACTTTTCATCACACATATCCGGTCTGGAGTTTCTTCCTCCGTTCCACAAAGACGTCGGGAACTCTCCGAAACAAGCACCGATGTTAACCCCTTCTCTGAAAAACTCCGGATGCTCCTTCCACAAACGAATAAACGTCACGTTTATCGGGTAATTTCTGCGTAATCCCGGCAGAAAAAAATTAACTTCCATTTTGTAACCTCCTCAACTCTATGACATGATATCTTTTTAAATCATAGACGTCATTTTTCACATACTACTATCATACCTCGAAATGCAGGAGTTGTCAAACGATTAATCCATCTGGACTTTTTCATTAAAACATAGTACAATACATGATTGTGGGATTAAATATTTGGAGGTTTACCAATGACTAAAACGAAATCGAATCTGTCGATGCGTTGGTTCTATCTGGCGGTCGGTGTGGTTGCCATGCTGTTTGCCGGTGTTCTGTACGCATGGTCTATTTTAAAAGCTCCGCTCACCACCGAATTCGGATGGGGTGCATCGGAACTTGCATTAAACTTTACTTTGGCTATGAGCTTCTTCTGTATCGGAGGTCTTTTGGGTGCTCAGCTGTCCAAGCGCGCGGGACACCGCATCGCACTCGTTAGTGCCGGCATATTGTCTGCGGCAGGCTTTCTTTTAACCGCGTTCCTTCGTGACTCCTCTGTGGTGATGCTGTATCTCACTTACGGTGTCCTTGCCGGTCTTGGTATCGGTATTGCCTACAATGTACTCATTGCCACCGTCAGCGCCTGGTTTCCTGATAAGAAAGGACTTTGCTCCGGCTGTTTAATGATGGGCTTCGGGGCCTCTGCTCTGATTTTGGGCAATGTAGCCGATGCACTGTTTAAAAGTACGATTGGTTGGCAAACCACCTATATGCTTCTTGGCGGTTCCATCTGCATCATTTTGATACTAGCTGCGCTTTTGTTACAGAAACCGAATCAGGAAACCGTTCTTCCGCAGCCGAAAGCCACAAAAGCTACCAAAACGGAAAACTTTGAATGTCATGATTATACTTCAAAGCAGATGCTTTGTCGCCCTTCCTTCTGGATGGCCTTTGTATGTATTTCCTTCCTGGCTGCCGTTGGCAGCTCGGTCATCAGCTTCGCTAAGGATTTGGCCCTATCCGTGGATGCTCCGGAATCCCTGGCCGTCTCTTTGGTAGGCGTCCTGTCTGTGTGCAACGGTATCGGCCGAATCTTAACCGGTGCACTCTTTGACTCCATCGGCCGACGCAAAACAATGCTGTGTGCCAACGGTCTTACCACCTGCGCTGCCGGTGTGACACTGTTGGCGGTATCCATCGGC
Source organism: Lachnospiraceae bacterium (assembly GCA_017556805.1). GTDB lineage: Bacteria > Bacillota > Clostridia > Lachnospirales > Lachnospiraceae > SIG307. Next base: position 109,513 of record JAFYMC010000034.1, on the reverse strand, counting down.
TCCCTGCCGCTATGCATCACAGGCTTGTGCCTTACCGGCATCTCTTACGGTGCCTGCCCTACCATAACCGCGGCCTTTACTTCTTCCTTCTTTGGTATGAAGTATTTCCCTACCAACATGGCAATCATGACCTTTACCGTCATGGGAGGCTCTCTCATTGCCACTGTGTCAAACAAGGTTCTGGAAGCCACCGGCGGATATACGGCCACCTTTGCCATGTTGCTATCCTTAACCGCAGTTGCTATGGTGTTGAATCTTTTTATTCGGAAACCGTGATTAACTTTTGCCGATGAATAATGCAGGTGATTGCCGTACAACAAGCAACCACCTGCATTTTGTGCTTTTCCTATTGATCAGTGTCCCCTTAATCAAAGAATTCCCGACACTTTAGTCCAATTCCTGCAGCATGTTTTCCGGATCCTCTGCTGCTTTCACCTTATCATTTGCTTTCACAATCATTCCCTGTTCATCAATGAGATAGGTTGTTCTTACCACTCCCATAGAAACTTTACCGCAGTTTTTCTTTTCTTTCCACACATCATATGCCTCGATTACATTACGTTCCGGGTCAGCCAAAAGCGTAAATACCAATCCGTATTTTTCCGCAAATTTCTTATGGGAAGCCACAGAATCCTTACTGATTCCAAGAACAACCGCTCCCTTCTCCGTAAACTGAGGATAGCGTTCGGTAAAACCGCAAGCTTGCTTCGTGCACCCCGGTGTACTATCCTTCGGATAAAAATACAAAATAACCTTTTTCCCGATATAATCACTTAATTTATGCAACTTACCATCCTGATCCGGCAATTCAAAATCAGGTGCCTTTGTTCCTACTTCTAACATACGATACCTCCTTTTTCCTGCTGCTGCAAATAAAACATTGCTTTCTAAGATTCAATCTCCTCTTTTAATTCTCCTTTCATTCAAAAGCGGTTTTCATTCTTGTTAATATGCTCTAAAACCCGAAATGCTGACAGTAAAACCAACCGTTAGAAGTTTGGAAAACTGCAATAGCACCGCGAGTATACTCGCCTCTTAAGATGTTGTCACGATGGCCTTCGGATGTCATCCATGCATCAACAACAGATTTTGCGGAATTATAATTGCACGCCAGGTTTTCTCCGTGTAATTGATCATAGATTGAAAAACAATCAGTCCCCATCGGTCTGGTATGCGAAAAAAGCACACTTGATTCACCGGCTCTTATTCGTGCACACTCATATAGCATTTCATCCCATACAAGTTCTTGTAATCCATATTCTTTCCTTATTGTATTTGCATACTCAAATGTTTCTTTCGCTAATGTTCTATCAAGCGTACCATAAACAGGAAAGACGTAATACGTTTCTTCTACACCGGGTTCTTCCGCTGCTAAAATAGGTATAAATGCATATTCTGCATCATCCGAAGCTTCCCACGTATTCCATTGTTGAGAAGATGTTGGTAAATTATCTACAAGATAATCGTTGCTGACATATGCGGTTTCATTATCGTAAATAATTTGATACCAGCCGGTCTCATTACATTGCCCAGTTACCGTAACCTTGTCCTTCGCAGATAACATCCCAAGTTTTATGCCGTCAGTAGAAGGCAAATTTCTTACGTTAACAGAGGATTTTGCATACATTGTTTTATCCAACTCCGTATAGGTATAAGACGGTTTTGGAGTAGCTGTCGGTTCCGGTGTTGCCGTTGGTTCCGGTGTTGCTGTTGGTTCCGGTGTTGCCGTCGGTTCCGGTGTTGCCGTTGGCTCCGGTGTTGCTGTTGGTTCCGGTGTTGCTGTTGGTTCCGGTGTTGCCGTTGGCTCCAGAGTCACAGTCGGTGCTACATTAGGCGTGGATGACTTAGTCTCACTCGGTACTGCAGTGAGCGTAGGAATCGGAACTTCTGTTACATCCGGAGTATCGGTAGCATCCACAGAATTTTGAGCATTCACTTCACTGGATACGATTTTGTCATCTACTGTTCCGCAACCGCCACAAAATCCTGTAAATATTAACAGAGCTGTAACCATTAAAATAGTCTTCTTCACCTTTTTGTCCTCCTATCTCCCTTTTTATTATTATCAGCATTTCCACAAAAATCTGAGTTTTCTTTTTATTATATCACACCCACTTTACTTCTAACAAGTAAAACTGTCGAGGAATCGTTCTCTCCTCTCGGCTCGGTCGGTTCTAAACGCTCTCCACCAGGGAGTCGGTCTCCGCTCCGCTACGGTCGGCCCAGAACCGACGTCCACTGGACGTCGTGCGGTCTCGCCTGCCGGCTCGGTCGGTCCTAAACGCTCTCCACTGGAGAGTCGGTCTCCGCTTCGCTCCGGTCGGCGCTAACGAACGTCCCCCGGACGTTCAGCGCCCCTGCCCGAAAGCAGAGCTTTCGGACCATGCGAATATCAACTTTTTTCAGATAAACTAAAGAAAGGTCCGACAGAGCTAACGCTCTGTCAGACCTTTCTTTTATGGACCTGAGGGGAGTCGAGTACTAAGTCATTCTCTCAGATGCCTTGTATTAGGCGGTTTGTGGGGTTTTCGCTTTGGGCGTACCCCGGTTTTACCCCATTTTTTTCAAACTTTGCAATTATCTCGCCCATATCCCTCTGTTCTTAGTTTTGATGTTCCAATACCCAGTACAATAAATCTTCATATCCCTTTTGACTAGCAGCAACATCCAAAATCATTTCATAAAGTTCCTTTTGGGTATATTCAAGTTCTATCCCATTTAATGCCAGCAATACTAACATTGCATGGGCTCCGATTCTTTTGTTTCCGTCTATCATCGGATGGTTCTTAATCAATCCATAGCCAAGCCGTGCTGCCTTTGCTTGGATTGTAGGATATAACTCCTTCCCGCCGAATGACTGGAACGGCGTCTCCACCGCCGACTCCAATAAATTATAATCTCTTACTCCATTACTCCCACCGGTTTGCTCTATCAGTTGAGTATGAAGCATAAGAATTTGCTCTATACTCAATTTCATCATTTTGCAAGTACCTCGTAAGCTTCCTTATTTTTTGCAAGTAATCTCTGTGACACACTAAGAACATCCGCATCCGATGCAATCATCTCTTGTTCCGCTTTTCCGAAATCAATAACAAGATATCTCGGCACATTATTCTTTAAAATAACCGCAGAACCAAGCTCATCCACCAATCGGGTCACCTTCGAAAAATTTTGATTTGCCTCTGTAATAGATACCATTGTATTTGTATCAATCGTCATAGAAACACCTCCTTTGGTTTATCTAATTATATTATACATATATTCTAGGATGATTTCAACCTATTTCATGGGATATCTTTCATTTGCCCCTTCTTTTTACTATAAAAACAGAAATCAATAAAATCAAACCATACACAAAAAACGCCCCAAAGCTGATTAATGTTTCAAAAAAGCCCTCAAAATTTGGTCCAGGATAAACATTATAATAAACTCCCAGACAAAAAGCTATAAACATAGATATGCTCTCAATACAAAATAAACTCACCCACAATTTCTTTGTTCCCCTTCGAACACTTAATACTAATAGTACTATTTGCAAAACAAAAAACATCATATATGTAACAAGTATAACCATAATATTCCCTCCGTCAACTTCAAACGATTTCTCTTTGTATTCTCTTAGGCAAACCAAGCTCCTCAATGCTTTGTTTAATCATAGTCTCTTTGTCCTTCGTATCTTCGATTGCATTGAGCCACTCCTCTGCTAGTCGTTTGTTTTGAAGCATTAACAACTTTTCTTTATATCCTGACTCATGAGAGACCTCTTCAAACCATGGCAATATATATGCATCTATGGCTGCTACAACATTTACAAAACTTACTTTTGCAATTTCTTCAGACGCATAATCCCACCACACATCTTTTCCTGATATATAAGTACCTAATCTTCCTCCAAGGCTGGTATTAACATACTTTCTTTCAAAATACAATGGCATAGCTGCAAAATTTACACAAAATGTATTTGAGCCGTACTTTTCTTTCTGTAAATCAATATATTCTAATAGACCAATCTCATTTAATCTGACATATCCATTTGTTTTATATTTACAAAATCCATTATCCAGTAAAAATCTATCCATAATATCCTTCTTACATTTCTTGAATGCAAAATCTGCTTCTTCCTTATCAACAAGTAACATCTCTGACTCTGTACGAATAGGTTGCCTATTCCCGGAAAAGCAGAAAGCTTCTTTTCTATTTTTACGTACGAATATATTTAACATTGCATTATTCTCCATCCGATATTACATTCTTTATATTTCAAGATTCATGGATATTATATCATACAAATACAACTGCAAACAAGTCAAATCCACGGGGAGTCGGTCTCGCCTCCCGGCTCGGTCGGTCCTAAACGCTCTCCACCGGGGAGTCGGTCTCCGCTTCGCTCCGGTCGGCCCAGAACCGACGTCCACTGGACGTCGTGGGCCCCTGTCCGAAAGCAGAGCTTTCGGACCATACAAGTACAACTCTTTTCAGATAAACAAAAGAAAGGTCCGACAGAGCTAACGCTCTGTCGGACCTTTCTTTTATGGACCTGAGGGGAGTCGAACCCCTGTCCGAAAGCCCATCCACCACGGCATCTTCCATCATAGTTTGTCGTTTGACATTCCCTCCGCTCACCGCCGGCAAACAGGCTGAGAGCTTCAGTAGCTTCATGATACGCCTATACGCGCAAAGCTTTGCGTATATCGTTTCCTACATAGTCGATGCCAGGGTCCTAATGTGTAGGTGCACTAGGTCTGACAGCTGCCATTAGGCAGCGTATGCTAAATTATCTTCAGCGTTTAATTTTACTTTCCGAGTTTTAACGTGGCCCCGGACCACGGATGGCTTCCATAGCTTCAAAACCCCCGTCGAAACCGGTACAAGCCCCGGTATCGATTTGCAACAACGGCAAATCGGTGTTTTAACGCTGTGTGTAGGTTATCATATCATATTCTTATTTCCTTGTCAATGTGAATTTCACGGTAATTTCTTCCTCCCCACCGACCGGGCCGGTCCCGCACTTCCGATTTGTTTCGTTTCCTCCGGCTCGCCTTTTTTCGACGATTCTTTCTTAACATTTGCCGATACCATAGCTTTAACCAAATCGAATAACATATCCTTTGTCTTTTTATCTACGGCACTGAATGACTGAATCATGGCTGTTATACTCTTCCAGCGGTCCTTGTTCAAATCCGCCAGCGTCTTCGCATCCGTTACCGTAAACACCTCGTAGATTCGCTCGCCGAACTGCTCCAGTTCTTCCGGGCTCAGCCCGCTCATCCATTCCTTAACCCCCGCAGCCATGCGTCTGCTGCTCTCTTTGACCGCCGGAAGTCTGACAAACTCTGCCCCCAGCACCTCCCAAGAAGTGGCATCATGCTGCATGAAGCCGTTTTGGGAGCTCTTCACTACCTGATAATCCTCTTCATGCTCCAAAAGCATCCCCACCACAGAAGACTCCGGTACCCAGGTTTCAATCCGTTCTTTCATCTCCTGATACCGCTCGCTTTCAATAAATTCCTTATTAAAGCCCGGTCCGTCGAAATTGTACACTTGTATAATATTTCTGCGGAACAGCTTTTTACATTTTACCGCCGAATATACCGCCAGATTTCCGCCCTTGGAGTGACCGCCGATGTACACCTTGCGACCGCCGCCAAGAAGCACCGACTCCAGATAGGATTTTGCATCCAATTGCGCCGGAATCGGGGATAAAAAGCACATATTAAAGTCTTCCTTCCAACCGATTAGCGTATCATCGGTTCCGCCGAAGGAAATAAAGCTTTCTCGTTTTCCTAACACAATTTCCAGTGCCGTAAACTGTTCTTCCATGGTCAAATCGTTCCGGTTCACATAATTCTGCAAAATCAAGTCTCGAAATCGTCTCGTTTTTGCCATATCCCGCAGCAATATCCCTGCGGAACGAACCGCAAAGGACAGGCAGTCCTCAAATTCCTCTTCCGTATGTAACTGCCAGAAACGCCTTGCCGCCTGGGCCAGAGTACATTCTTTCTTGTGCTCCGCCTTTCCGATAATCCCCCGCAAATCCAAATAGGACAATTGTGACAGCAGCAACGCATCTACCACATTAAGCGATACCTTGTCAAAGGTAATATCGCCTCTCCAAGCCAGATACTCCGATAAACTTGCCATCGCGTCCCTCCTTTCCGTTTTACGCAACACGCTTTTCTACTCTGCGGTCATTTAAACGCCACATCCTTTCCGACATCCCGCACCGGCACATAATACTTCTCCGGAGGACACATCTCTTTCCCTTCCCGAAACGCCTTGATTGCCTCCACACATTCCTTTACACAAAGCTCAATACAAGCAATTGCTATCTCGTAAGGATACACGGTGAGTTCCTCCTTGGACGCCGGCGGTTCCTCGTAAAAATCCTCATACAAAGCTCCGATCACATCGTCATACAGCTCCGGATGCAGACCGTCCAGTTCAATGTTCCGATCTTCATAAAGCTCATATTCCAGGTCAAACGCTTCTCTTAAAATATAGTTTAACCGATGAAAGTCGGAATATCCAAGATTGTACAATTCCTGACGTTCTTCTTTTGAAACAAACTTTGAACGGACCTGCGGCTCCATGATTTCATGAAACCAGACGCCGTCCGTAATCAGGTGACAAAGCACCCCCAGATACAAATCATCCGTTTTCATCTTTTCCCCGTAAGCATTGACAAAACGGCGCCAGTTCATACCCTTCTTTTCACCCACGACATCCGCGTAATGGGTCCGGTGTTTGGAATCATCCTGCCTCGTAGACATATCCGGACAAAGAGAACCTATCTTAAACCGGTTCAAATCCCGCATCGGAATCTCCCTCGCCACTCTATCCGCCACCAAATAGTGAATCATTCTGGAAGGCATCCCTACACCTCCCCTTCGCAACGGTACAAATAGGTATCTCTCACAAAGGTATATCCGCCGTCCGCATCCTTAAGCCCACGCAAATACGTTAAAAACTCCTCCCGACGTTCCTCCAATTCTGCCTCCACAGGCTTACATACCTGTAATAGGTAATCCATATAGTCCTCCGCCGTAGTAAATCGTAATGTGGTCACATAGTCCTGCCGTTCCACACGTTCGAATACTTCATGAAGCTCCGTTTCATACTGCCGGATGGTGCTTGCAAACTTTTTTTGTCTCGCCGCAAGGGGTGCCGTATCGTCCAGAAACCCGTTCAGAACCGCAGCCGCATTTTCATTGATTAACAGGCCGCCCCAGGTGCAAATAAAGGTCCCGCCCGGAAGCAGACTGTCTCGAAACTGCCGGTACAATTTCACTCTCTCTTTAATAAAGGATGCCACATGATTAAAGAAAATGCAATGGTATTGTTCTGAACTTTTTCTAACTTCCAAATCTTCCCACAAAAAGGATATCTGCCCTACGGCCAGTTCTTCCGACGCCTCCCGCTCCTTGACATACTCGCAAAAACCATCCGCATGGGTATTGTGCTGATCCACGCATGTCACGTGAAGCTTCTTCGGAAGCCGGTGCAGATTATAGCGCCACAGATTGCCGTATCCCGCACCCGCATCCAACACCTGCATGCCTGCTCTAAGCTGTGCCCGGTCAAAGATAAACTCCGACCATCCACGCGGTTCATCGGAATGCATCCCGAGACGTCCCACCAGCTCATCCGACCGTTGATTTTTTACAATACTCCCCAGATTATGCAAAAATGTTTCATCCTCCACGGCTCCTTTTCTGCACTCTGCCACCGCCCGTTCCACACAAGCAATGACTGAATCCAGTTGTGCTCTCTTTTTCTCTAACAATCGCTTCTGTGTCCGCAGCATCTCCTCCCGTCCGGAAGACTCGTGCCGGAACAAGAATGCTTCGATTTGCTCCAAGGAAAAGCCCAAATACTTCATCAGCTGAATCTGCTCCAGCTTCCGCACTGCCGCCTCCGTATATATACGATATTGATTGCCGGCGTTCCGTTCCGGCAAAAGAAGTCCCTTCCGTTCGTATACCCGCAGGGTCTTTGCGGACACTCCGGCCAACTCCGCCAATTCTCCGATGGTATAAGTCCGATTCATGATAATCCCTCTCTTTATATATATTCCCAGGTTGTTTCTGATATATCATGATTCTATTATAAACCTTACCCTTAGGGCAAGGTCAAGAAAAAAATAGAAAGGACCATACTGTTTTTTTCGAAACAATACAGTCCTTTCGCTCTTACCTCATCTTTCGTTTTAGAACATTACTTCCGACTTTCTCTTTAACAATCTGGCACCGTTGGCAATCAATGCCGCACCGGAAAGTGCACCTGCTACTATTGCCAAAATACCGATCACCAGACTCCAAATTCCTACGGAAGACATGGTCTTATAAATCTTTTCGTCCTGCATAATTATCCTCCTTACATTTCAAACAATGTTTCAAACCCTATATTTCCTATCCTTACTCCGTTTCTCTTACTTCGCACCGTACTGCTCGTAGTAAGCATCGATTGCACCCTTTAAGGTATCGTCGATGATAACCTCTCCCTTATATGGCTTGTTGTATAAATGCTCCGTTACCTCTGCCATGTTAACGATCGCAGCGGTCGGGAAACCGTACAAATCAGCAACCTCATCCAGTGCACACTTCTCGCCCTGGCCACGCTCCATACGATTGAGAGAAACAATCAAGCCCTTAATCTCTACATTTGCCTGTGCACGAACAATCGGCACGGTCTCTTCCATGGACTTACCAGAGGTGGTTACGTCTTCAATCATAATCACGCGGTCGCCGTCCTGAAGCTTATATCCGAGGAGGATGCCCACATCACCGTGATCCTTTACTTCCTTACGGTTACAACAATACTTTACATCCTTGCCGTAAAGCTCGCTGTATGCCATTGCGGTCGCAACCGCAAGCGGAATGCCCTTGTAGGCCGGTCCGAACAGCACATCAAACTCATCACCGTAGGTATCGTGAATTGCCTTAGCGTAATACTCACCGAGCTTACGAAGCTGGCTACCGGTCACATACGCACCCGCATTCATAAAAAACGGAGACTTTCTGCCACTCTTTAAGGTGAAATCACCGAACTTCAACACCTTACTGTCAACCATAAACTCGATAAATTCCTGCTTGTACTGTTCCATGTCATGTCCTCCTGTGTCGTTACAATCATTTTACTTGCTTCATTTTATCACATGTGAAATGGAAATTCAAGGAGGAGTTGGAGGAAGTTTGAATGTGGAAAACATGGGTGAGCTCTAGGTGAGCTCTACGCTCTACAAAAAGCGCGCACTACCTCCCGGCAGTGAGCGCGTTATATTCCATCACGTATCCCCATAATGATATCTGCATGCTAAAATGTATACATTCTCCTCATCAACTTTATAAATCAGTCTATCCTTGTCATTGATACGTCTGCTCCAGAAACCGGCGAGGTTTCCGATTAACGGTTCCGGCTTTCCCAGTCCTTCGTTTCCGTTTCTGCAAATATCCTCAATCAGACTGTTTATCTTTTTCAAAGTCTTCCGATCTTCCGTCTGCCAATAGACGTAATCCTTCCATCCGTTCTCCGTAAACACTTTATTCATCCGCACTTACCTCAATAAGACTCTGCACGGAAGCTTTCCCCTTTTCCAACTGCTCCTTCGATTCCATCAACCAATCATAATTCGCCTTATTCCCCATCACATAAACATTTTCAATCAAGTTATTATAGGCTTCCTCGGACAACATAACCACATTACGATTGTCCTTTCTGGTGACAATCATGGTTTCATAATCATCCGTCACCCTATCCATACAGGATTTCATATTATCTCTAAGTGTTGTATAATTTACTGCTAACATTATATTACCTCCCTTTAAGTCACGTACAGCTTTCTGTACTTTTATTATAGCGTACAGTTTTCTGTACGTCAAGTCTTTTTATTATTATATGCAAAATAATAATAAAAAACACGCCCACCACCTCCCGGCAGTGAGCGCTTTCTTCATTTTCCTATACTTTTCCTTTTGATTCACTGTGCCATTTTCTGTGCCAATTCTACATCAATCTGTAACATTTTACGGCACATTACGATATTTTTACTTTTCCGGCACAATCCTCTCAACAACGCAGATGCATTGGATTTCCAAGCATTTTACTTGCTTCATTTTATCACATGTGAAATGGAAATTCAAGGAGGAGTTGTCTAAAATTCCCCTACGGCTCCAGTCTTCCCGTGTCTCTCGGAAACAGCGTCGCCCGACGCACATTTTCCTGACCAAGAAGCTTACTTGTAAAGCGCTCCAGTCCCAGGCCAAGACCTCCATGCGGCGGCATGCCGTACTTATGCATCATAAGATAACTTTCAAACAGAGAAAGGTTCATTCCCAAACGCTCCATCTTTGCTACCTGCTCCTCATAGGAATGGATGCGCTGCCCGCCGGTGGTAATTTCCAGTCCTCGGAACAAAAGGTCAAAGCTTTCGGTTACCTCATTGTTTTCAGCACTTTCCATGGCGTAAAACGGACGCTTCTTACTCGGATAATGAGTCACAAATACAAACTCGCTACCGGTCTTTTTCTGTATCAATTCACAAAGAAGCTTTTCTTCCTCCGGCTCAAAGTCCTCGTAGTCCTTAATCTCTCTGTGATATTCCTTTGCCACCAATTCCTTTGCTTCATGAAACCGAATAGCCGGTATCTCCGTCACTTCCGGGAGTTTCACTGCCAGCAGTTCCAATTCATGGGTGTATTTTTCTTCCAAGTACGCCATAACCGCCCGCAGCATTGCAGTCTCCGTCTGCATGATTTCCTCAAAGCTTTCGATATAGCCCATCTCAAAGTCCACGCTGGTATACTCATTCAGATGTCTTGAGGTGTCGTGCTTTTCTGCCCGGAACACCGGCGCAATCTCGAATACCCGCTCATACACCCCAACCATCATCTGCTTGTAAAACTGCGGGCTTTGGGCCAGGTAGGCTTCCCTTCCGAAGTAACCGATACGGAAAATATTGGCTCCGCCCTCTGCACCGGAATACACAATCTTCGGAGAGTGAATCTCTGTAAAACCATTCTCCTGCAAAAACTTCCGAATACCGAAGGTAATGCCCTCCTGAATTTTAAAGATTGCCCGCTCCTTTTCGTTTCTGAGCGTCACCGGGCGGTAATTTAAAAGATTCTCCAAGGAGGTGTCCACCAGCTTATTATTGATTACAATGGGACTGGCCTCATGGGGCGTTGACAAAACCTCTACCGCCAGCAAATGCAACTCATACCCGGTACGGGACCGTTCTTCCGCCACCACCTCTGCGGTAAAGATGACACAGCTTTCTTCCACAAGCTCTTCCAAAGAAAAGCTTGCCTTCTCCTCGGAATAAATACATTGCACTACCTGTCGCGCCGTCCGCAACAATACAAAGGCAAAGCCCCGCATCTTGCGGATTTTATAAATACTTCCGTGAATCCGTACCGATTCTCCCATATGCTCCTGTAAACACTCCGGTGCTACTGTTTGTTTTGTAATTTCTCCGTTCATTGTTTTCATACTCATATCCTCTTTTCTGCGCTATCATCTCCGGACCGTACCGTGCCATAGCGCAGACACAGCCGGTCATAGTATCAAATTTCGTCCCAGCTTTCTCAAATCATCCGTAAGGACATCGTCTGTACGTCCCATCATATCGCCCCTTTCAAAAAAATAAAAAGAAGCCACACAAAGCAGAAAAAATAATCTACCTTATGTGGCTCCTTGCATATACTACGATTCCACATAGGCACAACACGTAAAGCGCTTGCACCTATGATACTTCACAGATACAAGCGCTATCGATCGTCGTCCCTATTCAACTTTGCAAGTTGACTGTTCCGGTTCATCGTAGCACCTCTCGTTTCATTTTTTCCGAGTATACCACTACCGAACAGGAATGTCAAGCACATTTTTAAGAGCCCCACATCTTCCGATACGGAGCCCCTTTATCATTCTTACTATGAAATTACTTCAAAAGCTTCTTCAACTTCTCTACTAATTCCTTTGCCTCAGCCTTGTCTACCTTTGCTACCTCGCATACCTTATCAACGGCAGCGTCTACCTTACCGTTCTGTAAGAGCTTTAGAACATCGTCTCTCTTATCAGCCGGAATCTTTTCTACCACATCATCCAGCTTATCATCAAGTGCATCCAAAACCTTGCCTGCCACGCCGTCATCCATTACATCCTTTGCCTTATCGGCCAACTTATCAAAAAAACCCATATTAACATCCTTTCCTGCAGTCTTCTGCATCTGTTCTTTCGTTACTCTCTTATTATAAATCTACTCTTCTCCAAAGTCAATGAATGCCCTTGTCGGACACAGAAAAATCATATTCTGAACGCAAACTTATTCCGCCTTTAAGTATTCCACCATCGGTTCGATATACTTCCGGTCGGAGATATCATAGGACTTCCCGATCATTTCCGCCATAATTTTCTCGTCTTCAGTCTTATCCTTCTTGCCTTCCATCATCTTCGCAAACATCTTCATCATCACCTTTGAGCTCAGTTTCATCTTCTCGTAACGAAGACCTCCCGGACAGTAGAACACAGATACCTGTTCCCATTCTTCTTCGGTAAAGTTTTTCGGAAGTGCTTCTGCAATTTCGGGATTTTCCGCCGGACTTGCTCCCACCGCAAACACAACCTTTTTCTTATCCTTCCACTGTGACAAATTCCCCTTAAACCATCCCAGCTTTCTTATCATTCCCGCATGACACCAACTACCGAATACAATGGCATCATACCCGGACAAATCCGTCTTCTCCGCTTCGGCAAACGGTATACACTCCCCACCGGTTTCCTCAGAAAGCCATTCCGCATACTGCTTGGTAAAACCGGTCTGTGAAACATAAATAATCGCTGTTTTCATCCTTACTATCCTCCTGTTTTTCTGCAATCTTTCTTTTTCTTCTATTACCGTTTTAAATCAAAAATTCTCATCCTTGGGCTTTTCACCCTTCCCGGCATTTTCCGGCACTGCTTTCATCCGCATCAGATTCGCTTCCAGCCTCGACAATATAAGAAATGCCTGCTTTGCCTCTTCCTCTTCTACTCCGTCAAACAACCCGCTCATAAATTCCTCTTCCTTGGCTCGGTACTTTTCTCCCGTTACCGCCGCATACTCCGTCAGCGATATCCTGAGCTTTCTCCGGTCCGCTTCATCCGGGACAACGGATACAAATCCTTTCTGCTCCAGCTTATTGAGAATCTGCTTTATATTCTGGTGAGAGCTGCCCATTACCTGCGCCAGGTCCTGCACCGTCGGCGCCTCTCCCTGAAACAAATTCATACACGCCATCAGAAAAAACTGCTTACTGGTAATCTCTTCGTAAAATGTATCTCCTACCGCCTGCAACCGGTTCTGAAGCGCAAACAATAACCCAAACAGCGCATACCGTCCGTCCATCTCCGCCACCACATCCCGCGGTGACATACTTTGGTTAATTTCCTCCATTTTCCCTCCTGTCAAAATTATGTAATATATTACCTATTCGCTTATTATATCTTACCGTGCGTATGCTGTCAAGTGCTTCTATCGAAGAAATGTCAAAGCTCCCCGAAATACTTACCACTCTTCAATCGTCAAAGGGACGTCGCAGAAAGAACTCGATCCTCCGTCCTCGCTTTTTGTAAATATTGAACAAACTGCCCAAACACCGGAACCGCTGATGAATGATATGTTTTGCTTTTCCCGAAGGGTCGCGCTTTTAGCGCAGTCGAAATCACCTCTTAGAAAAGACTGGGCGCGAGGCCTCACCCGAGCGTCCTAGTCGTTCTTAGAGGAAGTTTGAGGTCGCGTTGCGACATGCAAAATGTATCATTCATCAGCGTTCCCGGTGTCTGAAAGTCCTTCATTTACAAAAAGCGGGACCTCGCAGTTTCTACGACGTCCCGCACATATTACTCTTCAAACGGCGTATAAGAAAACCACTCATACTCCGCCACAAGCGGCATGTTGCTCGGGTCAAAAGCCTTTAACCAGGCATCTACACCCTTTCCGCACCATGCATTCATCATAATCTTACCTCTGGTCTTCGGAATGTTATTGGTGGCACTGTAAACCTCCACACCGTCTACAAACCAGACAATCTTATCCTCATACCACTCAAAGGCGTAGGTATGGAACTCCTCCGAGGCATCAAAACCAAGGTCATACATATACTCGTGATTTCCTCTGCCGTTGGTGTAATAGTTAAACTGCACCTTCGTGGTGTCCTTACCTAAAATCTCGATATCGATCTCATCCCACGGATTCTTGTCCGACGGACCGGTATACGTAAAGAAGGAAGACACCACGCCATCGTTCTTAATGGCCTTCATGGACACCTCGTATCTTCCGTATCCGTAGAACTTTCTGGTACGATACTCGCCGCCGGCGTACGGAATGCTTCCTCCGTTTGCTGCCGCATCCTCACTGATAATCAGCTGCATCCTGTCGTCCGTAAACGTACAGTTGGACTTCCGCCAGGTTACGTTAAACGGATTTCCGTTGTCCCAGCCGTTTGCGATTTCTGTAATTGCAGAGTTGGAATTACCTCCCGTAAAGTCCACATACAGCGGCTCGCACGGCGGCAACGGGGTCGGAGTCGGTGCCGGGGTTGCCGTTGGTTTCGGAGTCGAAGTTGACTTCGGTGTTGCGGTCGGGACCGGTGTCGCAGTAGCCTCCGGCGTCTCCGTCACTACCGCAGCGGTCGGGGCCGGAGTTACCTCCGCCTGATCGTCCTTACCACAGGCACAAAACAGCATCGCACATGCCGATAGTATCACAAATAGTTTCAGCTTTCTCATAGGTAGATCCTCCTTCTGTAGCAACTCACATACAGTTTTCTAATTATAACATTTTCGACCTGTTATAACTATCACTACTCGGTCTTTTCTATCAGATTCTTGCCTTTTCTTCTATCGTCCTATTTTACACATCCAATCAATTCGTTAATATCCTGAATACCGTGACGCCCCATGTACGCAGCGATTCCATCGATCACCTCAAGAGTCGCATACGGATTTACAAAGTTCGCGGTACCTACCGCAACAGCGGAAGCACCTACCATAAGGAACTCTAACGCATCCTCTGCCGTACGGATTCCTCCCATACCGATAATCGGGAGCTTAATGGCATTTGCCACCTGGTATACCATGCGCACTGCCACCGGCTTGATGGCCGGGCCGGACAGACCGCCGGTTTTGTTGGCTACCGCAAAGGTTCTGCGCTCCACATCAATCTTCATACCGGTCAAGGTATTGATAAGAGATACCGCGTCTGCACCGCCGGCTTCCACCGCACGAGCCATCTCGGTAATATCCGTTACATTCGGAGAAAGCTTCATAATTACCGGCTGCTTTGCTACCTTCTTCACTGCCGCCGTAATCTCTTCCGCCATCTTCGGATTCTGACCGAAAGCAATACCGCCCTCTTTTACATTCGGGCAGGAAATATTGATTTCCAAAAGATCTGCATTGGTATCCGCCAGCTGCTCTACCGCATCAATGTAATCCTCTTTGGAACGTCCGCAAACATTCACAATAATCTTTGTATCATAATCCGCAAGGAACTTTAAATCACGTTCTTTAAACACACGAAGGCCCGGATTCTGCAAACCGATGGCATTCATCATACCGCCGCAGGTCTCTGCAATACGCGGGGTAGCATTGCCCGGCCACGGCACATTGGCAACACCCTTGGTGGTTACCGCACCGAGACGGTTCAAATCAACAAACTCACCGTATTCCATACCGGACCCAAAGGTACCGGAGGCAACGGTTACCGGATTCTTTAATGTAACACCTGCTATATTTACTGATAAATTCATGTTCTTCCCTTTCCGTCCACTCGGACAAACAACAGTATCCTATCTATATCTCAACAAACAATTACAGCTCGATATCCTCTGCGTAAAATACCGGACCCTCTTTGCAAATTCTCGTGTTATTTACCTGAGAATGCTCGTCCACCTTCGTGGTCTTGCACACACATGCCAGACATGCACCGATACCGCAGGCCATACGCTCCTCTAAGGAAAGCTGCGCTCTTGCTCCCTGCGCTGCCGCATACTCCTTAATACCGCGAAGCATCGGCTTCGGTCCGCAGGCAAAGAACAAATCTCCCTTTACACCCTCAGCCTTCATGGCATCCACTACATTTCCCTTCACACCCACAGCACCGTTATCGGAAGCAATGAGTACCTTACCGTAAGCTTCAAATTCCTTTGCAAGGAACGTATCCGCGTCTCTGTAACCGAGGACAATGGTCTTTTCTCCCGGCAGAACCTTCGCAAGCTCTAACATCGGCGGAATACCGATACCGCCGCCAAGAAGCACCGCATGCATGCCATCCTTTAAATCTTCGGTCATAAAACCGTTCCCGAGAGGCCCGGTTACCGTAATCTCATCGCCGGCCTGCATCTTAGAGAACTCTCTCGTTCCTTCGCCTGCAATACGATACACCAGACGAAGCTCTCCCTTCTCTTTATCGATTCCGCAAATACTGATGGGACGCGGGAGTAATCTTCCGCCCTCCTTACAATACAGCGATACAAACTGTCCTGCTTTTGCCTCTGCCGCAATGCTCTCCGCTTTGATTCTCATCTCGAAAATCTCACCGGTCATGCACTCCTGCTTCGTAATCAAAGCCTTTACCTGTTCCTTCTTACTCATACAACCGTCCTCCTTGGTTCTTTATTCATACAACATGGTTTGTTTCTTTAAATGCTCTTTATATTGCTCTGCCACCCATTCCGGCCCGCAAAGCTTCACCTCCGATACGCCGCACAGCCAGCCAAAAAACTGCTGACTTACCTGAACGTCCACCGCAGCCTCGTACCGGCCTTCTCCCTTATCCAATAATATCACATCCGTACCGAACCGGTCCAGTACCACGCCAAGAAGCGGCTCCTCAAAGGAAATCCGCACCCGCTCCTCCTTGCCGTCGTACATACCGAAAGTTTTCTTGGAAAGCAGCGCCGCATTCTCCGTGAACTCCTCACTATGCAACCGCGGTTTAGCCTCTATCCTGATATCCGCCATCTTATCCACACGATAATATCTGCGTCCGTCCGCCTCTTCATCATAGGCCACCAGATAATAGTTCTCTTCTTCCCACATGAGGATATAAGGGCTGACCAGATACCGCTTCCCCTCATGACGTGGAACCAACTCTTTCTTCCCGTTCCATTTCATATACTGAAAGGATATCATACGGTTCTCCGCAATGGCCTCATGAATGGTATCCACCAGATACAGTACCCTCTCATTCATAGTTTTCACCCGGTCAAACACATGCACCTGACGCTGTAGCTTTCCTGCTTCATAGCGGCTGCAAAACCGTTCCAGCTTCTTAATCAGGTCATGAGACTTTTTCTCCGTCAAAAACTTGGAAGACTGCACCGCATCCACCAGAAGCTTCAATTCAGCCAGTTCAAACTCCCTTGCTCCGAGATAATATCCCTTGCGCCCCGAGGAAATCACATCATAAGAAAGCTCCTGCAACGCCTGCACATCATCGTAAATGCTTTTTCGCTCCGCACGGATGTCATTGGCCGCCAGATACTCGATGATGCGTTCCGTAGACACCGGATGCAGCTCATCGGACTCCCGCTCCAAAAGTTCCAAAATGCAAAACAATTTTTTCTTCTGGTTCGCTCCCTTTGCCATGGATGCCCTCCTTTTTGCCGTTAGGAACATTATGCCACAAGATGTGTTGCAAGTCAATCGTGCAGGCTTCTTGCTTCGCAAGGCCCACTCACTCCGTGCCCTTACGGGCACTGTCTTCACTTCGTTTCGGTCGGTGCATATCCAAGGTCCCCCGGACCTTGTGCACCGTCGTGGGCGCGCTCACATATCTTCCTCTCCCGTTTTTCGTGCAGGCTCCTTGCTTCGCAAGGCCCACTCACTCCGTGCCCTTACGGGCACTACGTCGTGGGCGCGCTCGCATATCAGAGATTTCTTGGAAGCAAGCTTCCAAAATCTCTTCTATGCTCACTTTGCCTGCACGAAAAAAAGCCTGACTCCTTTTCCTACGAAAAGATATCAGACTTCGAGTAGAGCTGGAAATCAGACTTGAACTGACGACCCCTTCATTACGAGTGAAGTGCTCTACCGACTGAGCTATTCCAGCATTCAACCAAAAACAGGCTAAAAATAAAATCGAGGCGACAAGATTCGAACTTGCGACCTCTGCGTCCCGAACGCAGCGCTCTACCAAACTGAGCCACGCCTCGATGATTTTATTATTTGATTTTTTTGCTGTCGTTCAAACCCGACTGTGATATCTTACAACATTTCCAAAGAAATGTCAACACCTTTTTTGAATTTTTTTTAAAAAGTTTTTCGGAACTGTTTTCCGGGTATTTGGAGCTCCATAAAAGAAAATCCCCATTGCCGTTTAGGGCAACGGGGACATGATAACAGTCTTTGTAACAAAAAAGCATAGTCACTCTATTGGACTGCGGTGGTTTTCAGTTACTCACTTCTGAAACCATCCTCATTTTAAGTTCCTTGTTTTAAGCTACTTTCGAACCGTCATATTTCAGACGACAATAGATTTTTATACTTTCGGAACATAATATACCCCTCTTCATTGCAACTAAAAATAGTTGCAGTTCATATCTATCTATGCTATACTATTTTAAAGGGGGGAAATTCAAACAATGAGTCAAAAAGACAAATTGATCGAACGACTATTAAGAAGACCCAAAGATTTCACCTTTAACGAAATGGTTTCCTTACTCTCTCATTTCGGTTACACCCTAAAGCAAGGGAGCTCCGGTTCCGGTGTAAAATTTATTAGAGACAACAGCAACGAAGTAATCAATTTCCATAAACCTCATCCCAACGGAATATTAAAAAAATATGTATTAGATCAAGTCGTGGAAAAACTAAGAAAGGATGGCTTATTATGAGCAATGTTTTGTCCTATAAAAATTATACAGGCACAGTGGAATTTTCCAGAGAAGACCATTGCCTGTTCGGCAAAGTAATCGGTTTAAAATCTCTGTTAT
This sequence comes from Lachnospiraceae bacterium, assembly GCA_017556805.1. GTDB lineage: Bacteria > Bacillota > Clostridia > Lachnospirales > Lachnospiraceae > SIG307. The sequence goes on along the minus strand of JAFYMC010000034.1, from coordinate 90,542 downwards.
CTTATGAAGGAAATTCCATTCAAGAACTGGAAGAAGACTTCCAAAATGTAATTGATGATTACTTGCAGGATTGTGAAGAACGAAATATTGCACCTGAACAACCATACAAAGGCTCTTTTAATGTCAGAATCAGTCCGGAATTGCATCGTTCCATTGCTCTTTATGCCTTTGAAAACGGTAAAAGCTTAAACGCTACCGTAGAAGAAGCCTTAGCTGAGTATATCGTCAAAACAGATTCAAAACAATAAATATTTTAGGGAGTCACCCGTCCGGATGACTCCCTTTCATTTAATACGCCACAATTATGCCGCCCTCGTTGGCATACATGGTACTGACACCGCCGGTGTTCACAATCATGCACTCCTTAAACGGCACCTTGCTCATAATCATCTGCTTTACCGCTTCGGCTCTGGCCGGATGGTTACAGTGGGCAATGGCAAGGGTACGTGTCGTCGCCTCCTTCACATCCGCCACCACGGCATCCACCAGCTTCTTCAAGGTACGCTCTACCCCTCTTGCCTGGTCGAGCTTCACAATCTGGCCTTCTTTCCCCGCAAGCAGCGGTTTAATATTCAAGGCATTGCACAAAATCGCCTGTACATGGGTCAGACGACCGTTCTTAATAAACACATCCAAATCCTCCAGCACAAACTTGGTCTGGGAATTATTGCGGAATGTGGTAATCTTCTTTACAATCTCTTCAAAGTTAAACTTATCCAGTAACGCACGAAGCTTCAACACAATAATGGACTCGCCCACAGACGCCGACCAGGAATCCACCACCTCTATCTTTACCTCCGGATGCTCCTCCTGATACATCTGTTTTGCTAACATAGCGCTCTGATAAGAACCGCTTAAGTGCTTGGACAAGGTTACCACAAAAATCTCATCCGCACCTTCAAACTCCTTCATATAGCGTTCCGGAGACGGGCAGGCGGAACGCGGACATTCCGGGCTTTGTCTCATCTTTTCCAAAAACTTTTTCTGACAAAAAGATTCATCATCTATCACATCTTCTTTATCTACCGTTAACGTCAGCGGCACCAGACGTACATCGGTCCATTCCTTCTTCTCCGGTGTAAAATCCGCACAGCTGTCTGCAATTAATCTTCTAACCATAAGACCTTTCCCTCTTCCTTTATGTCGTTTCTGTCACATAATGTCGGTTGTTGTCACAACATGTAGTTTTCATCTCTACATCTTATGATATCACACCATTAGAAGTTTGTCCATTAATTTTCGGTTAAAACAAAAAATTGCTCTCATCAATCAATTCCTGCCAGGCATCCCAGACCTCATCCACACATTCCTCCGGTGTTTTCTCCACGAACGGATAGTTCTTTGTCAAATCCGTAATCTCCAGTCCGTCCACCAGATAGCGGGTTAAGAAGTTTACTGTAGATTTCGCCTTATCGTTATAATACGGCAGGGTTTCATCACAGGTTCGCTCATCCTCAAAATGGGAGTAATACAGTTCCTGATAAAGAGCCGGTTCGTCATTATACCCCGGCGTTTCGTTAGTATAAAGGTTATAAGCAAACGCGATATCCGCTGCCGTTTCCGCATCGTAGCAGGACGGAATCACCCACACATTGCCATAGACGTAGGTGTAATACTCCTCCTGCCCGTCCGGCTTCGGCGGTACCACAAACCCGATTTCATCAGTCATATTGTTCTCTCCGTAAGGCGCATCCGGCTTACAGAGAGACTCCTCCGCAAACTGCATGGCGGCCCTTCCTTCCCGAAATGCCGTAATGTACCAAGCCCCTGCTTCATCTGCCGGCGCAGGCATCTCATAGCCTTTTTCGTAAAGCTCTGCCGCATATTCCATGGCACCCAGCACCGCCTCGGACTTACAGTTATTATAAATCGTCCCGTCCTTGTCCACTGCAATAAAATCCTCTCCCGTAGAAGACACCAGACACTGCAGCGTATCCGTCCCATCGGAGCAGGTGGCATATACATCCGTCTGTCCGTCTCCGTCGGTATCACGGGTTAATATCTCACAGATTTCCGCAAACTTCGACCAGGTCCACTCTCCGTTTGCTTGTAAATCATAAAGTAACTCCGGGTCGAGTCCTGCCTCTTCAAACAGCCTCTTATTAAAGATGATTCCTCCGCCCGGCTCCATCCACTCGGAACGCATCCCATAGATGCTATCCCCCTTGGTCATAACCTCATTGACCGCGCCACTCCATTTATCAAAGCGTTCTCTGTCATCCGTACCGATCCCCAGCTCCTCCAGTGTGGCAAGGTCATAGAACAGTCCCTCGGATAACGGCTTTGCGATAAACCGGTAATCCAGCTCAAACACCTGTGCCACCGGTTCTCCCTCTTTTACGGAGTTTATGAACACCTCCTGCATTTTATCCCAATCCGCCACCTTTTTCGCTACGATAGTACAGTTATGTACTTGCATGATTTCCTCACGGTATTTTGCAATAGCTTCCTCCTGCGCATTCGTCCATGCCGGTGGAGTCTCCGGTGAATAGGTATCTCCGATAATGATATGAAGCCCGTTTAGGTTTCTGACCGGCGTCGTTGTCGGGAACGGCGTTGCGGTTGCTACCGGCTCCGTTGTCGGGAACGGTGTCCCCGTCGGTTCCGGGTCACCCGGTCCTCTGTTGCAACCGGAAATACCGCATACCATCAACGAAACGACTATTAAAAATATCTGCCATTTTCTTTTCTTCATATAATCCCTCTCCTCTCATTCCGTTTTACTTCAATATCCCCTTTGTATTATTTTATCACGGTGAAAAAGTGACCGTCAATCATGTTCACAGACACTGCAAAAAAACTTCACAAGAAATACACAAAACCGCCCACCCTCCCGGATGCGCGGTCTCGTTTTATCTTTTCTTCTGCTGTTACTTAGTCAAAAGCAACATAATCTCATTGCTTCTCTCAATAAACTTAGTCATCTCCTCCGGTGCCAACGGCTTATGGGAAAGCATTGCCAGATCGTAAAGCTGCTCACAAATCACGGAAGCATTCTTACTCTTCTTATGCTCGAAGATGAACTTCACCAGCGGATGATTTGCGTTCAACACTAAGGTCTCGCCCTCACCACCGAACATGGACGAGTCCATACCGTACATATTGTACATCTTCATCATATCCTGCATTCTGCGGCTGTCCTCGGACAGGGTAATCATGGACGCCACCTTCTCGTTCTTCAGCTTCTCTACCTTTACGGTGAGCTTTTCCTTCCCCAGAGCCTTCTTCACCATATCGGTTACGGTCTCGGTCAGCTTCTTCCAATCCTCTGCGTCTTCCGTTACCTCTTCCTTAAAGGTATCGGTCAGATCCGCATCGATTCTCTGGAAGCGGATTTCCTTATTGTCATACTCCAGCTTCGAAATATACGGCTGGTCGATGTTGTGGGTTAAGAAGATGGCATCTAAGCCCGCTTCCTTAAACATGTTGATGTACTGGCTCTGCTGACGCTCATCGGTAACATAATACACCACCTGCTTCTTCTCTTCCTCTTCGCCGTTCTCACCGGTCGCGGAGGTGCCGTCTGCATTTTCTACAATCGGAGCGTCTCCTGTCTCGCCGGCAGCTTCCTTTGCAGCCTTTACATAATCCTCCAGAGTCAGATACTTGCCCTCTAAGTTCTTAAAGAGCATGTAATCCTTCATCTTTTCACAGAACTTGTCATCCTTTAAGCAACCGAACTTAATGAACGGGCTGATATCATCCCAGTACTTCTCATACTCTTCACGCTCCACCTTACACATGCCGGACAGCTTATCGGCTACCTTCTTGGTAATATAGTCGGAAATCTTCTTCACAAAACCATCGTTCTGCAGCGCACTTCTGGATACGTTAAGCGGCAGGTCCGGACAATCAATGACACCCTTTAACAGAAGCAGGAACTCCGGGATAACCTCCTTAATGTTGTCCGCAATAAATACCTGATTGCTGTACAGCTTAATGGTTCCCTCTAAGTTCTCATACTCCGTATTAATCTTCGGGAAGTACAAAATACCCTTTAAGTTAAACGGATAGTCCATATTCAAATGAATCCAGAACAGCGGCTCCTTGTAATCGTGGAATACGTTGCGGAAAAACTCCTTATACTCTTCCTCGGTGCACTCGTTCGGATGCTTCGTCCAAAGCGGGCTCGGATCGTTAAGCGGCTGCGGCTTCTTCTCCTCAGCTTCCTCTCCGTCCTTACCTTCCTCGGCCTTCGGTGCTTCCTTTGCCGGTGCATCTACATTCTCAAAGAAAATCGGAGTCGGCATAAAGGAACAGTACTTCTCGATGACTTCCTTTGCACGGTACTCATTGGAAAACTCATAGCTATCCTCGTTCAGATACAAAGTAATCTCTGTACCGCGCTCAAGACGAGTGCCTTCACCCATCTCAAATTCTACGCCCTCCTCGGACTCCCAGTGAACCGCCGGCTCATCCTTGTAGGACTTGGTATCGATGGTCACCTTGTGGGCTACCATAAATGCGGAATAAAAACCGAGACCGAAGTGACCGATAATGCAGTCCTCGTTGGTCTTGTCCTTATACTGCTCCACGAAAGCCTGGGCACCGGAGAACGCAATCTGATTGATGTACTGCTTTACCTCATCCGCCGTCATACCGATACCGTTATCGATAATGCTGATGGTCTTCTCCTCCGGGCTCACCTTCACGGTTACCTTCCACTCGTTGTCATCCGGAAGGCTCACCTCGCCCATCATCTCTAACTTCTTCATCTTCGTAATGGCATCACATCCGTTGGAAATCAACTCACGGAAAAAGATGTCATGGTCCGAATACAACCACTTCTTAATAATCGGGAAAATATTCTCGGAATTGATGGACAAACTGCCCTGTTCATTTACAACACTGCTCATAACTAAAATCTCCTTTCCTTATTACGCTACTGCATTCACTGTATACGCCCGCATTCTGTCCCCTTACACGGTATCCCCTTTACAGTAAAAAGAAGCCTAGCGTCTTTGCTATGCTTCTACTATAATACTGCCTTTTAAAAATGTCAAGAAAAATTTAGCACTCAATCCTATTGAGTGCTAACAGCAATCCCGTTTCTCTTAAAATACTCTTGTAATGCCGCATCCCAGGCATGATCCAAGGTTTTATCCAGGGTAAAACCCGCATGGGATACACCGCTGACCACCTGACAGCCGTTTGCGGAATACCGGATATTTAAAAATAACGATGCGCCTGCTTCCTCCTGCACCTTGCCGCATTCGTTTAAAATCCGCTCCGTCCACTCCCTGTCTGCTGCCAATACAATACGCATCATCCCCGGGAGACGCTTTCCTTTCACAGCCTGAAAAAAGATTTCCTTTATCTCACCCCATTTTGCAAAGTCCCTCTGTACCGTTTCCGGCTCTTCAAAAAAATCTTTTTTTAACCGCCCGTTTACGGACAATTCAAAAAAGGTCTCTACCTTCGCTTCCGTCACTTCCCATGCATCAAACAACTCGCCCCGGAGTAACACTGCCATAAATGTTTTTAATTCTTCTACAGTTCCCGAAAACATAACAATCCTTTCCGTCCCGAATTTCCTCTCATAATTCCGGTCAACATCGTGCAAACTATCCTCGTAACATGAAAATCAAACGGATTCCACCTAAAAAACAATTTGGAATCCTCCCCGAAAGGAGAATGACCATGCGTGCAAGTTTTGAAACTTATCGTAAGGTAGCAAAGGCATGTAGCGCTTATGAACCGGTGAGCGATACCAAGATTTCCAACAGTTGCTGCGATACCAGCGAGATTTCCTGTACCAATTGCAAGCACTTTGACGAGGACAAGTACTGTGTACTTGACTTATACGACAAAATCGTAGAAAATCACGGAATTCAGTAAGTAGGTGTGCGTAGCACCTGTCTACGTTCAAACACACTACACAAGCCCCCCGGACCACAATGTGCGGCTACCGGGGGCTTACATATTAGTTTTTTTAATTCCGTGCCAGCACCACAATCGTCCGCGCCGGTACTCTGCAATAGTACTCCGTCAGAGATTCATCCGCCGTCACTGCGATTTCTTTCCCTTCGTTTACTTCAAGCAGCTCACTTTCCCCGGAAGTATCAAGCACCGTCTCCCATGCACAGCTCACTTTTCCGGCACAAACCTTCGTCGGAAGCGCAAACCGCAGTTCCTCCCAATGCATGTTAAAGAGAAGGTACAAATCCTCCTGTTCCGGCTCTCCGTATGCGCCGCCGAACAACACCGACACGGTACGGCTGTACGGTGCATAATCCGGCTGCCACAGCTGCACTCCGTGATAGGAAACATCCGGCAAACCGATATTCTTCCAGTCACTTCCCCGCAAAGCCCGTCCGCCTGCCAATATTCCGTGCGCCTTACGGAAGGCAATCAATTCCTTTACAAAGGAAAGCTGCTCCTTTTTCTCTTTATTCAAGCGCCAGTTCAGCCAGGAAATCTCATTATCCTGACAATAGGCATTATTATTTCCCTGTTTGGTATGCCCGAATTCGTCTCCCATGAAAAGCATCGGAACCGACCGGGACAGCAATACCGTACTAAGCGCATTTTTGCGAAGACGCGCCCGGAGAGCATTGACCTTCTTTTTCGGCGTTTCTCCCTCCACGCTGCAATTCCAGCTGTGATTATAATCCTCTCCGTCTTTATTATCCTCTCCGTTTGCTTCGTTATGCTTCCGGTCATAAGCATACAAATCATACAATGAAAATCCGTTCTGATCCGCAATATAACGAATCTGTGCAAACTCCTTTCGCTCTTCGCAAAACTGTCCCACAAACTCGCCTACCACATTTTCGTCACCCTTTACAAAGCGACGCATCACATTCCGGAAGCCATCATTGTATACACCGATTCTACGGCTCTCAAAATCCTGTGCATAGGCCGAATACTCCGGACCATCCGTTACTAAAAACTTCACTCCGGCCAAATACGGGTCCTCCAATAAAAGCGGCAAAGCTCCGTTATCTCCGATCAAACGGAACCCATCCGCACCGTATCGGTAGGTCCAGTACCGCAGACAATCCGTAATAAGACTCTTTTTTACTCCATCTGCAAAAAAGAACTCATAAAACACCGCAATCCCGGCAGCATGGAGCGCATCCACCAGACTGAGAAGCTCCTCCTCCGGATGCTTTTTATCCGCCGCATAAGAGGCCTTTGGTGCAAAATAGAAATTCTTCGCGGTATATCCCCAGTAGTTCACCCGATCTACCGTTTTTTCTTCCTTTCCGCTCTCATAGGCCTGCTGTACCTTTGCAAATTCCTCTCCGTACAAAGCCGTATACTGTGCCAACTGCTTTGCGGAAAGCTTTCCGTAGCTTTGAGACACTTCCATGCATTCATCAAACTCATACACCGGCATCAAAAGCACGGCATTCACGCCCAGCTCCTTCAAATACGGAATCTTTTCACAAAGCCCCGCAAAGGTCCCTTTCTTTGTCACGCCGGAGGTTCCGTGCTTCGTAAAGCCTCTGACATGTAACTTATAAAATAACAAATCGGAAAACGCCGGACACGTAAATACATCCGTGCTCTCCTGCAATCCCGGTTCCGTTTTCCGAGGCTTCGGAAGTACCGGTCGCACTTCGCCGTCCAGTGTTCCGAAGGTATCTTTTCCGCAGATACCTTTTGCATATACATCCGTAAAGGTACCGTTATCTCCCTCAAACAGGTAGGTCTCATAGCCCTTTACCTCCTTCTGCGACACCTCTGCATAAAATACCGCACTATTCCCGATACGTGACATCTCAATCTCTTTTTCCGGCGCAGTTTTTCCCTTACCAAACAGCAAAAGAGTGCAATGATTTGCACCCTCTGCTACTGTTTTAAAGCATATTTGTTCCGCCCGGCACCATGCGCCGGACATACCGCCGATGATTTCCTGCCACAGTCCGTCTGTGTATCCCAAAACACCCTCCGTTCTCTGTTCGCAACAGAAAAAACTTACTCTTCCTCGGTCACAACCTCTTCCTCTACCTTTACGGAAAGCGCCTGACGCTTACGAGCCATCTCGTCGCTGTCTAAGTACTCATCGTAGGTAGATACCTTATCAATCATGCCACCGTTCGGAAGAATCTCAATGATACGATTTGCAATGGTCTGAATAAACTGGTGGTCCTGAGACGTAAACAGGATGACACCCGGATACTTAATCAAACCGTTATTAAGTGCCGTAATGGACTCCATGTCCAAATGGTTGGTCGGTTCATCCATTAACAATACATTCGTTGCCATAAGCATCATCTTGGACAACATAACACGTACACGCTCACCACCGGAAAGCACATTTACCTTCTTGACACCCTCTTCACCGGCAAACAACATACGTCCCATGAAACCGCGGACATAGGTTACATCCTTCTCCGGAGAATACGGCATGAGCCAGTCTACGATAGAAAGGTCGGATGCAAAATCCTTCGTGTTATCCTTCGGGAAATATGCCTGGCTGGTGGTAATACCCCATTTATAGCTACCGGAATCCGGCTCCATCTCGCCGGTCAAAATCTTATAAAGCGTAGTGATTGCAAGAGTATTTGCACCTACCAGTGCAATCTTATCCTCACGGCCTACAATAAAGGAAATATTGTCCAGTACCTTTACGCCGTCAATAGTCTTAGAAAGATTCGTAACCGTAAGCACTTCATTACCGATTTCACGGCTCGGTCTGAAGTCAATATACGGATATTTTCTGGAAGACGGGCGGATTTCATCCAACTCAATCTTTTCCAATGCACGCTTACGGGACGTAGCCTGCTTACTCTTGGATGCGTTTGCGGAGAATCTCTGAATAAACTCCTGTAATTCCTTAATCTTTTCTTCCTTCTTCTTATTTGCTTCCTTCATCTGCTTAATCATAAGCTGGGAAGACTCGTACCAGAAGTCGTAGTTACCGGCATACAGCTGAATCTTTGCATAGTCGATATCCGCAATATGGGTACAAACCTTATTTAAGAAGTAACGGTCATGGGACACCACGATAACCGTATTATCAAAGTTAATCAGGAACTCCTCTAACCAACGGATTGCTTCTAAATCCAAGTGGTTGGTCGGCTCGTCCAGGAGCAAAATGTCCGGATTTCCGAACAACGCCTGGGCAAGAAGCACCTTCACCTTTTCACTTGCCTTTAACTCGCTCATCATCTTATAATGAAGGTCGGTTTCGATACCGAGACCGTTTAACAAGGTAGCCGCGTCGGACTCCGCTTCCCAACCGTTTAAGGTGGCAAACTCTGCCTCTAACTCACTGGCCTTAATACCGTCTTCCTCGGTAAAATCTTCCTTTGCGTAGATGGCATCCTTTTCCTTCATAATGTCGTACAGACGCTGGTTACCCATAATAACGGTATCCAGTACCGGATATGCATCGTATTTAAAGTGGTCCTGCTGCAAGAAGGACAAACGCTGGCCCGGAGTGATGATTACTTCACCTTTGGACGGCTCCAGCTGTCCGGTCAAAATCTTTAAAAAGGTGGACTTACCGGCACCGTTGGCACCGATTAAGCCATAGCAGTTTCCCTCAGTAAACTTAATATTTACGTCCTCGAATAACGCTCTTTTTCCCAGTCTTAATGTTACATTACTTGCCTGAATCATGGTTCTTAAATCCTTTCTGACATCCTGTTCACATAATTATCTATTCTATATTGTACCGTATCTGTAGAAAAAAGCAAGCAGATTTTCCCGAAAGTTTGGATTTTTCCAAAAAACCGTCGTTTCCCTTGTATTAGATTAACCGATACATTCATAAAACACCCCTTCCAACAAACAAGCTCTGTTCCTTTACCGGCGTTCTTTCGGAACCGTCCCGTAAGTGAACAGAGCTTTTGACAATCTGTATTATTTACTTTTCTTCGCGACTCGGCAATCAACCGTGTCTTCTTATTCTACCGCATATTCTTCCGTACTTACCATTTCTTCATGTACACCATTCAAGATAACGGCCAACTCCTCCATGAATTTCTGGTTCTCCGTACGGGCATTTCCCATGGTCATAATAACCATCAAATACGGCTGCTCGTCCATTACAATAGCGTGATCGTGACAACACTGTCCGTAAACCCAGCCCATCTTATTGTAGACTACATACTCGTCTCCCAGCACATTTCTTACAAAGCTTTTATTGGTATTCTTTATAAGCTCTGCAAAAAACGCTGCGTTTTCGCTGTCCGAATTGATATAACGATAGACTTCCTTCCAGTTCCGTAAAGAATCCATTGCAGAGGTTTGCCCCCACTTTATGCTCCCTCCGTCAATCGTCACCTTATTTCCGGTCTCCTTCAGAAATTGATTGTAAGACTTGTGTCCGAACTTTCCCTGTAACATCAAATAACCGATATCGTCACTGATTAAAATCGCATGTTCCACCAGTTCCTTTACGGTAAACACCGTACCTAAGTCTTCCTTTTTGATTACACCGTCTCCCTTAACCGAATACTCCTCGGTGTATTCCATCGTATCCTCCAGGGAAGACACTCCTTCTTCAATCTGCCATAAACAAGTCATCACAAACGGTGCCTTTACCGTACTTGCTACCGGATAATACCGCTCTTCGTTATAGCAAATCATTGCCTCGGAATTGATATCATACAAAACAAAGGAACTGATATAAGGCTCCTTACGAACCATCTTTACAATCGTCTTTAGAGTCTCTTCCTTCATCCGGTACTCGGTATTGCAATACCCGATTACCTTTCCGTCGTAGGTAACCTCTGCTCTTTCGCCATCGGAATCCTCTGTCTCACGTTCCGGCGTCTTTTCCGGTTCTGCCGCCGGTGTCACTGTCCCGGAAGGTTGTTCCGGCGCTGTCGTCGGAGTTCCTGTCCCGGAAATATCCTCTGTCTCAGGCGTAGTTGTAAGCTCACCGGTCAACGCAGGCGGCTCTGTCGGTGCCGGCGTAAACGATCCCCCCGGAGTCACCCCCGACATCAAAACCAGCTGTCCTTCCTCGCCTACCGCTGTTTTATCCTCCGTATCCGCTCCCGGCGACGTCTCAACCGTCTGTGTCGGTCCCGACTCAATCTCTGCCGTTTGTATCGTGTCTTCCTCAGAATCTGCCGGATTCCATACCTCTGCTACGGTATCTTCTTTCTCACGAATGCTATTGTATCCCACCGCCACCATACAACTGATCAGTAAATATACTACTACCAGTACTATCGGTGTCTTCTTCATGGCTTCTCCTTTGTCAAAGTTTTCCATGTAACTTACTTACATTTTATCACAAAAGCACCGTTTTTTCAACCTTTATCGGGCCTGTGCCTGTTCTTCCAGCCATTCATAGACTACTTTTGCCATTCCCTTTGCATAGTCTTCCCCGTATTCGTCCAATGCCGCGTTGTCGGACTCACTGGAGATAAAGCCCAGTTCAATAATCATACTGGCCATATTGGCCTCACGATTGATGGCGTAATTTTCTTTCGAACTGGCAATGGTTCCGTACTTTACCCCCCGGTTCAGCATACCTCCTATCGCTACCACCTCTGCTGATATTCTTTGAGCCAAACTCTCCGCGTCCGCCGGTCTGCTGTTGTGAATCCAATACTCCACGCCACTCACCTCAGCCGTTCCGGCATAGGCATTCCGGTGAAAAGAAATCAGTACATCCGCACCTGCCGCATTTGCAATCCCGGCACGCTCCGAAAGACTCAGATATGTATCGGTTTCTCTTGTCATTACCACTTCAACATCATATGCCTTCAAAGCCTCCCGAAACAGCATAGCCATTCGGAGGTTATCGTCCTTTTCTACCCGTACCTCTACTCCGTTTACGGTCTTTACCGCACCTCCGTCCCAGTCTCCGTGACCGGCATCAATACATACTATATACTTATCCGGCTCCGGAGTCGCCGTCGGCATAGGAGTCGCAGTCGCTGCCGTGGTGGGCGCAATTGTCGGTTGCGGCACTTCCGTCAAAGGCCCCTTTTGCAGGACGGTTTCCATCTCGTTCGTGACACGGTCAAGCTCCTGCTGCAGATTCGATGACATGGCCTGTACGGAATCCAGTTTCTTTGTCACATTTCCCAAACAAATCGCCAGCACAACTACCGTAGCCACCAAAACAAGCCCTGCTACCAACGATATCCCGAATACCTTTTTCGTTTCCCTGTGAAGGGAATTCCATTTATCCATGACGAAAGAGAGCACCCCTGCGACTGCTCTCTTTCCTGCATTCATCATTTTACTTATTACGTTTGTATTGGTTCTTCTGTTATTTGAACTCATTGCACACGCCTCTGTAACCGATACCGGTACCTTTCTCTAAACTATCTCCCCCTACCAGTTTACCTCTTTTCCCGGCGTATTGCAACTAAAATCGACAGTTTTACTGCTTCCCTTCCTCATTCTCTTCCTTCGGAAGTGCCACCTTATTTTCTACCACAACCTTCTTATTGTAGCAGGCAAAGCATGCTTCTACCGTTTCCTTCTTCATCTTCGGCGTAACCAGACTCACTACCGGCACAATAATTAATCCGGCAACCATCGCAATTGCACCTGCATTAATCGGAGATGCGATAAACTTGAAGAACATATTTGCAACGGTAATACCCACACCGGTTGCGAAGCTTGCCCAAACAGAAGCCCTTGTAACGCCCTTCCAGTATAAACCGTATAAAAACGGAGCCAGGAAGGCACCGGCCAGAGCTCCCCAGGAAATACCCATAAGCTGCGCAATGAATGCCGGCGGGTCCAACGCAATAACAACAGAAACCACAATAAAGAATACAATCAACACTCTCATCCAAAGAAGCTGCTTTTTCTCACTCATTTTCTTTGCAATGCTTCCCTTAATCACATCCAGGGTAAGAGTAGAACTGGAAGTCATAACAAGAGAAGACAAGGTAGACATGGAGGCGGAAAGCACCAGTACAATTACGATACCGATTAAAATATCCGAAAGCTTTGACAACATGGTCGGCACAATGGCATCGTAAACAATGGCACCGTTGGCACCGTAAATCTCCGGGCCGTCAAACAAACGACCGAAACCACCCAGGAAATAACATCCGCAGGAAATCACGATTGCAAATAAGGTGGAAATAATGGTACCGGTCCGAACAGACTTCTCATCCTTAATTGCATAAAACTTATGTACCATCTGCGGCAGGCCCCAGGTTCCCAGAGAGGTAAGCACTACCACGCCGAACAGATTCCACGGGTCCGGACCCAGGAAGGAAGTAAATGCACCCTTCTGCCCTGCGGTAACTGCCACATCACTCTCAAACTCCGCCAAATTCCTCACTGCCTCGTAGAAACCGCCCTGCCCGTTTAACACCGCTGCGATAACCGCAACGATACCGAATAACATAATAATACCCTGAATGAAATCATTAATGGCTGTTGCCATATATCCGCCCAGGATAACGTAAATTCCGGTCAATACCGCCATGCCGATAACACACGCGGAATACGGAATATCAAATGCCATTCCGAACAAACGGGACAGACCGTTGTATACGGATGCGGTATACGGAATCAGGAAAATAAACGCAATTACGGATGCCGCAATTCGAAGTGCATTGCTCTCATATCTCTTTCCGAAGAAATCCGGCATGGTCTTCGACGAGAAATGCTTACTCATAATACGGGTACGACGACCGAGGATTACCCATGCCAGCAAAGAACCGATTAGAGCATTACCGATACCGATCCAGGTAGCGGACATACCGTACTTCCAGCCGAACTGTCCCGCATAACCTACAAATACAACTGCGGAGAAATAAGACGTACCGTATGCGAAAGCGGTCAACCACGGACCGACACCTCTGCCGCCCAATACAAAGCCGTTTACATCGGTAGCATGTCGTCTGGAATATACGCCTACACCGATCATGGTACCGAAAAAGATAATCAACAAAATAATCTTTACTAACATATCTTTCTCCTTCTCTCCTTGAGATTTTATTTTTTTGCCCATATTTCACTTTAAAGCGTTGCGCTTCATAGCGTTGCGCTTTAAAGTAATAAAGCATCTTGCCATAATTATATCTGCCCTCCGGAGATTTGTCAACCCCTTTGGACAGATATTTTTCATTATATTATTAAATTTTTCGATATCCCGGACATTACACTTCCTCTAATCCCAACAGCCGTTCCGCATTTTTATGCAAAATAAGCTCCTGCGCCTCCGGATGAAGGGGCATGGACAAAAAGGTCTCTACGTCCTTCTTCGGATTACCCCACGGACAATCCGTAGCAAACAAAATGTTCTCTGCACCGTGTAACCGGCAAAGATTCACAAACTGCTCCTCGGAAATATGTCCCATGGAATAGGCCGTGTCCATATACACCGGCTCCCCCGCAAGGGTATCAATTACCTCATCCCAAAGGCTCCATCCCCCCATATGGGCAAGTACCAGCTTGTCCGGTTTTATCTCCCGAAGAACCTTTAACGCCCTCTTCGGTGTACACCGTACCACATCCGGAAATCCGATATCCACACCGGCATGAGTTACAATAATCAATCCCAGTTCCGATGCATATTCCATAATACGCATATAGCGGATGTCATCAAAATACACTCCCTGATAATCCGGATGAAGCTTAATTCCCCGAAATCCCAGGTCAAAAAGTGTCTTTAATTCCTTTTTGTAATCGGCTGTATCCGGGTGAATGCCTCCGAAAGACAACAAGTCGTTTTGTTCCTCGTTTATCTGCGTTGCAAACCGGGTAATCGACTCGAACTGCTCCGGCCTTGTTACCACCGGCAATACAATTCCAAGAGAAATCCCGGCTCCCGACAGCGCCCTCCGAAGTCCTTCGGAGGTGCCGTCCGTATGAGCCGGAATCCCGCCTTTTGCCGATAATAATTCTATTGTTTTTCCGGCGATTTTGTCCGGAAATGCGTGCGTATGAAAATCAATGATTTTACGCTCCAATTTTACCTACTTCCTCTGCTTTCACAAACTCAATGCCTGCATCTGCCAAAATCTTTGCGGCCTCCTCCGGATTTCCGGTCTTAATAATCATACCGGAAAACTCCTTTGCATTGGCAAGCACGTACATATACTCTACATTCATGCCTGCATTTCCCAAAAGTTCCAGCACGCCCTGTAAGGTACCTACTTCGTTCGGAAGCTTGATTGCAAGCACCTTGGTAAGTCTTGCGGAAAAACCGTTTTCCTTTAATACCTTGCGGCCTTCCTCCGGATTGTCCACAATCAGGCGAAGCACACCGAATTCACTGGTATCCGCGAGACTTAAAGATAACACATTTACTTTGCTCGTTTTTAACTGAAGTAATACCTCATTTAAACGGCTGACTTTATTTTCCATAAAAACCGATAACTGCTCTAAATACATATGCGTCTCCTTTCCCTGCCACACAGGCAGCCCTCACTTAAACCAGCTTTCTCTTATCCAGTACACGAACCGCCTTGCCCATGCTACGCTCTAAAGTCTTCGGCTCTACAAGGGTAACCTTTACCGCCAGACCGATGGCCTGCTGGATGGTATGTACAATCTGCTTATTAAGACGCTCCAACTCCTTGATTTCATCAGAGAAGAAACGCTCCTCTACTTCTACCTGTACCTCCAAAGTATCCAGGTTATTCACACGATCTACAATCATGAAGTAGTTCGGTGTGGTACCGGACATTTCAAGAAGTGCCGCTTCGATCTGGGACGGGAATACGTTTACTCCGCGGATAATCAACATATCGTCGGAACGTCCCTTGAAACGACTGATACGAGCCAAGGTTCTGCCGCACTCACACTTGTCATAGGAAATGCTGGTCAAATCCTTGGTACGATAACGGATGAGCGGAATACCTTCCTTGGTCAGCGTCGTGAATACGAGCTCACCGGTCTCGCCCTCCGGTACCGGCAACAAGGTCTCGGAGCTGACGATTTCCGGAAGGAAGTGGTCCTCGTATACATGGAGGCCCTTATGATAAATACAGTCACAGGCAACTCCCGGTCCCATAACTTCGGACAAACCGTAAATATCGTGCGCATGAATGTGAAGCTTCTCCTCAATCTGCTTCCGCATATTTTCGGTCCACGGCTCCGCACCGCAGATGGCAGCCTTTAACTTGATATTCGGAATATCGCCCTGCTCTTCCAGTGTTTCCGCAATATGCATAAGATAGGACGGCGTACATGCAAGAGCCGTAGCACCGAAATCCTTCATCATGGTAATTAACTTCTTTGTATTACCGGTAGACATCGGTACTACCGTTGCACCTAAATTCTCGGCACCGTAATGAGCTCCGAGACCGCCGGTAAACAAACCGTAACCGTAGGCAACCTGGATGATATCATCCTTGGTCAAACCTGCCATGGTAAATGCTCTGGCAACACACTCGGACCAAACATCAATATCATGTCTCGTATAACCGACTACCGTAGCCTTACCGGTAGTACCGCTGGATGCATGTACTCGTACGATTTCAGACATCGGAACAGCAAACAAACCGAACGGATAGGTATCGCGTAAATCATCCTTCGTTGTAAACGGAAGCTTCGTAATATCGTCCGCAGACTGAATATCTCCCGGTTCCAAACCTACCGCCTGCATCTTCTTACGGTAAAACTCTACGTTATGATACACGTGATTTACCGTCTTAACAAGACGCTTCCCTTGCAGATGATGAATTTCATCTCTGCTCATACATTCTTTTGCTTCGTTCCAAATCATTGACTTCTCCTTCCGCAGTACTCTGCGATTTAAAAGATTATTAAAACATATTACATCTCGTATCCTACGAGGAATGCTTTCTTGTTTAACTCTACGGTCTTCGGCGGCACGGTAGCCTCGATTGCGTTAAGCCACTGCTCCTTCGTAAAGTCCATGTGCTTCGCGGCCACACCGAGAACGATAACGTTAAATACCTTGGAATTACCAAGCTTTAAAGCCTCTTCCTGGGCATCTACGGAATAAACCTGATGCTCCTTGGCAAGATCCTCGATAATGTTCTCCGGATACTGCGCCGCTCCGGTTACAACGGTAATCGGCTCAATGCGACGATCGTTGATTACCATAGCACCGTCCTTCTTTAAGAAGTGTGCATAACGAAGTGCCTCCAGACGCTCGAAAGCAATTAAAACGTCTGCCTGTCCTTCTTCTACAATCGGCTCCGCAACCTTCTCGCCGTAACGAACGAAGGTAACTACGCTTCCGCCTCTCTGTGCCATACCGTGAACCTCGGAAAGCTTTACATCAAAGCCCGCCTCTACGGTAATATTTCCTAAAATACGGCTGGTAAGCAGGGTACCCTGACCGCCCACACCGACAATCATAATATTTCTCGTGGTCATAGTCCAATCCTCCTTATCTTGCCTTCTTTTCAATTGCATCGAACTTACAAAGCTGCATGCAAAGTCCGCAGCCGTTACACATGGTAGCATCGATGGCGATGGTGCCGTCCGCATTCTTGGTGAGCGCCGGACATCCCGGTCTTAAGCACATGCCGCACTTCTTACACTTATCGCTGTCCGGAACACAAACATCCGGGAATACATTGCCCTTTAAGAGTACGCACGGGGACTTGGTAATAATAACGGAAACATCGTCTCTTGCGGTCTCTTCCTTAATGATACGCTCAAGCTCGGCGGTATCAAACGCATTTACCTCTACCACATGCTCAATGCCGATAGCCTTACAGAACTGAACTAAGTTTACAGCCTTGGTGGTCTCACCCATCAAAGTCTTACCGGTGGCTGCGTGGTCCTGATGACCGGTCATACCGGTGGTGGAGTTATCTAAAATCATAACGGTACCGGTACCCTTGTTGTATACCATGTTAATCAAGGAATTTACACCTGTGTGCATGAAGGTGGAATCACCGATAACGGCAACCCAGTTCTTGATGTACTCCTTACCCTTTGCCTTTTCCATACCGTGAAGGGTGGAAATACTTGCACCCATACATACAGTGGTATCTACTACATTTAACGGAGCCACGGCACCGAGGGTATAACATCCGATGTCGCCTGCTGCATGAATCTTAAGCTTGTTTAATACAGAGTAAACGCTTCTGTGCGGACATCCCGGACAAAGAATCGGCGGTCTTGCCGGTACCTGTGCCGGAGCCTTCAGCTCAGCAGTCTCACCGAGCACTGCCTTACGAAGCATATTTGCACTGTACTCGCCCTGAACGGTAAAGATTTCCTTACCGATACACTTGATACCCCAGGACTTCACCTGCTCCTCGATCACCGGCTCCAGTTCCTCGAAAATATAGAGCTTATCTACCTTTGCCGCAAACTCCTCGATAAGCTTACGCGGAAGCGGGTGTACCATACCCAGCTTTAATACGGACGCATTCGGACAAGCCTCCTTTACATACTGATACGGAATACCGCTGGTAATAAAACCGATGGAGGTATCGTTGTACTCTGCCTTATTGATGGAAAGGCTGCATGCATCCTCTGCCATCTTCTTTAAACGCTGCTCTACGTAAATATGTCTCTGCTTTGCCATACCCGGCATCATAACGAACTTTGCCACATTTCTCTCGTACGGCTTATCCGCAACCTCATCACGGTCACAAAGCTCAACAAGGCCCTGAGAATGTGCAAGACGGGTGGTGGTACGAACAATCATCGGCGTGTCGTACTGCTCACTGAGTTCAAACGCAAGCTTTACGAAATCCTTTGCTTCCTGGCTGTCGGACGGTTCAAGAACCGGAACCTGTGCCGCTCTGCCCACCATACGGGTATCCTGCTCGTTCTGGGAGCTGTAAAGACCCGGGTCGTCTGCCGCTACCAATACCAAACCGCCGTTTACACCACTGTAAGAAATGGTATAGAGCGGATCGCTTGCTACGTTTACGCCTACGTGCTTCATAGAGAACATAGCACGCACGCCGGAAATTGCCGCACCGATGGCAACCTCTGCCGCTACCTTCTCATTCGGTGACCACTCGGAGTAAATCTCCTTATACTGTACAATATTTTCGCTGATCTCCGTACTCGGAGTTCCCGGATACGCAGCCGATACCTTCACGCCTGCTTCGTAAGCACCGCGGGCAATGGCCTCGTTACCGAGCATAATCTTCTTTGCCATAATTATGTATCCTTTCTTTGATTTCGACCTTTTTCCAAAGCCTTTTCTCTTGTTGAATAATAATCCAACGTATATTTTATCACATTTTTCATCAATAGAAAAGCCCTAAATTGCGTTTTTTCTTTAACAATATAACGCTTTAATACGCAAATTCGTCGATGGAATAAAATTATATATAACTTCCCATTGACTTTTTTCTTTCTTTCCCTTATACTTTATTAGTGGAAAGCGAAAAAGTGTCCATTGTCCCGGTACCTTTTTACTTTCCCTACACTATTTAAGATTTGAGGAACAAAAATATGCCGATTACAAACATTTTGGAAAAGAACTGTGAGATGTACGGAAACGAAATCTGTCTGGTAGAGATTAACCCGCAGCTTCCGGAGACCCGTCGTATCACCTGGAAGGAATATGAACTGATGGAGCCGACAAAAAGCAGCTACTATCGTCGCGAAATCACCTGGAACGTTTTTAACGAAAAAGCAAACCGTTTCGCAAACTTTTTACTTTCCCGCGGAGTAAAAAAGGGGGACAAGGTTGCGATTTTACTCATGAACTGTCTGGAATGGTTGCCAATTTACTTCGGTATTTTAAAGACCGGTGCTTTGGCGGTACCGCTTAACTTCCGCTACTCCTCCGATGAAATCGACTACTGTGTAGGTCTTGCGGATGTGGATATTTTAGTGTTCGGTCCGGAGTTTATCGGCCGTGTGGAAGAAATCGCAGATACCTTAAGCAAGAACCGTCTGCTCATCTATGTCGGTGACAACTGCCCGACCTTTGCGGAGGACTACACCACGCTTACCGCAGACTGCTCCAGTCTATCTCCGGACATTACTCTGACGGACGATGATGATGCCGCGATTTACTTTTCCTCCGGCACCACCGGCTTCCCGAAGGCTATCTTACATAAACACCGCAGTCTCATGCACTCCTGTCTCGTAGAGCAGAATCATCATGAGACCACCCATGACGATGTATTTTTGTGTATTCCGCCGTTATATCATACCGGCGCAAAAATGCACTGGTTCGGTAGCTTTTTAGTAGGCGGTAAGGCCGTTCTTTTAAAAGGAACGAAGCCGGAGTTCATATTAGATGCCGCTTCCAAGGAGCACTGTACTATCGTATGGCTTTTGGTTCCGTGGGCACAGGATATTTTAGATGCCATCGACAGAGGCGATGTAAACCTTTCCGATTACGAACTTGACCAGTGGCGTCTCATGCACATCGGTGCACAGCCGGTTCCGCCGAGTCTCATTACCCGTTGGAAGAAACTGTTCCCGAATCACAAATATGACACCAACTACGGTCTCTCCGAGTCCATCGGACCGGGTTGTGTTCATCTTGGTATGGACAACATCCACAAAGTCGGCGCCATCGGCATTCCGGGCTATGGCTGGGAAACAAAGATTGTAGACGAGCATCGTAACACCGTCCCACAGGGTGAAGTGGGCGAACTTGCCGTAAAAGGCCCGGGTGTTATGACCTGCTATTATAAAGATGAAAAGGCAACCAATGAAGTGTTGGCGGACGGCTGGCTCTTTACCGGCGATATGGCAATGCAGGACGAGGACGGCTTCATCTTCCTTGTTGACCGTAAGAAGGACGTTATCATCAGCGGCGGTGAAAATATTTACCCGGTACAGATTGAAGACTTCCTTCGTAAGCACGACTCCATTAAGGACGTGGCGGTTATCGGTCTTCCGGACAAGCGTCTCGGCGAAATCACCGGTGCCATCATCGAAGTAAAGCCGGGTTGCACATTGACGGAAGAGGACGTAAACACCTTCTGTCATGCGTTGCCACGTTACAAGCGCCCGCATACCGTTATTTTTGCGGATGTTCCGCGTAACCCTACCGGCAAAATCGAGAAGCCGAAGCTTCGCGAAATGTACGGCGGCAAGGGACTGGTAGCCGCTCAAAATCAGGGCTGATAACTTTCAAGGGTGCCGCACACCGCGGTGCCCTTTTCGCAATTTCCCGGAAACCTCTATCTCACACGGAAAAAAATAAGAGGCACCGCACCTCGTGTGTGCCCTACTACAAATACATTATTACGGAGGTATTTACTTATGGTAAAAGACGGAAAAATCTGGATAGCAAAAAATGATAATTTACAGTTTTTATACCCGAGCATGGGCAACCGCCACGGTCTCATCGCCGGTGCCACCGGTACCGGTAAAACCATTACCCTAAAGGTGCTGGCGGAGTCTTTCTCCTCCCTGGGTGTTCCGGTTTTCTTAGCCGACATCAAAGGCGACCTTTCCGGCATGTGCGCCCCGGGTAAGGATAGCGAAGACATGTCAAAACGTATCGCCAAGTTCGGTATCGATGATTGGAGCTACACCTCCTTCCCGACCCGCTTTTTTGACATTTTCGGCAAGAACGGTCATCCGGTACGAACCACCGTTTCCGAGATGGGACCGATTCTCCTCTCCCGTCTGCTTGGCCTTACTGCTGTACAGGAAGGCGTTTTAAATATCGTATTCCGCGTTGCGGACGACAACGGCCTGCTACTCATTGATTTGAAGGATTTAAAAGCAATGTTGGCTTATGTTACCGAGCATCGTGAAGAATACACCCTGACCTACGGCAATATCAGCCCGCAGAGTGCCGGTGCCATCCAGCGTTCTTTGCTTGCGCTGGAAAGCCAGGGCGGCGATTTGTTCTTCGGAGAACCGGCCCTTGACTTTACAGACTGGATTACCACCGACGACTCCGGCAGAGGTATGATAAATATTTTAGACAGTACGGAACTGGTACAGTCTCCGCTCCTTTATGCCACCTTCTTACTTTGGATGTTAACGGAACTTTTCGAAAAACTTCCGGAAGTAGGGGATGCGGACAAGCCGAAGCTGGTGTTCTTCTTTGACGAAGCCCATCTTCTCTTCCGTGACATGCCGAAAACATTGAATCAGAAGATTGAACAAGTGGTAAAGCTGATCCGTTCCAAGGGTGTGGGCGTTTACTTTATTTCTCAGAGTCCGAGCGACATTCCGGATGAGGTACTGGCACAGTTAGGTAACCGTGTACAGCACGCGCTCCGTGCGTATACACCGGCAGAACAAAAAGCAGTTCGCACTGCAGCACAAACCTTCCGTCAGAATCCGTCCTTTGATACAGCGGAGGCCATTATGGAGCTGGGCGTAGGCGAAGCACTGGTCTCCTTCCTTGACGAAGAAGGTATCCCGACCATAGTGGAACGAACCTTTATCCTTCCGCCGCAAAGCCTCATGGGGCCGGTAGATTCCTTCACCCGCAATGCAGTTATCACAAGAAGCCCGCTGGATGAAAAGTACGGCTTCCCGGTAGACAACCGTTCCGCCTACGAAGTTCTGACCGCACAGGATGCGGAAGAAGCAGCTGCCGAACAGCGTGCCAAGGAAGAAGCTGCCGCTGCAAAGCTACAGGCAAAGGAAGAGGCCGCTGCCGCAAAACAAAAGGCAAAGGAAGAAGCCTTCGCAAAGAAGCAAAAAGAAAAGGAAGAAGCCGCAAAGCAGAAGAAAAAGGAAAAGGCCGCCGAAAAGCTGTTCAACAAAACCATCGGCCGCGCCACCTCCAGTGCCTTCGGCGCTATCGGCAGACAAATCGGCAATTCGATTATCCGTGGTATTTTCGGAAATTCGAAGTAATTTTGACAATTCCATAGAATATAGAAACAGCTCGAATCCATATATATTCGGGCTGTTTTTTTCTTACCCGCTCACGGAATAATTTTACTTTATGATGATTTTATGGTATACTATATTGATATATATACTTACACCGACTGAAAGGATACTTCTATGCAACAAAAGAGAACCCGACTGTTTCAAAGCATACTATGCATAATAGTACTTTCTTTTATAACAATACAGTTAAACGCCTGCAAGAAGGCAGATAACACCCCGTCTGCAGGTACAGAAGTGCTTCCGTCATTGACATTGTCCGGAGACAATACAGCCGATAACACATCAGCCCCTTCGGATAACAAGCAACCGTTGGAATCCACTCCAGTTCCGAACGACCCGCTGGCTCCGCCGCGATTTTCGGCAGAGGGAGGCTTTTATGACGACCTTTTCAGCCTGACACTCTCTTCTGTTCCTGGCAATACAATTTACTACACTACGGACGGCAGTGACCCGCGCACCTCAGATACAGCAAAAGAATACACGAATGGTATTCTAATTTACGACAATACGGACGAACCAAATATCTACAGTGCTTTAACGGACATTACGCTTCACGATTACAATCCTCCGAAATTTAGCGTGGACAAGGGTATTGTAATCCGCGCCGTGGCAAAAACACCGGAAGGTGAATTCGGAGAACCGGCGATGAACAGTTATTTCGTTGGCAAAACCGATGACTATTACTCTGACCTGCGTGTCATTTCTCTTGTGACCGACAGCGACTATTTGTTTGATCATGATACCGGTGCCTATATGGTAGGATCCGACTATTATGAATGGGTAAACAGCGACGATTATGAACCAAAGGACAACGGCGATACCGGCAACCCGACCAACTACAACAAAGACGGACGCGAATCCGAATTTCCGGTAACTATTCAGGTATTTGAAGATGGCAAGTCCGTCTACACCGCAAATATTGGTGCACGTATTTCCGGCAACTGGTCCCGGGCCTTTGTCCAAAAGAGCATCCGCCTTTATGCAAGAGAAGAATATGGCACAAAAAAAATGAAATACGCCTTTTTTGAAGGTCTCACGGATCTTGACGGCAATCCCATTGAAAAGTTCGATAAAATTACCCTTTGGAATGGTGGAAATGATGCGGAAACCCTACATTTCCGGGATGCATTTATTCAAGATCTGGCAGACGGCCTGGCCGTGGATACCATAGCATCGGAACCGTATCTTTTGTTTATTAACGGCGAATTCTGGGGCTTTTATCTGCTTCGCGAAAAAGTAGAGGACTACTACATCCAGTCCCATTACGGCATTGATAAAGATGACGTCGCCGTCATCAAAAACGGCAGCCTTGACTCCGGTACCGAAGATGATTCCGGCGATTATTGGAACTTCTGCAAATGGGTCTCCGAAGCCGACATGGCACAGGATCGAAATTATATGGAATTCTGCGCCAAAATGGACTTGCAAAGCTTTATGGACTATATGGCAGTGGAAACCTATGTAAACAACAGCGACTGGGCAAACGGATATATGAACAACTGGATTGTATGGCGTTCCAAAACCATAAACCCTGACATTCCGGAAGCGGACGGGAAGTGGCACTTTGTTTTCTACGATATGGACATCTCCTCCGGGCTTTACGGCAGTACGGAAACATCCTTCCGCTATGATTCCCTCAATACAAATTACGTGGACGGTTCCGGTTTCAATCTGCCTGCCATGTTGCAAAGCTTGAAAAAGAATCCGGATTTCCGGCAATCCTTTTACGATAATTACAACCGCATCATCGATACCGTATTTGCACCGGATACCGTTAACGCAAAACTGAATCAATATGCGGCTTCCTATAAAGAGGCTACGCAGGCCGGGTACTTACGGTTCGGTTTGGACTGGGCTGCAAACAACTACGACTCACAGATCAACGATTTACGCACTTTCTTTGAACATCGTCCGAAGTATGCAAAACGTTATTTAGATGCTTTTTGCGGAATCGAATCTGACTTTGCGGAAACCTACTCCGAGAATCTTCTGTCGGATACCGACACCTGGTCCTACTACGGAGATGCCACGTTCCGTACGGACGCTTCCGACAACTCCTTCCTTGTATCTGTACCTCAGGTAACAGTAAACTCCTGGGATATACAGTCACAGACCCGAGAGCTGACACTGGAAACCGGCTGCGAATACAAGCTTACCTTTGATGCATCCGGCCCGGAGGGTGCCAATCTGGATCTTGGCGGAAATCGCCGGGACGGTGACGACTGGCCGAATTGCTTTTGGGACAGCAAAGAACTTACAACCGATCTTACACATTACGAAACCTATTTTATTATGAATCACGATACAAACACCGACTGGAAAATCTACTTTAACTTCGGCTCTGCCACAGGCAACTACGTAATCAAAAACGCAACACTGGTGAAAGTAGAATAGCTTTATATATTTTATACGAAAAGGAAGGTCTGCCTTATGAGAAAACATCGTTATTTTACACTGAAACCGCTTCTTTGTGCCGTAGCGGCTTCCATGCTGCTCCTGTCTGTGGCAGGCTGTAACTCCGGCGACAAGCCGAATCAGCCTGCAGACAGCAGCCAGCCGGGCATTACCGGTACCGTTGACAAGGGGCCCCTTACTTCTGCTCCGAACGCCTCACATGAAAACACTCCGGATAATGTCGACGTTCCGGAAGATGACACGAAATTATTACCGCAGTTTTCGGCAGAAGGCGGTTTTTACGACAATGGATTTACTTTGACTCTTTCTTCCGAACAGGGGAACACGATTTATTATACTCTGGATGGGACTGACCCAAGAACCTCCTCCTCCGCGAAAGAATACAAAAAAGGCATTTTCCTTTACAACAATACGGACGAACCGAATGTATACAGCGCTGTAACGGAGATTTCACTGGGCGGCTATAATCCACCACAGTTTAACGTTGACAAAGGAATGACAGTCCGTGCCGTGGTAAAGACTCCGGAGGGTGAATTCGGCGATATCATTACCAACAGCTACTTTATCGGCAAGGATACCCCTTACTACTCCGAAATGAAGGTCATTTCCATGGTAACCGACGGCGATTACATATTTGATAATGATACCGGCATTTACATGATCGGCTCCAAATATTACGAATGGCTTAACAGTGAGGACTATGTCCCATACGATGCCGGTGACGTTCTGAATGTAACCAATTATAATACCGGCGGTCGTGAGACGGAGGTTCCGGTTTCTATTCAGGTATTTGAAGACGGCAAGGCGGTCTTCTCCGCCGATGTCGGTACCCGTATTTCCGGTAACTGGTCCCGCGCTCACGCACAGAAAAGCTTCCGGCTTTACGCCAGAAAAGAGTATGGCGACGGTAAGATGAACTATGCATTCTTTGACGGGCTCACAGATGCAAACGGCGAGTTAATCGAGTCCTTCGATAAGGTCACCCTCCGCAACGGCGGTAACGACTATCAGGAGCTCCATTTCCGTGATGCTCTGATTCACGATTTGGCAAAGAATCTGGCCTGTGACATCATGGCTGCCGAACCTTGCATTTTATTTGTAAACGGTGAGTTCTGGGGCTTTTACATGATTCGCGAAAAGACCGACGGCGAATATATCGAAGCCCGCTACGGCATCCCGAAGGAAGATGTTGCGGTCGTCAAAAACGGTGAAATCGAAGAAGGTACCGATGAAGACTTAGAGGAGTTCTATGAATTTTGTTCCTGGGCTGTTTCCGCAGATATGACCAATGAGGAAAACTACCAAAAATTCTGTGAAGCCGTGGATATCCAAAGCTTTATGGACTATATGACCGTAGAGACCTACGTAAATAACAACGATTGGGCAAACGGTGGCAGCAACAACTGGCAGGTATGGCATTCCAGGACCGTAAATCCGGACCTCCCGAAAGCAGACGGCAAATGGCGTTTCATTCTCTACGATACCGAGTTTTCCACCGGCCTGTACGGTAGTGAAGGCACCCAATACAGATACGATTTGTTGAACCAAATGTCCGTAGGCGGCGGTGCGTTCAATTATCCGGATATCCTGCGGAACCTCTGCAGAAATGATGCGTTCCGTCAGAAATTCTACGATAATTATATCCATATCATGGATACGGTGTTCCACCCTGACACGGTGTGCGAAAAAATCGATACCTATGCAGCCGCTTACGGCGAAGTTACCAAAGCAACGTTCTTCCGTTTCGGTCTTGACTGGGCCGCCTGGAACTATGACAATGAGGTAGAGGAATTTAAAAACTACTTCCGCAGCCGTCCGAAGTACGCAAAGCGTTATCTAGACACTTTCTGCGATGTAAAATCAGATGATATGTCGTCCTTTTCCAAAAATCAGATTCCGGAAGTCTCTACATGGACCTATTACGGCGATGATGCTACGTTCCGTATTGATTCTACGGACAATTCTTTCCATGCATCCGTTCCGGAGAAACTCAGTCATTCTTGGAAAAGACAAGCCCTGGCCGGAGATATCGAACTCGTACAAGGAGGCGAATACTGCCTCACCTTTGAAGCGTCCTCCACAGATTCCTCAACACCAAAGCTGTTATTTGGCCTTGAGGAGGGTTGGAGTGAGCCGCAAGCCTGGGTTAGCGAGATTCCTCTCACGCCGGAGCTTACAAGCTATGAGTACCGTTTTGTAATGAATGAATTCATAGAGGAGGGCTGGAAATTCTGCATTAATCTCGGAAAATGTACCGGTGACCTGATTTTCAAAAATGTTTCCTTAACAAGAATCAGATAACAGACTTTGATAAAACAATTTACCAAGAACTTCATATTGCTACTTAAACAAGAAAGACGTCCCCCTTTGGAGGACGTCTTTTTCTGTCTCATCTTTTACTTTTTTCTTATCACTTATCCCCGGATGCTCTCTTACTTCTCATAAAGCCATGCCTTGGCACTGAAATCTCCGGTCAGTTCTCCGTAGGCGGAAATCACGGTCGCCCCTTCTAAGAAGTCCGTGGCAACCTCTTTGGAATCTCCGAACCGGTGTGCAATGGCCAGATACCGGTTTCCCAGCTGACGAATCACAAGTTGCTCTCCCACCGGATTTAAATAGCTTTCCGTATCACAGGATATCAGGATAGTCTTACCATCTTTGATAATCGGGGCCACCTTACGGTAGAAGTCCATGCCCTCCTCGATACAAGCCCATTGTTCCTCGGACAACTCATAAATATCTCCGCTGATACACATGCGTCCGAGAAGCGTATTTATGAGGGAATACTGCAATCTCTGAAGGCTGTCCTCCTTACGAAGCACCGCCCAAATCTGGCTCTGCTCCGGACGAATGACGCGGTGTAAGTTCGCCGCAATAATCGGAATACAGGTAATCTCGTGGGCATCGGAAAAGCTTGCCTGAGAGGAAATCTCCATCATGGACGGCTCTAAACGGTGTCCGCCGCTGGAACAATTCTCGATGACAATGTCCGGTATCTCTTCTTTTATCTTACGGAAAAAAGCCTGAGATGCCAACGCATACTTTCGTACGCCTTCTCCGAAACCATCCGGGTCGTCACAGCCCATACCGATGGTATCGTTGTAATCTACCTTGATGTAACCGAAACCGCAATCCTTTAACAGCTTGATGACCTTTTCACTCAAATACTCGATAACCCACGGATCCGCCATATCAAAGAACCGATGCTCGCCCACCGTAATCGGCACACCGTCCCGCTTTAACAGATGGTCCGGATTATTGTAATGTTTTGAGCCGGTGCCTACGGACTCAAATTCAAACCAGATGCCCGGTATCATGCCGCACTGTCTCACATAGTCCGCCATAGGCTTTAAGCCTCCCGGAAACTTGGTTTCGTTAATATCCCAATCTCCCACACAGGTCCACCAGTATTTTGCGTTGCCGTACCAACCGGAATCCATAACAAAGTACTGCAACCCCTTATCCTTTAGCTTATCGCACATGTTTTTGATATTCTCAAGGCTCGGATTACCCCAAGTGGTACAATATTCGTTAAATAGAATGCCCATCTGACAGTCCATCGGAGAAATGTCCGGCTTCTGGGCTTTCACCAGCTTATCGCATACATCATAAATGGAATCTCCCACTACTACCGCTGCCTTCGGCGTGGTAAAACTCTCTCCCGGTGCTACCGTCTTAGTCCAGTTACCGAAATCCCTATCTGCGATACCGCCGGCCACTGTCACCGTATTGTCCCGTCCCGTCACAATCAGCTCCATCTGCCAGGAAGACGGAGAATAGAGCTGGATACCGATAAATTCACCCTTCTCACTGTTCTCCAATACAAGGAACGGGAAGTACTTGCGCACCGGCATGGAACCTACCGTACCGAACTTTTCCACACGATACCCGTTGCCGCTCCAGGAACGCTCCAAATGCAGGTCATAAATGCTTTCCTTTCGAAGCTTCCCCTCCGCACTCCAAAAGGACTGCATACGATAAAAGGAATCTACATTAAGCCCCTTTAAGGCAAAGCTGGACAGCATCTCTAACACCGCCGACTCGTCGCTTTCATTGGTAAAGGTAGTCTGTAAAAATGTCACATCTCCCTCTGTCTCCCGATGCAGCGTCACCTTATGTTTTCTGTTATCTTCGTAAACCACCTGAGTCTCAGTCTCGGACACTTTACGAAGCTCTCTCGTGGACTGTCCGTCACACATGGTAAGACCTGCAGAATAGCCCCCCGCAAAGGAATCCTTCTGTAGTCTCAGTTCCACATACTGCTCCATATTGCTACCTCCTTGTTATCCAATCAGCCGATTTTCTGTCACCAGAGTTCTTGGGTGACTCAGCACTGTATTCTTCCTTCTTTTTCTATCTTATCATACTTTTATCTGCTTTAACATGCCATTTAGTGCAAAATTTGCAAAAGAGATGTCCTGTTATCGAAGTTATAAAAAGGCTGCAACATTCATGTCACAGCCTACAAAACATTTTAAAATTCACAAATATCCGCCCGGTGCATCTGACGGCATCTGGTAATGATAAGCGGCACCAGAATGATCCCATTACAGAGTGCCAGTCCGAAAAACGCCACATTGTTGAAGTAATCCAGATACTTCCCTGCCGGATACAGCACCAGGTGATTGAGCAAATACACCCCTAGGAAAAAGAATATGCCGCCTCCTATAAGGGCAATTCCTTCCATCCAAAGAAGTTCTCCCACAATCTTACCGGTAATCCTTCGCTTGCCCATGCCGATGGCACGATACACCGCGAACTCAAAGGTTCTGCCCTGATAAACACCCACAAACACCGCATTTACCGTTACCGCCATAATAATTGCCAAGAGTACCAGTACTGCAATATATATTTTCGGCAGGAAGGAGAAGGTCCGATCTATTTCTGCCTTATCCTCCTCATAGCCATGCATCTGTACCGGATACTGCTCCTCCAACCGTTCCAGATACGCCGCAAACTCTTCCTTCTCCATTCCGGTGTTTAAAATCATGGCATTCATAGGTTCGGCATCCTCTGCCAGGAAATAATAAGCATAGGTGGTCTGATCCGTGATTGCCTCTAAGGTAAATGCCTCCGACACCCCGTTAAACTCCTCCGGCGTCAGCACATCCCCGATCTTTAACCCTAAGCTGTTTGCCAACCGCTCACTCATCACCACACTCCTGCTTCCCAACTTATCTACATCGCAGGAAATGTCCTTCCTCTCGCAAAACAGCTTAAAATCCTCTTTATTGATAAAGGTCAAAGACTGATATCCTACGGTAAAGCTCATGATACTTTCAATGTTTAAGTAATTATAATACCCTAAGTCTACAAACCGGATATCCACTTCCTGTCGCATGGCTTCTACTGCATCCCGGTAGCCTTGGAAGCCTTCCTCGTCTCTCGTCCGCACATAGACAAGTGCCGTGGAATCGTACAACTCTTCTCCGAACTCCTCAAAGCTGGTCACCACATTCATCACATACAAACCCGCCAGATACGCCGCAAAGCTCAGAAATATCATAAAAATCAATACCGCACAGCGTGCTTTGTTTTCTCTGATAAAATACAAAGGTGAAAAAGGCTTCATCGCGCACCGCCTTCCTTTACGGAGCTGACCATACCGTCCCACATTTCCACCGTCATATCCGCGTCCTTTAAGATGGAATGGTCATGGGTAATCACAAGCACCAGATGCTCCTTGGCATACTCCTTTAAAATATCCATTACCGCAAAAGCCGTCTCATGGTCGAGCGCAGCCGTCGGTTCATCCGCAAACAACACCTTCGGTTCGTTCATCATGGCACGGGCAATGGCCACACGCTGCCGTTGTCCGCCGGAAAGCTTTCCCGGACGCTTTTTCAGTTCCTTTTCTCCGAGACCGAGGCTTTTCAGTAACGCTTCCGCACGAGTCCGGACCGATTCTCCCTTTCCGTTTGCCGCCACCGTTACATTGGCCATGGAATTCATATACGGCACCAGAAAATGTCGCTGGAACACAAAGCCGAACTCATCCCTGCGAAGCCTTTCTCTTTCCTGCTCCTTAAGGCCGGTCAAACTTTTTCCGTTGTAAAGAATCTCTCCCGCCGTCGGAGTTTTCAGTGTAGAAAGACAATACATCAAGGTGGATTTTCCGGAACCGGAGGGTCCGATAATACCTACCAGACCTTTGTCCGGCAGCGTCAAATCAAAGCCGCCCAATGCATATACCTTTTCTTCCTTTTCCATATCATAAATCATGGTTATATTTTTTATCTCAAACATACATATCCTCCTAGTATAACTCATCTTCCATAGCATCCACAGTGCGAATCTTATGCAGTGCAAACCGGATCGGTATCTGAAGCAGCGCAAATACCACCGCATATCCGCACACAATCTCTCCCATCACGGAAAAATCCAAATACTTACAAGCCAGTCCCATGGGTGCAATCAACAACGCATCTACAGCTACCATACCGATGACAGTCAAGCCGGTACCGGCAACCACTGCCACTGCAACATAAAACAGCATTTCCCGTAAAATCGAAAAATAAATCGCCCTTCTGCTGTACCCGATGGAGCAATACAGACACCATTCGCCGTGACGGTCACGCAGCACTGTGGTATATACCAGAAGCAACATGATTGCCATTACAATCATAACGCCCCGGAATACCAGATTCGCCGGTGTTTCCACCTCAGCGAAAACATCCTCATAATCTGCCTTTCCCGCCTTATAATCGTAGATTTGTGCTTCATTATCGGCAAACTCATACCCCATATCATGAAGCAACGCCGTCATATCCTCGATGCTTCCGTCGGACAACACACAAATAGCTTCGTTGTAATCCTTATTCGGAACCGCAATACCTCCTCCGAAATAAGAATCACTTTCCGCGATTCCCACAATCTGATAGGCTTCATCGGAAAGCTTCTGTCCCAGGGTCAGTCCTGCATTTTTCATAATACCCTCTGCCAGAATAATTTCCCCCGGAGCATCCGGCACTTCTCCCTCTTTTAAAGATACGCCCATATGCTCCATATAAGCTTTCACAAAGGCCTCATCCCCCAACGGAAACGAAAAATGATACTGACCGATTAAAGCATAAATGGTAGCTCCCATGTTTTGCGCTTTCTGTACTGTTTTCACTCCCGGTTGCTCCCGCAGGCGTTCCATCAAAAGCTCTTCTGCCTCCGCGTATGCTGCCCGCGCTTCTTCCTCACTCATGGTTTCCCATCCGCTTCCGTAGGCACTCTTCGGCAACTGCACCATCTGCATCTTTTTCGTATCCTCTGACAGGATTTTCTTAAAGCTTTCCGTACTTGCGGAAAGAATAAACTGTGTCAGGTACACAATCAGCAAATACAATGCCAGACTGACAATCAGCACCGCCGCGCGCCGCTTGTTATTTCGTATGTAATTCATTGCGGACAATTTCTGTCTCATGCTCACAACCTCCTTTGTTGCCCTTAGTATAGCAACCAAAGCTCTCGATAAAAAGTAACCACAGTCACAATTCAGGTATGACTGTGGTCATATTCTGTTATCCTTTCATTGCTACGATAAGCTTCGCCCGGTCATGTATCCCGGTCTTATCGTAAATAGAAGAAATGTAATTTTTCACCGTTCCCTCGGAAATGTAAAGCTTCTCCGCTATCTGCCGATTGGTCAGTCCATCCGCCAAAAGAGTGCAAATCTCCTTTTCCCGGTCCGTCATATCCGACGCCAACTCCTCTGTTTGTGCTTCCTTTTGAGGCTCCTTTGCTCCCATCAGCGCCGCCAGACGAAGCATTACCTTATGGTCAATGACATTCCGTCCGCTTAATATCTGTTCAATGGCACCTAAAATCGCCTCTTTCCCACTGTCCTTTAACAAATACCCATCCGCACCGTTGGCAATGGCCTTCGTAATATTGTCATCATCGTAAAAGGTGGTCAGTACAAGAATCTTTACTACCGGATACTTCTTACGCAGCTTTTCGATGAGCTCAATACCACCCATCCCCTTCATATTCAAATCCACCAGCGCTAAATCACAGGTGACTGTTTCCAGGCGCAGCAATGCTTCGTTTCCGTCCTTTGCCTTTCCCACGATTTCCATGCCGTTCATGGACAAAATAATCTCTAAACTGTCCAGTAACAACGGCTCATCGTCCACCAAAAGAATTCTAGTTTTCTCCATCCGTTTCCTCCCGTACAAGCGGCACCGTCAGCACCGCACAAAATCCGTTTTCGTTGGAAAACTTTGCTTCTCCGCCGCATTTTTTCAAATAGGACACAATCTTTTTCAGACCGAAGCCTTCTTTCAGCCTCGCCTCCATGTTTGTCTCCGAAAAATCGCTCTTTCCGTTATCCCGCACACTCACCTGCAAATGGGCACTGTCCCCCCGGACGGACAGCAAAAAACGGGTGGCAGCTCCGTGCTTGACTCCGTTTGTCAAAAGTTCCTGCACCGCACCGGTCAGAAACTCGGTGTGCTCCTTCGGAAGCTCCCGCAGCTCCGGCGGCACATCCACATCCGTCTGTACCGTAAGCTCCGTATCCATCATAAAATTCTCCGTCACGGCAGAAAGCTCTCTTAAAAAATCTTCCGTTTGTATGCCCTGACTCTCTTTATCCAGTACCCGCACCGCCAGGCGGATCGCAGAAAGTCCGTCCTTCATTCTGTCCTTTGCGGTGAGCATGCGCTCCTTTGCCTTTCCGGCATCCACATCCACCAGAAGCTCCGCCGCATCCAGCGTCATCACCGCCGCCGTAATGGTATGGCCGACACTGTTGTGAATGTTCCGGCTGATGTTTTCCCGTTCCTCCAGCCTTGCATTGTGCTCCGCCAGGTAGTTTTTCATTCTTAATTCCTGATTTAACTTTTTCTCATATAATTCATTTACCGCCGCACTACGCACCGCCACCGCACTTTCCCGCTGAATGCGGAGGTAATGGAATACAGCGGTCTCGATTCCATAGAACAGCGCGGAGCAGGCAGTAAGAAGTATCACATGCCAAAGTAAATACGGCAACGCTTCCGTTGTCTCCCCTTCTATCAACCGGCTTGAAATTGTGCCAAAAAAGCAAAACAGACCCGGTGAAAACACACGGAGCCAAGGTTGCTCTTCTCTTCTTCTCCGGCTTTGACTTTTTATCTCATCTTCTCCCTTAACACTCCCATCTCCGGTTACCGGTCGCATTTCATAGAAAATCAAGTACGCTACGAAATGTCCCGCAAACAACGAAAAAAACAAAGAAAGAATCCCCTGTACCACCAGGGAACTCCTGCTTTGCTCATCCGAAATACTCTGTATTTGAAATACCACAAGAAGGGCTGCCCCGCATAAGAGACATCCCATGAAATACTCTGCATGAAATCCGGCAAGTACACAAAGTCCTACCGTTAGAATTGTAGCCCATAAAAACCGTATCATTTTATTATCTGACATATGCATCACCGTATTTATCATACCACAATACAAATCGATTTACAATGTGACTCCGGTCATGTTTTAGTACTTCATAAACTTCTTCACCACAAACTTTGCCGCCTTATACACCGGTCCCTCCAGCTCCTTCTTGGCGTTCTGCAGCTCCTCCCGGATTTTAATCTGCTGCGGACAGTGAGTCTCGCACTTGCCGCATCCGATACAATTGGACGCAGAGGTAGAATCCTTGCGAAGCAGGGTACACCAAATATACTCCTTTAAGGCTTTTCTCTTTCCATCGGTAAACCGCTTGTTATACACCGAGAAAATACCCGGAATATCCACCTTTTTCGGGCACGGAATGCAATACCCGCAGCCGGTACAGCCCACCTTCATCTTCTCGTGAATCGCCTCTACCACACCGGCAATTAATGCTTCATCCTCC
Source organism: Lachnospiraceae bacterium (assembly GCA_017556805.1). Lineage (GTDB taxonomy): Bacteria > Bacillota > Clostridia > Lachnospirales > Lachnospiraceae > SIG307. Next base: position 55,648 of record JAFYMC010000034.1, on the reverse strand, counting down.
GCCGTAAACTCTCCCGGTCGGGACGCGTCCGCATTGGCCACATTCTCCCTCACCATCTCTAAGGAATTCATGCCGGACAAAACACAGGTCACCTCCGGCTGGTTCCAAAGCCAGCGGAAGCCCCATTCCGCCGGGGTGCGCCCACTCGGATGCTCGGCAAACAGCTTCTTTGCCTTCTCCGGAAGTCCGTTTACTAAACGTCCCCCCCGAAGAGGCTCCATAATCCACACCGGAATGCCCTTGGACGCAGCATATTTCAAACCCTTTTTCCCTGCCTGGGAATTCTCGTCCAGATAGTTATACTGAATCATACAAAAATCCCACTCATAGGCATCAATAAGCTGACAAAACATATCCGAATTGCCGTGGTAGGAAAATCCGATTTGCCCGATGGCACCGCTTTCCTTTTTCTCCCGGATCCACTCCTCAATGCCCAGCTCCTTTAACCGCTCCCATGTCTTTACATCCGTCAGCATATGCATCAGATAATATTCCACATGGTCGGTGCGCAGTCGGCGCAATTCTTCCGCAAAGGTCTTCTCCACGCCCTCCTTGCTCTTCATCAAATAATGCGGAAGCTTCGTCGCAATCTTCACCTTATCCCGGATACCGTGCTTCTCGAACACTTCACCGAGAAACTCCTCGCTACCGCCGTAAATATAGGCGGTATCGTAGTAATTCACACCGGCCTCGTAGGCCGCCAAAATCTCCTGCTCCGCCTTCTCAAACTCAATCTTTCCGGACTTTTTCGTAAAACGCAGGCATCCGTAGCCCAGTACGGAAATCGAATTTCCGTATTTATCGTTACGATATTGCATGATGATCCTCCAAGTTATTCATACCTAATTCTTATATACTCTTATCCGGTCCGGATAATAAACGGCCGATGACCGGATGAAATATCGTGTTCTGTTCAATCTTATTAATGGCGCATAGCTTTTTTCCTGCATCCTTGCTGGACGCGCCGCAATGATATACCTGTTCCGTAAACAAATCGTAATCAAGCACAATCAATCTGTCATGACAATCCGGATTGGACTTAATACGAATTGGTGAATATTGCTCCGCAAAATCACTTATCAATGCCGGTGTCAAAAAACCGTTCCGTCCGTGTCCGTTTTCCGTAAACAAAACAATTTCCACTCCTTGTTTCTTCTGAGATAGAAGCTGTAACGTCTTGGCGTTCATGTAATCGTCCACCACATATATACTCTTCGTCGCCTGCTGATAGATATCGATATACGCTGCATCAGCTTCGAACTTCTGTCCTTTATAAATAACAAAGCTCTTGAAATCCTTCTCCGACACAAAATTCTCATTCAACGCGTCGATGCTTTTTCGAATATTGTCTATATCCTGCTCTGTTTTCTTTTTCCAATCCGTAATTCCTGCTACCTGCACCGATATTTCCGATACCTTACCTGTCACCAATCTCATTTCTGACTGCGTAACGAACTGATGGTTTTGCTTTATATAATGACGCATCTCTCGAAACGCCCGCATGATGAAGATACTTTGCTGCTCCGCAAGTTCACCACGCAAAACCGTTGACAACATATAAATCCCTTGTTCTGTGAATGCAAACGGCATTGCACGACTCATACTGTTAATATTTGCGGTCACATTTTGCAACCGCAAATATTCTAAATCATTTTCGTTTAACTGAAACATAAAATCTTCCGGAAATCGACTTATATTTCGTTTCACCTGCTGATTCAACCGTTTCACTTCATATCCGTAAATCTCCGCAAGGTCCGTATCCAGCATCACCTGTTGTCCGCGTATCACATAAACCCTGTTCTGTAGCTTATCTACCGTCAATACCTCCGTCTTTTCTCCCATCTTCTTCCTCCGCTGTACCTATCAACCCCAACTTTTCCATCCGTATCATATACTCCATCAGACGAAGCACATACTCCGGTGCATTCCGGTTCCCTCGCTCCCACTCCGTCACTGTCCGGTAGGGAATCAAAAAATAATCACAAAATTCCCTGCGATTCATACCGGTCTGTTCCCGGAGCTCGGTAATCTTTTGTTTGCAATCCATGAGACACCTCCCATGCTAAGTTCTTTGCTACGTTGTAATAACTATAACATAAAATGGTAATTTACGCAATGTGTAATTCCATGCAATCTCATCTCAACTTTTCCTATATAATTCCTATACAAACAAGTATCTTTTTATTTTCTTAAAATTTTTCCCTTAACAGTAATACAAAACTTTCATAAAGGGGACTTGATTATGCACAAGAAAAGAAAAAGAAATCTCATCTACCTTTCATCCAAGCCTGAACTCGTTGAAGCCCTTGCTACACTCTGTGACGACACCTTATCTTTGATTTCTACCTCGGAAGTAACGCCGCTTTCTGCTGTACAACTAACCTACAGTCTTCTTACCCTTCTTTTCCATCTGTCTCAGCTATAAACTACATACGGCTGTTGCTACCCTCCCGATAACAACAGCCGTATCCAATCACATATTAACCTAAAACTCTAACTTTACCGTCACATCCGCGATTTCATCATACTTCTCAGTCTTAAACTCTACCGAGAACTCTACTTCTGAAATATCCTCAATTCCCTCAACCTCATTATCTGCCAAAGAATCCGCATCAATTTCAATATCCATCACATATAGCGTTCCCGGTTTTAACTTTTCGCTGTATAGAATGTAATCCGTCATAAAACCGTTTACGGAAAGCGAATCATATACATTGTCCAGCCGAATGGTTTCCAAAGTATGATTCTCCACCAACATCACCAGATGAATATCATCACTGTATTCCGACGAGTCCTCAAACAAGCCCTTGGACACAATCCGGATTCCGTCCTGATTGAACACCTCCGTTCCGGAAGTATCAATTGGCGCTACCGTATCACCGAGTTCAAGACACATCTCCGTTTCCACTAACAACTCACGGTATCCTTCGTCTCTTACCTTAACCGTAAAACCCAACTTATCCATGGATGTCAGGCCGAATGCACTCCGATACGTTTCGTCAATATTGGAATCCAAATTAATATTCATCACGCACCGGCAAGACGGCGCAATAAAATCACTTCCCATGGAATATCTGTAAACATCCAGACCGTTTACCGTCAATCCAACCGCATCCAAACGAACCACTTCCTCAGTAGCGTTTCTCATCTCCAAAAGCAACATCTGCTCCTCATCAGAATTCCTTACCAGCGCATAAGACACAAGCGTCAGCCCGTCCATTACGACCTTTTCAGTCTCCTTAAACACCTCTATCGTGCAATCGTAATCTCGCTCTAAATCCTTACTGCTGACATTTTCACGATAGGTATTACGAGCAAAATCATAGGTATCCGCTACCGACGTTTTTACTACTCTCGGTCCGGTATAGAACTCCTCATCCTCACCCATATCAATATCAAAGCCCACCTGAATCTCCGCAATTTCCGTAATTCCGTAAATCGCCAATTCCTTCAAAGAAAACGCTATCGTCTCTTTCGCTTTTTTTCCTGCCGAAACATCCTCATTCAAGTAACCGTCTTCCACCATGTACCCATTAATGACATTACAGCAATATCCGGCAGAACCTGCTATAATCGACACCTCTTTGTCACTGTTATTCTCAATCAGCAACGACAGTTCTGCATCATATTCCGAATAGGTCAATCCCGTTGCGGTAATCTTTATTCCCTGCTCATCCCACAACACCGTTTCCTCGATGGTCGGAAGAGCATTGAATACCTCCTTTTCCGGCTCTTGCGTTACTTTCTCCTCATCTTTCTCCAGCTCTTTCACATCCTCCACCGTCTTATCCTCAGAAGAAACATCCTCCTTCTCTACGTCCTTTCCCTCCTCCGTCTTCTCCGGTTCCTTTACATCCGGTTGCTCGGTTACTACCGTTTCCTTCCCTCCGGGATTCTCTGCCGGAGTCTGCCCGCCTCCGCAGGCACCCAATGCTACTATCATTACAACCGCACATACACTTGTCAAAAGCTTCTTCATTCTCATAGCATATTCCTCCTTATTCTTATGTTTTATTGTTCTTCCTTCTGAAGTGCATCAATCAATTCATACGCCCGCCGAATCAGAGCCTCTATCTTTTCCTGCTCCTCCTTCATATACACCACCTGGTGCTCCAGCGCTGCCTTTACCACCGTTCCCGGCGCATCCAGAAGATCCTTAATCTCCTTGACCTTAAACCCAAACTGCTGATCAGCTTGATTTGCGCAATCCGCAGCTGCGTCTTCTCGTCATACAACAGATGACCGTACTTGTTTCTGTCGGACGCCTCCACCAGCCCTTCCTTCTCGTACCCTTGGACGGCCCGCCTGGATACCCCTACGGTATCACATAGTTCATGTAAGGTTATCATTTGTTCCATACATCCTCCTTGTTTTAGCCTAAAACTGCACGCAACGTGCAGTCAATAGCCTTTCTAAGGCGATTAAATTTATTTTCGCCTCAAAAGAGGATTTGTTTTTTTCGCGAAATTACCGTTCGCCAATGATTATCATATCTGGTTCCGCTCCACAAAAGGAACTCTCAACCTTCTCCCTGATACTCTCTCTGCTGGCATAAATGCCGTCATCCAACAAAATCAAATCCACCAGCTTTATCCTTCCGTCATCCAATTCCACTGCCACACGGTTCGGATATACCTGCGTGACTTTTACTACATTGCATTTTTTCTGTCCGTACATGTCGCACTCTCCTTTTCCGTTTCATACAGTTCTTTCATGTGCCGTAGCTGCTCCTCATAAGAATCAATAATATCCTCCCGGATTTCCTCATTTGCTTCCCACACAGCCTTTCGCTCTTTTGACTGCTTAGCTTTCGTTGCCACAAAAGCTACCGTTCCAACCGCAAAACAAGCAAGTAACATTCCGCCTGCGCCCTCGATACGCCCTGTATTTCGTCCATCGCAATACGCATTCTTAGCTTTCATTTCGCCCTCCCTATATATATCCTGAATGATTCTCCGGATGCTTTTCCACATCCCGCTTTCCCCATAAAACCGGGAAAAACCGCTTGTCAACTCCGCTGCCGACTTCCCACATAATTCATTACATTTCATCTGAATTTCTTCCGTACTCATAATAATCCTCCTCTGTTTTTACATTGAAATAATCGCTTCATTCAAATAGTTAAGATAACCACATGACGGGCAAGTAATCTCTCCCACACAGCAATTCACCGGTCTTCCCTCCAACGGAGCTCCACATTTTTCGCACTTCGGAACAAAGGTCTCCTCCGTTGTAGCTTTGATATGGTATAAAGAAACTCCGCCCTTCTTGGCCCTCCCAAAGCCATCAAACTCCGCATCCGTCACATACCGAACCCAATAATCCTCATTCCGGACAATCGGGACACTCTCCACCAAACCTTCTCTCCGTATCAGAATAAATCTGGTATCTGTTGCTGCGACTAATTCGTCACCTTTTCTTAATTGAATCTTGTTCATAAAATCCTCCGTTTCTTCTGCTTTTAAAACTTCTTAAAATTTGATGATATCCAACTTCCCTCTATGTAACTCCTTATGACAGTCGTGACACAGGGAAATAATATTATCCGCATCTGCCGCTCCGGAATACTGATGATCTAAAATGTGATGCCCCTCAATATGTTCCGATGAACCGCACGCCTGACAAACATAGTTGTCTCTTACTTTTCCGGCTCTCTGTGCCCTAGTATGTGCTGCTGACCTTTTCGCCATAATCTCAACCTCCTATCCTCTTTCTACCGCTTTGAATCAATTTCCCGACGCAATCCAAACTACATGAAGAAATCGTTCCTCTGCTATTCTCCGCATACTTCGACTTAGCCTTAATAATATCTTTTGTAATCTCCGCTGCCTGACTTTTTGTCAAATCACTTATCACAGCAACAACTGCTCTGTCCCTCTTTCCTGCCATTTCCTGCACCTCCTTAGAAATTTGTCACTTTAAATCCGTCTTCGTTCTGAATTTCTACAACATTGTTCCCGTAACCAATCGTGGTTATATTTTCGTAATCAATTCGTACGTTACGCCCATCGATAAGAAGCGGAATAATATCAACTTCCCCGTTTTTACGTTCCACAACAATCATCTCCGGCATTACACTCATAACCCGGTCACCTTTCTTTAACACGTTGATTCGCATAAAGTTTCACCTCCTATTCTGCTTCTTCTATGCCCTTTCGTCACACCATACATCTCTAAAAACCTCCTTTATCAATAACGTTTGCTACTAACGCCCCTGATACTACCGTAACCGCAACTGCTGCAACCACACCGCCTACCTGCCTGATCCGTTTGGGTAAGAACACCTTTCTCATTACAGAAACAAACGAATTTCCTGCTTTACCATTATTCCAACATTCTTCCTTTGCATGTTGTTCCTCACTAACAGGTTCATCCCGTACATCAAGCTTAGCTTTTGCATATTCAAGCGTTGCTAGTAAATTTGCAAAATCTTTCTGATACTGTCGCGCATCAAATTCAAATGGGTATACCTCCTTGCACACGGCCATTTCTACCACGTTTTGGATGTTATCTATTTCATCCGCATTGATGTTCTCATCCAATCTAAATCCGTCAATCACATACGCCAGATGATTTACAAAACAGGTTCTGAGTTGAGGGAATTTATTCTGTACCTCAATTCTGTTATTCGTAAATACCACAACGCTTCTGATGCAAATATGTCCGTATCCGGCGGATTCAAGAACTTTTCTGAGAAGTTCTTCTTTTACTGCCATCTTCTCAGTAATGTTGCAGTCCCACTTAAGAAATTCACCGGTTCTGTAGTAATTACCATCTTCATCAATAAGAATATTCTTTGATGTATTCTTAACTTCAACGATGGTTAAACACTTAGGTGTAATTACCAATGCATCAAGCTCTGTTCGTCTTTCTCCATCACTGAGTTCTACATTTCGCATTACTCTGTTCTGTGATTGGAGATATTCAAGAGTTTTGAAAGCTTTGTACTCACCTCTATTTCCGGAAATCTCGGCTTTGATCAGATTGCAAAGAATTTTGCTACTTTCCATAAATTTCTGGAGTTCTTCATCAGCCACATGACCGCATTCTTCATTAAGCTGTTCCAGATGTTTTTCAACATCCCAGATTTTCAATTCTGCCGTTGCTGCATGTTCTCCGCTGAAAGTAAGTTCCACGATTTCTTGTTGCAGTGCAAACATCTCGCTGAGCAATTCGCTCTTGTGGTAACCCTCTTTACTAAAACTCTTCATACATTCCATAAGTTCCTCAACGCTTTGTGTCTTCATATGCATGTCCTCCTTGTTTTCTTTACTATCTTTATTGTATAAATCCATCTTGGGGACAACAATATATGAAACCTGGGAAATTTAAAAGAAACTTGGGAAAAAGACATTTGAGTTAATGCATACAAACACATATAAACTATATCAGGGAGTTTGTTTTCAATATTCTAGTTCATAATAAAAACACAGATTACGAACTAAACATTTTACACAAATCAGTTCTAAAACGATACACCCTTCACCAAACCAAAAGATGTTAAAAATAATAGAACAGCCGAGTAGCAACTATCTACACAGCTGTTCTATCAGTTTTCAAGACACATCTTTTGTAAAATCCTTATTCCCCAAAATCATTGTACAATTTTTTACTAAACAGATGCTCTAGTTCAGTCAAGTCAATCTGCTCTTGACTACGGAATGTCTCGTGCGTTCTTCGAGCAAAATCAAATACATAGTTATCATTAATCAATTCTCCACTTGTATCATACAGCGCATACCTCTGTGCAAATTTTATCCATCTAAGCAAGCAAAGAGCATTTCCTGTCGGATTTTTTTGGGAACAACTTTTTCGGTAGAGCCATGCAGCTGAATATTCCGTAGAATAATCTCCGATATTCCCCTTCGTTTCCTCAATAATAGCCCACGACAACCACAGAAAAACATTTGATGTTCCCAATAAACATTTTGTTTTTAATATGTCATCCAAAGGAAAATCTGTTAGCAAAAAAGCTTTCTCCTTATTGCGTTCCACGAAACATGCCCAATCTACCCATGCACGTTCACTATCAACAAAATCTCTAACACATGACTCCTTGAATATCCATGCAGAACTATATTCAACTTGATATCCACCAATATTTCCTTTCTCTTCTTCGAAAAATGCCCACATTCTCCATATTAGTGAAGTAGGTACATTATGTTCAACACAAGCACATCGAAATATTCTAGATGGTGTCCAGATATTCGAACATTCCGTCCTCATTTTTGAATTATTTAGTATAGCAAAATCAACCCACTTACACCATATAGCTTGATCAGAAACTACACCATGATTAATACATGCCTCTTTAAAAATCCAAGCAGCACTATTAACTGTTTCATAATCTCCAATGTTTCCCATGCGTGCCTCGAATTCTGCCCATTTTGACCATAAAAATGTACTCTGTGGGAATTCCAAACACCCCAAATAGAAAATTCCTCTTACAGAATCACTATTTGAAATATCTCCTATGTTACCAGCACGCTCTTCCAACTCAGCTCGTTTAAGCCAAATGTGAGCTTCCTTAGTTTTTTCACATCCCTTTCTAGCAATCCAACGTGCTGAATATTCTGTATCAATATTACCTAGGTTTTCATTCTTTGCTTCCGCATCTGCCCACTTTATCCATAAATGTGGGTTATCTTGAACAAAGTTGCATCCCTCTCTCAGTAACCATCTAGCAGAATACTCAACAGTTTCATCACCTATATTTCCATGTTTCTCTTCAAAAGAAGCCCACGATATCCACCAATGTGCATTATTCGCAAGTGTTTTAAGCCCTAATTTGTATATTTTTCTTATTTCACTAATTGAAGTAGCATTATCATGAAGCTCTCTCTCATACAAATCAATCCACGTATTCCAAATATTAATTGGTGCTTCCATCTCGAGACATAAAGTCTCAAAATAACCGATAATCATGTTAAATGATGCCGATTCAGAAGATAAATACCATAGCCAATGACGATAGATTTCCCATAAAGGTAACTTACGTTCAAAGCATTTTATTGCTATGTCATTTTTTACAAAATTGTCACCTAAACGATGATAAGTCCTATCTATAATAGCATGTCCATGTTGTTGACAAGACTCCAACATACGCTGAATAATATACTGCTTTGTTTCTTCACAATCAATCGTTGTAAAAGCCTGTACAAACACACGGGATATTTCTAGAGTACGAGGATCTGTTGGTCTATAATCCTTTTCGTATTTCATAACATCTTCCAAATAAGAATTAAGAACAGCAATAATTACGTCTTCCCGTTCCTCTTCATTTAAACAACTCCACCAATCACCGTCTATGAACAAATATTTATAAAACAACCTGGATATAACTTCATGTCTTGTTTGATATACTGCTCCATTCAATACAACTTCTTTTCGTAAGTAAAATTTTACATCTCTATCAGCAATAGAAAAGTACCTACAAAGAAACCTAAAAGTACGTATTCCAATATTCGTCTCTGCTCGCTCAGCAAAAACGATTCCTGCCAAAATCTTTAATGTCTTTTTTCCATTTTCAAATTCAGAAATTCTCTTAATGATTTTCTCTGCAATCTTCTCCAACGAATCTGCATTGTAAATTGCCATGAGCATTGAAGCATACAGAAATCCATACGAATCTTTTAAAAAAAGTTTCTTCAGTTCAGTCTCATTACGTTTTATCCAAGGGATATGTTTTTTAATATACTGTGCAAATGATTCGGACTCAGAATTAGATATTTTAGGAATTTCTATTTCTCTAATGCTTCTTTTTGTGTCATCAAAGAGCGTTTCTCTCAAATTTGCCCATTCATTGCTTCTAGACGCAACGATAACAGTAAATCCCTCCTTTGTTGCCCGTGTTAAGAACCCCTTAAACTCAGCTGTATTCGTCGGATTATCCACAAGGAAAATACCTTCCGTCATATTATCTGGAAAATCAAACTTTTTTGTCGTATCATCATGATAAAGTACTGTTTTTCTCGCATAAAATAACTCTGCGCATAATTGCATTAAAATAGTGGTTTTCCCTTCACCTCCCGGTCCGGTTAAGACAATAGCACCTATTTCACTCCGAACTACATCTATCAGTTCATCAACAACATCTCTTTTCACGGGAGTATACTGAGAAGAAGCAAAAATCAACGGCCAACTACACTGTTCACCTTGTAGATACAATTTTGTCTTTTTCGCAAGCCAGTCTGGTTCGGCTTCACGCGCTTTCCTTTGTTGATTTTCCCAATACTTCTTCGAATACCAAATATCTCGATATTCCTCCCATATATTTACATTTTCAGTTGTCTTATCAACTATATTTTCTTTTGGAACAGTTATCTTATATCCACCAAAATCTAGACTTTTTGATTTTTCAAAATAAGGTTCTATTTCTGGCACTCGTATTAGGAGTCCCTTTTCAGATGCTTTATTTCGCGTGAATTTATTGCTCAGTGATGCCTTCCAATCACCACTTGGATTTTCATCTCCATATATTGCAAAATATAGAGCTTGATGTGAAACAAAACTACCATTATTTTTTAAAAGTGTTACAATTATCTTCTTGTGTGAAGCAGGCAAATCCACCGTTTCATCATTACGGATTATCTGTAACTTCTCACTATCCCAATAGCAATTATTCGAAAAAAAATATTTCACTTCTTACACCACCTTCCTTTTTTCCTTCATTACAAACTAATCTCCGATACATACTATAAATTCACTAACACAAAGGGCGTCACTACAATCCATCAAGTATCGCTGGATGTTTCTCCTATCTTGTATTTTTGAAAGGTTATCTGACGTAAATATCTGTCAAAATCATAAAAATGAGTATCTGTATATGGTATTTGATTTTCAAAATCACCAATAGCAATTGGCTTTCGTTTTATTTCATAAGGCATCGGTTCTATTGAAAGATTTAGCGTAGCTCTTTTAAGCTTGCTGAAATACGCATAATTAACCGGATTACCTATTTTCATTTCAGAGACCATACGCTGAGAATATATTTCACCTTGTTCATAAGGAATGAACAAGGCCAGATTCATACATATGTTATGTCCGAATTCATTTGTTGAGACTCTTTTGCTTATATATGAAATCCCATCGATGTTATTCGACTTGCAAGCAAGCGTTATCAATTGTGAAATCACATATTCCGACTTAAAATTCCTACTAGCCTCACTAATACAATAGGATGTAATCTGTGAAAGCAGATATGACTTAAACATCATTTCTTTATCTTCCTGTTTTTTCAAGATCATATTTGCATTCAAAAAAATCCAAATATCTGTTGAAAGATTGAGTATTTCATAATCTTTATTTAATAATATACATCCAACATTAAACTCCCTATCATGGGGTTTGCCCATCTCAATCCAACAATCATAGGAAGTACTTCCCAGATATAAACATGGTTGACCCGGAATACTAAATCTATAGCTTCCAATCTTTGATATCATATCAAAAGGCGTATGTTTTAAAACATCCTCCTTGTTCTCGTTTGATATATCACCAGTCCTTGCTCGGAAAAACAAAAAGTTGTCCCACTTCTTATTTTCAATCACATAATAATTAAAAGAATAACTCTTTGAGAGTTTAGAAAAAATAATATGGTTCCTTTTATATTCTTTAATCAACCTTTCAATCATATTGTAAGCCTGAACTATATTTCCCGTATAAAAGTTTTCTAGCACCCCTTTAAATATACCTCGATATTTAACAGCTATATCTACAAATCCCTCATTAATATTATTCTTTTCTAAATCAGCAATCAACGTGTCCATGAAAAGACATACCGCACCATAATACTCATTATCTTTTTTCAAAGTTTTAGGAAATCTATAATTCTCTTTCGTTCCTTTTTCATCATAAAACACATTCCTCCACTTATCCATTATAAAACCTCCTCATTTTATATCGTCTCTTTACGAAGTTTCATACCTAGTCAAAATTATACCATAATATTCATTATTTTTACATCTATAATCTATAAATTCCACTCAAAATTATAGAATAGATACCCCTATTAGTGATAGTGCATTTTCTCTCAGTCAATATCTTTCCAAACAAAAAAGCCTTCCCCGATGCTCCCCCGAGCACATCACCGGTTCCGGCTTTTCTATCCCTTACTTTCTCTCCCGCTCCCTATTCTTTTCCCTTACTCCTTATCTTTTCCCTCGTTTCACGCTTTTCTCCCCACTCTCTACTCCCTTCCCCATCTTCACAAATACTCCTATCCCTTCCGCATACTCCCTGTTTTTTTCCACCCTATCCGCCAGGCGGATTGCCGCAATTCTTTCCTTCACAGACATAGCACCACCTCCGTCAGGTTAGCCCACCTTTTTATACAAATCTACTCCCGCCCCGTTACCGCCCATCCCTATTACATGCAGTAACGTGTTGTAATACTCCCCCAGTGCCTCATATTCTTTGTACTCCCTCAATATCCCTATCAGCAGTATTGCCGTTTCGTAGCACTGCCGGGTATACTCCCCACTTTCTACTCCCACCGTTTCCACGTCCGCAGAAAACGTATACCCCAGACACAATGCCCACAGAAGGTTCGCAATGGCTTCCGGAGTGCCGGCCTCCTCATAAGACCGTTGGTACTCCTCCGTCGCCACATCCAGATATTTCCTCATGGACTCCCACTCTTTCCTCGTCTCCATGGCAAATATCCGGCAGGAACAGGCATATCCCCTAATAAAATGCTGCTCCGTAAGCGCCGTCTTCGAGCTCACAAAAGGAAACATTGTACGAAGCGCCGCAAGCCTCTGTTCCCAAGTAAAGTCCCCTACCCTGAATTTCGTCAGTCGCGAGTTCCGCTGCGGCGCCTCGCACATACTCCCTTCATTTCGATGATTGTCTTCTGTCTGATCCACGTCCATCGTTTCCTTCTCCTTACCGTTGTGCTCCCCTTACCGCAACACTCCGTTTCCCTTTTATACATTGATTATACCGCTCCGTACCGACAGAAAAAATCACCGGAACAGCAAAATAACCCCCTCTATTTCTACCTTAACAACAAAAATCCAGGTTCTCCTTCATCGTTCCACCAAGGAGAGCTTCCCTCCATCCTATACCGGACAAAAAACAAAGGGTACTCCTCCGGTCTCTTTTGACCTTCGGAATACCCTCTGCCTCTGCATTTTCTGTTTTCCTTATTTCTTACAGGCATTATACGCCTCAATATCAATGGCCCCGTTGGCTAACATCTGCTCGGACCAAAGCTGCAGTGTTTCCACCGTAATGGATATCTTCTCCAGTTCCTCCTGAATATGGATAAAGTCCTTGATTTCGTCTCCCTCAATCCTTCCGTCGGCAGTGATTTCAATAAGGCGCTCCTGCTTTCTGTTCATGGAGTTTAAGGAAGCCAGCATCTCCAACACAATCTGAGAGAGGTCCTTTATTTTAATCTCCGGTACATATTGCTTTCCGATGGGACACTCGTTGGCACAATAATGATTGCACAGATTCGGCAGCTTATAGGCCTCCGACATCAAAAGCACCTCGTCCGGATGCGGCAGGGATTTCTCGCTTTCGATTTTCTCGATGCGTTCCGGCGGCATGGTTTCCAGCAGCTCGCTGGCCTTTTCTCTGGACAGTCCCAGTTCCTCTCGCCGAAGCTGATAGATGTTTTTATTCTCTTTTGTCGAAACTCGTCCCATGATTATTGTTCTCCTCTTTTATTCCTTCTCTGCTTCTTTCTCTTCCGCAAACGCCTTGCCGAACTGTGTCTCGTAAAGCTCGGTATAGGTACCGCCGGCTTTCACAAGCTCGGAATGTACACCACGCTCCGCAATGACACCGTCCTTGATAACCAGAATCTCATCTGCCGCAAGTATCGTAGACAAACGATGGGCAATCAGGATACTGGTTCTGGACTCGATAATCGGGTTAATCGCTTCCTGTATCTTGCTCTCCGAGATGGAGTCTAGCGCCGAGGTTGCTTCATCAAAAATAAACAGTGCCGGATTCTTTAACAATACCCGTGCAATGGAGATACGCTGCTTTTCACCGCCGGAAAGCTTGAGTCCGCGATTTCCCACAACAGCATCCAGTCCCTTTTCCTGGTTTTGTACAAACTCGTAAATGTTTGCCTTTTTACACGCTTCGATTAATTCTTCTTCCGTTGCATCCGGCTTCGCATACAACAGATTATCCCGAATCGTTCCGTTAAACAAATAGGTCTCCTGGCTGACAATGCCGATGTTTTCCCGCAGAAAATCCAAATCCAGTTTTCGCACATCCACACCGTCAAAGGTCACCTGACCGCCGCATACATCATATAAACGCGGAATCAGGTTAATGATGGTACTCTTACCGGAACCGGAGGGTCCCACAATAGCGATACTGTTTCCGCTTTTTAATGTAAAATTGATATCCTTTAAAATCTTCCGCTCCGGTGTATAAGAAAACTCTACATTGCGGAATTCCACGTTACCTTCCGCCTTCGCCGGAGTAACGGCATCCTCTGCGTTCTGAATCTCCACCGGCATATCGAAATACTCGAAAATCCGGGTAAACAGTGCCATGGAACGAATCCACTCCACCTGAATGTTAAGCAGGGAATTCACCGGTCCGTACATTCTTCCCAGAAGGGCTACCAGTACGGTAATATCACCCACGGAAAGGTCGGCATCATACTTCATCATAAGAATACCGCCCACCAGGTACAACAGCATCGGTCCCACACTGGAGAACGTGTTAATGACCACGCGGAACCAACGCCCTGCCATGCTCTCCTTGATATGAAGGCCGATCATCTGCTTATTTGCCTTCTCATAACGGTCGTACTCGTACTCTTCCTTGCCGAACAGCTTTACCAAAAGCTGACCGCTGACGGATAAAGTCTCGTTTAAAATACCGTTAATATTATCATTACACTCCTGGGCCTCTCTAGTCAGGGTCCAACGGGTCTTTCCCGCCCAGCGGGTCGGAATGGTGAACAACGGAATCACAAGAACGCCCACCGTTGCCAGAATCCAGTTCTCCCGGTACATAATCACAACCGCACAGATTAAGGTAATGGAATTGGACAAAATCGAGGTAAAGGTACTGGTAATGACACGCTCCACCCCGGAAATATCGCTGGTCATACGGGTAATAATGTCGCCCTGATTGTTGGACGTAAAAAAGCCCTGGGACATTTTCTGTAAATGCTGAAACATCTTGTTGCGGATGTCAAAAGTAATATGCTGTGCAATCCAGTTGTTTAAGTAACTCTCTCCTACCTGAATCAAATTGGAACCAAGGCTGACGCCGAGAGATGCCACAATCAGGATAATCAGCATCTTCATGTTCTGTCCCAGCAAACCTTCATCAATAATGCGTCCCGTCAAAACAGACGGCAAAAGTCCCAGTACGGAAGACAGAACGATACACCCCAGCACAATTGACATCTGCTTCCAGTACGGCAGCAAATAGGAAAAAATACGTTTTAATAAAGGCAACGTAACCTTCGGCTTATTCGCTTTTTCTTCTTCCGTTAAATATCCGCGTCCCATCGGACCTCCCATCGGTGGCATACTAACACACTCCTCTCTTCTTTCGTGTTTCTCATCGGCTTACGCTTTATGCGCCTCGCACCTTACGACCTACACTTCGTTTCCTTGTCCCCAATCGTCTCTTGTTATATTGTTGAGCCACTTTCCGCTCTTATAATGCTTGATGACCCACGGCCATTTTACAAACTCGTCGGTACAAAGCAGGAAATACACCACCATCACCGGCCACTTAAATACAAAGGCTGCCAACAGCCCCAGCGGTATAGCATAACACCACATATCAATGGTATCGCAAATAAATCCGAACTTGCTGTCTCCTCCCGCCCGGAAAATTCCCGCAATGAGAGACGTATTTACCGCCGTTCCGGATATGTAATAAGAATTAATAATCAGCATCCATTTCAAATAGGAAAGCGCCGTCGGTGTCAGGCCCGAAAAATTTTCGGAATACCACAGTACACCCGGAGATGCCAAAAGCACGATAACACCACCGATAATTCCGCTGATGACTGTCAGCTTCATCATCTTTTTCGCTCCTGATCTCGCACCCTCCAAATCGTTCTCGCCGATAATCTTGCCGATTAAGACTCCGCCTGCGCTGGCGATACCGTAACAGAAAATCGTACCGAAATTACGCACCACCACAGCAACCGCATTGGCCGCAACCGCATCGTCGCTGATGTTTCCGATAATTGCCGCATACAGGGAAAAGGCAACGCCCCAGACGATATCGTTTCCCAGCGCCGGCAGGGACAACCGTACAAAATCCTTAAACAACACCTTATTTCTGATAAACATATAGGAAAGCTTCAGCTTTACATCCTTGCTTCGAGCCGAAACAATTAAGCACCCGATAAGCTCAATCACACGGGACGCAGAGGTAGCAATTGCCACACCCAGCACGCCAAGCTTCGGAGCCCCGAACAAGCCGTAAATAAACACCGCATTCAGACACACGTTTAACACAAAGGTCATGATATTTAACACGCTACAGATGGCCACCCGCTCAATACTGCGGAGCACCGCCAGATACACCTCAATGATGCCCCAGCAGAAATAGCTGATGCTGATGACGCGAAGATACCCCGCCCCCAGCTCGATAAGCCGTTCGTTTTTGGTAAATATCCACATCATCTGCTTCGGAAATACCGCCGCGCACAGCGCAAAGGCGGTACAAAACACCATGGAAAACCGCATAGCGATTCCCTGTACCACGTTGATTGCCTTCATATCCTTCTTGCCGTAATACTGGGCGCACAGCATGGTAATGCCGGTTCCCAGACCGTAAAACACCGAGAACAACACGGTGGCATACTGGGAGGCCAGGGACACCGCAGAGATGGAGTCCTGGTCCACGGCACTGAGCATAATGACATCCGCAGAGCTTACCATGGAGCTCAGCAGATTTTGTATTAAAATCGGAAGCACCAGCTTCCATATCTGACTGTAAAAGGCATCTTTTGTTTTGGTCATGATTTCTTCCTCTTAAATTTCTTTCTATACAGAAGTGCTTTGCACTTCTCTTTTGCGTGAAGAATCGTGCTTCGCACTTCCCACCGCCTCGCGCAAAACAGGGGCGGTACAAGTCCGCCCCTGTCCTTACCTTTCATTTTACCATAGCTGTGTCTGCCCGACAAGTCCTACTTTATGCATTCTCTTCCACAACCTTCGCCTGTACGTCCGACGGTGCCGCCTCGTAGCGGATAAATTCATAAGAATAATCTCCAATCCCCATAGTCATGGAACGTAAATCCGCGGAATAGCCGCAAAGCTCAGCCATCGGTATTTCCGCCACAATCTCCTGCTTGTTATTGTGGAGGGCATTCATACCGTACACACGTCCGCGTCTGCGGTTTAAGTCTCCCATAATCTCACCGGTGTACTTCTCCGGCACCACTATTTTAAGCGTTGCAATCGGCTCCAGAAGAATCGGTGTCGCACTCATGATACCATCCTTAAAGGCCTGACAGGTAGCGGTCTTAAATGCCATTTCGGAAGAATCTACATCATGGTAAGATCCGCCGGTCAATGTTGCCTTAATGCCTACCACCGGATAACCTGCTAACGGTCCTTCCTTTACACTGTCCGCGATACCCTTTTCCACCGCAGGGAAAAAGTTCTTCGGCACCGCTCCGCCGAATACATTTTCATGGAATTCAAAAGCCTCCTCCAAATTGCCGGACGGTTCAAAATCAATGATAACATGACCATACTGACCGTGTCCGCCGGACTGCTTTTTATACTTGTGCTCTGCCGTCACCTTCTTACGAATGGTCTCGCGATAGGCTACGCGCGGTTTTGCAAGCTCCATCTCTACCTTGTAGCGTGCGGCAATCTTGCTGGCTGTTACCTCCAGATGCTGCTCTCCGAGACCGTACAAAAGGGTCTGACGGTTCTCCGGATCGTTGACCGCCTTAATGGTCAAATCCTCCTCCATCATACGTGCTACCGCCTGGGACAACTTATCCTCGTCTCCCTTATTCTTTGCCCGGTATGCACGATACTCATACGGTACGGAGGTCTTCGGCGGATCGTAGATCACCGGAGTCTCCTTATCGGTCAAAGAATCTCCCGTCAGCGTCTCGGTCAGCTTCGCTATCGCACCGATATCTCCCGCATATAATTCCTTTACCTCGTACTGGGTCTTGCCCCGCAATACATAAAGCTTTGCAATCTTTTCTTCGCATTCTCTGTTCGGATTATATACCGTATCCCCGGCCTTTAAAATACCGGAGCAAACCTTCACCAGAGAGAATCTTCCCAGGAACGGATCCGCGATAGTCTTAAACACCTTTGCGGTCATCGGCTTATTGGCATCGTAATCCGCTGCAAAGGTATTGTCGGTCTTTACATTAATACCGACTAAAACGCACTTATTCGGCGACGGGAAATACTTCTCCACCGCCTGCAGAAGCATGGTCGTACCCTGGGCATGGAGTCCGGAACCGCACAGTACCGGAACCACCGTACAATCGATGACACTGCTCCGAAGTGCTGCGGAAATCTCCGTTACGGTAAATTCTTCCCCGTTAAAATATTTCTCCATCAGAGCCTCACTGGTCTCCGCCACCGCATCCATCAAAAGCTCTCTGTACTTGTCTACATACTCTCTGGAATAATCCGGAATCGGACATTCGTTGTATTCACTGTTCTTGGTAAAACGACGGCCTGCCATCTTCACCACATTGACAAAGCCCACAAACTTCTCATTTTCACGAATCGGGGAATGGAACGGCGCAATCCGCTTTCCGTACCGTTCGGTCAAATCCTCCACCACCTGACGAAAGCTGGCATTGTCCACATCCATATCGGTCACAAAGAAAATACGCGGTATCTTGTAACGCTCACACATCTCCCAGGCCTTCTCCGTACCGACCTCAATACCCTTTCTGGCGGAAACCACAATCACCGCCGCATCACAGGCACTGACCGCTTCCTCCACTTCTCCCACAAAATCAAAATACCCCGGCGTATCAAGAAAATTAATTTTAATATCCTCCCAAATTACCGGCACCACTGAGGTACTGACGGAGCACAGACGCTTCGCCTCCTCCTTATCATAATCACTGATGGTGTTTCCTTCCTCAATCTTTCCCTGCCGGGTGGTCAGTCCCGTGGTAAAGGCAAGTGCCTCCACAAGCGTCGTCTTCCCCGCTCCGCCGTGCCCCAACACAGCCACATTTCTAATTTTCTCGTATTTGTAAGTATCCATAGCAACCTCCTATCTGGTCTGACGGTTTCCCTTCTTAAACCTACTGCGACATGATGTTTTGCCATTTCTTAACACCTACCTACATTTTACTAAATTCTTGTCTTTTTTACAAGAGTTTTCTTTTATTTTGAATATTGTTTCTTTTTTGTCAAACAACTACATTCTATCCTTTCTATCCTAAAACTAACCTTAGGACAACTCTTCGATTCGGCTTTATGTTTTCCACACATTATGGTATACTGAACAAAGAATATGCCACATCATTTTGGAGGGCTTTATGAAGAAAAAGCATTAATTATCGGAGGAAGCGGCGGTCTTTCCGGACGCCTGGCCGTTTTAGCAAAAAAAGAATATGAGGTATGGACACTGACCCGCGGAAAACGTCCTCTTCCGGAGGGTGTTACTCCCATTACCGCAGACCGGGAGAATCCTTCCGCCTTTCAAAACGCCGTTTTCGGACAAAATATCCGTTGGGACGTGGTATTTGACTGTATCTGTATGAACGAAGTACATGCCGAGCAAGACCTGCAGGTACTTTCCAAAGTCACAGACCGCCTGATTGTCATATCCACCGACTCGGTCTATGACCCTGCACAAAAACGCACGCCGCAAAACGAACAGGGTGTATTTATCGAAGAGCAAGGGGCACCGTCCGCCTGTAGCTACGCCGGTAACAAACGAAAGATGGAACACGTATTCCTCGATTATTTTCAAAATGCAACCGGCTTAAACGTGACGCTCTTCCGTCCGGGACACATTTACGGTCCGGGATTTTTGCTCGGATGTTTCCCTGAACACAGCCGATTTTTGTGGACGATTTGGCAAATGCTATGCTAAACTGCGTGGACAAAGAGAAAACTTATAACGAAATCTTTTGTATCGGCGGACCGGAAGCCGTGGAAAATAAGCGCTACTACGAAATCATCGGGGAACTGCTTGGAACGACCGTTACTGTCACGGAAATTCCGCTTACCGGATATGTAGAGGCTCATCCGGGCTTTGCCGGACATCTTTGCCATCGTATTTATGACCTGACAAAGTTAAAAGAGACCGGTGTACCGCTGCCGTCCACTTCGTTATATGATGGCATGAAGGAAACGTTGCAACTCTGACGAAAAAAAAACCGGCCGCAGGAGTCCTCTCCCCGACCGGTTGTAATATCTCTCGGCAATCAAACCGACTCTTATTTGTGAATATATATCCTCGACGGTTCTTCCTCGCCGTCTCCCTGCGCCATACAAAGGAATTCCCAACCGTACCGCTCGTAAAAGGAAGCGTGGTCCGTCAAAAGATACAGTGGTGTAATACCCTTTGTCTTCATATCCTCCACTACCATATCAAGCAGTTTCCCTGCAATCCCTTGGCAACGATAGGCCTCTTCGGTATACACCGCACATACATTGGGTGCTAAATCCTTCCGGTCATGAAAATCATTGTCAATGACACCGAGACCGGCAACGATATTCTCGCCATCCAGACACAGATACCAACCGTTCTTTGTAGCACCGGAAAGGTACTCCTCCATACACTCTAAATAAGCATCTTCCGGTACGCCCCACTTTTCATGAAACCACTTTGCCGCCATACCTTTCAGCTCTGGCTGTGTCATCAAATCAATATACTTATATTCACTCATTTTATTCCTCCGCGTATTCTCTGCAATATTCTGTGTACGTTGTTCTCTGATAATCCGTTGGATGCTCTTCTCCGACAGCGCATATTCGGTCGCCAACTCCTGCACCGATGCTCCCGCAAGATACTTTACAAAAATCTCCCGGTTTCTGAACTCCAGTATCTGCTTTGTATCCGTCCCGCTGCCCCAATCCGACTTTTCCTTCGCCGGTATGTACACACTTTGCCCGTTCACATATTGCTGAACCGCTTCCAATAACTCCTTTGGCAGAATCTCTTCCGCACGTAAATAGCTCATTTCAAATCCTCCTAAAAGTAATCTTCCGGGATTCATCTGAGCTCACGAATTCGTTTTATAAGCCCAGACTACTGAGCAATAACATATTTTCTCATACACAAACTCCTCCTTTTGTAATTATTATACAAGCTGATATTTCGGAACGCAACCTCACGTTTTCTTCGAAACATATTTGCGCCGTTATATCGACTTGTCAGGGTACTTAAGCAACTTATCCACCACCGAATGAATCATTTCCGTTTCCGCTATGGTATTGATTGCACAAAGCTTCTTCCCCGCATCCTTACTGGATGCTCCGCAGTGAAAGGCTTGTTCTGCTGGCAATCCGTAATCCAAAACAATCAATCGGTCGTGACAATTCGGATTAGGTTTTATCCGCAAGGGCGGATACTCCTGTATAAAATCATTCACCACCGCCGTAGTTAAAAATCCTTTCCTTCCATGACCGTTCTCCGTAAACAGAATCGCTTCCACACCTTTCTGCTTCTGGGATAAAAGCTGCAGAGTCTTTGTATTAACATAATCGTCCACCACATAAATACTTTTCTTTGCCTGCTGATAAATGTCTATGTAAGCCGCATCGGCCTCGAACTTCTGTCCCTTATAAATAACAAAATTTTTGAAGTCCTTCTCCGATACAAAATTCTCATTCATCGTGTCTATACTCTTCTGAATACGTTGTAAATCCTGTTCCGTTTTCCTCTGCCGGTCAGCCATACCCGCCATCTGCACCGACATTTCAGACACTCTGGCGCTGACAAGATGCATCTCTGCCTGTGTAACAAACTGCTGATTCTGCTTTATGTAATGACGCATTTCACGAAAGGCTCGCATAATAAAGATACTTTGTTGCTCGGCAAGTTCGCCACGCAGAACCGTAGCCAGCATGTAGATGCCTTGTTCGGTGAATGCGTAAGGTAACGTTCTTCTTCCTCCGCCTTGTCCTTCAAAAAAATTATCATCCCGTGAAATCACAATTTGTGATTTCACGAATTCAGTTTCCTCTCTTGTTAATTGAAACATAAAATCTTTTGGAAATCTTGCAATATTACGTTTCACCTGTTGATTAAGATTTTTCACTTCATAACCATAAATCTCCGCCAAATCATAATCCAGCATCACCTGTTGTCCACGTATCACATAGACTCGATTCTGAACACCCTCTAACGTCATAAGTTCTGCCTTTTCTTCCATAATAACCTCCCATCTTCCGTACTCTCAAGCTACTCCATCCCCTCCAGTTTCTCCAACTGCTTCAGCGCCTCCACATACGCTAGCAGTCTTCTCTTTTGTGCCTCCTTCAATCCATGATAATCCACGATAATCTGCCAATCCATCGGAGTAATCCTATCCTCCTTTTTCGACTTTCCTTGCCCGTCTTCCTCATCCAGACCGCGACCGGACAAAAGTTGCTCCGGCGTCACCTCAAGAGCAGCACAGATATCCATAATCTTGTCTGCGGAAGGATTGGTCTTTCGCTTCTTCCACTCGCTGATTGTACTGCAGGCAATGCCGACACGCTTTGCAAATTCTGTTTGTGTCATGTTTTTATCCTTTATAATCTTAAAAATCCGTTCACTGATAAGCATAATATCTTTCCTCCGCTTGCTTTAGTTGCAAATTTCATATATACGAAATTTGCATTTCTTATACAAGTATATCGTAGCATAAAACCGAATGAATAGCAATTATTTTTTTAAGCATCTGCAGGAACGTTTTATAATTTGTGGAACATATATTAAGAGACATTTTCTGAAACAAATTCTAAGATTTATGAAATAGATAAGAGATTCCATTTCGTATTATTTTAACAATACATACAGAAACGGAATCTCTTTTTTCAAGCTATCAATAATTCTACCTCTTCCCCTTCCTCTCGCTCAGCCTCACTCCGCCGGTCAGCGCATACTTCCTGTAATTCTGCTTATACACCCCCAATGCCGGATCATAGGCAAAGCTACCGAAGGCTTTGTTTACCTGCCCGGAAAAGTGACTCAAAAACTTTAGCAGCCAACCGCAGCCCGGTACCAGGATAATCTTCTTTCCGTTCTCCGCCGCAATCAGCTTTACAATTTCCGAGGTACAGTACCACTCCTTGTCGCAGGGAAAAAACGTCCCCTGTTCTTCATTCTCAATCATCAAGCGAACAAATTCTACCAAATTTCCGATATAGAGCATGGAACGTTCATTCTTGATATCCGGGAACACCGGCAGTTTCTTTGCCAGCTTGGACAGGGTGGCATAATTTCCTTTGCAGCCTCTTCCGTAAATCATCGGAGCCCGCAAAATTACCACCTTAAACCCCACTGATTCCAGCTCATGCAAAAGTTGCTCCGCCCAAAGCTTGCTATCGCCGTTTAAATTCACAATATCAATTACGGAATCCTTCGTAATCACCTTACGCTTTCCGATGGGTGCACTGGCACCGTACACATTGGCGGTACTCATAAAAATAAACTGCTTTACCCCCTCTGCCTTTGCCTTTCGTGCCGTCTCTGCCGCCAAATCGGCATTCACTTTATAGTAAAGCGCCTTTCTCTCCTCCGAGACCTTCTTGTAATCCGCATGGGCCAGTCCCGCCACATGAAACACGCAATCGTACTTACTAAAGTTCGTATTCTTCCAATCCGGCGTCCTCATATCCACCTTGTCTACCTGATACCGCTCCGGCCACCGTGCCAGATACTGCTCTACAGAATCCCCCACATAACTGTCCACACCTGTTATCAATACTCTCTTCATCTTACACCTGTTCCTTTGTTTCCTTTTGTTCTCCGTCCACAACGCCTTCCCGCTTCAGCACCTTCCCCACAGTAAGAAAAACGCACTTACAGTCAAACAGAAAGCTTGCCTTCGCCACATACTCACCGTCCAGGCACGCCTTCTCCGGAATCGCCAGCTCGTCCCGGCCGTTAATCTGCGCCCACCCGGTCAACCCCGGCTTGACACCGTTGGCACCATACTTTTCCCGCTCCGCAATCAAATCCTCCTGATTCCAAAGCGCCGGCCGCGGTCCCACCACGGACATATGCCCGAGAAAAATATTAAACAGCTGCGGAAGCTCATCCAGACTGAACTCCCGTAGCAAGCGACTTCCCCGAAAATAATATTGCTCCGGATTCTTTAATTGATGGGTCGGCACATCCGCCGGAGCCTCACACTTCAGGCTTCGAAACTTAAGCAAATAAAAGAACGTCCCGTTCTGCCCGAACCGCCTCTGTCTAAGCAACACCGGCCCCCGAGAACTCACCCGGATGATAAACGCAAGCACCACCATAGGCACCGCCAGAACCACGATACCGATGGCAGAAAGAAAAATATCGAGCAGGCGTTTTACCAAAGACACATATATCGTTTTTCCTTTATTTTCCGCACTTTTCGAGGCAATATTTGCATCCATCTCGTCTACTCTCCTTTGTATGTTTTGCATAAAATTTCTAACATTTTTCGTGTATCTTTCCGATATTGCTTCCTTGTCGTGAAGGTTGTATAATATCTTTAAAGCAACCACATGGGAGGAGGTCTCTATGTTGGCACAACAAGATCCTATTTTTGCGGAAGCAGCAAAAACCATATACCGTGTCACCGCAGACGAGCGTGTTCGCAATCACTGCAACGCCAGAGAAATGGGTGAGAGAACCTACAACACCTTGGTAAACCAGTTGGATGAAAAAGACAACCAACTTAATGAAAAAGACAAGCAGTTGGAATATTACAAAAAGCTTCTCAAAGACCACGGTATTGCAACCGAATAACCTTAAGATTTCTACAGAGCCGGTTATAAAACCGGCTCTGGTTTTTCACATATGTGACAAGTAACAAATTCCAAACAGCATTCCATCCATCAGTGATGTCCAAATTTTTTTATTAAATATTGATATGTAGTATTTGGAACTATACTCTTAATCCCTTCAAAATTCTGCTCTTCTAATAACTTACGAACTCTACTCGCACTAATTACCTCTCCATCTGACTCTTTTCTCGGAATCACAACAAACTCCATACCGTATTGCGGTAAAATCTCACTCATGGCATTGTTGTATTGCAAAGTAACCTTATCCAAAGGCTCCTCGCCGGCAAAGCGAACCGTTATCCCCAGCGACGGTGCAATATACTTTCCGAATATCGATACATCAAGCGACGGGTCGATAATCTTATCTTGAAGTTCTTTTTTTCCAAAGTAGTCCGTAAAGGTCAATGCTGAAATAATAAACTGTCCACTCGGAAGTACGGTAACATTTGATAAATCCGCCGTACCTTGTTTTATCAGTTCAATTCTATCCGCAAACGGAAAAAAAGATTTATCTTCTTCTACCGCAAAAATGTATAACCAATCTACCTGTTTTGATGCATACTCTATCAAATATCTATGACCAAGTGTAAACGGATTACAATTCATAACAATTGCTCCATTTTTACGTCTATACTGACTGATTTCAGAAATATACCCATTCAACTGCCTCATGTTCTCATCCGACAACAATGACGAAGATACCATATTCGAATTTGCAAATGCAGGAATTCCGTATTGTCTCGGCAACATTATCCTTGTGAACTTCTTATCTTGAGACATTATTTCTGTAAGAAATGACTTTGACTTCAAAAAGTTAAATATGTTTCTAGCATAAACTTTCAATCCGTTAGCACTCGGATGCCATGCATCATTAAAAATTTCTCCATCCTCCGGCGTTCGAACTGTCATATCAACATAATAAACATTCGGTGCATTTCGATAAAATGACGATGCCCACTTAGGATTAAACGGAATTACGACAATATCATTGTCCCCATATTTAACATCATTTACAGAATACCACATGACATCGTGCTTATCCCAAATAAAACTTGCATGATTTTCAACTTTGATACCATACTCCATAGCATCTTCATTCAACATCTGTTGCAAACAAGAAGCCATCGTCGCATCATCCGGATGTCCCACACCAAATAATCCGCATCCACCAAAAATATGTAATATTCTTTTATGGTTTTTCGGCTGATTAGTTGTTTTGCGAACTCCATTTCTTACATTCACATACTTACTTTCACAATCCTTCAAACGAAACACACCATTTTCATCATAACTTCTTTCAGGAATAATATGCATCTGTACAATATCCGTAGCCGTATATTCTTTTGTATATAACCCTGGCGGAAACGGATATTCACCGTTCCTTAGATGTTCAACCACTTTTTCTCTAGTAAGACCATTCTCCTTTATCTCTTTTTCCCACTCAGTCAATTCACCTTTAGGTGCTGTAAAATTGTCAACCATCAGCACTTGGACGTTAGAATGGTTAGCCAAAAAATTCTTTAATGGCCTAATACATCTGATATAGTGCAAAAGCGAACCCATATATGGTTTTCTAAATGACTCTACTGTCATTCCTTTTACTTTTTTTGCTTTAACGCACTCTATTACCGACTTCTTACATTCCAAATCTAATGCAAAGAAAAAATCATTTTCAAGGAATTTTTGCTTATCAATGTTTATAAACCAACAGTTGCATTCCTCACCTTTAAACTGAAAAGTCTCATCAGAGCAAAACATAACATCCAATTCCTGATAAAACAAAAAACTGCTTATCGTCTTTACAAATTTTTCCGCCATCACCTTTGATGCATATAATACGAGTCTCCTTCCTACATATAGTTCTCCAAATATTATAGGCAATGGCACTCCAAACTCGCTAAATTTAAGTAATATCGACAAGGCTTGTGTATACTCAAAGCGCTCACTTTCCGGTATATAAATTACATCATCTTTTTCTTCCACTTTTTATACCTCCTACGCATTTTCTCATCCGATGTAGTCATTTCCCATGCAACAATTTTTCAATTACTCCGTTTAACCGTTCCACCGTCTTTTCTAATACAGAAACCTTCTTCTTCAACTCATCACACTGATCGATCAATATTTCTTCATTGCTTACCGGTTTAATCACCTTTTCCGACTCTATAGCATGAAGTAGCCATTCCTTACAACGTTCAATTTCTCTTTCAATGTGCGGGCCAACCTTGGAATAATCCATTGACACATGCAGGCTTTCTTTACTAGATATCTCTGTCACACTCTCCGCAAATCTATAGTCGATACCAAACAAATCTGCTAATGTATCAAACCGTGCCCCCCCTCTTGCACGATTCACCAAAACAAGAAAATCTCTGCGGAAAATCAAAGAAAAGCAAGACCCATGATAAGAATCCGTTACAACAAATTCTGCATTTTTTATATGATAAATAAACTCATCAATGGATGCCTTTTCCAAAATTCCACACCGGCGTAATATCTCTGTTTTTTCTTCCGGATTAAACTGCTTATCAGTAATCGATACAAGTGCCAAATTCTTCTTTGCTGCAAGTTTCTTCACTTCCTCCGCCTTTTCCGGAGTAGGATCCAGCATATAGACAAACAAATATTTTCCTTCCGTCTTTCTTTCTGCTCGTGATGCAAGCACATCCCAGTGTTTCATATCAGTCAAGAAAACAGGGTCCAACACGTGTGTTGACTCTACACCAAAGCGTTCACGGCAAATATCTACTGCCTCATACTCACGAACAGCAACACTATCAAATTTCCTAAGTAACCTTGTTATCTTTGGAATTTCATTATCCGGAAAAAAACTCCTCGTATTACCAAAAGAAGTAGCGTATGAAATTTTCTTCTTCTTATCATCAACAAAATCAAGCATGAAATTATATCCAGATCGAATAAACGCATTGTAATACCAAAGAACATCGGATCCTACAATGAACGTATCAATATATTTATTGTTCTCCGACATTTGCTCCATCGTATACTTCGCTGTCATACGGTATCCGTTCTCAAAATTAAACTTACCTGCATCCTTTCTGTCAAAACCTGCGGGAGAGATAAAAGCAACAGAATACCCTTCATCAGACAAATAACGATACAGTGCGTAATTTGTAAGTGTTGAACCATAATTTGACCACGGCGTTTCAATCCACCAACCCATAAGTCCAATATCTATTAATGCACGCTCAGCATATCTCAAAGCTTTAGAAAAGTTATCCCCCTTTCTAATATGCATAAAAAAGTTTTTTCTCATCTCTGGCTCATGAGTAGGCCGTACCATAGCAGCATTCGCCTTTGCAGAGATTTCAACAACCGTATTGTATTCTACTTCTTCTTTTCTTTCGATAACGCAAGAAACTTCCTCCAACAAATTAATTCCTTTTTCAGAGTTACACAAAACAAGAGAAGTTCCTTTATTATCATTCCAGTCTTCTTTATAGTTTCCCACACCCCAAAAATCTCCTAGTGTGATATCACCAACTCTGGTAGGTTGTGCATACTTACAATGCAAACATGACTCTCTCATGGACATCCCGGATAAAAATGCTTTAAAATAGTTCCCATTATAATGATCATAATGAACTGTGTTGTCTGAAAAAGTCACATTAATTAACGTTCCCCATCCATACTTCTTATCGCGAAAGTCAGCAGAAACAATCTCTCTTCCTTGCGCCACTTCGTCTAAGAATCTATTATATGCCAGCGGTGAAGGTACACCATGACACAAAATGTCCACCGTGTAGAGATTCTCATAATCCTTTCTAAGATAAGCCTTTAATCCATCCACTTGACAAGGACAGCCACTAAAGAGCACTGCCACACCGTTCTCTAAATGCTTCTTTACTTCTGTAAAAGCATCTCCAATCTCACTTTGCACATATTTCGATTTATATATCTTTACAAGCTCCTCTTTTGAAGTAACTCCGATGTGCTTCAGCGTTCGGCATCCCTTTTCAAAAGCTGCACCAAAAACAATTCCACCTTTGTCAATTATCTGCTCTGCAAGACATGCGAACACGCCACCGCTACTGCCGCTCTCACGTTGTCTCTGTTTTGCCCATACAGCAAAGCATCTCGGTTTCTCCTGCAAATTCAAATTCCCGGTAATTGCAGAACATATAGATCCGCACACCCCACAATCGGTACAATTCTCTTTTATCACAGGAAACAAAAAACCATCTGCATCCGCAACCATATCAATTGCGTTCGTTGGACATACATTTTGACAAGCTCCGCAACCGGTACATAACCCTTTATCCAGTATGTTGATATTTTTCATTCTAGACCTCTATTCTTCTCAATCTACTTCATAAACTTCCCAGCAAATTTTCTCATTCTCTCTCTACGTTTACTTCCCAAAGGAAATTTTTTGTTCATCTTTCTATAAAACGCCATAAACAAACCATCCTGATACATTTGTTGTAATTCCACCGGAGTTCCTATGTACTGCTCCATTGTAGCAGCCTCTTCTGCCGGTACAGGCACTTGGACATACTGAATCTGCTGTTGCATCAATACATGTCTGTCATTCAACTGCCACCACCAGTGATCGGATAACCTCCGCTTGCTGATTCCTCCGTAATACTCATCCTCCAGATAGCAATACTTCAAAAGATTGATATCAAACCATTTTGAATTTATTAAAAATCTCTCGTATGCTAATGAAGTGTCCATGGTTCGAAATTCAAACATATACAGCCAATTATGGAATGTCTCATAGAAATCTACTACAAAGTCCTCGCATCCCTTTGCAATCTCATCTAAAATAAATTTTTCCTGATAAGGAATTATTCTTTCCTCAAACACAGGCACTGCATTTCCTTTCTCATACTTATACCCGATGCAGGACGGATTATAGTCAGAGAAAATGAATTCATTCACGATACCGGACATCGGCGTAGAGAAATCATAATAACTCTTTATTTTATAGCCGTGTTGTTTCGCCTGCTGTGCCGCTTCAAAGCCATTTGAATGCAAAAAGAACACATCTACCGGAAAACCTAATGCAGTACACAACGCAGACTGTAACTTCCCGCTATAACCAAGATCAAAGGTCGCATCCCCTTCTCCGATTTCATCTCTGAAATAATCTCCGCAACATTTTAGATTTTCCTCCGCCTTTTGTTCGTCGTACGCAAACTCGACTAATTGATCAATAAAAAACTTAAAACTTTCTTCGTTTGCAAATTTTCTATCCATCATGATACCCTTCTTTTTAAGAAGCTGCATCATCTCTTCATCCAACGGTTTTAAAACATCCGCATATACCTTATAAATGGATGTCGGTGTTTGACCGTAAATCGAACAATTATTTTTAATATTGTAAAAATCAAAAGAAGACCGGATAGTTGCTGCCACCATGGACTTTCTGCTGGCATATACATAATTAGATTCCGGAAGGTCCTTCTCATATTTCCTTACCAAGTCATAAACTTTTTTCGGCAAATATCCATCACGAGCAATAAAATGAATCTTCTTATATCCACCTTTACGTAGCTCCTTTGCCATCCACCGATTCATTCCCAACATATGCATACCCACTGCATAATAACCGATAAAATACGCATCTCTGTTGTAGTTAGACACCGGATTAAACGAAACAAACGGATTATCATATATCTTATTTGCTACCAACGCATACAGACACCGTACCATAGGATTTTTCATAATAACTGATTTATCAATAACCGCCCCTGTATTATCAAAGGTGGCTCCTACAGCCTGTCCCGTGTAAGAATCTCCCAGCGTATTAAACAGAATATCCTTTGCTTTCGGAAGGAAACACGATTTACATCCCAACTTCGGTGGTTGTTCATAGTCTACGGTCCAGTTATCACCTATATGTACCATGGTTTCAGGCTTAATATTACATTCTTTTAATGCAATTCGATATAAATCACCACTGTACTTTAAATATTTCTCTGAAGACGATAAAAACAATTTCTCATGAAGGGTATAACCGTTCTTCTTTAAAATGGCATTAATACAATCTTCCTGAAGATACATGTCAGAAATTAAAATAATTTTCTTACCGACGTCATGCGCTAATTCATAGAGTTCTTTACCGCATTTTCTTTCTTTGCAAAAGATTATTTCCAGTTCCTCTTCTTTTTCCTTCATTGCCTTACAAGCATCTTCGGAGAATTTATATTCTCTGACCATCTGCTCATATATTTCGTCTAAGGTCACATCCTGAATATTCGGATTAACTTCATGCATTCTCCTTCTGCACTGCTTTTCCGCACCAAGGCGCACATCCATAAAGGATAAGCTTCCGTTATAGTATTTTCTAAACTCATCCTCCATAAAGAGATATAAATCTGTTGGTTCCAAGAACGGTCGAACAACCAATGTATCAAAAATATCAAACGATACATATTCAATGTTTTCATCTCTAATCTGCTTCTTTATCTGTTCATACTTATCATTCCATGTTGTTGATACATCTGTAAAGAAATCATCCTCTTCAACTGCGTTCTCAAACTTCTCCTTCTCAAAAAAAGCGAGAAAATCCTTTCTGATTGCCAAAGCCTCACCGGTCTTTTCGCTTGTATTCATTTCGACAGGATAACTCCACCAACGAAAATATCTATTCTTCCAATTTGTATATTTCCCCTTGTACTTATCCCAAAGTCCTTCTTTACGCAGAAACTCACTTACAAAAGAGAAAACCTGCTTTAAATCCGTCACATTTTTTCTAATTTTATTTAGACCCGTTGTAGCAATTGTAGAGGAATCCGAATTACGATAATAAAAATATCCGTCATGGTTGGAATATGTTAACTTTTTCGCATAACGATGCAATACAACAGAAAACGCAATATCTTCTGTCATAATTAAATGCTGCTGGATTTTTTTTAACTGCGGAAGACTTTTGTTCCATAATGCTCTGGAATAAAGCTTGTTCCAAACCGTATGCATAGAAAAACACATACCCTCATCTTCCATTAAATAATCCAATATTTCTCCGCCACAGAGAGAAACCTTTTTTCTGGTCATAAAATAAGATGTATTAAATACAAAATATTCCTTCTGTTCATTTTTACAAATTGTATTACCAAGAACAATATCCGACTGCGTTTCTTCCGCCTTCTTCAAAAGCAATCGAAACCAATCCACACTTATACTATCGTCTGCATCTACAAATGCAATATAATCGCCTTTTGATGCCTCTACACCGGTGATTCTTGCTTGAAATAACCCCTTGTTCTTCTCATGGAGAATATGCTTAATACGATTATCCTTTTTCTCCAATTCATTAATAATCTCTCCCGTACGGTCTGTACTTCCGTCATTTACAATAAGAATTTCCATATTCTCATATGTCTGATTACATATCGTATTAGTGCAGTATTCAAGATATTTCTCTACGTTATATGCCGGTACAATAACTGAAATCAATTTCCCTCTTCTGTTTTCTTTCATAACCATGTCCTCATCTACTTTATATTTTTATAACTTTCGCAAACGTCCTTTGGGTCTCCCATCATCATTAACTTTCCTTTTTCAATCCAAACAGCCTTGGTACAATGCTTTATTATCACATCCATTGAGTGAGATACAATTAATACCGTCGCTCCACTATGAATCATTTCTTTCACGCGATTCAAACTCTTTTCTCTAAAGTGCATATCTCCCACACTAAGCACCTCATCTAAAATAAGTATCTCAGGGGTATCTCGCATTGTTGCAATTGCAAAGCCAAGTCTTGACACCATTCCGGAAGAAAAGTTCTTTACCTTCTCCCCCATAAATCCTTCCAGTTCCGCAAACTCTACTATTTTTTCATATTTCTCATCCAAGTATTCTTTACTGTAACCTATAATAGCTCCGTTTAAATACACGTTTTCTTTTGCTGTCAATTCATAATCAAATCCGGTTCCCAAAGTCAAAAGTTGGACTTTATTACGGTCAACAATTACCGTTCCTTCGGTCGGTCTCAAAGCACCAGAAATTATTTTCAATAATGTACTCTTGCCCGAACCGTTTGTTCCGATAATTCCAACTACCTCGCCGTGCTTAATCTGAAAGCTGATATCGTCTAAGGCTTTTAATTCACGATGCTTATTCTTTCTCTTCAAGGTCTGTATGATAAATTCTTTTAAACTTCCGACATTTTCTTCTGCAACCTTAAAATTCATACTAACATTCTGTATATCAATTACTATATCTTCACGCCTTTTCTTGTACTTTCTCTTATATCTTTTCTTTCCCATCTGATTCTATCTCCTTATACCCGCTGCATTATCTTGTTTTGCATTCTTCCAAATACGAAGCTCCCTAACATATACATCCCCACAGACCACAGAATCATGCGTATCCATTCCCCCGAGGTCGGCAGTTCGCCTCGCAATATACACCTTCTAATAGAATTAACATAAAGAAAAATCGGATTTTCCCGAATAATTCTTTGCGCCTCTATCGGCGTTGCTTCTATTGGGTAAAAGATAGCCGACAAAAACATCCACAATGACAATAGAATCGAATATAAATGCTTTATATCTCCAAAGTATACATATAGTACCGAAAGCAAATACCCCAACCCTAGAGAAAATACAAACACCCCTATTACATATACAAAAAATAGAAATGTATGCCAACGAAACGGAATTTTGAATACTAATAAAATAATCAAGTATGCCACCAAGGAAAATCCGAAATTGACCAATGAAGAAACAGCCCTTGTCAACGGAAAAATTCTTGTTGGAAGCTTAGACTTTATCAACAACATTTTATTATCAACCAACGCTGTCATTGCTGAATTTGTTACTCCGGTAAACATAGACCATATAATAGTTCCGCTTAGATAATATACCGGATAATTCTCAATACTCCTAATAAACATTTGTGAAAAAACGAATGAAATAACAGCCATGGATAACAGCGGATTTAATATACTCCACACAATACCCAGATAAGATCTCGCATACCGCCTTTTTATTTCACGCGAAACAAGTTGTTTTAATACAAATGAATATTGTTTTACTTTCTCCGCACCATTCATAACATGCCTCCAAACAATTTTCTTATGTATATTAAATACTTATACATTGCCGTCTGAAGCAGATATTTATGTACTTTACATCTACTCCTAATGATACTCCCCTCCAACCATGCACTTTCCTTTATTTCTAAGCCTCTTACTCCCAAAAAACTAAGTATTCGAAAAAATAGTCCCTGTCTTTTTAGCTCCTGTTCAGTATATACTTGAGCAATTTGTTGCATTTGAGTTTCCAGTACATCATCACTAAACTCTATGCTTCCAAAACACTCGGCTTCCTCTACAGTCGGCTTACACATGTGCAATTTTATCAACCGTTGTAGCATATGCCGATCTATCTCTTCATCGCAAAAACATTTGCAGTGTCCGTCCATCTCTTTCATATAACAATTCAAGAGTTCCTCAAAACGTTCCATCAATTCTCTATTTATGTTCTCTGCATTAACCCCTTTAGTAGCAATATAACGATTCTCTTTATAACTATAACTTTCTGTCATTCCCTCCGGTGCACTTAGTACTGACTCAAATAAGCAATTACTAAAATGCACTTTCGCACGAATTTTTTTCCTAGGTCCAAACCAGTATGAATGGAACATCCTAGAATCTACGTTTTCAGGGAGTTCATACAGTCCAAAATAAAATCCTTGTATTTCCTCTTTTTTTCCTGCGCTTTTAATCAGTGTCCGCAGAATCTTTTGCATTCCTCCGGTCCATCCACTATCGACGATAGCGTACGGAATTTCATCCATGAGTCCTTCCTGCTTCAAATATCCAATTGTCTTATCATACATAGAAGCTGCTTTTTTCTTTACTTGTTCAAGAAAAAACTCACATCTGCGTAACGGTTTTTCCAACTCTTTTATTTCACGATATGTCAATTGCACTCCGTAGCTTTCTTCCATTCCTAAACACTTAGCTACCTGCTTTCCCTCCTCCTCTGAAAGTCCTGCACGTAGCATCATTTTTCTGAATGTAACTCCAATTCCACCTATGCATGTATATTCATAAACCATATCTTTTTGTATCGCATAAAGAGGTATTCTCCACGCATATCTGGAACAACTCAAATATCTGCATTCCACAGGAATACCATAGATTTCACACATCTTGCTTGCTAATAAATACGATTGATATCCATCCCGAGCCAAAAAATATAGTCGTCTTATCTTCTTTTCCACTGCCTGTTTCAATAGCCAATTCGCAAAACCTTCTAACATCGGTATATACACAAACATATATACCCTATCCAAAACACTGTCTTCTTTTATTTGCTCCGCTACATTCATAATACGTTCATACAATTTGGGACATTTAGCGATAATCCTTTTATAATCTTGTTCTCTACACTTAATTTCGTTTCTTTCTGCTTTCCTCATCGCCGCTACTCTGCCTTTCCCCTACGTACATACCTGCATATCTTTCTCGGTATCATCGCCGTCACTATCGGCTTTATCACATAAATCCAGGTCTTCGGGCGCATTGCTCCCATTGCCCGAAAGCCCCGGTAACGAATTTTCATCTCCGCAATTCTGTGGCTCAGCTTCCGCTTATCTTGCCACTCTCTGCCTTCCCGATAGGAAAACAGTACTTTGTCTATGTTATATCCATGATGCCCCATGGCAAATAGTCGCATAAATAATTCATAATCCTCACAACGCCTGGTCTCCTCTGTGTCCCGATACCCTCCTGCGGCTATAAGCACCTCTTTTCGGAACATCACCGAAGGATGGATGTACGGCGAATACCGCAAAAACGCCTTCACTCCTGGGCGTTCTGTCATCGTCCAGGTTCCCCATACTCCCTTTTCATCAAACAGCTCCGCATTACATCCCACAAAGGCATACTCCCGATTGGTATCCAGAAACGCCTTTTGAACACCGAATCGTTCCGGTGCCGAGATATCGTCCGCATCCATCCGGGCGATGTATTCGCCCTTCGCGTGTTTGATGCAGTCGTTTAGCGCATGGGCCAGTCCCTGATTCTTCTCCCCGCGCAGGAGACGTATTCTGCCATCTTTTTCTGCAATGCGTTGCAGTACATCCGCCACCTCCGGTCGGGATGCATCGTCATACAGTAAAAGCTCGAATTCATCAAAGGTTTGATTTAACACCGAATCCACCGCCTGATAAAGCTCCTCGATATTCCCGGGATTATAGACTCCCATTGCCACCGATATGGCTACCTTTCCGGTTCCGGATTCCATGGCGTTTCCTCCTACTGCAATTCTTCCTTTTCCTGATATATTTCTCTCATCAACCGGTTCACCGACTCTCGTCCGAACCGTTCCACCGTTTGTAAGCAGCGCTGCTGCATTCTGCGATAGTCCCCCTCCGACATGTGATACATCGCCTCGATGGACTCTGCGATATGCGCTCCGTCATTCTCCGAGACCACATAACCGTTGACACCATCCTGCATGTACTCACGGGTTCCCCGGTTGTCCGAAGCAATGACCGGCACTCCGGCTGCCATCGCTTCCAAGGCCGCCACTCCCAAGCCTTCCCGCAGGGACGGAAACACCATGGCATCCGCCGCAGAAAGCAGCTCCGGGATATCCGGCCGGTATCCGGTCAATGTCACTCTGTCCCCGATACCAAGACGCTTTGCCTGCTCCCCAAGGGGCACGATTTCAATCCCGTCTCCGCAGATGATATAATGGAGCTTCAGATGCTTCAGCCTGCTCACTGCCTCCACGACTACCGCGTGATTTTTATTCCAATTCAATTCTCCTACGGATATGAGTACGAAGGTATCCGGCGCGATTCCCAACTCCTCCCGTATCCGTTTCCGTGCTTCCGCCGAGTGACGATAGCATTCCAAGTCTATCCCCACGCTGTTGATTTTGCAGACATTCCCCTTTTTCCCGTTTCGTTTCGCCAACGGAAGCTTTTGAGCACTCTTGTAGTCCTCTGCATTTATAGTAATCAATGTATCCGTCACATGGGCCAGCCACCATTCCATCGGATAAGAGGTTAGCTTAAATCGTAACGGTGCACCCTTATAAAAGTGAAAGCCGTGTGCTGTGTAGATAACCCGTGTCCCACGCTTCCGGTACTTTCCTGCTACCAATCTCCCGTAGGTCGCTCCCACCGGTGTATGGCAATGTACCAGTGCAAAGTCATGCTCTTCCATTACGCTCTTTAATTGACGATACGCCTGCCAATTTGCCCTGATTCCAAAAGGCGAACGGGAAAAATCCACCTGATGACACACAATCCCCGTGCCCTCCAGGCGGACGTTATCCACTCCGTAATGCACATGATTGAAATTGGAAGCGTAGTGCACCTCGTACCCAAGCTCCTGCAAAATACGGACGTTATTCATTTCAAACTGCGGAACAAAGCCGCTCACGTGGGTAACTATCAATACTTTTTTCATCTTTTGCACATTCTTTCGACACTCTTTTCACTCCAACATCTACTATATCAAAACTTGCACTCTCGTGCAAGTACTTTTCTTATTTATGAATAAAATAATGCTAAAAGGAGTTGACGAAATGAAAAATAATGAGAGTATTGACAGAATTATCCAGGTTAATGATATTAATATCGGAAAAAACATTGTCGCTATCCGAAAATCTATGAAGATTAGACAAATTGATATGGTCGCCAAATTACAAGTCTCCGGACTTGATATCTCAGTTTATTCATATAACAGAATTGAAAAAGGCACACAAAATCCGACCGTGTCGTTTTTGTATGCCTGTTGTTCTATTTTGAACTGTGATATGAATACTATATTCGGTTTTAAACAGGGGGAGTAACCCCTGTTTTTTAATAATACATATTAAACCCTGTCTCAAGCACTTTTCCATAGGTCTCCCCGGCCTGCTCCAGTGCCGGCAAAATGTAATCCTTGTTGTAGCGCACCACCGGAATCCGGTCATAGGCTCTCATTCCCATATGGGTAAGTCCTCGTTCCAGCTGTGTCAGACATTCCAGGGTTCCCCGTCCGGTTCCTCCGGCACATGCCATAAGAATGCACCGCTTTTCTGCCAGAAAATGATTCGTTGTGGCATCGCATCTGCGTAACCGGTCAAAGAATGCCTTAAAGCATTCCGTCATATCAGACCAATATACCGCACTGATCCAAACGATTCCGTCCGCCTCTGCAATGGATTTGTAGATGTCCGCAAAATCATCTTTGATTACACAGGTCCCAAGCTTATTACAGGTTCCCCACCCGTTTCCGCAGGCTCTGCAATGCTCCAGATTTCTTTTGTTTAAGTGAATCTCCTCAATCTCCGCCCCTGCTTTTGTCAAACCT
This sequence comes from Lachnospiraceae bacterium, assembly GCA_017556805.1. GTDB lineage: Bacteria > Bacillota > Clostridia > Lachnospirales > Lachnospiraceae > SIG307. The sequence continues at coordinate 17,431 of JAFYMC010000034.1, read as the reverse complement.
TTTACAAACTGCTCCTTGGCAGAAGCGGTCAGACCGTCTATGTTTGGGCTTGACCAAATGACTGCAACTTTACTCATATCCTTGCTCTCCTTCTCTAAACTCAACTCCGCTTCGTTAGAAGCACAATACACTCGCAATGCTTCGTTCCGGGGAACATATCCACCGGCTGTATCACTTCCACCTTATAGCCCTTTGCCATAAGCTTCTTCAAATCCCGCGCCTGGGTCTCCGGATTACAGGAAATATACACCACCCGTTCCGGTGCCATGGTCACAAGGGAATTCAAAAAGGCGTCATCACTACCGGCCCGGGGCGGGTCCATAATAACCACCTGCGGTGCGGTGCCCTTCTTTGCCTGTTCTCTCATAAATTCGCCGGCATCCTGACAGACAAATTCCGCGTTGGAACAGTTGTTGCGCTTGGCATTTTCCTTCGCATCCTTTACCGCCTGGGCATTTACTTCCACGCCGATGACTTTTCCGGCATAGTCGGCTGCCATGAGTGTTATTGTTCCGATGCCGCAATAAGCGTCAATCACGGTATCTTCCTTTGTAATCTTTGCCAGCTCCACCGCAGTCTTGTAAAGCACCTCCGTCTGCTCGGAATTCACCTGATAGAAAGAATTTGCCGAGATACGGAAGGTATGTCCGCACAGGGTATCCGTAATGTATCCGTTTCCGTACAGCACAGTTTCCTTTTTGCCCAGTACCATGCTGTTTTTCTGAGGGTTGATATTATGGATGAGGGTCACGATTTCCGGATGTTTTTTCTTAATCTCCGCGGCAAATTTCGCCTTTGCCGGAAACTCCGGTGTACCGGTGACCAGTGCCATCAGCACCTCACCGCTCTTTCTACCGGTACGAAGAAAGACATATCGCAGGGTTCCTCTGCCGGTGTCTTCATTGTAAGGTTCCGTATGGGTGTCCTGCATCAGCTTCCGCACCGTACAAAGGTAGTCCGCTGCCCGCTTGTCCTGAATGAGACAATCCGTGGTCTCAATAACCCGGTGGCTTTCTTCCTCGAAGATTCCGGAGATAATCTTGCTTCCTTTCCCTACACGTTTTCTCGCAAAGGCCGCATGGACTTTATTCCGATAGTTTATCGGGTTCTCCGCCACGAGAATCGGGCGTACCTTGCCGAAGCCCCCCAATAAATCCTCGCACAGACCTTGTTTAAACGCTTTTTGAGCCGGTTCGGACATATGAAGCAACTGACACCCACCACACTTATCAAAAGCCGTACACGCCGATTCTACGCGGTCAGGAGACGGTTCCAGTACCTGACAAAGCCTTGCACCGGTGTCCTTTGCCCGGTACACAAGCTCCATGGTGGCCAATTCCCCCGGCAAAAGCCCCTTGATGGCAAACTTTCTCCCGTTAAATTCCACGATACCGCGCCCTTCCACGTCCAATCCTTTACATCGTACCCGATATTCCTTACCCATACAAACCTCACTGCTTCTTACTCTGAAATATTTAGAATGATTCCCACGTCTCCCACACTGCCGCCTGCAACAATATTCCGGTTGTAGTCTGCCGGTGTCACGGTAATTACATTTCCTTCCACACTTACGGAACAACTCCAGAACTGGTCCACTTCCACCTTAGCGCCGTTCTTTACGGTCAGCTTCCGTTCCCATCCGGACACATTCTTTTCCGTGTTATTTTCTATGTTCAGAGACAACTGTACACCCACACCGCCGTCCTTATACCAGCTGTTGGTGACATAGTATACAACTCCGTCCCCCGCAGTTACTATCTTTTCCACATCCTCTGTAGACACCGCCTGGGAATTACCTCCGCCGGAGGAATCCCCGGACCATGCGGTATCATCCCCCTGCCCCGCTTCCGTAGTACCGGACAACGCGGAACCGATGCCTACTCCGGCATCCTTAAGCATATTTACAAACCACTTACCGCTTTTGGACAGGTCCTTTTCCGTAAAGCCGTTCACCTTCGGATTTCCTGCCGCAATCATTGAAGAGGTTTCGTTTTTGTTGGCCAGATTCCACATCACATGGCTGATGCCGTAACCATCCAGCATCTCAATCCAAAGCTTTGCCTGCTTCTCGTTAATCGGACCGTTGCCGGATGCCTCACAAATCCCATACTCCGTTACAAAAATCGGCAATCCCTTTTTTACTGCGGTTTTACACTTATTGCGCAAGGAATCCGTATGGGTCGCCGCATAGAAATGCAACGCATACATCACATTATCGTACTCCGTAATCGGATCGTTTGCCGCAATATCCACATCCTGGGACCAGGTCGGGGTACCCACGATAATAATCGCATTCGGTGCATACTTTCGAATGACCGGAATGACTTCCAGCGCATACTTTTTAATCATACTCCAGGACGTTCCGCCGTTGGGCTCGTTACAAATCTCGTAAATCACATGCGGGTCGTCCTTGTAGGTCTTTGCCATTTCCTCGAAAAACTTCTTCGCCTCATCCTTGTATTTATTCGGGTCCTGGTCCTGTAAAATATGCCAGTCGATAATGACATACATATCCTCGTCGATGGCCGCCTGTACGCCCTTATGTACCAGATCCTTCAGCTTTTGCTTTTGGTCATCTCCGTTGGTACAATATCCGGCTCCCTCTGCCGTATACATGGCCAGACGGAACACATTACAGCCCCACTCCTCGTTAAACTGGCGGATGGCCGCCTCGTTTACGTACTGCGGGAACCACCCGAGACCATGGGTGCTGACACCCCGAAGCTGTACCAGCTTGTCATCCTTATCCGCAAGGTAGGTTCCTTCTACGTGCAGTCTGCCGTAATAGCCATCCTCTCCCTTTGCTGTCGGGATATTGGTCGGTTTCGGTGCTTCCGTTGCTTTCGGGCTTTCCGTCGGATTCGGCTCACCGGTCACATCCGGCGTTGCTGTTACTTCCGGACTCGTCGTCACCTCCGGTGTCGGCGTCGGGGTTGTTCCCTCTACCGGTACAGTGGTCGGGGTAACATCTCCTGTCGGTAACACCTCTCCCTCCGGCGTCTTTGTCGGAACAGCTCCGTTTGTCGGAGACACCGTCGCAGTCGGTTGTAGTTCTCCCTCCGGCCCATCCGTCGGTTTACCGTCCTCCGGAGTCTCGGTCGGTCTCACGCCTTCGGTTACATCCGGCGCTTCCTGTTCCTGACGCTTGTAAGCATCCTCAGCTTCATGTCTGCCCTTTGTCTCTCCGATGGGCATACCGATTAATATACCGATAACTATACCGATGCAAAGAATCACCAGTCCTGCCGCAAGATATTTCCAAATCTTTTTCAGCTTCATTGATTGTCCTTCCTTTTCTTATGAATTGGCTGCTGATGTTGCTGCTACCGTACTCGACATCATAATCGCCAGCATTGCTGCCTGCTGCGCCACCACCGTTGCAATGGAACTTTGAATCAATGCGGTCTCGGCCACTTCGTTCTGTCCCTCCTGCTCCTGCAATAGCATTCCCGCAAGCATCAGTCTCTGTTTTACCGAAACATAGCCCCAGAAACCGAAGCCTTTCTGCTTCGATAACCAGGTACTTACTTCCGCCAGTTCCTCCGCCAGTGCTTCGTAATCTTCACTCGTCATTGCTAAAATACCGAGCATCGGCAATTCATAACCGGTGCCGTATTTTAAGCCGCATGCCTTCAAGATTTCATACAACGCCATGACCTTTTCACACTTTTCTTCCGCCTTCCCGTCATATAATGCCAATACATGGCTTAAAGACTGCACGGAATTCTTCGGATAACGGGTGTGCTCCGTCAAAAAGCGATAACACGCCTCTGCCTCCGTCACCAGCTCCTCCACACTCTTTTCCGACAATGCCAGAAGTGCGCAAAAAGAACTGTCTTCCGCAGAGGTCAAAAACGGATGTTCCGTCTTTATCCTGTCGTAAATTTCCTTTGTTTTCGTAACAACCTCTTCCTGTCTCTCCAAGGACACCAGACGCGCAACGGACATCGCTGCCATCGGAAGATATGCGGAATCCCGAAGCTTTGTCTTCATCATCTCATGAACCCGCATTCCGTCCGCAAGCAACAGTTCGGCATCCGGACTCACCGCCAGCATTGTCGTTACGGCACAATTGGCATTGCCTTTAAAGTTAGAAAAGGTACTTGTTTTCTCCTTAATCATTTCCTTACATTGCTTCAATGTCGCCACATCTGCATGCTTTTCCTTCGCTGTCATCATATACGCCGCGGACAAATTAAGCAAACTGTTTCCCCACTTAAATGCTTCATTCATCGTATCCCTGTTCTGAATCAACAATTCACAACGTCTTCTTACTTCATCCCTCATGATGAGTCCCCCTTCTTATCACCTGTTTTATTGTAAAACATACTTTTATTATATTTCTTATGGCATGGAAAAGCAAGGAAAATTATACAAAAGAAAGGGAACCATAGAGTCTTCTCCGTGATTCCCTCTTGCCTGCTTTTCTTCTACTTTTCACCCAATAATTTCTCCAACTGTGCAATCTCATCCTTTGCCCACGTAATGCCATTATCCTCTTCCGTGACACCGTAATCGGCAATAAGCCCTTCGATAATCATCTCCCATTCCTTCTTGGCTTCCGCAAACCGTCCCAACTTCTTATAGAGGAATGCCAAAGAATACATCATATCCATCTTGCGAGGCGCGGTCTGGGCTTCATATGCATTGTTGAAACACTCGATGGCTTTTTCGTAGTCATTGAGACGATTAAAGCGCTCTCCCACCTCATACTGTCCCAACCAATCTTCCTTCGGGACGGTATACCAGATTTCTTTTGCCTTTGCCTCATCTCCCTTTGCAAGAGCAATATCTCCGAGAAACACTTCCTTCATGTACTTGTTTTCACCGGTAAATTTAACCGCATGAAGCAGTTCTTCCGCTCTGTCAAAATACTTCTTACTAATCATTGCCTCGATTAACACACGGTACAGTCCGATATTCTGCGGATACTTTCTTGCATACGGCTCACACACGCGAATAAACCAGTCGTTGTCACTGTGCTGCTTATAGTCTCCGCCGCCTCGAACACTACGATACAGAAAATATATCTCCTCATCCAACGGACTGAGCTCCATGGCCTGCTCAAGCATCCTTCCCGCCGTAATCAAATCCGTATTGGTCTTTGCCAGATACACCTTTGCGTACCGTTTCATAGCTTCCACATCCTTCGGATTCTCCCGTAAGATGCCGTCTAAAATACGCTTGGCATAGGCATAATTCTGATCCGTCATAGCCTCTTTCTGTAACATAACATCAATCCGCTCCAGCTCATCCTCATGCCCCACGGAAAACAACTCGTCGATTCTGACCCCGAAGAAAACTGCCAGCTTCGGTAACAACATAATATCCGGTAACGTCGTCCCCGTCTCCCACTTACTCACTGCCTGATAGGAAATTCCCAAATACTCCGCCAACGCATCCTGAGTCACTCCCTGCTCGGTACGCAATCTTTTAATAACACTTCCCAAATTAAAATCCATCTCTATCATCCTCCGTAATTGTTGTATCAGCTGATAGTTGAATCATACCGCATTTTTTCCGGAGTTTCAATAACTGCGTACGTTAGAGTACTCAACCGTGAGGGGAGTGTAGACTTTCTTATTAGTATCGATGGTTGCAAGAGCCTCCGTTACAGCGATGGTATCCTTTGCAAAGATGAACATTGTTGAACAATGCACCATCTTTAGCGGGTCATTCAACCCTGGATTTAGTGCTAAGTTTCACAAATCGTCCAAATATAGATAAGTAATCTGTTACAAAGCTCATTATACCATAATATAACTGTTTGTGCCAACTACTTTTTCCTGATAATCCGGCTCGTCTGTTGTAATCTCTAATTGTCCTTCTTTTATGTGTTTTTCTGCCTCATGACTAATTTCAAGCGTACGAAACCCCAATAATTTTCACCTTCCTACTAGCTTCCAAATATTTAGCATAAAAAAGGGGCTGCATTCGGCAGCCATCCTATTCTTGCCGAAAAATCGTCATGCATCGAACAGTTTTGAACTTTTGCGTAGAATATTAGATTTTCTTATTACTTCGATAGTCTGTCAGCAATGCTCAAACAGGATGTTTGAGCAAGCCCGCCATAAGGCATGGATGCCGCATCAGGGCGGTTGCGTCATAATTATATAAGCTACCCCGAAGTGATTAGAAAATCTTATATTCGAAGCACAGTGAAAAACGTTCGATGCATGACGATTTTTCGCAACATTAATAAAGGGCTGCCGAAGCAGCCCCTGATTTGATGTCTTACTTGTAGTTTACGATCTTACCGAAGTCCGGCTTTAAGCTTGCGCCGCCAACCAAACCACCGTCGATATTTGCCTGAGCAAACAGCTCCGGAGCACTTGCTGCGGATACGCTTCCGCCGTACTGGATGCGGATTGCGTCAGCAGTAGCTGCATCGTAAATCTCAGCGATGCAAGCACGAATTGCTGCACATACTTCCTCAGCCTGCTCGGTGGTAGCAACCTTACCGGTACCGATAGCCCAAATCGGCTCGTACGCGATAACAGCGGTCTTCGCCTGCTCTGCGGTTACGTTTAAGAATGCAATCTTAATCTGCATACGAATCCAATCGATGGTGATGCCCTGCTCTCTCTGGGTCAAGGACTCACCGCAGCAGATAATCGGGGTGATGCCGTGCTCGAATGCCTTAAGAACCTTCTTGTTTACGGTCTCGTCGGTCTCAGCGAAGTACTCACGTCTCTCGGAATGACCGATGATAACGTACTTTACGCCGATATCGGTCAGCATGTTCGGAGCGATTTCGCCGGTGTAAGCGCCGGACTCTTCGTAGAACATATTCTCTGCACCGATTTCGATGTTGGTTCCCTTTGCAGCCTCAAGAGCCGGGATTAAAGAGATTGCCGGTACGCAGAATACAACGTCAACATCGTCGTTCTTTACGAGCGGCTTTAACTCCTCGATTAACTTTACGGTCTCGCTCGGAGTCTTATTCATTTTCCAGTTTCCTGCAATAATTTTCTTACGCATAGAAATATCTCACTTTCCTTATTCTTTTATTATCGTGCAGCCGGTGCTTCGCACCTTATACACGAACTAGCCGGATGCGAATGAGCACATCCGCACCCGGCATATTTTCTAAACAGAATCCTACTTATCGTTTGCTGCTGCAACGCCCGGAAGCTCCTTACCCTCAAGGAACTCTAAGGAAGCGCCGCCACCGGTAGAGATGTGGGACATCTTGTCACCGAAACCAAGCTGGTTAACAGCTGCTGCGGAATCACCGCCACCGATAATGGTGGTAGCATCGATGTTTGCAAGAGCCTCAGCTACAGCGATGGTACCCTTTGCAAAGTTGGACATTTCGAATACGCCCATCGGTCCGTTCCAAACAACGGTCTTTGCATCCTTAATTGCGTTTGCGTAAAGCTCACGGGTCTTCTCACCGATATCAAGACCTTCCTCGTCTGCTGCGATCTCGCCGCGGCCTACGGTATGGAACGGAACATCGTTGGAGAATTCCTTAGCAACAACGGTATCGATCGGGATTAATAACTTAACGCCGTTCTTCTCAGCCTTTTCCATCATTTCCTTTGCGTAGTCAAGGTAATCAGCCTCAAGTAAGGAGTTACCAACCTCTTCGCCCATAGCCTTCATGAAGGTATAAGCCATACCACCACCGATGATTAAGGTATCAACCTTATCCAGGAGGTTGTTGATAACGGAAATCTTGGAGGAAACCTTAGAACCGCCAAGGATTGCAACGAACGGACGAACCGGGTTGTTTACTGCATTGCCGAGGAAGTCGATTTCCTTCTGCATTAAGTAACCAACAACTGCGGTGTCAACATACTCGGTTACACCAACGTTGGAGCAGTGTGCTCTGTGAGCGGTACCGAATGCATCGTTTACGAAAACGTCACAAAGGGAAGCAAGTTCCTTGGAGAAAGTCTCTCCGTTCTTGGTCTCTTCTGCTCTGTAACGGGTGTTCTCTAAAAGAACTACGTCGCCGTCGTTCATAGCAGCTACAGCTGCCTTTGCGTTGTCGCCAACTACGGTTGCATCTGCTGCAAACTTAACTTCCTGACCGAGGAGCTTAGATAAAGCTACTGCTACCGGTGCAAGGGATAACTCCGGCTTCGGCTCTCCCTTCGGCTTACCGAGGTGGGAGCAAAGGATTAACTTGCCGCCGTCATTGATTAACTTCTTAAGAGTCGGAAGAGCTGCTACCAGACGGGTATCGTCGGTAATCTGGCCATCCTTTAACGGTACGTTGAAATCACAACGAACTAAAACTCTTTTGCCCTTTACATTGATATCATCAACAGACTTCTTGTTTAACATGATGAATCTCCTTTCAAAGTAAAAAATTTATTTACTCTCCGCGAGCTGCGCATCTTCGCGGAAAGTTTATTAAAATCCAAAAGGATTTTAATAAACGGGCCCGGCCCAAATCAAGCCGGACCCGTTTGGATCAAAGTTATTGTAGAACTCAAATTATGCTAACTCAGCGAAGTACTTAATGGTTCTAACCATCTGGCTGGTGTAGGAGTTCTCGTTATCATACCAGGAAACAACCTGTACCTGATAGGTATCCTCGTCGAGCTTGCTAACCATGGTCTGGGTAGCATCGAAAAGGGAACCGTAGGTGATACCAACGATATCAGAGGAAACAAGCTCTTCCTCGGTGTAACCGAAGGATGCAGAGGATGCTGCCTTCATAGCTGCGTTGATGCCTTCCTTGGTAACGTCCTTGCCCTTAACTACAGCAACAAGGATGGTGGTGGAACCGGTCGGAACCGGAACTCTCTGAGCAGAGCCGATAAGCTTGCCGTTTAACTCCGGAATTACAAGGCCGATTGCCTTTGCAGCACCGGTGCTGTTCGGAACGATGTTCACAGCGCCTGCACGAGCTCTTCTTAAGTCACCCTTTCTGTGCGGACCGTCAAGAATCATCTGGTCGCCGGTGTAAGCGTGAATGGTGCTCATGATACCGCTCTGAATCGGAGCGTAGTCATTTAATGCCTTAGCCATCGGAGCTAAGCAGTTGGTGGTACAAGAAGCAGCGGAAATGATGTTATCCTCAGCCTTTAAGGTGTTCTCGTTTACGCTGAATACAACGGTCGGGAGATCGTTACCAGCCGGAGCGGAAATAACAACCTTCTTTGCACCTGCGTTGATATGAGCCATGGACTTCTCCTTGGAGCAGTAGAAACCGGTACACTCAAGAACTACGTCAACACCGAGCTCACCCCACGGAAGATTAGCTGCGTCCTTCTCTGCATAAATCTTGATGGTCTTGCCATCAACAGTGATGGAATCAGCACCTGCTACTACGGTCTCACCAAGAGCGTATCTGCCCTGTGCGGAATCGTACTTTAACAAGTGTGCCAACATCTTCGGGCTGGTTAAGTCGTTGATTGCAACGATCTCGTAACCCTCTGCTCCGAACATCTGTCTGAATGCAAGACGTCCGATACGACCAAAGCCGTTAATTGCTACTTTTACTGCCATTTTAAATGTCCTCCTGTAAAATGTTTTTCATTATTAGAAGGCTTGTCATTTTTTTGTCAATCAGGTTGACGCCCAAAATGACCTGCCCTAACGAACCATTTCATATTTTACCTAATATGTCCAAAAATATCAAGTACTATTTTTAAAAATTTATGATTACTTTGTTGTTCCGAACTTATTAAACGGGAAAACCCGTAAAATCATCTTCCCTCCGATACGGGAAAGCGGTACTACTCCCACGCTCTCCGAGCGACTGTCCTTGCTGATGGAACGGTTATCTCCGAGGACAAAATACTCATCCTCACCGAGGGTCACCCCATTCTTTGCGAGTCCCGGTGCTCCCATCTGCGTGGAACCGTACTTTTCCGTAAGAGGTTCATCGTTGATAAATATCGTATTTCCCTCAATACGTACGGTTTCTCCCGGTAAACCGATAATACGCTTTACATAATACCGGCCGTTTTTCTCCTTGGCCGCCTCATCCGGATAGAACACCACCGTATCAAACCGGTCCAGTGCTCCGAAATACCGGGAAACCTTCTCCACCAGTATATTGTCACCGTCCTGCAGCGTTGTCTCCATGGACGGTCCGTCCACAATGACACGCTCCATCAAAAAACGCGGCACACCGAACAGCAACAAAGCAGAAACCGCAAGTATAACCACCGTCTCTACAATTGCTTTTTTCTTCATAGTAATCCTATTCTTCCTCTTCGTCTCCCACAATCTTTACCTTGCCCTGGTAAACCTCTTCCACTGCAACGGAAAGCGGCTTGTTGCACTTTGCTTCCGCATACGGCTGTGCGCCGGAAATAATCTGACGTGCTCTCTTTGCCGTAGCAAGCACTACGGAATAACGGCTGTTTACTACCGGTGCCTCGCCCGGCTCAACCTCACTGTTTAAAACCTGCATTAAATCTGCATAAGACGGATGTAACATACTTAGTTCTCCTTCCATAACTCTATTTTCCGGCTTTCGCCTAATCTACTGCTCCATTCTCTCGTTGACACGACCGGCAATGGTCTCCGGCAACAACGCCGACAACACAATCATGCCGTTCTCCGTCACGATAACGGACTTGCACTTTCGTCCGCAGGTAGCGTCCAGACACCTCTCCGCATCCTTTGCGTTCTGCACCATGCGACGCACCGGAGACGCCTCCGGCTTAACAACGCCGACAATCTTTGCGGCATTCACCATATTGCCGAACCCGATAGGAATCATACGCTCCATGTCTTCACGCTCCGTTACTCAATGTTCTGAATCTGCTCACGGATTTTCTCGATCTCAGTCTTTAAATCAATGGCAATATTGGACACCGTAATATCGTTTGCCTTGGACAAAATCGTATTGGCCTCACGGTTCATCTCCTGTGCCACGAAATCTAACTTACGACCGATATTCTCGCCCTGCTTAAAGGTATCTAACATATTTGCCACATGACTGCGAAGACGTACCGTCTCCTCGTCCGTACAAATCTTATCCGCATAAATGGTAATCTCGGTAGCCAGCACTCGCTCGTCAATCTTCGTATCGCCAAGCACTTCTGCCACCTTGTCCGTCAGCTTCTTACGATACTCCGCCATAATCTGCGGGGAACGCTCCTCTACCGCTGCCACCAGCTCCGCTACCTTCTCGCACTTCGCGGTCAAATCCTCGCGAAGACGCTCGCCCTCGGCGATACGGCTCTCCACAAACTGCTCGCAAGCTCCCTTTACCGCACGCTCGAGCAAACTGTGCAGTGCTTCCTCGTCCTGCTGCTCGCTCTCGATGGTCAGCACTTCCGGGTAACGGGACAGGCCGGAAATCCGGATGTCGTTCTCAATCGGGAACTCCTCTGCCATACGCATCAGGATGTCGTAATATTCTTTTGCAAGCTCTGCGTTATACTTTACGCAGCCCTTTCCCTCGGTCTCGTCCTCGTAGGAAACGAAAACATCCACCTTACCGCGACTGATATACTGCTTCAACACATTACGTACCATCACATCGCACACATTCAGACGCTTCGGCAACTTCACGGAAAACTCGCTGTAACGATGATTTACCGCCTTCATCTCAACGGTAACCTTCCGTCCTTCTTCCGCTAATTCGCATCTGCCGAAACCGGTCATACTCTTAATCATGGCGGCTCCTTTCTCCGTGGGTAACCCACCGTATGCGCATAAAAACGCATTATCCAATTAATTATATAGTGGTTTTTTGAAAAAGTCAAGCACTATTGCAAGCCTTGCAGGTCAATCCGGTAAATCATATCGCCGGATACCGGTTCCCGCTGAAAGAACATCATCATATAAATCGGATAATAAACAACGTTCCCTCGCACCTCTATATTTCCGTTATACAACACATAGGCTTCCTTAAGCCCGTATCGCTTATTTGCAAGTACATTTTCCAAGGAAATGTGCTTTGTATAGGCCTTACCCGATTTAACCTCTATCGGCAAAACCTCTCCGCCCCGTTCCACAACAAAATCAAGTTCCCCCTGTTTTTTGTTATTATAATAATACAGCTCAAACCCATGCGCTTTTAACTCCTGTGCTACCGCATTCTCATAAACCGCACCGAAATTAATATTCTTTTCTCCATTTAAAATCTTCATTTGAATTCCGTCCATATACATGGAAGCCAAAAGCCCGACATCTGACAAAAACAACTTAAACAGATTTGTTGCCTTTGATAATAACAACGGTACTATCGGCTCACTCACACAATAGGTCGGGTGTGCCACTCCCGCATCCTTCAACCAAATAAAACTGTTTGTATAACGGGAAAGCTTAAAATTCTCGTTTAAATCTTTCATGATAAAACGCTTATTCTTACTATTCAACTCGCTGGGAATCAAATCAAAGATATCCTCAAGATATAATTTATTCTGTGGATCATACTTCCCAATATCCTTTTTATATGCGCGTAAAATGCTTCTTTGCTCACGAATCACATCCTGTATATTATTCGTAGCAAGATATTTGTTAACCGCCGCAGGCATCCCCCCAACAATCAAATATAAACGAAACAATTCCGATATCTTCTCATGTATAAACGAATCCACCGGAGTCCGATTCAAAAAGTGCTCTCTTAAATCCGATATCACACGTTCGGAAACACCGTTTGCCATAACAAATTCCTCAAAATCCAGCGGAAACATCTCTTCCACATCCATATATCCCACCGGTACAGAACGAATATCCTTTAAATCCACACCAAGCAAGGACCCGCTCAATACATATCGGTAGCTCCCCTCTTCTACCAAAAACTTGATTGCGGTCACAATCTCCTTACACTCCTGTACTTCGTCAAGAAAAATCAAGGTTTTCCCGGGAATCAGCTTCTTATCCGTCATTAAGGACAAACGCATCAGCAAATCCGAACTGTCTTTTCCTGCCTCAAACAAATTTCTTGCTGCCTTATTCTCCAAAAAATTAATTTCTACAAAAGATGAAAATTTCTTTCCGAACTCACGCACAATAAATGTCTTTCCAACCTGTCTTGCGCCGGTCAGCAACAAGGCTTTTTTCTCATCACCGGAGTAAAACTGCTGTAATCTCTTTTCTATCTTTCTGGATATCATGACGCGTACCTCCTTTTTTATCAGAATATCATAGAATCCTTAATTTTACAATCTTTTTTGGTTTTTTGTCCGTTTTTTCCCGTAAATATCATATCTAATCGTCCTCTTTTCCCCATGAATTCATTTTATTTTGTCCGTTTTTCAACTTCTTATACCCGGTAAAGTATGACTGTCAGAAAAAATACAAAAACGCCGGTAGCATCTTTTGGAGATACTCTCGACGTTTCTGTTTATCTTCTTACTTCATATCACTCTTTAAAACTGTTCACACCACTCATACATAAGCTCTTCCGCTCGTTCCAAATCCTGCGGATAATACAGAATACTTAACTCGTAATATACAGCTCCGTCTACCAATGCTCCGACCAGCCAGCAATTTCCGCTAACAACCTCTTCGTATTCTTCATATACAAGAACCGCAGTCTTTCCGCTTCCGGTAATGTATTCTTCACTTCTGTAATCCGGCTCCAATTTCACTCCTTCCAATACTTCATGCGTATGTCGGATTCCGGTACCCTGTATTAAAATAGGACTTTCTTCGGTAAACACGGCCGAGGTCTCATTCATAGAAATATCACCCGCTTTGGCACGGACAAACAATGATACCTCCCCGAGATTCCCATCCGTATCTCCTATGACACGGACATTGACCTCTTCTACCGTTCCCGGTACTTTCGTCTCCTTCATACCGGCATAACCGATATAGTCTCTTGCTTCCTCTACGGTTTCAAAACGCTTTAACCAGCTCGGGAACTCCTGTCTGTAATCCTCCTGTGCCATGTAGTCCCGTAAAAAGTCTTCCACTTCATGAATGTCGCCGGTCAACTCCTCCGCCGTAATCCGCTCGGTCTCAGTCGTCAGGGAAAATCCGTGATTTTCTTTATCTTCCACCTTTGTAAATTGCAAGATTCCAAGCTTTGCCGCATAGGCCACGCCTCCACCGCACAACAAAAGTGCAAGCGTTGCCGCCACTGCCCATTTCACTGCATTCTTTCCGAATATTCCGAAACGTACCGTTCTTGTATCCGTTCCAATCTTTTCCACCGACTCTTCTGTTGCTGATACAAGTCTTGTCTCATAACATTTCTCAAGCCATTCCTCAGGCAAATCATTCATTGCTCTTAATACATCCGTTTCCGTCATCTTCTTCATATCGCATCCTCCTTTTTTAATTCGTTCCACAACTGCTTCCGCAGACGAAACAACATGCTTTTCACTTTGCTTTCCCGGTATCCGAAGGCTTCCGCCAGTTCTTTTACGGATTCCCCGTACCAATACCGCCTCAGAAACAGTTTCCGTTTTTCATCCGGCAGTCCTCCTAAAAACGTTACAATCAATTCGCGAAGTCCTGTTTCCTCCTTGGTTAAGGCATTGTCCGGGATACATTCCATCAGCTCCGCAGAAAGCTCCACTACTACGGCACTGCGTTTTGCCGCCTTGTTCTGTTCTACCTTGTTTAAAGCCAGATTCCGGCAAATCTTTGCCGCATAGGCGAATAAGTACTCCGGCCGGTTCGGCGGTACACTATTCCACACCGCCAGATAGGTATCATTGGCACACTCCTCGGCATCTTCTTCAGAAACCATACGACTCGCCAGCGTTTTTAAGCGTGTCCCGTATTTTCGTTCCAGTTCCGCAAGAGCCTGTTCCTTCCGTTCCCACAGAAGTTCCAGAATATCTCTGTCTTCCATCCCGTTTCCTCCTTTCACCTTAATAAACAGAAAAACATGTAGGTAGGTTGCGCATAAACAAAAAAAGTCCAAAAAACAGAGGCCGTCTTTCGACAACCTCCGTTTTCACATCCAATTAATCACATCCATATATCTTTGTTATCTTCATAGTTATTCTTTTATAAACGTCCTTACATCTCCCGCAAAATCCAGCACCAACGTACTTCCGTCGCAACTGATTACTTTGATTTCCGTTACCATGCCCTCGATTTCATCGAAGCAATTCAACGTAATCATACCGGTCGCCGGATCGTAATCATAGCTTTCACAGACATCCGAATCATTCACCGGATTGCCGCAGGCACAATAATATCGAAAACTTCCGTTTGTCATAAAACGAAGGTACTCGATATCATTCTCCGCATCTCTCGTCCAGGAAATTCCGCGGAACTCAACTACCCCATCCGCAATCTCCTCTACCGGTGCTTCCGTCGGAGCCGGCGCTTCGGTCGGCGTAGGCGTCGCTGTCGGCTCAGGTGTTGCTGTCGGAGCCGGCGCCTCGGTCGGCGTAGGCGTCGCTGTCGGCTCAGGTGTTGCAGTCGGCTTAGGTGTCGCTGTCGGCACAGGCGTCGCTGTCGGGGCCGGTGTCTCGGTCGGTTCCGGTGTCGCTGTCGGCGCCTCCGTCGGGGCCACCGTCGCTGTCGCCGGCGCCTCCGTTACCTCTTTCTCACCGCTACAGCCTGCCAACATCATACATACTGCTACTAAAATTATTGCTCTACGTTTCATCTGACTTCCTCCGATATTACTTTACTCTTTTCCCTACCACTACAAAACGGCCATCCTCTACATGATACGCGCAACAGGTCAATGTAAGAAACTCGTCCCCAAACTGCGCCGTCACCCCCGTATCATAAAGAGCTCGCCCCTTAATATTGCGATACCAGGTCTGAAACTCGTCCTCCGTATCTGCCTGAAAGAATTGATAGTACTTAAATACCTCATCACTTTTTTTATATACCTGGGAACGAAATACGGAAATCAATTCGTATTCCCTCTTTTCATACAAAGAATCAAAGCAAATGATGGGATGCTCTTTTCCGTAAGCTTCCTCTTCATACAAGCTAAGCTTCCCAAACATCAGGCCCGACTTCATGGTATGCCCGTGTATAATCAGATTGGTGGACGGTTTTGTTCCTCCGATATACTCCTGCTCCCTGCATCCGACACCCACGGTACTGTCCGTATCCATAATCAGACATCCGTTCCGGTTTTCTTTTTCGTAAAAATCCCGATTAAGATAATAATTCTCGTCCTCCGGGGTCTGCATGACCGGATAATCGATATTCGTCCCTTCGATGGAAAGCCAGCCGATAATATCCGGATTCTCTTCGTACAACACGGCGTATTCCGAAAGCATTTCGGGCTCCGGAACCGGCGTCGGTATTGCCGTCACTTCCGCATCGGGAGTCACCTCCGTTATTTCCTCTTTCGCGGTATCTTCCGTATCCTTTCCCGCTCCCTGTGTAGGCAGCTCCGGTACCCGAGAAGTCAAAGCCTCTTCTTTTTTGGTCTGTAGCTCCTGCTGTTGCTTCTTAATCCGTTTGTCTTCCTTCCAACTGCTTCCCAACAAAACCAAAGCAGCAACACCGACAATCCCGATACCCGCAAAAAAAGCATACCGCGCTATCTTTTGCTTATTTCCTTTTGTATCACCCATTATAAAACTCAATCCTCTTATCTTTCCTTACGGAATATATCTTCGATACATTTTGGTTATCACACCGTCTTCAACAACAAATTCGGTATTCTCCGGAATAAAATTATACACGATACCGGCCTCCGTTGTCAAAAAATCTCCGGAATAGTATGTCGTCTCTCCCTTGTCAAGGTCCGAACTGTCATATAACTCAAACTCATCAGACACCCGTAACGACACCTTTCCCACTTCATAATAAACCTTGTTGTCATTGTTTTCCCGTTCGAACCAAACTCCGTTTTCGTCCGTATACAAATCATAACCGGAATTATCAAAGCCGCCGTTAATCGCAACCGCTCCGTTGCCGTTCTGCTCCAAAGACGTAACAACAACCTCCCGATTCCGTATTACAATGGTATCTCCTGCTTTTAAAAGAGCGATATCTACCATATCATACAAATCATAGGCATACACGGTTACATCCATTCGCATAACACCGGTATCATCCACATAGGCGTCGCCCTCCTGTAATGAACCCGGAAATGAAACATCCGTCATCTCGTCAATTGTTAACGTGTTCTCCAGCGGTAAAATCCTTTGAGGGGAAAGCTCATTCTTGTCCTCTGCCGGTTCCGGGGTTGCTGTCGGGACCGGTGTTGCTGTCGATTCCAGGGTCGCAGTTGGCGCCGGGGTCACCGTCGGATTCGTAACATCCTCTCTTCCCTTTTCCTCATCGTCCATCCGGCACCCTGCAAAAGATACCAACAGAAGCATGACACATAAAATCAATCCGTTTTTTTTCATAACTCCTCCTAAGAGAGGCCACTGTTTTGTAACCACTGTTTTGTGGCCTCTTTCTCATTATCTCTACCTATTACTCTTCGTGTCTTTCCTGCCACTTCTTACCGTAAACCGCAATCGCAGCTGCCAGTAACAGTAACAAGGTCCACATCAGCGGTGCGTTTGCACCTTCACCGGTCTTCGGAACATCATCCTTTTCATCCTTATCGGACTCTTCCGGCTTG
>JAFYMC010000033.1 GCA_017556805.1 Lachnospiraceae bacterium | reverse complement strand
TCTGGATTCGGGATGATCAGAGTCTATATAGCAATCACTTTTACTACTCTTATTGACCGTTTCACAAGTCTGCGTCACAAAACGCAATTTCGGTTATGAAGTAACCAACTTATAAAATTTGAGCTTTTAACTCAATCAATAAGGCAACTTTCGTCGCCAATCGGCAGTGGACCCGGCTGTCCGTATGGCCTCGACTCCAAAGGAGTGGTCCCAAGAATTGCTCGGAAAGGCTCTGTTGCATCCTTCCAAAGTAATTGCAATGATACCATAAAAAGAAAACAGATGTCAATAGGTTTTGTGAAAAATATTTTAGCGTGATAAATGTTGAAAACGGTAACTCGGTATAGTAAAAGGCACAATCCCATGGGATATGGGACTGTGCCTTCTCATTCGTTTGAAATTGATTATAAGGGAGTTTTGTTCCCGGTTACGGATTAATTACCGCACGGCTCGAAAATCCATTTCTGGTTGTCTGCTCCGTAGTAAGTCCACTGGCATACATTTGTGCCGTCGTAATTGCCCCAGTTATAAAGGTCCAGGCCCTTGGTATCATTAGATGCTTTGGTGGTGATACCGAAGGAACGACCGTCAATGGCGTTAAGCTTAAACTTCTGGGCATCCGCACCGTTTGCGGAGTAGGTCTGGATGTTGGCGCCGTCGGTGTTTCTGCCGTATTCTACATCCAGCATGTAGCCCTGACCGTTTCTTAAGGTAATGTAGCCGTCACCGGTATTGGTCAGATACCACTTTTGGCCGGCAACGCCGGTACCGGTACCGATTTCTACATTGACACTGTTACCGCCTCTGTTATCATCCACCTGAAGGTACTTCTGAGCGTAAGGACTCTTGATGTAATACCATCCGTCGGATAATACGCCGCTCTGGGTATTGCCGGACTCCGGTGCCGGAGTTGCGGTCGGAGCCGGAGTAGCCGTCGGACGCGGGGTAGCGGTCGGTCTCGGAGTCGCGGTCGGAGCCGGGGTAGCGGTCGGTCTCGGAGTTGCGGTCGGACGCGGAGTAGCGGTCGGCTGTACGGTTCCCTGGGAGGATGCTGCCTTAATGGATACATCGTCCACAAAGAAGGTAACCAGATCCTGCGGTCCCGGGTTCGGGGTATATAAGGTTTCGATGTAGATTCTTACATTGCTTAAATTTGCGTTTGCCGGAACGGTGTAGGAGCCGGACAGGTTTGCCCAGCGGTCACCGCCGGTGGTAACGGATACCATATTTTCAATGGAGCCGTCTCCGTAAATGATACTCATGACAAAGGTGGTCTGTCCGGTTGCCTGTCCGTTTTCGGACATATTGTAGCGGACAGCCGCATTGATATTGTAGGTCTTTCCCTGCTCCAGTTTTCCGGTCAGATACTGCATTGCACCCTGAGAGGAGATACCGCGGTTGGATACTTTAAGGGAAAGCTGGCCGGAATTTACGGTAACGTATCCGAGACCCAAAGTACAACCGTACAGGCCTTCCCAGTCGGTGGTGCCGGATTCGATGGTGCCGTTAGAAACCAGTTCGGTACCGGTGGACGGGTAGGTCGGGTTGGACGGAGCGCTCGTCGGAGCTACCGTCGGGGTTGCCGTCGGCTGCGGGTTAGACGGGTTGCCGGAGGAACTGTTCATCTTCCAGTAATCCAGAGCAAATAACTGTCCGGAACTTGAACCGGTGAATACAAAGTATACATCGTGAGTGCCGGTAGCGTTGCTTAAGGATGCGGAATATTCTCTCCAGGAAGAATCTCCGTTAATCGTAACCTCGCCCAGCTTTGTGCCGTATCGGCTGTCCAGGCGGATTTCTACGGTACCGCCGTTTAATGCGGAAGCGCAAATATCAATGGATTTTAAGCCGGAGCTTAAATCTACGCCAGAAACCGCAATCCAGTCGCCGTTGTGAATCTCGGTTACCTTCGTGTTAACGGAATCCACAAAGGAGCCTGCATTCCAGGTCTTTTCGGTGGTAATTCCGCTGCACCAGCCGATGGTTTCCGCTTCGTTTCTTACATACGGATTTAAGCTCTTCAGCTGGGACAGACCGGTTAAGGTACCGGTGATGCTCTTAATATGACCGTTGTAATCATAGGAAACCTCGTCGATATGAGTGGAACGATATCCCTGATTGGAAAAGCCTAAAGCCTTGGTTACGGTCTGTGCGTGATAGGTAATGTAAGTCTTTCCGTTAAAATTGAAAAACGCATGATGATTGTTTCCGCCGATGCCGAAGTAGGTGTACGGATTACGGAGTACAATGCCTACATAATTGAACGGTCCCATCGGACTGGAGCTTTCCATCACACAAATATTTCCCTGTCCCGTAGAGGAAAGGTTATTGGTGAAATTGGAGCAATAGGTATAGTAGTATCTGCCGTTTGCCTTGTGGATACCGGAGTCCTCGAACAAGCCCGGTGCGTTGATGGCAACGGCATTGCCGCTTACCTGTACCATGTTGTCGGCCAGCTTTACCACTCTCGCAGTGTTCGGATAGTTCTGGTCGTACTGGGAATTGCCCGGAATACCGCCACCGTAGTACAGGTAGCCGGTGCCGTCATCATCTACAAGAACTGCCGGGTCGAACAGCCAGGTTACACCGCTTGCTGCCTGGGAGCCCCAGGAAATCAGACGGCTGCCGGTAGCCGGTTCACGGAACGGTCCGATCGGGGAATCTGCCTCCAGAACACCGATACCGCTTCCGTTGTCCGCAAAGTAAAGGAAGAACTTTTCTTTGCCGTTAATGGTTTTGTGACATGCCGCAGGAGCCCAGGAATTTTTCGCCCAGGTGGCAATCCCGGCTACATCGATTTCTCCGTGGTCTACCCAGTTCACCATGTCTGCGGAGGAGATTACGGTAATGGTAGAAATCTTACTGTAATCGTTTTCCGCGTTCGGCTGACCGTTCCAGTTCTTGGCTGTTCCGTCGAACTGCTGACTGTCATTGGTCATGTAAATGTAAACTCTTCCGTCATAGACCATGGCATACGGGTCTGCCCCGAATTTGTGATCCATAATCGGATTGTGGTTAGTAGCGGATTTTACGGACCCACCCGTAAGTCTGCCACTGTCGCTCTTTGCTTCTGCTACAGATGCGGCGCTTGCCCCAAACAAGCCCACACCGAGAAATGCACAGGTAGCCAAGGCAAAAAGCTTTGTCAGTAACTGCCTTCTCATAACAAAAAACCTCCTTTATATTATGTTATTATTATAATAAAAAAATGAATAAAAGGCAATTGATTTACCTGGGAATTTAGTCTACATTCTGTGCATCTTATAGGGCCTGAATTGTATATTTTATTGACAACATATCAATAGTGCTTCCTTTAACAGTTTAAACGGTGCCGGTCCGGTTTCCAACAAAAATGTATGAAACGGGAGCAGGGAAGCATCGGCACCTTCCAAGTTCAGATATAGGTCCCGGAGCTCGCAGATTTCCAGATATCCGACCGAATAAGGAAGGTAAATCCCCGGTTCAGCCAGTTGGGTGTAAAAGATTTCCTCCGCTGCCTCCGGGGAGAAACCGTATTCCTGCAAAAATGCGGAAACGGCAGTAAAGTCTGCCCCATGGTAGTGAATCCGGATGTCGGAGAGGCTGTATAGACAAAGGCCGGCAATCTGTTCTGCGATTAAGAACCGGCGCAACTCCTCGGAGCAATCGGCGTATTGATAGGAGTACAGCTCCGCATAAGTGCCCCATCCCTCGTCATAGCCGGTAAAGTTCAGTAACATTCGTACCGGATGGGGAGAGGTAGAAGCAAAAAAAGTATTTTGATACAGGTGTCCCGGGTAACCTTCGTGGGCCAGGGTTGAATACAGGCTTTCCGCAGAACATTTCGCGCCGTTGATATAGATGACATTATCTGTGTAACAGTCAAAAGGAGGGACCAGATAAAAGGCCGGACTGATAAAGTCTTCCAAGGACGGGTGCACGGATTCCACCCGGAAGGAGGCTTCCGCAGGAGCCGGAAAGTCGTTACAAATCCGGGTCTGTAGCTGTGTCAGGACTCCGGAGGAGTGCTCCGTTGCGGACACGGAATGCGTAGTGTTCCCGACGCCTGCAGCGGAAGAACCGGCAGTTTCGGCGGAGATATCGGAGGAAGCGGATTGCATGGAAAGCCCTTGCTTTTGATATACCTTCAGTTCCTCCTGTAAGGTTTTCGACTGATATAATACGGCCATGATACGCATGTTTTCCGTCAGCGCTTTTTGCAGCATCAGCTCCAGCTCTTCTATGGATTTGTCGGAGCCGGTGTTACTTTTTACCAGAGACTCGTAATAGCCGGCACCACCCGGAAAGGCAGCCAGTCCTACCGCAGGGACGGAGGTGTCGATAAGGCCTTCCAGGGTTTCGATAAGTTGCTCGTAAGCCGGAATGGCTTTCGTAAATACCAGTTTTTGATTTCGGATACAGAGTTCGGCGGTTTGCTCCGGGGTGAGGTCCGGCAGTACGGTCAGACGATCCCGGAAGGATTCGATTAAGAAATTGTTTCCCGGGTCTTCCACAAATGCTTTGCACTGTAACAGAATACGGGACAATACTTCCGCACAGGAGCCGGTACCGGCCGCAGACCGGGCCCTTTCAAAGTCACAAAGCTGGGAAAAATAGCGAGGCATATCTTCCAGTAACAGGAAATAGTCCTCCACATCCTTTAATGAAGAAAAGCGGTATTCCGCCAGCAACACCGGAAGCTGGGTCTGAAGTCCGGTGGTAGGGCCCAAAGGGGAATCGTAAAGAAGGGTCTCTTCCGGGAGGATGGATTGCGTCAGGGCGTAGCCTACCAGGTCATAGGTAAACTGTTCATCGGTTGTCAGAGATTCTTTGGAAAAGCTTTGTAACCGGGTCAGATAGTGAGCAGCGGTATTGTTGGATGCCAGTAAGGACTCTTTGCTGAATTGTCCCAGAGAGGGTGCCGGCAGTTCAAGATTTAATTCTTCCGGATGGGAAACGGTGTAATGGAAAGACAGGCTGTCGGCGGTGGCATATTCTTGAAAAAACTCGTCCAGAAAGACGGAAAAGGAGTCTTCTGCGGCTGAAGTTTTTTCCAAAGAGGTCTGCGGTGAAGTATTCCCGGACGGCGTAGTTGTTCCGGAACACCCGCAGACGGTAAGAAGAAGTGCTCCGATGCAAAAAAAGGACATTGTCTTTTGTCGCAGGCCGAAGACCGGTTTGCGGAAACGGTAGGATTGTGAAGAGGTATTTTTATAAAACGGCAGATACATAAGTGCAAAAGCTCCTTTAATAATATTCCTCATAAATCTATTCCGTGGAAGCGGAAGAAATGTATAAAGAATTCCGGACAAAATGCCGAAATAATTTGTAGAGATTATAGGAATACGGAGGAGGCGTTGGTATGAACGGAATCCAGTCTTTCTTCGGGGGCATGAACCCGGAAAAGGAAAAAGAAGTACAACGCTCCGCCACCACTGCGGGAAAGGAGTTCTCCGCAGTGTATGCAACACAAGCCACCAAGGACGGTGGCAAGACCGATATTACGGTAAGTGTATCAGAAGGAGCTGTCGGCAATGTGGAGGAGGAAATTTGCTACGGCGATGTAAGTAAAAATCATCCGGAGGAGAATCCGGAAACCATACAGGAAGAAGAAAAGAGCTTAGAGGAATCCGCGGAGCAGCTTTCCGCGGACGATTATGATGCCCTTCGTGCGGAAGGTGTCACGGTGGAGGAACTGACCGCTACCCAATTAGAGCGCGCTATTGAACGGATTCGTCTGGGACGGGAGTTAAAGGCTGAAAATTTAGAAGGACAAAAAGCGAAGCTTGCCGAAAAACGGGAAGCTGTTATTGCCGTGGCGAAAAAAGCCTTAAAGGGCAATCCGGCAGCGGAATTTATTGCGGAAAAACTGCTTGCGGCAGGAATGCCGGTGACGGACGCAACAGTGCATAAGGTATTTCAGGCCGTGGAGTTTGCGGGAAATCTTTCCGGCATGTCCGAGTCGGTACAGTATTATATGGTGAAGTTCGGCAAGGCACCGACCATCGAAAATGTGTATATGGCACAGTACAGCGCCGGTAATGTAAAGTCCACGCCGGTGTCTGATAAGATGTGGGAGAACCTGACAAAGTCCGTAAATCAGGTCTGTGTCAATGCGGACCTGCCGATTGACGAAGAAAACCTCGGAAATGCCCGTTGGCTTACGGAACACGGTCTTCCGCTTACGCCGGAGAATCTGCTCCGGATGCATGAATTAAGTGATGTGAAGCTGCGTACCCCGGAAGAGGTAGCAGAGCTGGCCGTGACAGCCATGTTAGACGGTAAGCAGCCGATTCAGGCGAACCTGACCCTTCTGACCAGAGCAGAGGTTTCCGAACGTGTAGAGCGTATGAAGGGCTTTACGCCGGATACGGTGGAGCGTGCTTATGTAAAGAAGGCAGCGGAAAAGGTACAGGAGCTTGTGCCGGGACAAACTGCGCCGGATAGAGAGGCGCTCAGTCAGGCTATGCGGCAGGCGGCAAGAGAAGACGTTACTTTTCATGACCTTGCCTTTGCGGAGGACGACTTACGAAGCGATTCCCGGCCGAGCAGCTTAGAGCAGGCGGTACTTGCCGAGGTGTCCGGATTCTCCATGGACTTCGACATCAGCGTGGTTCGTGCCAAGAGACGTCTGGAAGAGATTCGTTTGAAGATGACGACAGAATCTGCCTACCGTTTGGAACGCCAGGGTATCCGCATCGATACCTCCGGTCTTGCGAAAGTGGTAGACGGTCTTCGTGTATTGGAAAATAACTATTATCGTTTTTATACCGATGAAGCGGGCTTTGCGGGAAATCGTACCATGGAGGACATGTTCCGGAAAACCATGCAGAGTATTGATAACCTATCGAAGTCTCCGAGTTATACCTTAGGTGTGACATTTGAAAACAGAGCGGACATGACGTTAGAATCGTTGGCAACTGCGGGTGCGGGTCTCGGTGCAAGAATGCAGCGTGCCGGAGAGGCCTACGATATGCTGGGAACGAGACCGCAGGCGGCGCTGGGGGATTCCATCAATACCGCTTTTGCAGGAAATGCGGAGCTGTTAAAGTCTCTCGGCATGGAGGCTTCCGCGGAGAATCTCCGTGCAGTAAGAATTCTTGCTTACAACTCTATTGAGCTTACCGCAAATAATATGGACGCAGTAAAAGAATACGATAAAAAGGTAACGGATTTAATTCAGAATATGCACCCGGCAGCGGCCCTTCGTTTGATTCGCGAGGGCATTAACCCGCTGACCGAAACCGTAGAGAATCTTTCCCGCAGAGTAGCGGAAATCCGCATGGAGGACGGCCTTGAGCAGGATACGGAGAAGTTTGCCAGATATTTATTTAAGATGGAGCGGAGTGCGGGTGTGACTCCGGAGGAGCGTACCGCTTACATCGGAATGTACCGTCTGTTTAATCAACTGGAAAAGACCGACGGTGCGGCCATCGGTGCCGTCATGGACAGCGGTAAGGAGCTAACCCTCGGTAATCTTCTTTCTGCCATGCGTACCGCAAAAATGGGCGGAATCGACGTGACTGCGGATGAGACCATGGGGAAGGTTCGGGCGATGTTACCGAACAGCAACAGAATCGATGCACAAATTCTTTCCGGTATTAAGATTCCGGGAAAAATTGCCGATATATCGGTTAGTGACGGATATGAGATGTACAAGGAAAACATCGCACCTGCTCCGGATGAGGCAGAGCAGGCGGTACAGAATCTCCGCATGACCGCACAGACTGCGGAACAGGCACCGGAGTTCTTACAAGGTCTCGGCCTTGTAGTAACCGCCAACAATGTGGAGGCGGCGAAGGAGTTCTTATCCGGTACCGGTGAGATGTACGGAAAATTAGGAAAGCTTTTAAAGCAGTTCCGCAAGGACGAAAAGGTAGAGGCAGCAGAGAGTGAGACCGATGCCCTTTTGGCAGCCGGCGGAGCGGACAGTACGGAAAGTCTCTTTGATGTACGGGTAGCGGAGGGCTATTACCGCAACTTAAAGAAAGCGGTCCGTAACTTAGAGGACGATATGCAAAATGACGGCGAGCCGACTTCTGTTGATTTAAAGGCACTTCGTCAGATTAAAATGGGAGTAAAGTTGCGTGGAGAATGCGCAGGCAAGGAATGCTTCGATTTCCCGGTAGAGACCGCAGAAGGCGTAAAGAGTATGCGGGTTACCTTACAGACGGACAGCGAAGGATTTGAGGGTGGAAAAGCATCGGTAAAGATTCCGCTGGTGAAGCTTGGAAACTTGCAGGCGGACTTACAGATAGAAGATAATCAGATATTCTGTTTTGTCAGCAGTGATTCCCGGGAAGGAACCGAGCTGCTCGAACACAGCAAACGGGAGCTGACAATGCGATTACTTGATTTAGGAGTGGCGGATGCCATGGTATATTGCGGACCGAACGCAAGAATGGGCGATTATACCGTGAACCGTATTCCGGGCATTGACAAGGAAGGAGATGTCACCGAACCGCAGATGGGTGAAAAGCCGGATACAGCACAGCTTCTGGCAGCCTCCAAGGCGGTATTTGTTCATATCATGGAAATCGAGCGGGCATAGGTTTTGGGTAAGGATACGCAAGGCTGTCCCGGAAAGGAACAGGTGACAATATGAGAATTAACCACAATATTTCGGCCTTAAAGGCTTGTAACATTCTCGGAAAGACGAACAGTGCGCTGGATAAGAGCTTAGAGCGTCTTTCTTCCGGATATCGTATCAACCGTGCGGCAGATGATGCGGCGGGTCTGGCTATTTCCGAAAAAATGAAAACTCAGATTGCGGGTCTTGAGCAGGCAGCCCGTAATGCGGCGGACGGTATCTCCGTGATTCAGACCGCAGAGGGCGCATTGGATGAAGTAGAGGCAATGCTTCAGCGTATGCGTGAGCTTTCCGTTCAGGCGGCAAACGGTGTCAATACCGATGAAGACCGTGCAGCCATTCAGGATGAGATTGACCAGCTAAACGAAGAAATCAATCGTGTTTCCACCACCACCGAATTTAATACAAAGAAGCTGTTAAACGGCACGGTAGACCGCCGTTCCTATTCCGATAACGAGAATATTCAGCTCATTTCCTTATCGGATTCCGTGGCGATTACCGAGTATGTTTTAAGTGTTACGGAGGCTCCGCAGCCGGCACAGATTGAGACACAGATTCCGGGAACTACCGGTAAGACCGGAGCCCTGGGTTTTGACGGGAAGATTGCTATTAATGAGAAGGAAATCGAAATCGAGGCAACGGACTCCTTAAACGATATTTATGAGAAGCTTCGTGAGGCGGGTTCTACGGTAGATATTAATGTGACTCCGACGGTAACGGATGCCAACGGTGATTCGCAAACCAGTACCATCGCGGATGCGACGGGATTGTTGTTTGAGAGTGTTGACAAGGGCGATGATGCTTCTATTGAGATTTACTGTACCAATGAAGCGTTGGCAACAGCGTTGGGAATTTCCTCCGGTGTCAGCGGCGCAGGAGCAGATGCGTTGGTAGAGTTGAATTATACCTCCGGTTTTGCCCGTACGGCGACAGTGTCTATCGACGGTGATTATGTGACCGTAACGGACGTGGATGATTTCAAGATGAAGTTTAAAGTAGACGGAACCGTAAAAGATGCGAAAGTGACGGTACTTAAGGCCGGCCCGATGGATTTGCAGATCGGTGCAAACGAAGGCCAGACCATGGAAGTACGTATTCCGAAGGTGGATACGGATACCCTCGGTACTGCGGTAGTAAACGTTAATACTCAGGAGTCCGCCCAGAAGGCCATTACGATCTTTGAAAACGCGATTAACGAGGTTTCCTCCATTCGTGCAAAGCTGGGTGCTTACCAGAATCGTTTGGAGCATACCATTAACAGCTTAAACATTTCCGCAGAGAACTTGACGGAAGCGTTATCTCGTGTAGAGGACGTGGATATGGCGAAGGAAATGGTGACCTACACCCAGCAGCAGGTACTTTCCCAGTCGGGTAATGCGATGCTTGCCCAGGCAAACGAGAGACCGCAGCAAATTTTATCCTTGTTACAGGGCTAAACGGGAGCTGTTTCGCAGGTGACAGAGTGTAAGGACACAAGCCGGATTCTGAAAACGGTTTGAAGAAATGGACAGACACATGTGGCATTGAAGAGAGCAGCAAGTGAGGTCAGACGAAACGGAGGCAGGATATGAGAAAAGAATTAATACAAGAATTTTCCATGCGGGTAACACAGGCCTCCCGCAGTGAATTAATCGTAATTATGTACGAGATTATTTTAAAGGATATGGAATATGCAAAGGAAGCCTTCGCAGAAGGGGACACCGCTACTTATGAGAAGGAACTGGCTCATGCGGGCCGCTTTGTAAACGAGCTGATGGCATCTTTGGACTATAGTATCGGTCTTTCCTATCATTTGATGAGCTTATATATTTTCACCAATAAAGAGTTGACGGCAGCAAAGGTACAGAAGCAGCCGGATCGACTGGACGGTATTGCGGAGATTTTCGAAAAACTTCTGGCCGGGTACAAGAAGGTCAGCGAAGAAGACACCAGCGGACCGGTGATGAAAAACACCCAGCAGGTATATGCGGGACTGACCTACGGCAGAGGGACGTTAAATGAAATGTATGTAAACGGAAATGAGGCAAGGCGTGGCTTTATGGCGTAGGTACGCTGAGAAAATAATAAAAAAGGCGTGAAAGCTGAACCTTTCGCGCCTTTTTTACGTCTTATTCTATGAAATCGATTTCACTATGAAACGTTAGGAGGTGATGATATGGACGAGTTTGAATTACTGTTTCAAAAATACAGGTCCGGTGTGGAGCGGTTTGTAAAGTTCCGGTTGCCGACTGTTACGGATGCGGAGGATGTGCTGCAGGAGGTGGCGATTACCGCCTGTAAAAAGTTTAGACAACTAAACAATAAAGAAGCCTTTCAGGCGTGGATTCTTAACATTGCCAGAAATAAATGTAACGATTATTTCCGAAGGAAAGCTAAAGAATTGGAAATACCTTTGGAGGAGGTACCGGAGCAGGAAGTGTCTTACGGACGGCACGGGATAACGATAGAAGACACAGTAAGAGAGACGTTAAGTACTCTCGCGGATAAGGATAAGCAAATTCTTTATTTGTACTTCTGGAAAGAACTTCCTCAGGCGGAAATTGCGAAGCGTCTGGGCATTCCGGTGGGGACCGTAAAGAGCCGGCTGCATACCGCAAAGCAGAATTTCAAAAAGCAGTATCCATATCAGACAAAGCAGGTGAAAGGAGAAGAGAAGATGAAGACATTACCGAAAGTATTACCGAATTACACCATAGAAAAATCAGACAAGGAGCCGTTTTCCGTAAAGTGGGAGGAGCTCATCGGCTGGTTTTTGGTGCCGAAGTTAGGGGAGTCCTTATCCTGGGGCATGTACGATATGCCGTCCCGCAAGTGCAATCATGTGTATGACCTGAAGGTGACGGGAAAGGCCATGGTACACGGTATTGAAGGAGTGGAGCTGACCGCAAGAGAGGCGTCCTATTCCGGCAAAAAGGAAGTCATTAACCGCACTTTTGTGGCACAGCTTACGGACACCCATTGCAGATATCTTGCCACCATGCGCACGGATGGCGATGTAAGAAACTATATTACCTTTTTGGACGGGGACGCATTTATGACCTGTTGGGGCTTTGGAGAGGACAACTGCGGAAACGAAACCAACCTTTCCCCGAAGGGAGATATTAAGAGAGATGGAAACGTAGTAACCAGTGCAGATAAGGAGTTTTTACTGGACATTGTGGGCCGATATACTGTCACCATCGGCGACAAAACCTACGATACTGTTTGTGTCATGGACATCGAAACCTATAACGCCGGGGTGGTATCGGAACAGTTCCTTGATAAGAACGGAAGAACCGTACTTTGGCGTCGTTTTAACCGGGATGATTGGGCCTTTGAGCGCTACGGAAAGAAGTGGTCCGAGCAGTTGCCGGAGAATGACAGGTTGGTGATTAACGGTGTGACCTATGTGGAGTGGTATGATTGTATCACAGAATATGTGCTTTGATTTCTTAGATAAAGAATAAGCCATTTCCGTTCCGGATGTAGCCATCAAGGAAGATGTGCTACGTCCGGAAATCGGAAATAGCTTATTTTCGGAGGCTACATTAATTTACTTTTCCGGTAACGGAGTAACCAAAGCGAGCCCCGCAGTGAAGTCTTCCTCCTGGTCATATACCTCAATCTTTTTTGTCTCGCCGTCCTCGGAGGTTACATAAATATCAGTCCCGTCAATCTCAAAGCTTTTTCCTTCCAGTACGGAAGGGTCTTTGGTTGTTATGGTAAGGGAATCTCCCTTTTCGTTCTGAACAGTACCGATGTAATAGGTATCTCCATTCGGATTTACTTCTTCACGGAAAACCACTTCTTTTTCTTCACTGGACCAGGATACCATAATGCGTCCAATCCAGCCGGTTCCGGTTGCTGCATATACTGCAAGATTGCTGCAAAATACAATGGAAAGTGCAACTGCCGCAGCGATAATTCCCTTCTTAATC
This sequence comes from Lachnospiraceae bacterium, assembly GCA_017556805.1. GTDB lineage: Bacteria > Bacillota > Clostridia > Lachnospirales > Lachnospiraceae > SIG307. The sequence continues at coordinate 18,313 of JAFYMC010000033.1, read as the reverse complement.
ATGTTTGCTTTGCTTTTTTTGATATTCTTCATGTCTGCCACCTTTCTGTAAAGCTCATAAGGAGCTTTTATGCCGTTAAAGGTTGCCTCGTAAAGGCTATTCCATTCATTGCTTGTTTCCTTTATCACTTTATTTTTCGTCATAGTTTGTCTCCTCTAAGCTTTCTTTTAGCATTGTTCTTCCGCGCATGAGGCGAATCTGAACATTCGATTTTGAAATAACTGCCATTTTTGAGATTTCGTCAACCGAATAACCTTCATAATAATACAGGTGAAGTACAATGCTATACTTTGCCGGCAAATGCATTACTGCATCCCAAAGCTCCCGCGCGCGATTGGCTGTATTGTATTCGGTGTGTGATGCGGCAGGCAGTTCGTAACCGTTATCATAAAGCTCGTCAAGACTGCTGACCGAATGCCTGCTAAGTCTTCTCCAAAAACTTTTACATTCATTAATCGTCACCTTAATCAGCCATTTGCGAATGTGTTCTTCGTCCGAAAACACCATATCGGTTTTTATCAGCTTCAGAAATGCATTCTGAACAGCATCACCCGCATCCTGTACATTTTTAGCGTAGTTGATTGCTACACGATATATAGAATCCAGATATTTTTTTGCAACAATCTCAACCTCGGCTGAATCCATCTCTGTTCTCCTTTGTTTCAATTTGAAAAGCTTTTCATATATATAACGTCCGGAACGGAGAAAAAATTACATATAGTTTGGAAAAAGTTTAAAATATGAGTGGTAGGCTAGTAAATACATGGATTTTATAGCAATACACTTCTTGAAATAGAGGCATAATTATGCTATAATTATGTTATAAAAGGGGGTGCAAAGTATGCCGCAGATTATTCCGATCAAAGAGTTAAGAAATACAACAGAGATTTCAGAACGTTGTCATAAAAAACAGGAACCGGTGTTTGTCACGAAGAATGGATATGGGGATCTGGTAGTGATGAGCATGGAAACCTATGAACGTTTATTGGATTCGTCTAATATTGATATGGCAATTAAGGAATCGGAAGAGGAAATTGCAAACGGTGCAGAGTTAATGGATGCGAGGGAAGCATTAAATACAGTAAGGAGGAAGTATTTTTCAGGAACTTAATGTGCCGGAGACAGCCGTAGGAATGATTGAATTATTGGAACTGGCCATATATAGTTTGGAAAATATACCACAGCGCGGTGCAGAGCGAAAAATTGGTTTGTATGCAAATAAGGGATATCGGCAGCTGTTTGTTAAGAACGATACAATCGTATATAAAATAGAGGAAAAGGAAAAAATAGTTGTGATTCATACGGTACGATATACACCGAGTCATTTCTAAGGACTTTGCATATTTGCGATATGGAAAAATAAATCGAACCGAAAGGGGATTTTAGTATGGCAACAGAACGAAAGTGGGAACGGAGCGCAGGCATTTTGATGCCCATCAGCAGTCTTCCGGGACCGTACGGCATCGGTACTTTGGGTAAGGAAGCCTTTGCCTTTGTGGATTTTGCAAGAGAGATGGAGTATTCTTACTGGCAGGTGCTGCCGGTGGGACCGACCGGCTACGGTGACAGCCCGTACCAGTCCTTTTCCGCCTTTGCGGGCAATCCGTATTTTATTGACCTTCCGACCTTGATTGAGGAGGGACTGCTTTCTGTGGAGGATTGCAGCGAGATGGAGTGGGGAGAGAAGCCGGAGACGGTGGATTACGGTGCGCTTTATATGGGACGCCGGGAGGTGCTTCATATTGCGTATAAGAACAGTAAGCATCAGGATACCAAGGAGTTTAAGGAGTTCTGTAAGAAGAATGAGTATTGGTTACGTGACTATGCACTGTTTATGGCGATTAAGGATTCTCTCTCCGGCCAGCCGTGGCAGGAGTGGGAGATGCCGCTCCGTTGTCATGAGGAAGCAGCCCTTTCTAAGATGGAACAGAAGCTTTCCGAAGAAGTGGGTTACTACATGTTCTGTCAGTTTAAGTTTGACGAACAGTGGAACCGCCTGCGTAAGTACGCAAAGCGTAAGGGCGTGGCAATTATCGGTGATATTCCGCTTTATATGGCAATGGATTCCGCGGATGTGTGGGCACATTACGATTTGTTTGAACTGGACGCTCTTCGCAGAGAGATTAATATCGCAGGAGTACCGCCGGATTTGTTTTCCGCTACGGGCCAGCGTTGGGGCAATCCGCTCTACCGCTGGGATGTGATGGAGAAGCAGGACTTTGACTGGTGGAGACGGCGTATGGCAATTTCCGCGGAGCGCTATGATGTGATTCGTATCGACCATTTTATCGGCATCGTGAACTATTATTCCATTCCGGCAGAGAGTGAGACTGCCATGACCGGTGAATGGAAGAAGGGCCCGGGGGCGAAGCTGACCAAGATGATTAACGAAGTGGTAGGCGAAGGCAAGATTATCGCCGAAGATCTCGGTGTGGTAACCCAGCCGGTAGTAGACCTGATGGAAGCCAACGAATATCCGGGCATGAAGGTGCTGGAATTTGCTCTTGACTGTACGCCGGACAATCCGTATTTGCCGCATAATTACACGTCGACGAACAGTATTGCTTATATCGGTACCCATGACAATGAGACTTTGCACGGCTATTTATCCGGCAAGTCCGATTGGGATTTGGGACGTATTCGTGAGTATTTCGGTATCGGGCGTCAGGAGTCCATAGAGGAGGCGTTGATTCGCACCGCATATCGTACTTCTTTGCATACAGCAATTTTCCAGATGCAGGATTTACTGGGACTGGGCAATGAAGCCCGTATGAATTTCCCTTCTACCATGGGAAGCAACTGGCAGTGGCGAATGAAGAAGGATCAGTACGAAAAGATTGATGTCCGGAAGTACCGGACCATGGCTTGGATGTATCGCAGACAGAATACGAATCCGATGTTACCGGATGAGGAAGAAGAGGAGACAAAGGAGGAAGCATAATGAGTGAAGTTTTAGAAAAAATGCAGACCAGAAGAAGCATCCGAAGATATAAATCCGATATGCTTCCGAAAGATGTGATTGAAAAAATTGTAGAGGCAGGTACCTTCGCGGCCAGCGGAATGAACCTGCAGACACCGGTAATCGTTGCTGTGACAAATAAGGAAATCAGAGACAAGATGTCAAAGTCAAATGCACAGGTCATGGGAAGTGAAAACGATCCGTTCTACGGGGCTCCGGTGGTACTTGTGGTACTGGCGGAAAAGAAGGGCACCTATATTTATGACGGAAGTCTTGTGATGGGCAATCTGATGCTGGCGGCTCACGAACTGGGCATCGGCAGCTGTTGGATTCATCGCGCCAAGGAAGTGTTTGAGCAGGAGGAATGGAAGCAGTGGCTTAAGTCTCTGGGTCTTAAGGGCGAGTACGAGGGCATCGGAAACTGTGTGCTGGGCTATGTGGACGGCGAGTATCCGGGCGTATTGCCGAGAAAAGAAGAAAGAGTGTATTTTGTAGAGTAGTTTTTCAAACAGAATCCGTATAATTTACCGTCGGAACGGTTAGGCTATATGCGTAAAACACGTGAGCTACCGTTCCGGCGGTTTTTTTGTGCGGCTCCGTAGAATGAGAGGAAGAGAGAATGAGAGTTTGGAAACAGTTTAAGAAGATAGTTGCGTTGACATTGGCTTGCGGTATGATGCTCGGTGGCATGGCGGCCTGTGCATGTGGCGAGGATTCCGGGAACGTAGGAACACCGACACCGGGTGTAGGTCAGTCGGGAAATCAGGGCGGTCAGTCCGGAAATGAAGGAGGCCAGTCGGGAAGTCAGTCCGGTGAGGCAAAGAAGATGACACTTACCGTCTGGTCCCCGGCAGAGGACCAGGCACCGCAGGAGGGTTTGCCGAATGGTCTTCTTGCTAAGTGGTGCGGAGAGTTTGCGAACGAGCATCCGGAGTGGGAGATTACTTTTCGGTATGGAGTATGTTCCGAGGGTGACGCAAGGGATGTAGTAACAAAGGACTTGGATGCGGCAGCGGATGTGTATATGTATGCCAATGACCAAATGGCGACCCTGGTGGGGGCCGGTGCGTTGGCGGAGTTCGGCGGTTCCGCATTGGAGACCATTCGTACCATGAATAACGATACCATGTTCCGCAGTGTAACCTATGAGGATGGGGTGTACGGTGTGCCATATACGCCGAATACGTTGATTTTGTATTACAATGACGAAATGTTTGACGAGGATGAAGTAAAGTCGTTGAATACTATGCTGGAAAAGGATTTAGGAAAAGGTGTGGCTGCATTCGCAATGGATTTAACCGATAGCTGGTATATCGAGCAGTTTTATTATGCGGGCGGGTTTACCCTGTACGGACCGGACGGGACGGATGAAGCGGCCGGCACTAATATCGGTGATTTCGGCTTTGTAACGGAGTTTCTGGTGGATTTGGTGAAGAATCCGAAATTCCACAAGGAGTCCGGAGACGATTCCATTACCCGTCTTGCAAACGGGACCTTAGGTGCTTTGGTATCCGGTTCCTGGAAGGCCAGTGCAATTCGGGAAGCATTAGGTGACAATTTTGAGACGGCAGAGCTTCCGTCTGTGACCTTTGACAACGGGGTATCCGGTGTGATGCGTCAATTCACCGGTTCCAAAGCGGTGGGTGTAAATCCTCGGAGCGAAAATATGGCAGCGGCAGTGGCCCTTGCCTTATATCTTGGCAGTGAAAGTGTGCAAAGAGACCGTTTTGAGTATCGTGGGGTGACTCCGGTGAATGTAAATCTTGCGGAGTCCGAAGAAGTATTGGAGAGTCCGATTGCGGAAGCGGAAAATGCGGTAGTCATGCATACCTCCGTGGTACAACCGACGGTGCCGGCCATTTCCAACTGGTTTAAGATTGTGGAAACCTTTGCAGAGGAGATTTATAACGGAACCATCACGAAGGAAAATGCGGCAGAACGTACCAAACAGCTGGAAGAAGCGTTGAATGCGGGGACAGGATTCTGATTCAGTATGAAAAAGGGTTGTCTGTAGTTTTTGCAGACAGCCCGGTTTTGCGAAAAAACAAGGAGGAAGTATGAAAAAAGCAAAAAAATTTACGGCCATCGGTGAGGCAGGCTTTTTGAAATCTTGGGGAAAGGGTGACCTTTTCACCAAGCTCTCCCTCCTTGTGCCGGGTCTGGGAAACATCCGGAGAGGGAAGATTGTAAAGGGGACATTGTTTCTTTTTCTTACGGGAGCCTATATTGCATACTTTTGGGGCGCAGGGGTGTCTGTACTTTCTAAGCTTCCGACCTTAGGAACGAAAACCCAGGAAAAGGTATGGGATGATGCCCAGGGGATTTTCGTCTACGAACCGGGGGATAACTCCCTTCTTATCCTGCTTTCCGGTGTCATTTTTGTATTTGTGACCCTGGCGTTTTTGCTTTTATTGCGGGCGGCGGTACGGTCAGCCTATTATGCGGAGGAGCTTTCCCGTGCGGGACGAAGGGTGCCGAATTTCAGGGAAGAAATCGAGATGCACTTTAACGGAAGACTGCACCGGACACTGCTTTCTTTGCCGGTATTGGGTGTATTGGTATTTACTATATTGCCGCTGGTGTTTATGATCAGTATGGCCTTTACCAACTATGACAGAGACCATCAGGTACCGGGAAAACTGTTTACCTGGGTGGGGCTGGATAATTTCCGGACGGTGTTGGATTTTGACGGGGCTTTCGGTAAAACCTTTTGGCCGATTTTAGGCTGGACCTTTACCTGGGCAATTTTTGCGACATTCTTAAATTACATTTTAGGAATGTTGCTGGCGATTTTGATTAACAAAAAGGAAGTGCGGTGGAAGGGATTTTGGAGGTTTTGTTTTATCCTGTCCATTGCGGTACCGCAGTTTGTTACCCTTCTTACCATGCGGACACTGCTTCAGCCCAACGGTGCGGTGAATGTGCTTCTTCGGGAATGGGGACTTATCGCACAGGATGCGGCATTACCGTTTTTTACGGACGCCACCTGGGCAAGAGTCACCATTATTCTTGTGAATATCTGGGTGGGTGTGCCCTATACGTTGTTGACAACCACGGGTATTTTGCAGAACATCCCGACGGAGCTTTATGAGGCGGCAAAGGTGGACGGTGCCAATGCCCGGGTGACCTTTTTAAAGATTACGTTGCCCTATATGCTTTTTGTGACGGCACCGACGCTCATCACTACGTTTATCAATAACATCAACAATTTCAATGTCATCTTCCTGCTGTCCGGCGGTGCGCCGGCGACGCTTGAATATTACCGGGGAACGGCGGGAAAGACGGATCTTTTGGTCACGTGGTTGTATAAGCTGACCATTGATAACAAGGATTACTGCTACGGTGCAGTCATCGGTATTCTGACCTTTGTAATTTCTATCGTGATTTCGCTGGTGGCATACCGGCAAACGGCAGCCTACAAAAATGAGGAGGGATTCCAATGAAAAGTAGTTCTGTAAGAAGGAAAAGAAAGCTGCGGACGGTACTCATTCACGTACTTCTTGCGGTTCTGGCATTGGTATGGCTCTTCCCGATTCTGTGGATTGTTATGACGTCTCTTCGGGGAGAAGCCGGGTCCTATTTCACCACGTTCTTTCCGAAGGAAATTACCTTTGCAAATTTCACGCGCCTGTTTACGGAAACGGATGTATTAAACTTTCCGCGGTGGTTTTCCAATACGCTCATTGTGTCGATTTTTACCTGCATCATTTCTACATTTTTTGTGCTGGCGGTGTCCTACTCCATGTCCCGTATGCGCTTTAAGATGCGGAAGCCGTTTATGAATGTGGCACTGGTGCTTGGCATGTTTCCGGCCTTTATGTCCATGATTGCGGTGTATTACATCCTAAAGGGGATTAATCTGACGGAAGGAGTCATGAAGCTGGTGGCGCTGGTTCTGGTGTATTCCGCCAGCACCGGTCTGGGCTTTTATATCGCCAAAGGATTTTTCGACACCATACCGAAAAGTGTGGACGAGGCAGCCATGATTGACGGGGCATCGAGATTTAAGATTTTTTATAAAATCACGGTGCCGCTTTCCAAGCCGATTATCGTGTATACGGTAATTACGTCCTTTTTGGCACCGTGGCTGGATTTCATATTCGCAAGAGTCATCGCCGGAGCCGACAGCCGGTATTATACGGTGGCCATCGGACTTTGGAGCATGTTAGAGCGGGAATATGTGTACCATTATTACACCCGATTTGCGGCAGGCTCCGTTTGTGTGGCGATACCGATTGCGGCGCTGTTTTTATTCACCCAGCGGTATTATGCGGAAGGGTTGTCCGGGGCGGTGAAGGGATGATTTCCCGTTCTTACGTTTTGGGGGATTGAAACGTTTCAAAGACTGTTTTTGGCCTTTGTCATATCATGTTTCCAGTCCTCCGAAGCGTAAGGACCGTAGTAATTCTTTTCTTCGAGTTCCCATGTTCCACAATCAAAATCCTGTACTTTTCCGGAAGTATCTCCGTAATCGTTAGAGGCATAAAGTCGTTTTGCCATGATAAAATAAGAACAGCAATAGCCTATGACGATTGCTAAAGCTATTTTAATAATAAGTATCAGCATTCCTATTCCTCCTGTCTGTTTTTGGCAAAGTGTTGTAGTGTAGATTCCTTTGTTCGGTTGATATGTTTGTTTATTTTTTTAATTTTCATATTCCCGGCCTCCCATATGCCGATAAAACATGCCACAAGAACAACAAACCAATTTACCCATTCGCGAACGATGATGTCAAATACAGTTTCTATACGCAATAAACTAAACAGAATGTGCAACAGAAGAAATGCAAGAGACGAAAGTATTGCAGTAAGTATTCCGAGATAGGAATAGGCCTTCTTTTTTGAATACGGAACAGCACCTACTACTTTCTTGGTTTGACCATTAACCACAAACGTGTATGGTACCTCTTTATGGCGGAACGTCATAAACCATACAGGAAGCATGGCATATTTCGAATCCAGAATAGTATGGTACGGATATGTTTCTCTCAAATGTTGTTCTTCGGGATTGGGAAGAGTTTTTAAAATCTTATTGTTGACCAAGTTTCTGCAACGGTACTTAACTTCATTTTCCAACTCCTTGGCTGTATAGTCAAAACAATTCGCATAAAAGCCGGACAAATATGCAGAGTGGAACGGCACAAGTTTGCTGGTATCATAAGGCTCCAGATGTCGGGTAAGGTCATCGTTAAGCTGTTTGGAGGCATCCAGCGTGAGATCATGAAAGAGTACCTTTGCTTTCCGCATATGATAGGTATCGAAGGAATCGATTTTCCCGCACCAAAACTGGCTGTCGGTATAGTTTACATCATACAGTTGGAACGGTATGTAAATGCCTCTGACTTGCTCTGCTTCAAAATTTTTGATATCATCCGCTATGAACGGCCCTTTGCTCAGTTGCTTGCGAATCAAATCCACCGCTTCTTCTTTTGACACACGGAATGGGATAATACAATCAGGTCTTTTTACATCAGAAACTCTGTCATAGATTACCGTCGGTTGACCGCAATAGGAACAAAAAGAGGAGCATTCCGTGCCGTTAACTGCAAGTTTAGCGCCGCAGGCGGTACAGGAATAGAGCTCCAGCCGGATTTTGCCGTCGGCAGTATCCGGTTCTTCATATTCTGTCAGTTGATAGGCGGAGCCGCAGGCATCGCATTCTAAAAGTCCTTTTTGGGGATTGAAGCGGAGCGCTGTGGCACAATTTTTACATTGGTATATCAAGGATAGTTCCTCCTTATTGTTGTCATATTTTAAGTTTACTGGAAAGGAAAGGTTTTGTAAAGATACGGTTTGCTATTTTCTCCGGGTTGTGCTATCATCTGTTTTATCGGAAACGTAGTAAGGAATGTAATGAACGAAAGAGGAACGAAAAATGTTAGCGGAATTATTTTTCACCTTTGCAAAAATCGGTCTCTTTACCTTTGGCGGGGGCTACGCCATGATTGCACAAATCAAAGAGGTCGTGGTAGAGCAGAAAAGGTGGCTGGACGAAGAAGAATTGATGCAGATTATCACGGTGGCGGAGTCCACTCCGGGCCCTATTGCCATTAATATTGCCACCTATGTGGGCTATAAGAAAAAGGGAGTTGCGGGAAGTGCCATGGCGACCCTGGGAGTGGTAGTGCCGTCTCTTATTATTCTGTATATAGTCTCCCTATTTTTGGATGCATTTTTGCAAAATAAATATGTGGCCTATGCCTTTACGGGAATCAAATGCGGTGTGGCATTTTTGATTTTACGTGCAGGCTTCGGACTGTTTCAGAAGATAGAAAAGCGGGTGGTTCCATGCGTTACCTTCGGAATTGTGTTTGTGCTCATGATTTTGTTTGATTTGCTGGCGGTGTCCTTTAGCTCTGTCTGGTTTATCCTGATGGGCGGAGTGCTGGGAATCGTGCTCTATGCCGTGCTTTCTCCGAAGAAGGAGGTGGAGTAATGATTTACTTACAGCTTTTTCTGGAGTTTTTTAAGATTGGATTGTTCTGCTTTGGCGGAGCCTTCGGTATGATACCGTTGATTGAAGAAACGGTGATAAAACATGGGTGGTTAACGGAAGCAGAGTTTATTAATCTAATCGGGGTATGTGAATCCACGCCGGGACCTATTGCGGTGAATACCGCCACTTATGTGGGTTCCGTTATGGGGGGACCGCTTGGTAGCATTGTTGCTACTTTGGGTGTGGTACTGCCGTCTTTTCTCATTATCCTGCTGATTGCAGCGGTACTGAAGAACCTGACGAATAATAAGTATTTCAAAGGTTTTATGCGGGGCGTAAAGCCGGTGGTGGTAGCGCTGATTCTATCTACCGGAAGCATGCTGTTGTTAAAAGCAATCGGTTTTGTCGGATTGCAAGAGTTCCGGGTGGATGTGGTGTCTTTGGTAATTCTGGTGCTTTTGGCGGGAGTATATTTTGCGATTACCTGCCTTTGGAAAAAGAAGCTCAGTGCCGTGAAGATTATTTTGCTGTCTGCGGGGCTGGGAATAGTAGTTTCCAGGGTATCTGAAGCCATGGGAAAACTTTAGGGCTCGGAAGAGTGTATGAAAAGAGGCAATCACAGTTACAAAGGGTAACGGCGATTGCCTTTTCTTTTACGATATTCATACGGCTACCTGTACAAAATCCGCTTAATGGTATCCTCGGAAAGATGATACTCTGTGGCAAGGCAGGACACGGTAACACCGGTCTGCTTTTTGGCGCGGATTTCAAGGTTTCTGGCTTCTAATAGCTTCTTTGCGCCGGACTTGCTTCCCCATGCTTTGCGGGTAGCCGTCTCCGGCGGTATGTAAATGAGGCCGTCTCCGACGTAGCTTCGTACCTGATGAATAAGCCAGTCCGGAAGGACCTTTTCTGCATTGATATATGACATAAAAATCACTCCTTTGAATGTGGTGGATTGCAAACGCAACCGGTTGTTTCGTAACATTCAAAAAGTGCAGCATATATCTGAGTAAAGAGTTTCGCTTGCGAAACTCCTGCGCTGCTTTTGTGTCGCAGTTATGCGACAATTTCAGATGCAAAAGCAAGCGCCTGATAAGCGGCGATACCGCTCCGTACACTGCCGCTTAGATATAAGCTGCACGGAGCTGATCAAATCCTGTTAAGTTATGTCCTCTTAAACGATAATCCACGAAACTCACTCCCTTCTCGTGATGAAAAACAACTGCATCGAGGGTATTTTAGCATAAAGAGAGCGGTTTTTCAATGGTGGAGATGTGTCATGTTTGATTTAAAGCGTTTTTGACATAAAAAGGAGTAAGTCATCGTCGTTCACGCACGGTGCATATTGCTCCAATTGCTTTCCCTGATACCAGACACCGCTGCCGTCCGGAAGGTATCCACGCTTTACATAGATTCTTTGTGCGGCACCGTATCCGGAGTGAACACCTACCGCTAAAAATACAGTGTCTGAAAGCTTCGCAGCTTCCTGTTCCGCTACATCCAGAAGTTTATTTCCGATGCCTTTGTTGTGGATGTGGAAAAATACGCCTAGATCCACGATTTCCGGATACCCCATATCGACCCAGGGACCTTCTGTGGGATTCAGTACCAAAGTACAGAGACCGCATACTTCCCCGTCATATTCTGCTATAAAAACCTTTCTTTTGCCCTCGTCCTGTTCTTTGTAGTAGGTTTCATAGGTCTTGATATCCGGGTGCCAATCGTAGGATAAATAGGTGTCGTAGAAGATTTGGGAATCCTCCGGTTCCATGCTTCGAATCATTATTTTTCCGTCTTTGTAGTAAATCATTTTATTCTCCTCGTATTATAATTTTATAGCTTTCGTAGCAATAGACGAGTTAATATAGTTATCCAACGCAGTACCTCCGATATCTTCATAGAAACCGACAATAGCGAAGCCGGCCTCTATTTGACCTTGAATCTGATCCTCTAACGTATGACTCCAAAGATAACCGCCGCTTTCAACAATTTCCCTCGTCTCCGGATCATCCATATGCTCAATATCTGCATACGGAATCGTATTTTCTACCGAGAAAATGCCTTGTTCTAATTTTGCAGCATTAAAAATATATTCTATCGGGTTACCGAATCCGGCTAATAGTATTCCGTTCTTTTTCAGTACTCTGGCACATTCTTTCCAAACAGGTTTGACATCATCAATATACCCGTTTGACCAAGGATGAATGATACAATCAAAACTTTCGTCTTCAAAGATGGATAAGTCCTGCATGTTTCCTTGAACGGTTTTAATTCTAAGATTATCTCGTTTTGCTACATATTCGTCTTTTTCCAGTTGTGCTTTGCTATTATCAAATACAGTTACATCCGCTCCGGTTGCTGCCAATATAGGGCCTTGTTGTCCTCCGCCGCTTGCCAGACACAAAATCTTTTTTTCGGAAAGGCTCTCCGGAAACCAATTCGCCGGAACAGGTTTTGTCGGTGTCAGTACAATACTCCATACACCTTCTTTGGCACGATTCACCATTTCGCTTGTTACAGGGATGGACCAAGTATCATTATTTTCGGAACGTTCGTCCCATATTTTGCTGTTTTCTTCGATATACTTCATAACTTCCTCCAATCCTCATACAGTCTCGCGATTACCTGTTCTATGGCTTCATGTCCCAGTTCCACATCTTCCACTGTCGGTATCATTGAAATGCTTCCGAATATCTCCGATACAGACGTTTTGCTCGCATCATACCGATACAGATGCTTGCCCTCTTCCGTACCCACATAGTCTGCTCCGGAAAGAACAGGGGCTTCCCCCTTTGCAGTCAGCTTAATCACCCGGTTGTCACCGGTCATGTGGATTAATTGTTCATAGTCGCCGTCAAAGGCAAGCTGTCCTTCGTTTATCAAAAGAATCCGATTTGCCATCTCCGTCAAGTCATCCATGTCATGGGAGGTAACCAGGATGGTAACCTGTTTGTCTCGATTGATTTTTTTGAGAAACTCAATCATTTGCCGCTTGGCCAGGACGTCAAGACCTAAGGTCGGCTCATCCAGAAGTACCAGTTCCGGCTCGTGGAGAAGCATCAGGGCAAGGTTTGCCCGCATGCGCTGGCCGAGGGAAAGTTCTCTGGCGTAGCTGTTCCAAAGTTCACCAAGGGAAAGGAGCTCTGTCAGTTCTTCCCGGACACGCTCATAGTCCGTATCCTTAATGTCCCAGACTTCCTTTTTCCACTCAAAGGAAGCCCGCACCGGGTGGTCCCACCACAGTTCGCTGCGGTTGCCGAATAAGATACCGGTACGGCGCATCACGGGAATACGGGACTGATTCGGGTCCATGCCGAAGATGCGCACCGTTCCCTCCTGAGGACAAAGCATACCGGACAAAAGCTTAAAGGTAGTGGATTTTCCGGCACCGTTGGGTCCTGCGTAGGCGGCAAATTCGCCCTTTTGCAAGGTGAAAGACACATCCTTTAAGGCGTAGATGCGATGCTTTTCCCGTTTGAATAAGGAGACCGGACGGTTCTGGTCGAAATATTTGGTGACACCTTCGATATTAACAACGGTGTCCCATTTCTTTGTATCGGTTACAACTGTATTTTGCATAGTGTGAAAGTCCTTTCTTAAAGCAAATCAGGGCGGCGGTGAGAAACAGGCTTGCTACGACAAACGGAAAGGCAAGCTCTGTGGGTTTTCCCAGGTCCTTGAGTAACGCCAGTGCCGGGAAATAGGCCAGCAATCCAATTGGAAGTATCGTATGTAACAGGGTACCCAGCCATCCCGGCAGTCCGAACAGCGGAAAGCGTCCCAACTGGCTGTTCATATCTAAAATCATACTGGAAATCTCCTCGCAGGCCACCGGCTTATAAAAGGCAGCGGAGCCGTAGAGGAAGCTTTGGGACAGCCGCAGTACGATGTGAATTACAAGGTAATAAACCAGCAGCAAAAACCAAACCGGGGACAGTGTCATGTTAAGTCGTGCCACCGCGATGGACGTCAGAGCGATACCGATAAGTACTCCGTGACAACCTGAAAAGGGCATAAATCCTTCCGTAAGGAGCTGCATCCACAAAGGTCTCGGTTGAATCAGCATATGGTCCACCTGACCTCTTCCGATACGACGGCTGATGTGAATTACATTATAATTTCCGAACAACATCCAGCCCAGACCGTCCGCCAGTTCAAAAAAGCCCAGCATAAATAAAATTTCATCCGCGGTCAGTCCGCCCACGCCGCCGAACCGGACGGCAAGCAGCAGTACTCCCGCCATGCCGGACAGATTGCTTAAGGTTTCCGTGATGACCACAAGGAGTACGGTGGCTTTGTCCTGCATGAGCCAGCGCAAATCCATGCGGGCATATAATTTCCAAAGCCGGAATAATCCTTTCATATTAGCCGCCATAGGACACCATCCTTTCTCCGGAAGCATTGAAGCAGTATACGGCCAGCGGCCATAAAATTACGTTCCAGATAATCTGTGTAATAATAAGAAGTCCAGGCTCCGATAGGCCTGTATAAATGGCTAGCGGTGCACCTGCCAATGTACCGAACGGGGATAACTGCAAAAAGTCGCCGATGCCCCAAGGCAGTACTGCAAAGGGAATCAAAGAACCGGTAAACAGCGCGGTCAGTGCTTCTCTGAGACAATGTACCGTCCATTCCAGATTTCGCATGCGGATTAACAAACAGGAAAACAAAAAGTCTACTGCAAAGCCCTGCAATACGGACAACAGCAAGGACGGGAAAAACCACAGGCTTGCCGGACGCATATCCAGTCCGCAGGCAAAGGAGAGTATAAGCACCGGCAGGGAAAGGCACAAAAGCCGCATGCCCCAGCCGCCCACGGTATGAGCAGCCAGCTGGGCAAAGATTCCGGCCGGACGCTGATACAGTCCCAACATCGTTCCGTCGTGAAGCCAGCCGGAGGCCGGCGTATGGATATTCAAAAGTGGGGCCAGCATGGTGGACAGTACCGTGTAGGTATAAAATTGTGAGAGGCGCATTCCCTCTAAATCCACCCCTTGCAAAAACAGGGAACGCCATATCATTAACAGTGCCGCCAGACCGCCTGCCTGCAAAAGATACTGGGCCAAAAGGTTTGCAAAGCCGAAATAGCTTTGTTCCTTTAAACACAGCTTTGCAGTGGCAAGACCGGCGCGAAAAGCTTGTTTCATGGGAGTTGTTATTCCTTTCTTATGTCTTGTTTGCGGAGGTTCAGAATGAATCCGCATATCCTTGGATAAATTATAGCACAAGAGAAGGTGGAAACGATAGTGTCATATTTGGATAAAAAAGTTCATGTCGGAGGAGTTTTCGCATCATACTTGCAAAATTTACCTTGCCGTAGTATACTTTGGGACGGAAGGGGATATAGATAATAAGGTGATAGGAGAGAAACGGAACATGGAACAACGATCGGAAAACGAAGTAAAAAGAGTTTTGTTTGTATATAATCCGAGAGCAGGAAAAGGAACGGTTGTAAAGAACCTTCATGAGATTGTGGATGCCTTTGCAAAGGAAAATTATCCGGTGACGGTGTATCCGACCCAGGCGCAGGGCGATGCCTGCAGACTGGTGGAAAGCCGGGATGCGGAGCAGTATGATTTGATTGTGTGCAGCGGCGGTGACGGTACTCTGCGGGAAGTGGTGAACGGCCTTATGAAAGGCGGAGTCAGTACACCGGTGGGGTATATTCCGGCGGGCAGTACCAATGATTTTGCCAGAAGTCTCGGATTGCCGGATGATATTCCGGAGGCGATGGAAATTATTACGAAGGGCAAGCCTTTTTTGTGTGATGCCGGAAATTTTAACGGCGAAAATTTTGTCTATGTGGCAGCCTTTGGGCTGTTTACGGATGTGTCCTATGCCACGAACCAGCAGTGGAAAAACATCTTCGGTCACGTGGCTTATATCTTGGAGGGCGTAAAGAGCTTGTCCTCCATCCAGTCCTACGAGGTGCAGATTGAGTGCGACGAGGGAGCCATGCGGGGAAATTACATCTACGGCATGGTGACCAATTCCTTAAGTGTGGGCGGCTTTAAAAATATTACGGGAAAAGACGTTTCCTTTGACGACGGGAAATTCGAGGTGATTTTAATCCGGCGTCCGGCTACTTTTGCAGAGCTGAACGATATCGTCATTTCCCTGTTGCGCCAAAGCTTCGATGCCATTTGCATGCAGTCCTTTAAGACCTCATATCTGAAGATAAAGAGCAGAGAAGAGATCAACTGGACGTTAGACGGTGAGTTCGGCGGCACCTATATCGATGTGGAGATAAAGAATGTGCAGAAGGCATTTCCGATTATGGTGAGGAAGTAGGCGAGACTTATTTTGTCGCTACTAATTGGAGAGAGTAACGACAAAAAATAGCGGTAAAATTGGATTCCGAAGAACTTCCGGTGGATAGACATCGGGAGTTCTTTTTTTGATTCTCAAAAACTGAGACACTCCACTCAAACCGAGAGGTGGCGTATCTCCGGACTTTCCTTTATAATAGGTTTATCAGCTGATAAGAGAAAAATAAAGGAAGGTGAATCCTATGAAAAATACCTTTGGAGAGAACTTAAAGCGATTACGAATTGCGAAAAATTTCACTCAGGAACAGGCGGCGCAGGGAGAAGTGAATTGAAAAAAGTAAAGGCTGACCGATGTGTATCGAGTCAGCCTTTTGTAATGATATCACATCAAACATATCCGTATTAAAACAGTCTCTTGCTTTGCACCCACGACAAATAGTTCCTCTCATCGTCAAGTACATACTCGTACTCCGTTTTCGGCACAAAGTGTTCAATAATCTCAATCGCTTCCAGCAACACTTCTTCCTTTGTCTTCCCGGCAATGTCAATCTGCACTTCGTTCGGCAGAAGCTTCCGCCCCATAATGACGTTGTTGGCCCGCTCCACATAATCCGGAACAAAGAGACCGCCTTCGTTGTTGTGACGGTGAATCATTTGACGTTTGGTCTGCTCCTCGTCGGAAGAAACCAGCTTCAAAGTAATAAATTGATACCCTTTAAAAAGCATCGGAAGCTCCCGGGTGCGTACATCATCAAAGTCTAGGGCCACGATATTTCGGAGGCCTTTTTCATAAAAGAACTTTAACTGTAACAGTACGTTGTCCCAGCAAAGCTGCTCCTCGTAAACGCCGATGTCATCTACTCCTTCCGGAATTTCAAATTCCGGCACCATATTCTGTTCAAAGTACACGCCGTGATAGTGTTTGTACAGTTCTTTCGCCAGCGTGGTTTTTCCTACGGCGCTGGGGCCGATGATAAAAATGTAGTCCATAGTAGAGTCTCCTATTCTGTCACATAGACAGCCAGCTCCAGTGCAATATCAAAATGTCCCGCATCGTGCTGGGTGTTTTTTACTTGTCCTTTTGTTTGGCGCATGTCCCATTTCGGGGCATCCAGCAAATCGCCGCTGGTTAAAAAGGTGTAGAGGTCAACGCCTCTAAAGTCACATACTGCCTGCAGTCCCGCGCATTCCATTTCCACGGAAATACAGCCGTCCGCCTTGCGTTTTTCGAAGTTTCCGGTGGTTTCGCGATAAAAGGCATCGGTGGTCCAGGTCTTTCCCTTCACATACGGAAGTCCCGCATCCTCCATGAACTCAGCAACGATATCCGCGTTTTTTACGGTAATGTAATCCGCTGCCGGAGCGTAGTGGTAAGAGGTTCCTTCGTCGCGGTAAGCCTCCGTCGGTACCATAACCTTACCACGGGCGATTTCTTTGTTCAGGCATCCGGCACCGCCGAAGACGATGAATTTGTCCGTGTTAAGGAGCTGCAAGGCGTCTTCTAAATTGGCAACAGCCGCCGGGGAACCCACGTAGGTCTTAAAAAAGGCGAAGCGCTTGCCCTTGTATTCGATGCAGTACACCGGCGTTTCTCCGGTAGCGGACCAGATGGAAGTAATCTTCTTACAGTCAAAATTCGCCAGTACAAACTCCTCGATTTTCCAAGAAAAGGTCTGGATGCAGGCATCCACTTTCGGAGCGTCTGCAACGCGCTGAGGGGTGATGATGGCGTTGGTTTTATTGTCAAAGGTTTCGGTAATCATTCGTATCGCCTCCTTGTTTCTAAGATCATTATAATATAGTGCAGGGGTGAAAACAATGGATATCTTATTGCATTTTCAGTTCTTCAAAAACTTCCTCTATTTCTCTTCGTGCACCTTCAAAGTTCGGCCATGCATCAACGCCGTCTCCTTTCTTTCGCGGAATCAGGTGGAAATGAAAATGAGGCACGGATTGATCGGCGGCTTCTCCGCTGGCATGAAGAATATTGACTCCCTCAAATCCGCATCGTTCAACGCAGTGTTTGGAAACCATCTGCAGGGTATCCGTCAGGTGATGTAAGGTCTCAGGGTCACAATCAAATAAGCTTGTCACATGCTTTTTCGGTGCTACGACCATATGCCCGTCTACATCCTTTGCGATGTCCATAAACACGAGCGTATGGGCATCTTCATAGACAATGCGGGCCGGACATTCTTTGTTTACTATTTTACAAAAAATACAGTTCATGATAGTATCCTCCTTTGGGCGTTTACATCTTTTTCTCGTAGTCAATTAAGGTCATTCTTTCATTTACAACATGTTCAACCCCGGTTCTTACAAAGCCAAGTTTCTCGTAGAAATGGCAGTTTCCTGCTTCCTGTTTAATGGTATCCAGCCTCCAGACCGTGGCTTCCGGGTACAGATCAAAGACCATTTTTACCGCAGTTTGTGCAATGCCTCTGTTTTGAAAACGAGGCAAAATGAAGAGTGGTGAAATGTAAGCAGGAACTTCGCCCGCCGGCGGCTCGTAGTCGCGTTTTCTATGGCATACACGGATAGCACCTACCGGGAGCCCGTCTGCTTTGATGATGTAGTATTCGGAGGCTTTCCGTTCCAGTATGGCAATAACCTTTTCAAGAGGTTCCTTTACCGGACTGGTTTCATC
>JAFYMC010000032.1 GCA_017556805.1 Lachnospiraceae bacterium | reverse complement strand
GGCTGCTTCCGCTGCCAGGCGGGCCGCTTCTTCTTCCTCACGGCGCTTCCGCTCTTCTTCTTCCAAACGCAGACGCTCCGCTTCCTCGGCCTCACGGCGCAAGCGTTCTTCCTCCTCACGGCGCAGGCGTTCTTCTTCCTCCTTACGGAGACGCTCTGCTTCCTCGGCCTCACGACGTAAACGTTCTTCCTCTTCGCGGCGCAGGCGCTCTTCCTCTTCCTTGCGAAGGCGTTCCATTTCTGCCGCAAGGGCTGCTTCCGCTGCCAGACGGGCTGCTTCCTCCGCTTCACGACGCAGACGTTCTTCTTCCTCGCGACGTAAGCGTTCCGCTTCCTCTGCCTCACGACGCAAGCGCTCTTCTTCCTCACGACGCAAGCGCTCTTCTTCCTCGCGACGTAAGCGTTCCGCTTCCTCTGCCTCACGACGCAGGCGCTCTTCCTCTTCCAGACGTAAGCGTTCTGCTTCCTCTGCCTCACGGCGCAAGCGTTCTTCCTCCTCACGGCGAAGACGCTCTTCCTCTTCCAGACGGAGACGCTCCGCTTCCTCTGCCTCACGGCGCAGGCGCTCTTCCTCCTCCAGACGGAGACGTTCCGCTTCCTCGGCCTCGCGGCGCAGGCGCTCTTCCTCTAAGCGCTTCTGCTCCTCTATCATAGCACGGATATCGTCCGGAAGATTTTCCTCATCATGATAGGTAAAATAAATTCCGTAACGTTCGTTGTATATTTTGTAGTACGGTACAAATACCAATTCGCCGTCCGCATCGGTTCCCTTTAGCGTAAACGCAATTTCATCATCACGCTTTACAAAGTTCTGATTGCAGTCTGCGAACCATTCGTTTAAGTGAAGCTCTTTATCCAACAGCACACGTTCACGCACTGTTACGTTCTTGGTCGGAAGTACCACCTTCGTACGCATACGCTCGGTGGACATATCCTCCGTACCCAGTCCGGCCGCCAACACATACGGACCGTAGGTAGCGGCCACGCAGTTCTCCATATCCGGAAGCGGATGAATCCGTACCGTCGGGAAGAACTTCAGTTCCACCTTGTCTCCGTTTTCCCAAGCCCGGTCTAACAGCAAATAACCGTCCTTAATCTTCGCATCCTGTGCCTGACCGTTTACCGTTACCCACGCCTTTTCTCCGGACCACTCCGGAATACGAAGACAAAGGGTAAAGTTGATTACGCCGGACATCTTCAGTGCCAGGGACACCGTTTCGAACTCTTCCATCGTCACCTTTTGAGAAAGACGAAGTCCGAATTCCTCTGCCATAAGCTCGGAAGCTATGTAACGGTTCACATAAAGCCGGTCACCATCCTGATGATAAATAGCGTTATTTAACTTGGTGAAGCTCTCCATTCCGGTACCGGTACAGCACCAGAAGTTGGAATACGGTTCGGCAAACGTCTTAAAGTACCCCGACTCCATCGGCTGATAAAAGGTAGTCATACCATCCTCCGGATTCATAGAACCGAGAATCGAGTTGGTAAACGTCCGCTCGTAAAAATCCATATAGCGTTTCTTACCGGTTACGGTATATAAGCGCTCCGCCAGCTTTAACATGTTATAGGAACTACAAGTCTCACAGTTACACTGGGTACGATCCGCCCCCAAGGTACCCGGCGTACGGAAATGGTCCAATTCGCCGTTACCGCCGGTAATATAAGTGTGATCTCTCTCTACAATGTCAAAGAAGGACTCGGCCGCCTGCAAATACATTGCCTCCGACTCGCCCTTAACTATATACCGGTTCAAAGCACCAAGGAACTTCGGAATAGTATTGTTGGCATGCTTATTCGGCAAAACATCATTGCCGTCCGCAATTCTTTGGAACAAGTCCGGATCTTCAAACTTCGCCGCAGCCTCCAGATAAGCATCCGCACCGGTCTCCTTATACATCTCGTACAGGCAGTCATTCATACCGCCGTCCGCAATGCTTAAGGCCTTTCTGCGTGCCTTGTCGGTCCAGCCCAGTACACGTTGGCAAATCCAGTCGCCCAGTCTCTTTGCGATGTCAAATGCACGGGAAATCCCTACCAACCGGTACACCGTAAGCAAACCGGTCAAAAGCTTGTGCATGTTGTACCAAGGCATCCATGCCAGGCCGCCCTTTTCCAGCGTCTCGAAAATCTCCACACCGGAGGTAAACAAATATCCGTCTTCCGCCTGACAGCCCGCCAATTCATCGATGACGTACTCCAGCCGTGCCTTGATATTCGGTGCCTCGGATGCGGCATACATTTGTGCAAGCGCAACCATGTAATGACCCAACGTATGACCCGAAAGCTCGGAATTCTCCCAACCTCCGGTATAGCGATCCGCTTTTTTCTCCCGCCCGGCCGTTTCTAAGAATCCGGCAAGTAACCGGTCCGCTTCCAGGCTGAGCAGGTAGTCCTGTTCCTTTGCATAGGCATTCAAAAGAACGGGTTCTTTGATTTTTACTTCGTCAAATGCAAATCCTTTTATGAGCATTCGCATTCCCCCTTTACCTTTGTTGATTTATATGAAAATAGTTCTTAGTTCTCCGCTCCGTAATCCACGAAACTGATATTTAAGTCTGCTTTTCCTTTGATACCGTTTACCGTACCGCCCGAGGTGTACTGCCACATGGTGTAATTGTACGGGTAATACGGGTCGTCTCCGTAGTATGCATACCAGAAATCATACTCCGAAAGCTCTCCCATGTCCAGATTCAAAATAGACCAGCGGGTATTGGCATATAACATCGGTATATAGCCCGCCGCCTTGATTTCCTCTAAAAATGCCTTAGCACAAGCGGTACGCGTCTCTCTGGACAGGACGTTCGCTCTTGCCGCCTTATAGCTGGTAATGGCCTCGGTGTCAAATACTACCGGCCAGGTCACATCATAACCCTTCAGGTTTTCGATGACAAACTGTGCTTCCTCCTTAGCCTCCTCTACCGTGGTTGCCTGGGTAAAGAAATACACACCCGTCTCCACACCGGCTGCCTTGGCACCGTCCATATTGGTCTTAAAATACGGGTCCAGCTCACAGGTACCCTGAGTCCCCATGCCACGGAAGCCCAAACGAATCATAGCGAATTCCACACCGTCCTCCGCCACCTTGTTCCAATCGATGGTTTCCTGATACTTGGACACATCCACTCCCTTTACGGAAACGATTTTTCCGTCTTCCGTATAGGTGTATTGTCCCTTTGCGTCCTTTACGAAATTCTCCGTAATATAGGTATTCTTCTCCACATCCTCGCGAATCGGAATCAAAAGTCTCTCTCCCGCATCTCCGGTCAGTAAAATGCGCTCCTTATCGGCGGACTCCAGCGTC
Source organism: Lachnospiraceae bacterium (assembly GCA_017556805.1). Classification (GTDB taxonomy): domain Bacteria; phylum Bacillota; class Clostridia; order Lachnospirales; family Lachnospiraceae; genus SIG307. The sequence continues at coordinate 12,903 of JAFYMC010000032.1, read as the reverse complement.
ACACCGCGGATAATACTGTCTCCGCCCGCATCACCGTAAGTCTCCTCCGCATAAGCATAAAAGTCAAGAGCACTCAGTGCATACCCCTGGCCGTTAAAGGAAAGCCGTCCCACTACCTTTCCGAGATACATCTCGGCGGATACTACATAGGCATCAAACCGGATTCCCTCCGGCTCCAGCGTATACACAAGTCCGTGGTCCGCATGGAGCACATAATCCGCCATATCAAACGCGCCTTCCGCCTTCGGTACCGAGAACATATACGGAACATCATCAATGACCGTATCCAATATAACCGCATCATTCTCTTCCGTGTATGCACCGATATCCGCCATAAGGGCAAGGTTTATCGCATAGGAGGCAATTTTATGCTCCTCCAAAGTCTTTGCATCCAAAAGATGAAGCCCCTCCGGGGTTTCGTTTTCAAAATACACATACTGCTCTACACCGTTTGTGTTATGTACATCCCGGGCAAAGCAAAGACTCTCCGGCTGCTCGAAGGAATACTCCCAGAAATACACCGCATTTCCGGTCTCGGACTCCAGATAAATATACTGTGCTCCGTCCTCCGGAATCTCGTTCGGATAATAGGCCCGTAAGCCTGCACCCTCGATACAAATATATTCCGTATCGGAACGCTCCTCCGTAAAAGCAACATAGCCCTCCGGCAAGGTCCAGGCTGCCACTGCCTCTGCCGGCTTTTCCAGATAGCGCTTTACTACCGGCTCATCCGGGCGTCTCTGCTCTCCCTCTTCCGACACGCCGAACACCTCTGCCACTCCCGGCATCCGCTGTCGGAGAAAAGCATCGACGGAATGCTTGGCCGACTCCAGTCCCCAACTAATCGGCACTGCATACAAATACAGCAAAAACACCGCAAACAACAGTCCGACCAAATGGGCAATCACCACCCGCAGGGCATGACCCTTTTTCTTCTTTTTCTTTCCGGAGGATGCTGTCTCCGGGTTTTCTTCGCGGTTTTCCGGCACCGCTTCTTCCGTCGCCCGGCTTTCCGTGGCTGTTTGTACCGGCTCCGCCTGCTGTGCCGTTGCCTCTAAGGCCGCCAGCTCCGCGATTTCCTCCTGCTTTTTCGACAAGGCCGCCAGCTCGCCGTCAGATAAGCCCGCCTCTGCCGCATAATCGAAATAAATACCGTAACGGTCATTGTAATGCTTATAATACGGGGTAAACAAAAGCTCCCCTTCCGCATCGGTTCCCGCCGGGAAGAACGCAAGCTCCCCCGCCGTCTTCACAAAATTCTTGTGACAGTCCGCAAACCACTCCCGCACGCTGACACCCTTCACCAAAATCTGCTCCCGCACGGAAACGTTCTTCGTCGGAATCGTAACATTGACTCCGGTCAGCTCCGTCGCCATATCGTTCCGTCCAAGGCCCGCCGCCAGGACAAACGGTCCGTAGGTAGCTGCCGCGCTGTACGGGGCATCCGGCAGCGTATGCATCGTAATCTCCGGGAAGAACCGCAAGGCAATCTGCTGTTCCGGCTCCCACTTACGATCCAGTAAAAGATAGCCTCCCTGTACGGCATAATCCGTAGGGGCACCGTTTACGGTCACTTCAAACCGCTGTCCCGTCCACGCCGGAATACGGAAGGCCAGGGTAAAGCTACGTGCCTCCTGTAAGGTCACGGTAACGTTCACCCGGTCAAAGAAATTCAAATCCGTCTTCTGGGTAAGCGTCAGCCCCCAGGTATCTTCATGTAATACGGACGCTAAGTACAGGTCTACATACAGCCTGTCCTCTCCCGTATGGTAAATCGCACTGTTAAGTTTCGTAAAATTCTCCATTCCGGTACCGGTACAACACCAGAAATTCTCAAAAGGCGTACTGTAGGTCTTAAAATACCCCGCCGCCATAGGCTGGAAATACATGGTCATACCGGTCTCCGGATTCTGGGAACCGAGAATGGCGTTATAAAACGTACGCTCGTAAAAATCCATGTACCGCTTTTCACCGGTTACAAAGAACAACCCTTCCGCCAGCTTTAGCATATTGTGCGTGTTACAGGTCTCGCAGTTACACTGGGTCCGCTCTTTCCCGAGAGTCCCGGTAGCGCGGAAATGCTCCCACTCACTGTTACCGCCGGTTACATAGGAATGGTCCTCGGTAACGATATCAAAAAAGGTCTGTGCCGCCCTCAAATAAAACTCTTCGGACTCACCTAACGCAAAATAACGGTTTAATGCACCGAGAAACTTCGGAATCGTAGTATTGGCATGCTTTCCCGGAAGCACATCCCTCCGCTCGGAAATCTGCCGGAACAGCTCCGTCTCGTCAAACTTTGCCGCCGCTGCCGCAAACTCCTTCCGTCCGGTCTCCTTATACAGCTCGTACAGGCAGTCGTTCATACCGCCGTACTCCACCATCAGCACCCGGTCCCGCACCTCATCGGTCCAGGCTTCGGTACGGGTGTATGCCCACATACCAAGCTTTACCGCAATCTCCAGCGCCTGCGGACGTCCGCCCAGCTGATAGGCCGAAATAAGTCCCGCAAACACCTTATGCATGGTATACCACGGCACCCAGGCCGGCTCTCCACGCTCAATCCGGTCAAACAACTCCTCCGGAGACGCAAACAAAAATCCGTTCTCCGCCTGGCACTCCGAAAGTTCCCGCAATATATAATTCAAACGTTCTTCGATATCCTTTGCCCCGGTAGCAGCAAAAAGCTGCGACAATGCGGTCAGATAGTGCCCCAGCGTGTGTCCCGCAATCTCGGCGTCCTCCCAGCCGCCCGGATAGCGCTCCGCCTTCTTCGGCAGTCCCGCTATCTCCCGGAACCCCGCCAACAGCCTGTCCATATCAATACTGCGCAAATACGCCTGTTCCTTCCGAAACGCATTCTCCAGAACCGGCTCGCACAACTCAACTTTATTCAACGCAAAATTACGAATCAGCATGACAAAACTCCTTTCCCTGTAGGAATCCGTACAGACAACTTCTGCCTCCCGACACCGCTTAAACTTGACAAATAGGGGCACTGCTCCATAGTAATTACATTTTACCGAAAACAACGCTCAAAGTCAAGACTTATGCGAATTTCCATGCTTTTCATTTTTTCGCGAATGTTTCAAAAAGAAAGAGACAGAAGCCCTTACAAAAAGCATTCTGTCTCTCAAACTTTTACTCTTTACTTTCGCACGGATGCCCAATCCGTTCTCTCGCTCGCTGTGTTCCTGTTACCGTCGGAACTATACGGTTGCTACTGCGTCAAAGCTCTCCTTAAGTGCCGGATAAAGCTTCTTGAATACCTGATACTTTGCCTCGTACTTTGCTACAAGCTCCGGATCCGGCTCGGTGGTATCCACAACGGTGATAAACTTGTCTGCAGCCTCTTCTACGGAAGCGTACTCACCGCAGCCTACTGCTGCAAGGATAGCTCCGCCGTAGCCCGGGCCCTCTTCGCTGTTGATGATGTCTACCTTTACATTCATGATGTTGGCAAGCATCTTTCTCCAAAGCGGGCTCTTTGCGCCGCCGCCGGTTGCGCGGATGCGGTCAATCTTTACGCCGAGGCTTCTTGCGATTTCAAGGGAATCACGAAGTGCGTAGGTAACACCCTCAAGCACTGCCTGGGTCATATCTGCTCTGGTGGAATCCATGGTGAGACCGATGAAGCAACCTCTTGCGTTCGGGTTGTTGTGCGGAGTTCTCTCACCCATTAAGTACGGCAGGTAGTACACATGGTTCTCACCAAGGGTGGTGATTGCCTTCTGCTCCTCTGCGTAATTCTTGGTACCGATGATTTCATCCATCCACCACTTGTTGGAGGATGCTGCGGAAAGCATGCAGCCCATGAGATGGAACTTACCGTTTGCGTGAGCAAACATATGTAAAGCGTTCTGATCGTCTACTGCGAACTTGTCACATGCGATAAATACCGTACCGGAGGTACCCAGGGAAACGATACACATACCGTCCTTGGTGGTACCGGTACCGATAGCACCTGCAGCGTTGTCGCCCGCACCTGCGATAATCTTAACGTCGGTGGAGAAACCGAGACGCTCTGCCATAGCCGGGGTCAGGGTACCTACTACCTCGAAGCTGTCGTAAATCTTAGCCAACTGCTCTTCCTTGATACCGCAAATCTCAAGCATCTCCTTGGACCAGCACTTGTGCTCAACATCCATAAGAAGCATACCTGCAGCATCGGAAGCGTCGGTGCAGTGTACACCGGAAAGAAGGTATGCAAGGTAGTCCTTCGGAAGCATAATCTTCTTAATCTTTGCAAAGTTATCCGGCTCGTTCTTCTTCACCCAAAGAATCTTCGGAGCGGTGAAACCGGTCAGAGCCATATTTGCGGTGTAAGAGGAAATCTTCTCACGACCGATGGTCTTGTTTAAGTAGTCACACTCCTCCTGGGTTCTGCCGTCGTTCCAAAGGATGGCCGGACGAATTACCTTATCGTTCTCATCTAAGATAACAAGGCCGTGCATCTGGCCGCCGAAGCTGATACCGGCTAACTTGCTCTTATCGAGACCGTCAAAAATCTCTGCAATACCGCTCTCAAAGCCTGCGAACCAATCCTCCGGATTCTGCTCGGACCAGCCCGGCTTCGGGAAGGACAAACCGTACTCACGGCTTGCGGTCTTCACAATCTTACCGTCACTCTCCATTAATACAAGCTTCACGGAGGAGGTACCTAAATCTACACCTAAATAATACATGATTTTCTCCTTTCTTTGCCTTGCGCATTCTCTGTTTTTACGCAAAGCACCTTACCTTTAATAATACCAATGAACTAGGGGTGCTGTCAATGATTTTTTCAGTTAGTCGCCACACTTATCTCCCTATCTCATACTCAATCTTTATTTTCGTGCTGTTGCAAATAAAACATTGCTTTCTGAGCTTCAATCTCCGCTTTTAATTCTTCTTCTGTCGGTAAATATAATTTATATTTCGAAGCAAACAGTTGCTCATTCCCATGCATAACAGAATAACGCGCGATATCTTCATCCGTATCGGAACAAAGCACAATACCGATGGTTGGATTATCTCCCTCGTTACGTTTTAACTCATCATACATCCGAATATACATATCCATCTGTCCAACATCCTGATGAGTAATTTTCTCTGTCTTCAAGTCAATTAACACAAAGCATTTCAGTATATAATTATAAAACACAAGATCAATATAATAATCCTGCTTCTCCGTATGAATATGCTGCTGCCTTGCTACAAACGCATACCCTTTTCCAAGCTCCATAAGAAACTTCTGCAAATTGGAAAGAATACTCTTCTCAAGGTCACTCTCCGTAAAATCCGTATCTTGAGAAAAGCCTAAAAACTCTGCAATTACCGGATTCTTAATAAACTCGTATTTATCATTCTGATAAACCGAAGTCAGTTCCTTCATTTCATTTTCTACAAGTTCCTGATGCTGTGCTTTCAGCATGCGATAGTAATATTGGGAGGAAATGTTTCTTTGTAACGTCTTTACACTCCATGTCTGCATATACGCCTCTTTCGCATACCATGCGCGGGCAGTCTCATCTTCCACTTGTAAAAGTGTGCGATAATGAGTCCAAGAAAGTAACTGTGTCGATTTTGGACTCGCCGAGTCCAAAATGTCCGGAAACGCCTTATAAAACCGAACAAACTTATACAAAGAACTGTAATCAAACCCTTTACCGTAGTCTTTCGTCAGTTCTTGTGATAGTTTCTTAATTACCTCTGTTCCATATTCAGCCCGCTTTTCCCCTTGTAACTCTTCGCTGGCAATTCGATATCCAAGAAGCCAGTTTCTCTACACAAGTGCTGCATTTACCGCCTGATAAGCAGCCCTTCGAGAAGATTCTATAATCCCACACATATCCTTTAAAATGTCATCTGTTTCAACATAATTAGCCATAATACTATTCTGTTCCGTAACCAACACTTTATTCTCCAAAATTCCACTTCCCCCTTCCTAAACAAGACACCATTAACTATCGATATTTTCATTTTATCGCAGAGTTGTAGTATCGTCAATCCCCATGTCTTTCTTGTGAAAGGGCCTTGCCGTCCACATAGGACTCCTTTGCCACACAGTAGCCTGCTGCGTTGTAGGTGTTATTGATAACCGCATCCCTCGTTACCGATTTTATCAACTGGTTAGAAAGGTCATTGTAGGTGTATCTATTTATCGTCTCTACGCCGTGTTCCACCGTTGTCTCCGTCTCCCGGTTTCCGGCCTTGTCATAGGTATAACTCGTCACCGTTCCGTCCGGTTCCGTTACACTTTCCAGACGATTCTGCTTATCATACGTGTAGGTAGTTTCTCCACGCATTACACCGTTCGTGAACTCAATCTTTGAACGCTGATTGCCCGCTCCGTCGTATGTATAACTGAATTGGTCGATTACCGTTCCGTCTGCCAGCTTATTGGTGACCCCCTTCACCAAACCGTTTCCGTAGAAAGTATAGTATTCACAGCTACCGTCTCACCATGTTCATTGTAAACATAATCATGAAACACAGCGCCTGCGGTCATTACATACTGTATACTGCTGTCGGGCTTATAGATATAGTACGAAACACGCACTCCTTTCGCAACAAAACTTGTTTTGAAAGAAGTGCGTTAATATCAGCGGATTGGAATTCAACACTATTATTGATAAATGTAGATGGCAGAAAGTATGAGTATCACATTTTCAGCGCATTCCATACTCATAGATCGTCGTATTTCCGGCACCGTCGGTCAGCCGAATCAGGTTGGAATTACAGTCGTAACGATACGAGGTTACGTTTCCCTGATTATCTACGGAGCGTTCCATCTGTCCTGCAGCGTTAAATTCGTAGAATGTCACGTTTCCGTCTGCATCCGTCGGTTTTACAAGATTGCCCATGCCGTCGTATTCCACATAGGTGGCATTTCCCATATAGTCCGTTACCGCACTGCACACACCGTTTTCATAGGTGTAGCGTACGGTGCCGAGCCCCTCGGTGGTCTCCTTCACCAGGAGCCCGTTGGCGTCGTATTCGTAGGTGGTCACACAACCGTTGAAATCCGTCTTGAACGATAGCACAGCAGCAGTCGAATCGCCTTCGATAATATTACAGACTTTAACGATAATATCGTCAAATAAATTCGCATAGATGTCACAGTTGTTCCCCCCCTCCCCTTACTAATGCAAGAGCCAGTCGACATTGTCAATAATCAACTGGCTCAACATCACTATTTTTTGATTCTTTTAAGGAGTGGAAATATAATTGAATGTAGGACACACCACATAGTCAATATCTAACTCTTGCAATCTAACAATTGCATCCTTAATCTTAGGTGCTCTCGCTTTCATAATACAAGATTCTTTTTCCTCAAGCATCCATTTCGCCGTAATAAAATTTACATTAGCTGTTTTAGCTATGAACTTTATTTTTTCTGTATTAACTTCTGACGCACATCTAATATATAAACTGTACTCTTTTTCATCAACATAAATCTCATCAATGTACGTTGTTATTATATTCCACCCACACATTGGACATCTCCATCCTTGCGTAGAACCGTCAACACTCCATATCATTTCTTGCATACACTTTTCACATATCATCTACTTTTTCCTCCTGGAATAAAAGTCCTAAACGCTCCAATATCATTCATGTCTGGGATATTATTATTTCTAACATTTCTCATTCCAGCAACAAAATAATTACCATTTGGTGTTGACCACAAATAATTCGTCGGTGCAGAAACCTCTACATTAAGCGTATTTGCTAAATTTTGGGCAAAACCATTATCCAAGAAACTTGTATTACAAGATAACAACCTAATAGCTTGTCCATTGTAACCATCCGAATTCTGTATTAACCGAGTAGCCGTTCTATGGTCTACTAGCATATGCTGTCCATTATGAGTAATCTGTATACTATTTGGTGTTCCATGCGCAATCACATCATAATATCCATTTGAATCCACATCCACTCTACGACTAATATTGCTTACAAAAGCATCATCAGCATCCATAAAAGTAGCATCTCCAACAGAATATTTACCACTCTGGTATGCTAATCACATAGGAATTTACCCGAGCAGTCTTTCTATCTATTGCTTATTCTTGATTCCTATATCACAATTATCCTGTAATAGATAGAGGTGTGCGTCACCACTCTTGGGGCACATTGTGACCCCGTTCTGAAGACTGCTCCCTCTGCTTTGCAGGATTTTGCGTGTTAGCTGGATGTCGGCAGCATGCTTGCTGTACTTCGTATATCGAACCAGAATGTAACCCGCATTGAAGTGAGGATTCTATCTACGACACATCTTTTCTACGAAAGGAGCCTTGTTATGTACATCATCGGAATCGACATTGGCAAAAACAATCACGAAGCGTCTATCGTTGACCCGCAAGGGACTCTGATCGGGCGTTCGCTCCGCTTTTCCAACACCCACAGTGGTGCAGAAAAACTCATGCAACATATCACAAAACACATTTCAAATGAACCTTGTGTTTTCGGAATGGAGGCTACCGGTCATTACTGGTATTCCATTTATTCTTTTCTGAAATCAAAGCATTTCACGGTTTATGTAATTAATCCGATTCAGTCCAACTGTATCCGAAGTCTCTTTATCCGTCAGACGAAAAATGACTCCAAGGATTCGTTTCTAATCGCTGAAGTCATCCGTTTTGGGCAGTTTACCACAACCACCCTTGCCGATGAAAACCTTTTAGCCATGCGTCAACTTTGCCGGTACAGGGACTCTGTCATTGATTGCAGGACAGAAATCAAACTTCGGATTTCCACCATCATGGAACAAATCTTCCCTGAGTACGAGAAGCAGTTTTCCACACTATGGGGCAACACATCAATGGGCATATTGGAAACTTACATCACCCCTGACAAAATCGCCAACGCTCCCATTGATGAATTGTTCTCCCTCATAAAAGATAAAAGCCACAACAAGCTTACCATGAAGAAAGCCCTTTCCGTCAAGGAAGCTGCCGCTGATACCTTCGGTATTAAGATAGCACAAAACGCCTTTGCATTTCAACTAAATCAGCTGTTTGAACGATTAAATTTCTTAAATACACAGATTGCGGAGCTGGATGCCGAAATCATCAAATACTACGAAACCTTTGATTGTTACCTGCACACCATCCCCGGCGTCGGCCTCATTGCCGCCGCAACCATACTGGGTGAAATCGGCGATATACGACGCTTCAAAACAGCATCTGCACTGGTGGCATATGCAGGAATCGATCCGTCCGTAAAACAATCCGGCGAATTCAACTCCACCCATAACCACATGTCCAAGCGCGGTTCCCCTTACCTACGACACGCGATTTTTCTCTCTGCCACCACCTGTACCTTCCATGACAGCCCATTAAATGCCTATTACAAGAAGAAGCGTGAGCAAGGCAAACACCATCTGACTGCCGCCGGAGCCGTGGCTCATAAGCTTACCACCGTGATTTATGCCGTACTCAGGGATGGTAAGCCCTATGAACCGAAGAAGTTTGTTTAATTGTTGGTAGTGATACTGTTTAGAAAGTCTGCCGAGAGGGAGGCTTAGTTGTGATGCCATTATAGCGTTTGAAAAGCATACTCCAAACTTTCACAACACTTATAAAACTCAATACTTCCGTTACTATGTCTTTCTCCCACATGCCATTCGCCTGGCATTGTCTTGTCTTCTAAAAGATAATAATTGTAATACTTTATCACTTTGTTTGGAGTAGCTAATATATACTTTTGATTCTTTTCAATATCACCTGCCGGCTCACCAAAGCAATCGCTGTAGCTTAGATTTCCTTTCATTGAAAGCAAGTAGCACTCACCTTGCATTTCTTCTAATACGTTCAACTTGTCATCTTTCCAGAAATCCACAACAGCTTGCTCTATTTCATTCAACTGAGTCTTTAACATTATATCTACCTATCCTTCCACGGCCCTGTAATAAGAGTTTTTTTCACATTATTGTCATCATCCAGCAACATATGCATGTCCCATTTTGTATAAACATTCCCCGACTCCGCTATCGTCTGAATTTCAACATTCATATGATTAACCGGTGTCATATAACCATGATTTCTTAACGGGTGTGCATTTTCTCCCAAATCAAGCCCAAAAACAATTCGAGTGCTATCATCAAGCTGATATGTTATTCTCCGTCCGTTTGAAGACATCTCGCCTTCCTTCATAACATTTATAACTTTTTCTAAATTACTACTTGACTTCCCATAGCTGGTCTGGTATACCTCATCACTCGCAAAGAACTGCAAATTCAGCTTGAATTTAGGCTCCTTCACTCCGGTAACCGCTTCCAGACCAACAGTCTTCCCGTTCTTGTTCGCAATCTTTTCAAAGCCGTTCTTTATCGCATCTGCGCCCTTGTTCGCTACCACATTCAGCTTCACAAGTGCTTTCTGCGCTACACGGGTTCTCATGAGGCCTTCCAGTCCGGCTCCCGCCAGGGAGCTCACGCCTCCGTTGATTCCTCCGTAAACTCCGGCTTCTGCGATACGGTCGTATTCCAGGTTGGTGATTTTCGTTCCGGTTACCAGCTGTCTTGCGGTTTCCACACCGGCATCTGCTACGGCGCTAAAGCCACATCCCGGATGACGGCCTTTCCTACGTGCTTCAGTACAGCCTTCGCTCCTGCACCGGCTGCAACCGCAGCACCCTGTCCAAGACCGAAGGTAACGAAGGATATACCGGCATTTGCCACACCGACAAAAATCACCGAGCCCCAGTTGGTGTAGTTGTCGCCCTCTGCCACCTGACGGTCATACTCTGCCTTTGCACTCACCACACCGGAAACTACAGAGATACCGATACGCACCGCCATCAGGATTAATGCTGCCGTAATCACAAAGTGTCCGGTCGGATCCACATACTTGTGCGGATTATTGAGACAGTAGGTGTACAGGTTCAGACTCAACGGGTCATACATAGTTCCGGCGTAGGTGTCCCTCTGCAGGAACTGTGCCGTTACAGGGTCATACATTCTTGCGTTGATGTAGTACAGACCTGTCTCCTCGTCGTACTGATAGCCTGCGTATAAGACGGAGTTGTCCACCTCTCCGGTCTGCGATTCAATGTTACCGAAGGAGTCGTAACAGTAGGTAGCTGCCACCTCTCCGTCCGAAAGCAACGTCACTACATCTCCGTGAGCGTTGTACAGATACTGATACGTTTCCTCGGAACCATCTTCATGGAATACAGTTCGAAGAAGTAACGGTCCGCCGTAGGTGTTCTTCGCCGTTATACCGTCCTTATCTGCCTCCATTATAACATGGTTTCCGTCATAAAGGAAGTAGGTTTCCGTGGCCCTGCCGTTCTTTGAAACTTCCTTTGCCACACGGTAACCCGCTGCGTTGTAGGTGTTATTGATAACCGCACCCTTCGTTACCGATTTTATCAACTGACCAGAAAGGTCATAGGTATACTCTGTTCGTAGCTTAACAAAAAGTTTCAGCCACTGTAGCATCAACGGATACGTTTAGGTGATACGCACTATGGAGTGCTTACATAGATATAGTACGAAACACGCACTCCTTTCGCAACAAAAGATTTGTTTTGAAAGAAGTGCGTTACTATCAGCGTATTGGAACTCAATAGTGTTGTTGTCAAATGCAGATGGCCGAGAAAAAGAGAATTACATTTCCCCAACTATCCAGAAACTCTACTATCTCTATCTTATAGGTTTATTGGATATTTTAATATCATTCTTTCCACTTTGCATCATCACAAACTCTTCCATCAAGTAAGTTTGTCCATTCTCACCATCTACTACTAATAATAAAGGACCGTCTATCTCATAACCTTGCTCATCCAGAACTTTAAAACTAATATCCCAATATCCTTCTACAAATTTAGATTTAGTAACAAACAATAATTGTAGCGAATAAAAGTTTGTTTGATTCTTTTGGGCGTAATTATTTGCAATATCTATTATTTCCTTTCTCATTAACATCAACGAATTCCTCCATATGTAGTTATATACCAATTTGCATGAATTTGCTCCTCATAACTTAACCGTCCCCATCGTCTCGGGTTATTCGATAACATATCATAAACAAATTGTTCTGGTGCATTAAATGCACCTAAATCTAAATTCTCTCCTACAGTTCTTGGCAAAGCCAAATAATCCTCTTTCCCGATTTTTTGATACTGTATATAATGAGAAAGTTCGTGCCATACTTCATATTGTGTAGGATTACTTCGTAAATAAAGTTTACCGGTTTCAGCATTAAATCCTCCTGCCTTTCCTGGTGGTAAAAACTCATCACCCACTTTTACTTCAATCCCTCGCCTTCCTAAATAGTTTTCTAATTGCTGTAACTTTTTAGAACCATACAATGTACCATTCAATCTTGGCGTTTCATCTATAAAGTCTGTCTTATTCATAAAATCCGCCACAGAACCACTTCCACTTTCCACCACCGCTTCCAGCCCAACAGTCTTCCCGTTCTTATTGGCAATCTTCGCAAATCCGTTCTTTATCGCATCTGCGCCTTTGTTCGCTACCACATTCAGCTTCACAAGTGCTTTCTGCGCCACACGGGTTCTCATAAGACCTTCCAGTCCGGCTCCCGCCAGGGAGCTCACTCCTCCGTTGATCCCTCCGTAGACTCCGGCTTCCGTGATACGGTCATATTCAAGGTTTGTGATTTTGGTTCCGGTTACCAGCTGCCTTGCAGTTTCCACACCGGCATCGGTTGCGGCACCTAATGCCACATCACGAATGACGGCCTTTCCTACGTGCTTCAGCACCGCCTTTGCGCCTGCACCGGCTGCCAAAGTAGCGCCCTGTCCGAGACCAAAGGTAACGAACGAAACACCTGCATTTGCCACACCGACAAAAATCACCGAGCCCCAGTTGGTGTAGTTGTCGCCCTCTGCCACCTGACGGTCATACTCTGCCTTTGCACTCACCACACCGGAAACTACAGAGATACCGAT
>JAFYMC010000001.1 GCA_017556805.1 Lachnospiraceae bacterium | reverse complement strand
GCCCCAAATCAGAAAAATCTTGTAATGTATATTTATTTTGCGGATAGCACGAAACTCCGCATTGACAAAAGCCCGTTGGATAATCTGGGTCTGATATATGATTTGTTCGAAAAATATGATATTACTTATGAAGAAAATGAAGACTGGAAGACATTTAGAGATTGGGTCTTTGACGCAGAGCCCGGTGCAGACAGGTATTTTGAAACAAAGCATGAAGAATCATCTGAGGAAGTGCTGAAAAAAGGTACAAATATAATCTGTAAAATTTGCGGAATGTCAAATAAGGGAACAGATAAAATATGCAGCTTTTGCAGAGCAGTATTAGATGAAAACCGTCCATGATAGTTTGCTGCAATCCAAACAGATGAAAGATTATTCTATCCTGATGCTTACCGCCCAAGGTTGCCAATGGCAGAAGGGAAATAATAATATAAAGAATAAAAGGGAAAAGAAATGAATTTAATTTTAAGTGGTATTGTAACAGGAATCTCGACGTTGATTGTGTTTAGTCTGGTGCCGTTTATATGGTGGCTTATCAGGCACAGAAACAAAGCTCTTTTTGTCTGCTTCTAAACCAGCGTCCCGAATCCCGACCTCCGACTTTTCGCAGCTTCGCAGATAGAAGGTATAACACACTAGACTTTGCAAGCAAAGTCCGTGTGCCAAAGAGGGGCGTTGCCCCCTTTGGATTCCCCCATCATTTCCGTTTCTCAGATACAAAACCGACCTTGCCGGTTTTACATCCTTGCCCCGGAAATCTAAAAAAGCACCGTCGCCATCTTCAAAGGGAATGTTGACGGTGCTTCTTTATTTTTATCCAAAAGTTGTTTTCTTGCAATACTGCGTAAGCGTGGGTTGTGGTGTAGTATCTTTAACTAAGGGAACCTCCCCGCTCCCATTTGGATACCGCCTGTGCCGATACTCCTAACAATTCACCAAGGGCTTCCTGGGATAAACGCTTCTGCAAACGAAGCGTTTTAATGTTTTCATTCATTGTCATAGATATGACTCCTTTCTGCTTTTGATGAATTCAGTGTAACAGTTCTTTTGGAGAATCAGAAGAGAACAGATGGATTGTGATTTCTTCAACCGAAGGTTGTAACCGGATTCTTTCTTCCTTCTTTTCTTTCAGACATAAAAATATATCAATCTCTCTTGATTTTTTTATATTGTTTTCGTTTAGTCCTAAACTTAAATATTTTTCGATTACGCTTTTCATAGCATTCATTAATTTCAGCTTCCAGTAAACGTATCCCCATTATTTCAGAATATGCACTATCAAACAACTTCTTTTTCTCAGAAATGAACTCTAAATGTTTTTCAATAAATACTTCCTTACTGTCTATTTCTTCACCGCTATCATTATTAATCCAGTATTTAATCGGTATAAATTCATTAATAACCTTCAAAACATCAAAACACTCACTTAAGCCTTCCTCAATCCAGGACAATGCTATACGAAATTCAATTACCTTTATTTTTGATTCATTACATCCTATTAACATTTCTATTCCGTCATTAATCAAATAACTCTTTCCTGAAGCCGCAACTTGATTATTACGTTCGAGAATATTTATGCTTTTCATTAATAATGCTTGTATCAATTCCCTTTCCGTAATGTCAGCGTTTCCTGCTACCATCCAATAACATCCATCTTTCACAATTTTAGAATCCATTGGTAAAACTCTAACATTACATACATTCATCCCCATGTCATTTCCTCCGTTTATACTTTAGTTCTTTCCATCGCCATCTTCCACACCGGTTCGAAGTAAGTCTGATAAAACACCGCTTCTTCACAGTCCGGCTGATTGACGATGCCGTTATTCACCAGCCTCTTCGCCATGTACTCATACAAGTCCTTAATTCGTTCCGGTTCCACCTTCTCAAAGGAAATCACTTCCAGTGTTCCTTCCTGCTCATACTTCATCAGTTCGTCGTACACGTCCGGAATATACCGTACCTCCGCAACATCGGCATCCTTTTCGCTATACCACATCTCTTCCCAGCCCTCTACCCGGGCGAATTCCTCTGTATGTGGAATGCAATACAAGTAGCCGGATACGCCTTTATAAAATGCCTTTAACATTCCCGGAAACTGCTCCTCATAATACACCTTTCCGTTCTTTATGAAACAGGTCACGTGCTTTCCGGTTCTCTTATTATGTTCTGCGTCCCAGATGTAAAAAAGCGCATATGCCGGATTTGCCGTCAAATACACCACCATGGTGTCTTCGGTTCCGTGTAGCTTCGAGTTTGCATGTAAAGTCTCGATTCCCGAAGCATGGGAACCGTGAAATAAGTAATCAGCCATTTTACATCCTCCATTCAATTATTTTTTTCTATATTTTCCGCCCTTGACATACGTATCATTACGTACTACAATAGGCATATAATAGGAAAGGAAACTCTTCATATATGCCACTCACACCAAAGAAAATGATATCTCTATTAAGGTCTGGAACATGCCATTTTACGCCAAGCAGGATTAAAATAATTTACCACGCAAGGAGGTACACATGAACACTCTCTTCTACTTTGCATTATTTCATACCGCTCCGGAAGGCGGCTTCTGGGTATCCTTTCCGGATTTTCCGAAGTGCTTCACCCAAGGAGAATCCCTCGAGGAAACCTACGCCATGGCAGTGGATGCCTTAGGTCTTTGTGTCTCGGAATACACCTCTAAAGACCTTCCGAAGGCTTCTCTTCCGACCGACATCACCGTACCGGAAGGAGCTACTCTTGCTCTTGTTTCCCTTGACTTAGCGGCTTACCGTCGCAAGCACAACACCAAGGCGGTGAAGAAGACCTTAAGTATCCCGGAGTGGTTAAACGAAGAAGCGTTAGCCTTGGGAATCAACTTCTCACAGGTATTACAGGAGGCTCTTCTTCAAAAAATCAGCCAGGAATAACATGTCAAAAAGATAAAGATATTCCCGGGACACCTCGTGTCCCGGGAGCTTTCGTTTCTTCTTTAATTCGTCAGAGTACACACAACCTCTTCACCGAACACTTCCAGTATAAACTCATTTCTACCCGTAACGGGATGCTTATGCACCCGATAAGAGTAACCGGAGCACACATAGGTCCCCTCCTCCTGTACGTTACAAAACACAGGCTCCCCCTGAAGCTTCACACTGCAATAGTCTACACCAAAGCAAAACATCCACAAGCCTAATAACGGCCACGCAATCCAACTTGTAAACTTACTCATAATGCACCTCCGCATCTCCTAATATACTTCGTTTTTATACCTTACACATCCTCTATCTGCCAATCAATCGGCTCCACGCCGTTCTCCTCCAAAAACGCATTCGCCTGGGAAAAGTGCTTACACCCAAAGAACCCTCTGTGTGCCGACAGCGGACTCGGATGAGGAGCTGTAAACACCTTATGCTTCGGGTTGTCTAACATACTCATCTTGCTCTGGGCCGGACGTCCCCAAAGAAGGTAGGCAATGGGCCTGTCCTCTGCGTTTACCGCCCGGATAATCGCATCCGTAAACTGCTCCCAGCCCTTGCCCTGATGGGAATTGGCCTGATGCGCACGAACCGTCAGTACCGTGTTCAAAAGCAGTACGCCCTGCTCAGCCCACTTTACCAAATAGCCGTTATTCGGAATCTTACAGCCCAAATCACTTTGCAGCTCCTTGTAGATATTTACCAGAGACGGCGGAATATCCACCTCCGGACGCACGGAAAAGCAAAGTCCGTGGGCCTGTCCCACATTGTGATACGGATCCTGTCCGATAATGACCACCTTTACCTTGGAAAGCGGCGTCAGGTGAAGCGCCGAAAAAATCTCATCCGCCGGCGGAAACACCGCCACCCTGGAATACTCTTCTTTTACAAACTTATATAACTCCGCATAATACGGCTTCTTAAACTCGGCATTTACTGCCGGCAACCAATCGTTATCAATTGCAGCCATAAAACTCCTCCTAGCGGAATTTCTTTATCATCTGCACAAACTCCGCATTATTCTTCGTGCTCTGGAAGGTACGCATAATATTCTCGATGGACTCCTCCGCCTTGGCTCCGTTAAACAAACGACGCATCAGATTCGTAGCCTCCTGTTCCTCCGGGGTCAGAAGTAAGTCATCCCGACGGGTGCTGGAACGCGGCAAATCAATAGCCGGGAACACTCTGCGCTCGGAAAGGTTACGGTCAAGCTGAAGCTCCATGTTGCCGGTGCCCTTAAATTCCTCGAATACTACGTCATCCATACGGCTGCCGGTATCCACAAGAGCCGTAGCAAGAATGGTCAAACTGCCGCCCTCACGCATGTTTCTTGCGGCACCGAAGAATTTCTTCGGCATATGAAGGGCTGCCGGGTCAAGACCGCCGGACAGGGTACGTCCGCTCGGTGCCACCGTCAGGTTGTACGCACGAGCCAGACGGGTAATACTGTCAAGCAAAATCACCACATCCTGCTTTTGCTCAACTAAACGCTTCGCACGCTCGATCACCATCTCGGACACGCGCTTATGATTCTCCGGAAGCTCATCAAAGGTGGAGTAGATCACCTCTACCTTATCCCCCTCAATGGATTCCTTAATATCCGTAACTTCCTCCGGACGCTCATCAATCAAAAGAATAATCATGTTCATGTCCGGATGATTCTTCGTAATTGCCTTTGCAATCTGCTTAAGTAACGTCGTCTTACCGGTCTTCGGCTGGGACACAATCATACCTCTCTGGCCCTTACCGATCGGGGAAATCAAATCCACCATACGCATGGAAAGACTGCACCCCGGGGTCTCCAAATGAATACGCTCATTCGGGAAAATCGGGGTCAAATCCTCAAAGCGCTTCCGCTTTGCGATCACATCCGCCGGCAAGCCGTTGACATCCTTAATATACAAAAGAGCGGAAAACTTCTCGTTCTGCATACGAATCTTCGTATTTCCGCAAACAATATCACCGGTCTTCAAACCATACTTACGAATCTGGGACGGAGAAACATACACATCATTATCCCCCGGAAGGAAATTGTCGCAACGGATAAAACCGAAATTATCCGGCATAACCTCTAAAATGCCCTTGCGGGTCTCTCCGCTGTCCAAACGCTTAATATCCTCCGGCGTAGCCTTCTCCGGATCAAAACGATGTCCCTGCTGCGGTGTACCCTCTGCCGCACTCTCCGTTGCAGGCTTCACTGCCTCTGCCGGACGTACTTGCTCCGGCTGCGGACGGGCCATGGCCGGACGCTCCTGGCTCCCCTGCGGACGGGCCATGGCCGGACGCTCCCCTGCTCCCTGCGGACGCTGCATTGCCGGACGTTCCTGACCAACCTGTGGGCGGGCCTGCATCGTACGTTCCTGGCCTCCCTGCGGACGGGACATCACCGGGCGTTCTCCTGCTCCCTGCGGACGCGGTGTTATCGGACGCTCCTGCACACCTTGCGGGCGTGACACAACTTCGCGAGCTCTCTCCGGTGCTGCAGCCGAAGTCTTTTCTGCCTTTGCGGCCGGTGCTTCTGCCTTCTTTTCCTGCTTCTGCGCCAACATCTTGTCTACATTAGCAAGAAGCTCGGCAAGCTCCTGCTTCTTCATCGTCGATGTGCCCTTAAGACCACGATTCTTCGCCTCTTCCTTTAACTGTGTAATTGTCATTTCAAGATACTTCTCCATATAACCTCCTTGTGATAACAGATATCACATAATAATTCTTCCTACACTTTCTCTCAAGCAATATTTTATTCTTTACAATCTAACATGGGATTTTTTACAGAAATGTATTGAAAACAAGAACGCAGTAACGTCTCTTTTCATCAGTAGTTTATCATAATATAACGGAAAGTGCAAGAAAATTCCGTTTTCAGGCACAAAAAATCCAAGGGCCTTATCTCTAAAACCCTTGGATTTATGCGCTTTTCAAGTGAATTACTCAGCTGCGATGATTTCCTTCTTGTTGTAAGAACCGCAAGCCTTACAAACTCTGTGCGGCATCATAAGCGCGCCACACTTGCTGCACTTAACAAGATTCGGAGCAGTCATCTTCCAGTTTGCTCTACGACTGTCTCTTCTTGCCTTGGAATGCTTATTCTTCGGACAAATTGCTCCCATGATTACACCT
>JAFYMC010000031.1 GCA_017556805.1 Lachnospiraceae bacterium | reverse complement strand
TTTTTGAATTATTTTGAAAATCTTGTTTTTCAAAACTTTCCAAACTTTCGCTTCGTTTCGACAGCTTCCACAGTATAACACCGAAGTGTTACTCTGTCAATACCTTTTTTCAACTTTTTTCATTTCTGAAAATCTGTCTTAAAAAGGAACGGAGAAAGAGGGATTTGAACCCTCGCGCCGCTATTAACGACCTACTCCCTTTCCAGGGGAGCCCCTTCAGCCGCTTGGGTATTTCTCCAGTTGCTGACATAATGTCATTATTTAATTCCATGTTCCGGAAGAAGTCTTCGAACCATCTTCCTAGCGGAGAATGTGGGATTCGAACCCACGGTCCCTTTCGGAATCACTGGTTTTCAAGACCAGCCCCTTAAACCACTCGGGCAACTCTCCGAAACAGTGCTTGATTATAGTACCACGAAACCTTTTCAATGTCAAGCACTTTTTTACAATTTTTTTACTTCTTTTTTCGGAAGAAATTGTACACCGCATGAGCCGCCGCTGCATTCATGGAATCCACCGCTGACAGCTCCTCTTCGGTCGCTTCGCGAATGGCTTCCTGACTACCGAACGCCTTCATAAGCGCCCTGCGTCTGGTCGGTCCGATTCCCTCTATTTCATCTAATATAGAATGCACTTGTTCCTTTCCTCTCAGGGAACGATGATATTCGATTGCAAAACGGTGTGTCTCGTCCTGAATACGGGTTAACAACCGGAACCCTTCGCTGTGCTGATTCATCGGTAGTTCTTCATTATGAAAATACAGACCTCTGGTACGATGCTTATCATCCTTTACCATACCGCACACCGGAATCGCAATCCCCAACTCATAGAGCACCTGTTCCGCAATGTTAACCTGGCCTTTTCCTCCGTCCATTAAAATCAAATCCGGGAACTTGGAAAACTTCTCCTCCGTCCCCTCTTCCAATTCCTTTAACCCATGAGAAAAACGACGCGTCAACACTTCCCGCATGCTGGCATAGTCATCCGAGCCTTGTACCGTCTTAATCCGGAACTTGCGATACTCTGCCTTATTCGGCCGGCCGTTTTCAAACACCACCATGGAAGCTACCGATGCAACCCCTGCTGTATTGGATATATCAAAGGACTCGGTGCGTCCCAATTCCGAAAGCCCCAGAAGCTCTGCAATCTCATCCGCAGCTCCCCTGGTCTTCTTCTCCTCAGCGGCAATTTTCTCCGCATCCTTCTGCAATACCATGGATGCATTCTTTTCCGCCAGCTCCACCAGGCGTTCTTTCTCTCCTTTTTTCGGAACAAGAATCTTCACTTTACGTCCGGAACGCTCCGACAAATAATTCTCCAGTAGTTCCCGTTCCTCGATTTCTTCCGACAGCAACAGTTCCTTCGGAATGTGTGGTGTTCCGCCGTAGAACTGTTTGATAAACTCCTGTAATACATAAGCCCGGTCCTCGCCTTCCACCCCGGTCAGGTAGAAATGTTCTCTTCCGATCATTTTTCCTTCCCGCACGAAGAACACCTGCACTACCGCTTCTTCCCCAGCAGTGGCAATCGCAGCAATATCACGGTCTACCGTCAGATCCGCGTCCGCCTTCTGGCGTTCCGCCATACGATGTACACTATTTAATAAATCCCGATACTCTGCTGCCTTTTCAAATTCCAGGTTCATAGATGCTTCCTTCATCAGTTGCTCCAGTCGTTTCGTAATCAAAGAAAAATTACCGGACAAAAAGGCCGTCACCTGTTCAATCGCTGCTCCATACTCCTCTTTAGAAATTTGTCCCTGACACGGTGCCTTACACTGTCCCATATGATAGTACAAACATGGGCGATTGCTCTTTTCCTTTGGAAGGTTTAGATTACAATTCCGAATCTGATAGGTTTTCTTCAACAAATCCAGCGTATCCTTTACCGCCTGCCCACTGGTATACGGACCGAAGTACTTTGCCTTATCCTTTCCGCGAGAGCGTGCAAATAACACCCGCGGAAACGGCTCGTTTACCGTTACCCGGATGTACGGATAATGCTTGTCGTCCTTTAGCATCGTATTGTACTTGGGACGATGTTCCTTAATTAAATTGCACTCCAATACCAGTGCTTCCATTTCGGAGTCTACCACGATATACTCAAATCGTGCCACCAAAGACACCATCTTCTGTATTTTCGGAGACAAATTCCGACTACTCTGAAAATATTGGCGTACACGATTTTTCAAACTGATGGCCTTTCCTACATAAATAATGGCATCTGTCTTATCGTGCATAATATAAACTCCCGGCTTAGCCGGGAGCTTTTTTAACTCTTCTTCGATATCAAACATAAGGCCACCTCCGTAATCGTGCAGTCTTATTCCTCGTTGTCCTTTTCCTCCGTCGCATCTCCTGCCACAATATCCGCCGACTGCTTCGTTTCTTCCTGTCCACCGGCATTTGCAGCTTCAGCGCCTTCCTCCGGCAATCCCTTTACCTCACGATATATCTTCATAAACTCCTTACCGGTAATGGTTTCCTTTTCAAATAAGAATTCTGCAATCTTATCCAGTACATCCCTGTTCTCGGAAAGCATCTTGTATGCCTTATCGTAGCATTCCTTCAAAAGCTCCATTACTTCATGATCAATCAGCGCCGCGGTAGCATCGGCACAATTCTGCACCGGTCTTCCGTCCAAATAACGATTCTGCACAGACTCAAGTCCCATGAGACCGAATTTTTCCGACATACCATACTGGGTAATCATGGCACGAGCAATGGAGGTTGCTTTTTCAATATCATTGGAAGCGCCGGTGGTCACCGAACCGAACACCAGCTCCTCTGCCGCACGACCACCAAACAATGTCACCAAACGTGCAAGCAGTTCATCCTTCTTCATTAAATACTTCTCTTCTTCCGGCACCTGCATAACATAACCCAGGGCTCCCATGGTACGCGGTACAATGGTAATCTTCTGTACCGGCTCCGCATTTTTGTCAAGGCAGGCAATTAACGCGTGACCAACTTCATGATACGCTACAATCTGCTTTTCTTCTTTTCCTAAAATGCGGTCCTTCTTTTCCTTACCGGCAATGACTACTTCCACGGATTCAAACAAATCCGCCTGGGTCACCACGGTACGTCCCTGCTTAACCGCAAGAATTGCAGCTTCATTAATAATATTGGCCAAATCGGAGCCTACCGCCCCGGAAGTTGCCATAGCAATTTCTTCCAAATCTACGGAGTCATGCATCAACACATGCTTGGCGTGTACCTTTAAAATATCAATGCGTCCCTTCAAATCCGGCTTATCTACAATGATTCTACGGTCAAAACGTCCCGGGCGCAAAAGAGCCTTATCCAAAACCTCCGGGCGATTGGTCGCCGCAAGAATAACCAGTCCCTTTGACGTATCAAAACCGTCCATCTCGGAAAGGAGCTGATTTAATGTTTGCTCACGTTCATCGTTTCCGCCGCCGTAATGAGAGTCACGACTCTTACCGATGGCGTCCACCTCATCGATAAAGATGATACACGGAGCCTGCGCCTGGGCCTGCTTAAACAAATCACGGACACGGGACGCACCCACGCCCACAAACATTTCCACAAAATCAGAACCCGACAAGGAGAAAAACGGCACTTCCGCTTCTCCGGCCACAGCCTTTGCAAGTAACGTCTTACCGGTACCCGGCGGTCCTACCAAAAGAGCACCCTTCGGAAGCTTTGCACCGATACGGGTATACTTTCCCGGATTATGAAGAAAATCCACCATCTCCGTCAGAGACTCCTTTGCCTCCTCCTGCCCTGCAACATCTTTAAACGTCACTCCGGTTTCCTTCTCCACATATACCTTTGCATTGCTTTTACCGACGCCCATCATACCGCCGCCACTCTTACTGAGCATACGGAACACAAAAAACATAACGCCGTAAATCAACGCAAACATCAATACATAACTGAGAATCGAACTCACCACCGAATTCGCCTTATCCACAGTTATCCTACTGTAAGCCACCCCTGCTGCCTCGCAGCGTTCCTGAATTTTATTTCCGTCCTCCAAAATGCCGGTATAATAAGTGAGGGTAAAACTCGGGAGTGCCTGAGATTCCTTCTTCGGAAAAATCAAAAGTCTGCCGCCGTCGGAGTCCACCTGAACTTCCGACACATTACCGCCCTCCAGCATTGTAATGAACTCATTGTACGTTATTTTCTTATTCGTTCTTTCTTCGACCAGATTCATCATATAAAAAAACGTCATAACCAAAATCAGCGCTATAATCAAACAAAAAATCATACCGCTCCGGTTATTCTGCGGGGTTTTCCCCTTCTTTCCGTTATTATTACCTGTATCTCCCATACTTTTTCCTTTCTATCCTTAACTTCCCAGCCGTCTGTATCCCGGATGTGTTGTTCCAGTTACAAACACTCCCCATCCTATGCCTATTATATAAGTACTAATCCGTTAAATCAATAGCAGAACTCTAAATTTTTTCGAAAAAAACGAAAGAATTTGTGTTCTCTGTTCCGGACCCTACAATACATTATATAAAGAAACTGCCGAATCGCACACTTCCGGTAATCGATTCGACAGTTCTGTTTTTACCTGAGGGGACGTAATTTCCCGGCAAACAAAAAATTCTCCCGCATCCCCATTGCCTGTTTTACATTTGCCCGCGCCTGTTGATGTTCTCTGATTGTTCGGTCCAGTCTCCGATAGCGTTCCTCTTCCCGTTCCTCCTGTTGGCGGAACAAAAAGCGCAGCTCCCTTGCCATCCGTTCCGATACTCCCTCTTCTATTTTTTGAGACAGATTTTCATTATTTTTTTGCAACAGTTCTCCCAACCATTTGCTCATTCCCTCCTGCAGCATACGCATCCCTTCGTTTCGGTCCTCTCTGACTGCCGCAGTACGATTATCCGTTTCCGATACACGCAAGGAGAAACTCTCTTGTTTTTCCTCCACTGTCTGCATTTCTGCATCCGTCAGCTCCGGCTCCGCCTTCGATACGGGCTCTTCGAACACGTTCTTTTCCACCCTTCCGGAAAATACCGCTTCCTGCTCCGCTTCCAAACCGATAATCCGGTTACGAAGTTCCGTCAGTCTGTCCTCGGGAAGTGCCGCCACCTCTTTCATGCGGTCTCCCATTGCTTTAATCTGGCGTAGGCCGAATCCCGCCTCTTTCAAACGCTTCACATCACGGAACATTCGTATTTGTGTCTCCTCGTAATAGCGGTGTCCCGCTGCATTCCGTGGCACCTCAAGTCCCAATTGATTCTCCCAATACCGTAATGTATATACTTCCGTTTCCAATGCCTCCGCCGCCTCAGATACCAGATAAATCTTTTCCATATGTATACCCCTTTCCGGTCTTTCTTATTTTACACAGTGTATGTCCTTGTTCCACAGTATAACGAAAAAAGGAACGGATACGCAAGTATCCATTCCCATTTTTTTCCAAAACCATATGACCGGTTTATTAGTTTTTCGACAAAAATCCATTCCTGCAACCGTTTTATTGTTTCCGGTTATCCAAATTGGCAAACTTTGTGTAATTACCGAGCCATGCCAGCTTTACCGTACCTGTCGGACCGTTTCTTTGCTTACCGATAATAATCTCGGAAACTCCCGGCTCTTCACACTTTTCTTTTGTATAGTACTCATCTCGATAAATAAACATTACTACGTCCGCATCCTGCTCGATTGCTCCGGACTCTCGAAGGTCGGAAAGCATCGGCCGTTTATCGTCACGGGACTCCACCGCACGGGACAGCTGAGACAACGCAATTACCGGACAGTTGATTTCTCGGGCCAACGCCTTTAAGGAACGGGAAATCTCGGAAATCTCCTGCTGTCTGGACTCGGACTTTTTGCCACCGGACATGAGCTGCAGGTAATCGATAATTACCAGACCGAGGTCCTTCTCCAACTTAAACTTTCTGCACTTAGAGCGTAGCTCCTGAATAGATATACCCGGCGTATCATCAATCATAAGCGGAGACTCACCGGTAAGCCTTGCACTTTCCATCAGCTTTGCCCAGTCCTCGTCCTTCAAATCACCGGTACGCATGGTCTGGGAATCTACCTTGGAATTCATGGCAAGAATACGGTTAACAAGCTGGGTCCGGGACATTTCCAAGCTAAAAATCGCCGTCGGAATCTTACTCTTTAACGCAACAAACTCCGCAATGTTTAATACAAATGCCGTTTTACCCATAGACGGACGTGCCGCCACCAGAATCAAATCCGAACGTTGTAATCCCGCTGTCTTATAATCCAAATCATAAAAGCCCGTAGCAATACCGGTTACCGCACCACGGTTCTTTGCTGCGTTTTCGATATTTTCAATGGTTTTCAATACAATACTGCGGATATCCTCGGTATCGCCGCTGCCACGACGCTGTACCAGCTCAAATATCTGCTTTTCTGTATCCGATAAAATCTCATCGGTATCCTTTTTCCCAAGGTAACAGTCGTTGGCAATTGCCTCCGTCACCTTAATGGTTCTGCGCTTAATCGCCTCATTCTTAACAATTTCCGCATAGAATCGCACATTGGCAGAGGTCGGCACCGAACCGATTAATTCATTAAAATACTTTAACTCATATGCCTCCGGCGGAGCATCCTTTTCCTTTAAACGATTCTGCACCGTAAGGATATCTGCCGGCTTCCCTTCATTAAATAATTCCGTAATAATTTCAAACAGAAGGCCGTACATCGGATTGTAAAAATCATCCCTGGTCAGCATCTCCGCAACCGTCATTATGGCTTCCCGGTCAAGCATCATGGAACCGATGACAGATTGTTCCGCCTCCGTACTGTGCGGCATTACCCTTTTAATCAGCGCTTCATCCATGTATAAAACCTCTCATCACATCAAGTACCGTACTTATGCTTCTACTACCTTAACCGTAAGCTCCGAGGTAACTTCCGGATGAAGTCTTACCGGAACGATGGTGGTACCCAGAGTACGAATCGGTTCCGGAAGCACCAGCTTCTTCTTGTCTACATCCAGCTTTAACTGTTCTTTCATAGCCACTGCAATTTCCTTCGTGGAAACAGAACCAAACGTACGTCCGCCTTCGCCGGACTTAATCTTTAATGTCACACTCAGCTTTTTAATCTGCTCACCCAGTGCCTGTGCTTCTGCCAGTACCTCCTGTCTGTGCTTCTCCTCTGCCGCCTTCTGCAACTTTAAATCATTCATGGTCTTTGCAGTCTTCTCCACACCGAGCTTCTTCGGCAGGATAAAGTTCCTTGCATAACCGTCACTTACCTTTACAATCTCTCCCTTTTTTCCGAGACTCTTCACATCCTGTAATAAAATCACTTCCATTGTTTTTCTTCCTTTCCGTTATAATTTAATTTCACCTTCCGTAATCATTTGACGAAGCACATTCTTCACACGATCTATCGCTGTCGGCAAGTCGCAATCGTCAAACTGTGCCCCCGCTACACTCATGTGGCCGCCGCCACCCAGTTTCTCCATAACCACCTGAACATTTAATTCATCGATGGAGCGGGCGCTGATATAAATCTTTCCTCCGAACTGCGTGAATACAAAGGAGGCCATAATCCCGTTAATATTTAAAAGCTCGTTCGCTGTCTGCGCCGCCACAACCGTCGGACTGTCTACCCCATCACTGGCCGATACGGAAAACGCAAATCTGTTTTCAAAAATCTCTGCTGCCGCAACGGACTTCGCCTTGGCATAATACTCCGGCATGTCCGTACGGAACATCTTACGAATACGGGTCACATCCGCACCGTTTCTGCGCAAGTACGCCGCCGCCTCAAAGGTACGCACACCGGTCTTCGTCAGGAAGTTATTGGTATCAATCATGATGCCGGCGTACATGGCATCTGCCTCCAACGGCTTCAACTTCAGGCCGTCGCCGATATACTGTAAAATCTCCGCAACCATCTCACATGCAGACGACGCGTACGGCTCAATATAAGACAACACCGCATTCGGTATCGCTTCGCCGGTCTGTCTGTGATGGTCTAAAATTACAATAGTACGGGTCATAGAAAGAAGTGCCTCGCACTCCGTATAATTCGGACGATTTACATCTACTACCACCAAAAGCGTTGCATTATCCACAATTTCTTGGGCCTTGGTACTGTCAATAAACATGTCCTCTTCGTAATCCGCATTTCCTTGGAACTTTGTCAGCATCGGACGAATGGAACTGGTCACTTCGTTAATCACAATATGGGCTTTTTTATTCAACGTCTTGGCAATACGGTATACACCGATAGCAGAACCGAGGGAATCGATATCGCCGATGGAATGTCCCATTACCACGATACGCTCCTTACCCTCCATAAATTCCTTTAAGGCATGGGCCTTTACACGAGCCTTTACGCGGGTAGTCTTCTCTACCTGTACCGCCGTGCCTCCGTAATAAGAAATCTTATTACCGTCCTTTACTACCGCCTGATCACCGCCACGGCCTAATGCCAGGTCGATTGCACCGCGGGCCATTTCGTATCCCGCAAGGTAAGACTCCGCATTTACACCGAGCCCCATACTGATGGTAACAATCGGTGCATCATTACCGATACTGGAGCCACGGACTTCCTCCAAAAGAGAGAATTTATTTGCCTGTAACTGTGCCAGATACTTATGCTGGAACACAAAGATATACTTGTCCTTTTCCAGCTTTTTAATAATGGCATCGATGCTTACCATGTACTTGTTAATCTTTCGATCAACCAGTGCGGTAAGCAAGGAACGCCGCACCTCATCGATGTTCTCGAATGCTTCCTCATAATTATCGATATACAAAAGACCGGTAATCAGCTTTTGGTCCTCGTTTTCCTTCTGTAGTGCTACAATCTCTGTCTCATCGTATAAATACAACGCAACCAGCTCATTGTTATGGCTCTGCATCTCCTGCCACAAAATGTCCTCATCAAAACTCGGAGTATTTACTACCCGCAGACAAACCTCAAAATTACGCTCGCCCACTTTTACATGAAGGCTTACATCATTCTCCACCGTCGGAAGATTATCCGATGTAATCTCCGGAATAATCGTTTTGATGTTCTTTGTCTTAGGCGACACATCCGCCAAATCCATAAACTCATCATTGGCCCAAAGAATAATACCCGACCTATCCATCACCGCATACGGAATCGCCAGTTCCTTCAATAACCTTCTCTGCACCTGGCTGTAACCCGCGGCAAAGCGCACCATCTCATTTACAATCAACGGTTTCTTTACAAAATACAACACAAACGCAATCACTGCGTAAAGCACCACAAATATGGCCATAATTCCCGCAGCTGCTTTATCTACCGTCAGTATACTTAAATTCATGCAAATCAAAAGGATTGTCAAAAAAATCGGCCAGTTAAGATACAGCCGCATCGCCCCTTTTAATTTAATGATTCGTCTCATAGCGTTCTCCCTTTATGCTTTGTCTATCTAAACAACAGTAACTGCTCTCCTGTCCGATATAGACAGGCCCAAAAACAGTATACCACATTTTACCTCCGCTGTGAAGCATTTCTTTTGCCCTAACTCAACATCCCGCCGGCCATACCTCCGAGACACATCGGAATCGCCACCCACATAATATCTCCCATCGGTACATCCTTCATACAAACCGCAAGTAAAGCATATAGCACAAAATACACGCTTCCGACACAAAGCCCCCACAAAAAACGATTTACCTTCCGCTTCTTCCCCAACAAA
Source organism: Lachnospiraceae bacterium (assembly GCA_017556805.1). GTDB lineage: Bacteria > Bacillota > Clostridia > Lachnospirales > Lachnospiraceae > SIG307. The sequence goes on along the minus strand of JAFYMC010000031.1, from coordinate 40,161 downwards.
AAGCCGCCCACTGCCGGCGCAAGTACATACCCCGCTATCATGAGCTTTGATACCGTATCTTCTCCCAGACCCGCCTTTAACATAAGCACCGCAATCACTACCAGAAACAAAATTGTCACAACCACCGAACTTCCTACCGCAATTCCCACTTCCTTTATTACCTTCTTATTCTCCATTTCTCTTCTCCTATTTCTCTCTTTATTTCACTATATGAGAACAAGTTTCCTTACATTCCCTTGTTCCGTATATTTTTTTGTGATATACTGCTTATATTACAAAGAAAAGGAGTATCCTATGATTGACCTTCACGTACATTCCAATCATTCCGACGGCACGCTTTCCCCGGAAGACCTGGTTGCACTCGCCCTGCAATCCGAAGTTTCGGCATTTGCACTTACGGATCATGATACCGTTTCCGGCATCGCAAAAGCAAAGGAAGCCGCTGATTGCTCTACCGGTTCCGGGCTCCCTATTACCGTTATTTCAGGTACAGAGATTTCCGCCGCATATAAAAACAGAGATATCCACATTTTAGGCCTTTTTATAGACGAAACCGATTCCGTTCTGTTACAGGCATTGGAAGATGCCGTCCGCGCCAGAGACCTTAGAAACGAGCAAATGGCAGAGCGTTTCCGTGCCCTCGACATTCCGTTAACACTGGAGGATTTACGCCGTAGCAACCCGGATACCGTAATTACCAGAGCCCATTTTGCAAAGTATCTGATAGAGCACGGTCATGTCAAAACATCCGAGGAAGCCTTCAAACGCTATTTAAATTACGATGCTCCTTGCTTTGTTCCGCGAGAGTATATGCAACCGGAACGTGCAATCTCCCTGATTTTGCATGCCGGCGGCATCCCGGTACTGGCGCACCCGCTGCTTTATAAGTTACCTCCGGCCGAGTTGGAAGCACTGATCAAACGCTTAAAAGATGCAGGGCTGGCCGGCTTAGAGGTGTACTATTCCTCCAACACCGGTTTTAATGAACAAATCTGTTACAGCCTGGCAAACCGCTTCGGACTTCTTATGACCGGTGGTACGGATTTTCACGGAGCCAACAAACCGAACCTGTATCTGGGCACCGGAAGAAATCACAATCTGAACATTCCGGAAGCCCTGTTGGAGCCGCTTTATCGGTATATAGAAGAGCATACGAGATAATCTTTTTATACACATCCGCACTTTACCTCTACAAAAAACAAACGGGATACTGCATCATGCAATATCCCGTTCTTTTCTCCTTATTCACAGACAAATTACTTTGCCTTTGCTTCCTCTTCCATCGGCTTTTCAACTTCCACTACACTACTCTTTCTCATCGGAATACGGCAGTTCTTGTTGTTACCGAACTCAACGACAATAACGTCCTCGTTTACCACGTCGATTACCATACCGTAAAATCCGGCGGTGGTTAATACACTGTCTCCGATTGCGATGGATGCCATCAGCTCATCCTGCTTCTTCTGCTGCTTCTTCTGCGGTCTAATCGCCATAAAATAAAACATCAAGCCAAATACCGCAATCAAAACAACCCAATACAAAATGGTGCCGGTCGGACTCATCGGCTGTGCTGCCGCATCCGTAGTTAAAAACTGAAACATAACTTCCTCCTTCTTGTGCATTCCGCACGATTAATCTTCTTCCCCTTGCTCAAAGCCCGCGAGCTTCTGCGCTTTATACTCCGAAAAACGTTTCTGCTCAATGGCTTCGCGTATTTCTTCCATCATTTTGTTATAAAAATACAGATTGTGGGTCACCAAAAGGCGCATTCCCAACATTTCCTTCGCCTTTAACAAGTGGCGGATATATGCTCTGCTGTAATGTTTACAGGTCGGACAACCGCACGTGGAATCCAACGGCCGGTCATCTAACTCGTACTTTGCATTTAGCAATGTCATCTTTCCATGGTTCGTATATGCATTGCCGTGACGTCCGTTTCGGGCCGGATAGACACAGTCAAAGAAATCCACACCACGTTCTACCGACTCTAAAATATTCTCCGGAGTACCGACTCCCATCAGATAGGTCGGTTTCTCAAGCGGCAAATACGGCACCGTCTCCTCCAGAATACGATACATCTCCTCGTGAGACTCGCCTACCGCAAGACCACCCAATGCGTAACCATCCAAATCAAACTCGGAAATCCTCTTTGCATGCTCAATACGAATATCCGCAAAGGTACCTCCCTGATTAATACCGAACAACATCTGCTTCGGATTAATGGTATCCTCCAGGGAATTCAAACGGGCCATTTCCTTCTTACAGCGTTCCAGCCAGCGTGTGGTACGGGCCACAGAATTCTCCATGTACTCTCTGGTCGCCGGATGCGGCGGACATTCATCAAAGGCCATGGCAATGGTTGATGCCAGATTTGACTGAATCTGCATACTTTCCTCCGGACCCATAAAAATCTTGCGTCCGTCTACATGGGAATTGAAATATACGCCCTCTTCCTTTATTTTACGAAGCCCTGCCAACGAGAATACCTGAAAGCCGCCGGAATCCGTCAAAATCGGCTTGTCCCAATTCATAAACCGATGAAGACCTCCCAGCTTCTTTACCACCTGATCTCCCGGGCGGACATGCAGATGATACGTATTGGAAAGCTGCACTTGTGTGTCGATTTCCTTCAAATCCATAGTGGATACGGCACCCTTAATGGCCGCAGCCGTACCTACATTCATAAACAACGGGGTCTGCACCGTTCCGTGAACCGTCACCAGTTCTCCTCGCTTTGCATTTCCGTCCCGACAAATTAAACGATACATGTTGCTCCTTTAACAGACTGCAAACTTCTCTAACGTCTTCTCAAATGTAGTATCTTCACCGTGTGTATAGACGGAAATCGGGTTTCCCGATAACCCTAATACCCCCAGAAAAGACTTTGCATCAACAATAACGCGATTGTATTTTGCATCAATATCAAAATTACATTTTACAGCAGCATTTACAAACTCCTGTACTGCTTCCGGGCCATTTAAACGAATCAAAGTGTTCTTCATATGCCAAACCTCCTAACACAAAAGTGTTCTCTTCACAAAGACAAATGTCTTTTACGAAGTTATATTTAGCAGTTATACCACTTATTTACAAATTCGTCAATACCCTTTTTACTTATCCATGTTATTCAATATACGCGCGGCTGTCGGAAGAAACACCTTCGGAAGTTCTGTCTTTGCATTTCCGTACACAATCTCCGCATAGTCTTTGCATACCTTTGAAAACACTTCTGCGGAATATGTTACCTGAAGCTGCATTGCCGCAAGATCAAATAACACCGGCATAACCGCATAGCCCCAGCTTTCCCCTCTGCTCTCTACCAGACAAGACTGATTCAAACATTCCGGAGTAATCTCATACCGCATTCCGGTTACAACATTTTCACATACAATATGAGCATAGTTCTTATTGTCTTTCTCATAAAGCAGGACGCACTGTTCTCTCTGAACCGCAATATCCTTCTCCACAGAAAGCACGGAATTGCCGCCAAACCAGCCGGAACCCGCTGCCGCCTCTTCGTTTGCTTTTGCCTCGTTCAGAATCTCTACCAGCCGGTCGATGCTGGTCTGGTCCAAAACATCATTTCCGACTTTTTCCTTCTTCTTCAGGAAACTGACCAATGCATCGATTTCATCCTGCGAAAGTAATGCTTTGTTATCACTCATAGCGTTCTCCTTTCCGTATATTACTCACGTTCGTACCTATATCTGTAATATATTCAGTATAACAAAAAGCAGTGCTTCCGTCAATGAAGAACGTCGAAAAAGTCATGTTTCCTTACATTTTTCTTCAAATCTACGTTCGCACCTCTCCTTCCAACCGGGGAAACGACGGCAACTCTATTTCCTTCTCCCATAACGACTTCATCTCTACCTCCTGTCAGGCGTATCATACTATAATGCTCTTTTGCATTACGAGTCCGGGAGTAGTATGTGTTATTCCGGGATACACTATCCTTCGTCAAATCAACTTTACAAACCAAGAAATGAAGCTGTTTCATTCCATGAATTATAAAAAACATTTCCATGTATCACCGACCTCCTGTATGAAATTGCAGGAAGCATCTTAGTTGCGTTTGCCGTCCACAACTTTGCCTTAGCCGCAAAGTTCCCGATGACCGGCTTTTCCGGCATTGCCATTATTCTGAACCGTTTCTTTCACATCCCTATAGGGTTGTCCACCATCCTGCTAAACCTTCCGGTAGCTCTTTTGTGTTATCGGCAAATCGGTCGTTCCTTTCTGCTGAAATCCATACGCTGTATGGTTATCTCTTCACTATTTATCGATTATTTTGCGCCGCTGTTTCCCTTCTATACCGGTTCTCGTCTGTTGGCGGCTCTCGTCACCGGCATTCTGGGCGGCATCGGATACGCGGTTATCTATACCAGAGGCTCCTCCACCGGTGGAACGGACTTCCTCATTATGGCACTCAAAAGCATGAAGCCACACCTTCGTCTGGGGACCATCGCCTTTTCCGTTGACATCGGTATCATTCTTATGGGAGGATGGTTATTCCGGGACTTCGACGGTATCATCTATGGTATGCTCGTAAACTACTTGTTTGCCGCCATGGTAGATAAGGTATTTTACGGAATCAATTCCGGAAAGCTGGCTTTTATAGTAACAAAGCACGGAAAAGGCTTCCGTGTTCTATGAAGTCCGGAACTCCGTCATATAAGGCCGGAACCGAAGAGGAAGATTATTTCTTTGAAGAGACGCATTTTCCCGTTCCGCAATGGCAATCTTGCGGTGAAAAATCTTCCACAAAGCGCTATAGGTATCCTCTTGCGTGTATGCCTCGGAAAACGCACGGTACTCCTCCTCGTTCAGACGATATACAAACCACACCGTCCCGGGCCGGTACACACCCGCAATCCGACGTTTTTCATCAAAAATCATAAAGCTTTCTCCGTTCATGCGGTCCGAAAAATGCTCCATCAAATCCCCCAGAATATTGTTCTTCGGGGCATAGCGGGCCAGTAAAAGTCCGTTCTCCTGCTCATCAAACCGAAGAAATCCTTTTAAATGATGAGATTCGTTATCAAAATTACGCACAATTTCAAATAACCGCATCACCCAGGGATTGCCATAGCTCCGGCCGGCTCTTGCCCCCTCCCGGAACGCATAAATCAAGAAACGGTAAATCACCTCGCCCTTTTCCGGGTCTCCGGAAAGCACCGCCTTCATCATCATCTCGTACGCCTCCTCGGACACCCTGAGACGTACCGAACGCTGTACCTTCTCGCTCTTTTCCGCATCCGGCACCACATCGGTATACTCCGCAAAAAGTAGCGGCACCTCCCACTCGTCTCTGCAAACCTCAATCCGGTTTTCCTCGTGACGATGCACCGACGCCCAAGCATCATAAATCCCTGTCAAAATCCCCTCCACACTATCCTCACAACGATAAATATACTTCTTCTCCATAAAAGCCTCCCTATCCCGCTTCTGCCGTAAAGGCCGGAAGTTCAAACAACGACATCTGGCGCCCATAAAGGGCATCCTGTAGATTCTTCGGCAACTTCTCATTCAGCATCAGGCTCTGTGTCACATACGTCTCATCCAAATGAAGGTGCCCTAATGTCTTTCCTCCGCAGGTAATAAAATACTGCGCACGCTTCAAAACCACACCCATCTTCTTTAAGGCCTCAAAAGAAAAGCTTCCGCTCCTTCTGGCCTCCACAATACGCTTGGCCGACTTCGGCCCGATCCCCGGAACTCGGAGCAATAAAAAATAGTCCGCCTGCAGCACCTCCACCGGAAACAGCTCCATATGATGCACCGCCCAGTCACACTTAGGGTCCAATACCGCATTGAAATTCGGACGCTTCTCCGTCAGAAGTTCTCCCGCTGCAAACCCGTAATACCGCAATAACCAGTCCGCCTGATACAAGCGATGCTCCCTAAGAAGAGGAGGACCTCCCGGCAAATCCGGAAGCATGGCGTCCTCATTCACTTTTACAAATGCAGAATAAAACACCCGCTTCAACTCAAACTTTTGATACAACGCCTCCGCCACAGACACCAGCTGATAATCCGTCTCCGGAGTCGCACCGATAATCATCTGGGTACTCTGTCCGGCTGCCGCAAATCCACGGCCGGTCGGCCTTCCCACAGATTCCAAAAGAGATAAGCGGAGCTCACGCCCGGTTCGTTCTACAGAGGTAGTTTCACTGTCAATCCCGACTATCGCATGATTACCCTCCTTACGTTTCTCCGGAATCGCCGGTTCCGGCCGGTACGGCAGCCCTGCTGCCTGCCTTGTAAAATGAAAGGCACCGTAGTTGCCGCCCTTAAAGCCCAACAACTGCCTGCTCTCCGCAATCCCCGCCTGAATCTGTCGCATGGGAGTCAAAATACTCTTCCTGCTCTTATGCGGAGCCAACTGTCGAAGCCCCTCATTGGTAGGGAGCTCCAAATTCACGCTCATACGGTCCGCATACCATCCCGCATATTCCACCAGCAACGGATTCGCCCCCGGAATTGCCTTACAATGAATATACCCTCGAAAATGATACTCCTCCCGAAGCATGCGGAGGGTCTGGCAAATCAGTTCCATGGTGTAATCCGGTGTATGCAAAATACCGGAACTCAAAAAAAGTCCCTCGATATAATTTCTTTTATAAAACCCGATGGTCAGCTCGCAGAGCTCCTTCGGCGTAAAGCTGGCCCGGGGCACATCGTTAGAAGAACGGTTGATGCAATACTTACAATCAAATATACACTCATTGGTAAACAACACCTTTAGAAGCGAAATACAACGACCGTCCGCAGAAAAGGAATGACAAATACCTGCCGCAACGGAATTCCCCAACTCTCCTGCTTTTCCTTCTCTCTGCATCCCGCTGGAGGTACAAGCCACATCGTACTTGGCCGCATCCGACAATATTTCCAGCTTCTTCTCTATGGATAATCCTTCTTCCAGTACCATGCCGCACACGCTCCTCTCCGTTCTGTTTATTTCACGCTCTACATTCCTCACCCCATCATTATATCATACATTTGTTCGACTTTCAAGTATAAATATGAATATTTGTTCGATTCTTTTTTTGTAAGCACACAGCTACTCCCTCCCGCATATACTGGACAAAAGACTGTTTTGAGGTCTTCCATGGAAACCAAAAACTATTTTCTTTCTCTTCTGTCCGACGATGAACCGGACGCAATTGCGGTTATCAAGGGAAACAATCTGTATCCGGACATTAACGGTGTCGTAAAGTTCTATGCTCTCCCGGAGTCCGGCATTTTAATTGCTGTGGAGGTATCCGACTTGCCGGACGGTAAAGGCGAGGATACGCCGACCTTCTTTGCATTTCATATTCATGAAAACGACAATTGCTCCGACGACTTTGCAAACACCGGTAACCACTACAATCCGGACAAAGTTCCCCACCCGGAGCATGCCGGCGACCTCCCTCCCCTTCTTTCCAATGACGGCTATGTATGGACGGTACTCTACGACAGTTTTCTGACCCTGCCGATGATTATAAACCGTTCCGTTGTCATCCATCAAAATCCGGACGATTTTACCACACAACCGTCCGGAAATGCCGGCGAAAAAATCGCCTGCGGCGTTATTACGGAAAGGAAGGACTGAACCATCCGTTCCCCATAAAAAACAAAAAGGCGCAATCCTGACTTTTCTCAAGATTGCGCCGTATTATCGTATTATCTTTATTACTTATCCAGTTTTTCGCTTGCCTCCAGCAGAAGCTCGATAATATTTAAATGTTGCGGACATACACTCTCACACTGACCACAGCCGATACAATCCCCTGCACGGCCGCTTCTTCCCACCAGACCGTTATAGAAGAAATGCGGACGGTTATCATTCTTCGGATATCTCCGTTTCGTATTCAACGCACGGAATACATCCGGAATCAAAATTCCCGACGGGCATCCGTCCACACAGTAACGACAGGATGTACACTGAATCAGCGGCATACTGTGCATCTTTTCCACAACCGCAGCAATGGCTGCCTGCTCCTTCTCCGTCAGCTTTTTAAACTTCGTAAAGGTATTGATATTATCCTGCATCTGCTCTTCCGTAGACATACCGCTTAAAATCGTCGCAACGCCGTCTAAAGAAGCAACAAAACGAAATGCCCAGGACGCAATGGATGCCTCGCTGTTCTCTGCCTTTAATATTGCCTCCAGCTCATCCTCCATCTTCGCCAGCATGCCTCCCTTTACCGGCTCCATAATAATCATCGGGATGTTACGGCTCTGTAAAATCTCATACAGCTTACCGGAATGTACAATCGGATTATCCCAATCCACGTAATTCAACTGAATCTGCACAAACTCCAATTCCGGATGCTCCTCCACAATCTTCTCAAGCAAAGCGGGCGTACCGTGGAAAGACAATCCGAAATGCTTAATTTTGCCCTGCTGTTTCTTCTCCATTGCCCAGTTAAAACAGTCATACTGCACATATTTATCATAATTGCCGCCGTCTTCCACACTATGCAGCAAATAGAAGTCAAAATACTCTACACCGGCACGCTCGCACTGAATATCAAAGATTTTATCTCTGTCCTCAAAGCTGTGAATCTCCCACGCCGGAAGCTTCGTTGCAAGATAAAAGGAATCTCTCGGATAGCGCTTTACGATTGCTTCTCTTGCCGCCACCTCAGACATGCCTCCGTGGTACACATACGCGGTATCAAAATAATTCATTCCGTTCTTCATATACGCATCTACCATATCACATACCCGGGACAAATCAATCGCCCCGTCCTTCTCCGGCAAACGCATCAATCCGAAGCCAAGCTTCGGCAGCTTACTTACATCTACGCTCATCTTATCCTCCTCTTCCTCACAGGAACACCTCCGTGAGTTTTCATTATTTTCGCACATAATGCTACTGTATACGAATTCAGTATATCATAGGATTCCCTTTGCCGCACCTCCATTCTTTTGTATAATATGAACCACTACGCATAAAAATGAAGATTTCTGCATATATCCGTCTGTTTCGGCGCAAACTCAAACATTTCAAAATACAGGATTGACCTTTCTCCTCAGAAATAATATAATATATTTAATTATTTCAAAGAAACCGAAGAGACCTCATCAACAAAGTTTGCACAGGAGACTTTTATGAATATTTACATAAATCAAATGGGCTATCTGCCAAACAGTAATAAAACCGCAATTCTTGCCCTCCCGCAGGAAGCCGGTACCGAACCATCCCTTTCTCCGATACGTGTACGGATTTGTAACGTGGACGGCTGTTGTATTATGGAAAAAGACGCTGTCTTCTTCGGTCCGGACGAAGCCTCCGGGGATTTCGTCTGGCAGCTGGACTTCTCCGAACTGACCGCACCGGGTACTTATGTTATCCGTTCCGGCGATACCGTTTCTTATCCGTTTCCCATCGGCAGTAACTTATACGGCAGTTTGAATATACTCCTTTCCAAAATGTTGTATTATCAGCGTTGCGGCACGGAACTGACCGAGGCCCACGCCGGAAAGTTTGCCCGTAAAGCCTGTCATACCGCCCCTTCCGTTCTTTGGACCGAATACGAACGTTTTCTGGCCGGAGAACTTTCGGAAGCCGATATGCAAACTTTTGATATCCGAGGCGGTTGGCACGATGCAGGCGATTACGGACGCTACACCACCGCTGCCGCCTGTGCGTTAGGACATATTCTCTATGCATACCGTTTCTTTCCGGATGCATTTACAAAGAACCTTGACATCCCGGAAAGCGGCAACGGCATTCCGGACATTTTAAATGAATGCCGCTATGAACTGGACTGGATGCTGCAGCTGCAGGCGGAAGACGGCAGCGTATACCACAAACATACCACACAAAATCATTCTGCCTTTGTCATGCCTCACGAGGATACCAACCGAATGCTTCTGCTCCCTCCGTCTTCCATGGCGGTTGCGGATTTCGTTGCTACCATGGCACTGGCTTCCCGTATTTACCGACCGTTTGACGCAGCGTTTGCAGAGTGCGCCCTGACAGCCGCCGAAAAATCTTATGTATGGCTGGAACAACATCCGGAATTTCTGTTTGAACACGTCAGAGAATGCCGCACCGGCGGCTACGGCGACCGTTCCGACACAGATGAACGTATGTGGGCAGCCATGGAATTATACCGCACCACCGGAAACGTGCGATATTTAAACGAAGCGAAACGCCTTTTTGACCAACATCCGAATCCGGTACAATACGGTTGGGCCGATATCAGCGGCTTTGCCGGATGGGCCTTGTTGGAAGACGAATTGATGACAACTGCCGCCGAAAAGGAGCACACCTCGAGAACTTCCGCCGAAGCGGAATTCCGTGATACCTACAAGGCTCTGCTTATCAAAGAAGCCGACCACCTGTTAAATATAATCTCCTCCTGCGGATACGGCGTTGCCCTTGAAACAAACGAATATTGTTGGGGGAGTAATCTCACCGTTCTGAACCGCGGAATGTTGTTCGGCACGGTATACCGCTTGACTCCGAAGTCGGAATATCATACCGCTCTTGTCCGCCAGATGGACTATCTCCTCGGTGTCAATGCCACCGGCTACAGCTATGTAACCGGCGTCGGTGCTCACGCCTTTTGTAATCCGCACAACCGCATTACCGAGGCCGACGGTATCGACGACACCATTCCGGGCTATGTTTCCGGCGGAGCCAACGGGACCAAATGGGTCGACCCGCTTGCCAAGGGACTCCTTCCGGAAGGCACCCCTCCCATGAAATGCTACGTCGACCGCTGGGAGTGCTATTCTTTGAATGAAATTACGATTTACTGGAATTCTCCGGCAATTTTCTGTGCGGCATTTTTGGATAGTGTAAAATAAACTCTATCCTACACTAAAATCTAAAAGGCCGGAGCAAGCATTTCTTGCTCCGACCTTTCTTTGTTTTCTTCCGAATCTTATCGTCCCGCACGCCCGCACCGGAACTTCGGCCGCAGACACTTACAGATTCAATCCCTTCGCCTCGTCACACCCAAGAAGCACATTCAGACACTGGATTGCCGCACCGGAAGCACCCTTACCGAGATTATCAAACTGTGCGGAAACCACGATACGCTCCTCGTTACCGGTCACATAAATCTTCATTCCGTCCCAACCGGACAAACCGTTTCCTGCAAGGAAACCACTTGCTGCCACTTCATCATCCGCAGCTGCCACCTTAATAAACTGCTCTCCCTTATAATAGTCTGCGTAGTAGGAAAGCAAGCTCTCCGGCGTCTCCTTCTTAGAAAGCATATCCGCATACAACTGAATGGTCACTACCATTCCACTGTAATAGTCATCGATAACCGGGGAGAATAACGGCGCACGGTTGATACCGGTAATGGCCTTCATCTCCTTTAAATGCTTATGCTGCTGGGTCAGGGCATACACACGACCGGAAGCCAGCTCCGTCGGTCTGTCTTCGCTCTCATACACCGCGATGGTCTTCTTGCCCGCTCCGCTGTAACCGGACAGTGCAAAGCAGCTCACCGGATAATCCTTCGGCAGGATGCCGCCCTTTACCAACGGATATACCAAAGATACAAAGCCCGATGCATAACAGCCCGGTACCGCAATACGCTTCCCCTTCTTAATCGCATCTCTGTGTTCCGGGGAAAGCTCCGGGAAGCCGTAAGCCCAGCCCTCTTCCGTACGATGTGCGGTAGAGGCATCAATAATTACCGTATTCTCATTCTCTACAAAAGAAACCGCTTCCTTTGCAGCTGCATCCGGCAAACACAAAAACGTCACATCGGATGCATTAATCATCTTCTTTCTCTCCTCCGGATCCTTACGAAGCTCCGGATCAATCTTCATTATCTCAATATCGTCACGATTCTGAAAACGCTCAAAAATTCTAAGTCCTGTGGTTCCTTCACTTCCGTCGATAAATACCTTTGTTTTCATAGTCGGTTCTCCTTTTTCTTTTGGTTTCATAATTATACAACTGTCTTTGGTTCTTGTCAATATTTCTGCTTCGGTATCAAAACTCCGTATCTCACACCTTCACCCGGTACCAATAACTGTACACATCCTCAAATCCAAGACTCTTATACAATTTCTTTGCCACCGTATTGCTGTCCACCACTTGCAAATACCCGACAGTTGCCCCCTTCTCCTTCGCCTTTTCTAAAAGCGCTTGGCAAAGTACCTTCCCAAACCCACATCCTCTGTATTCCTCTTTCACCACAATATCAAGCAATCCCACGCAGCCCTGCTCCAATACTCCCAGACCGCAGGCCACTGCCTTTTTATCCACATATACCGTCGTGCAAAGAACCGGATTTGTAATCTTAGCCTGGATCTTCTTTGCTGTCGGCACATGCACAGGAGACACCTTGTTGAAGGTGAAATAATAATACTGCCAGGTTTCGGTAAACTTTTCTTCGACAGTCACCGATATTTCCCCTATCTCTGTAGCCTTACAGCCATTCCCCTGGGTCTCCCTCACCTGTTTCGCCAAATCCACTGCCATCACATTGGTTTTATCTACTGCAGAATATCCGCGCTCCTCCAATAACTCATCTATCTCTAATGCCATCGGTGCAATCTTAAACACCGGTTGTAAATTGTATTCCGTATACTTTTCTTCACAGTGTTTGACCTTCTCTGCAACCGGCATCGTAGATTCTCCGACTACATTTACCGAATTTGCTCGTTTCGTATATCCTTCCGCAAAACGTAAAAGCCACCCATCGTATAACTCTTCCTCAAGGCAGGGGTGCGTATTGAAACCAAGCATTTCATAAAACAAACTGTCCTTCTGAAAAACAACTGCTTTCATTGTATGTCCTCCTCTCATGAATATATCCAGCCCATTCATTTTTTGGCATAATTATACATTTCATTTGCATAATTGTCAATAATTATTTTGTTTTACAGCATAAATATGCATCCAATATAAAAAAAGAGGCCTGTATCCCACCGATACGGCCCCTTCCGATTTCCCTATTCTTATACTACTTATAATACTCATTCATCCGCAGCAGTCGTTCCTTCTCCTCCTCGGAAATTGTCTCCGTAATGTCGGAAATAAAGACATAAAACAACTGACTGTCATCCCCGGAACCGCTGTCCGCTAAGTGTCCGCAATCATCAATCCAGCGAACCTGACCATCCTTACGAATAATACGGTACCGAATAAAATCCAGCTTCTTGTCGGTCTGTTTTACCTGTTGCTTAATCTCAAACTGCACCCGGTTCAAATCCTCCGGATGAATCATGCCGCTGAAAGAATTATTTACCCAGCCACGGAATTCATCCATCGTTTCACAACCGAATATTTTCAACACCGGCGGGGTTGCATACAGAATCTTTTCGTCCCCGCAGGCCTTGTAAATATAAAATCCATCCGACATATTCGCCAGTACTTTTCCCATGTTTTGACGTTTGAATTCTTCCTTTTCCCTCATCAAAGTCTCGATACTGCGCACAGTCAGAATTGCAGCCTTCGGCATATCTCCGTCCCTCTCATACACCCGGAACGTGGTAAGACACCATTCCTCTCCCGCCTCATTCGACCGGCGTCGATACTTATATTCCACCGTATCCTGGGTTCCCAGCACCTTACGCAAATTTTCCAACGAAAGGAACCTTCTCACATTCTCCTCATCATAAGGTAAAATCGTTCCCGTTCCGAAATGTCGGTTAACAAGCTCCGAATAATTTCCCCGTTCCAAAAGCCGGTTTTCATCCGGATATACCATACGGCAGTAATCATCCTGTAACTGGACATAATACACTTCCCTGTACGACTTTAGCACTTCATTCATGGTGCTCTGATAAATCTGGAATTTGGTCACATCCTGTACCATGCTGGCAATATAACCGTATTGCTGTTGGAACATAGTCAGCTGCAGATACCGGTTACTGTACGGACTGTAAGCAAAATGCTCTACCACCTCACCCAGGTAACCGGCCCGGTATACCTTATTCAGTATCTCCTCTTCGTTATCCGCAAACAACTTTCGCATCAAATAACGCAAACGGCCGATATCTCCGCCTGCCACACGGCTCAGTTCCTGATTAGCATACAAAATCTCATACTTTAACGGTTTGCCTGCTTCATCCAAATCCAGCTTTCCTACCGAGAATCCGCAGGACATGTTGCCGTAGTATTTCTCCATACACCCCTTCTGCTTCTCGGTCCAGTCTTCCACATCCAGCTCGGTAAAAATAGCTTTTTCTTTCTTCTCTTTTAATGCGGTCATATCCGCGAGAGACGCATAAAACTGCTTGTGGCCTTCTTTTTCTCTCAAAAAAAAGACTCGCATAAACACCCATCGTACCTCTCCGTCGGTACGCACGAAATGAATATATCCCTGGGCACCGCCGTTTCCGTTCTGGTACGCATTGGAAAACAACGTATACAGCGCACTCCGGTCATCGTCTCTGACATGTACCCCCAACTGCTTATAACAATCCGCTTCATCCTTAGAATTAATTCCCGCCAGCTGATAATACTGCTCATTTACTCTGGTAATTTCCAGCCGGTTCTCAAACATATCGTAAAAGGCCGCCGCACCGAGTATATTATTTACCATCGTATCCGTGAACAGATTGCTGTCCAAAAACTCTCTGGCATGCATGGACTCCATCTGCCGGCACCAGATTCCGTTGAAATCCAAATTCGTTTCATCGGAAATCAGTGCTTCAAACTCCTCCACCGGCATCGGCTTATAGTAATAATACCCTTGCGTATACCGGCAGCCCATCTTTAACAGAAAGTCCTCCTGCTTCCGTGTCTCGACACCTTCTACCACAATCGGCATCCGCATCTGTCTCGCCATATTGACCACAGACTCCAAAATCCCGATGCCCTTTTCTTCCTCCTGCTCGCTGATGTCCAGAAATCTCATGTCCAGTTTCAGCACATCCACGGACACACTCTTTAACATATTAAGAGAGGAATATCCACTGCCGAAATCATCCATCATAACCAAAAATTCCGAGTCTCTGAGTTGCTTTACCGTACGGATAATCTTGTCATTGCTCTCCGCATAAGCACTCTCCGTAACCTCTACCTTCAGCAAACGCGGCGGTAATTCATACTTTTTCATAAGACTCTGCAAATATGCAGGAACATCCATGGCAAAAATATCGGTTCTGGAAACATTAATGGAAATCGGTACCGGCTGATATCCCCGGTCAATCCAGCTTCTGAGCCACCGGCACACTCTATCCCAGATATACCGGTCCAAATCCGCAATGAATCCGTTACTCTCCAACACAGGAACAAACACTCCCGGCGAAATCATCCCCTTGGTGCTATGTTTCCAACGAACCAACGATTCTCCGCCCACAATCTTTCCGGTGGCAATATCGCACTGCGGTTGCACATAGAACACAAACTCATCGTTTTTTAAGCTCTCCTGTACTTCCGCCAGAAGTTTAATCTCCGCCTCTACCTTCTCTTCCATCTCTTGCGTATATTCACAACGGCGCATCTGATAATTTCCCACCACATGAGCCATTGCTATCGTAGCACGATCGTACATCGTTCCCGCTTCCACGGAAACATCATCTACCCGGTAAACACCGAAGGCTGGCCGAAAACTCATGGTCGTATTAAACCGTTCCACCTCTGCCGCTACACCGTTACAAAGGACCTCGATCAGCGCCTCCTCATAGGGCATAAAAATCCCGAAATTATCCCCACCGAGATATCCTACCAAACCTCCGCACTGCTTTCGAAACTCTTTCAGATACTCCGCAATTCCGGTTAACAGACGATTTCCCTGCATTCTTCCGTACAGCTTGTTAAACACCCGGAAATGCTCCAAATCCACAGAAACCATACAGTAGTCCTTGTTCCCTATCTGCTTTTTATAGTCCTCTACATGTGTAAAAAACGTATTCGCCGTGTATAAGCCGGTTAACGCATCCGATTCCTTATATTCATTCGCCCCTAAGTTAGCTTCCACCTTCGCATGTCACCTCCTTGTATTTCTTCTTCGCAATCTTCATTTATTCTGAGTTATCTTATTAAGATTACATTATTCTTCATTTTCTGTCAATGCGATATCTTTCCTATTCCATCCGTTTCTACCTCGTACCAAAAGCTTTCCGTTCCGTTTTCCCGCTCTCTCTTTAACAACAAAGGGCCGCATATCTGCAGCCCCTACAATCACTTTGACTATTTCTTTTTTGATGCTTCTTCTCTCTGTCTGCAAATCTCCGTCCAACTGATTCGCTTAGCCAGACGGTCGCTCAAATCCGCCAATGCCCCCGGTATATCAATATTCTGCGGACAAATGGCCGTACATGCACCGCATCCGATACATGCGGAAGGCCGTTCCTCCTCCGCCATAAACTCAATCCGCATTCCCGCGTTCATGGACGGAGCGGTACGAAGTTCGTTATAGGTATGCAAAAATCCCGGAATATCCAACCCCATCGGACAACCGTCACAGCAATAGCGGCATCCGGTACACGGTACGATATCCTTCATTCCTTCCGCAATTTCAAAGAGAAGGTTCATTTCTTCCTCTGACAACGGCTTTCTTTCCGCAAAGGTAGCCACATTGTCATGCATCTGCGCCTCGTCGGACATGCCGCTCAGCACCATCTTCACATTCGGCAGCTCCTGCAGGAACCGGAAACACCAGGAAGCGGTAGAAGCCTCCGGGCGATATTCCTTTAACTTTGCTTCCTCTTCCTCGGAAAGCTTCGCCAGCTTACCGCCCCGCACCGGCTCCATGACCCATACCGGAATCCCGCGCTCGGTGAGCAAATCATACTTTCCCTTGGCGTCCTGCAACGTCCAGTCCAAATAATTCAACTGAATCTGGCAGAACTCCATATCATCCCCGCAAATATCAAGAAATTCCTTTAAGCCTTTTACCTCCGCGTGGGCACTGAAGCCCAGATGCTTAATCCGGCCCAGTCTCTTCTGTTCCTTAAAATAATCGATGATGCCCCACTGCGGGTCCAAATAAGTCTCCATAGACTTTTCGTACACGTTATGCAACAAATAAAAATCAAAATAATCCACGCCGCATTTCTTAAGCTGTTCTTCAAAAATCTCCGCGGGGTTGTAGCCGGTACTCAAAATCTGATGTCCCGGATACTTGTCCGCCAGATAATAACTGTCTCTCGGATACTCGGACAGAATCCGCCCCATGACACGCTCCGACTCTCCGCTGTGATACGGCCATGCGGTATCGAAATAATTCACTCCGTGCTCTATGGCATAACGGGTCATTTCCGTTGTCTGTGCTTCATCAATACTGCCGTCGGCATTTACCGGTAAACGCATGGCACCAAAGCCTAAAAGGGACAATTTTTTATCTTGAAAGGTTGTGTAAATCATGGCAATTCTCCTTATTTTCTTTCCTCTGTTTGTAACATGTCTGTCCAACTCCGTCTCATTAAAACGGATACTCTTTTCCTTCGTTGGTAATAAAACGCGGTCCCGTGCGGTCTTCCCTCTTTTCTTCGAACAGCTTTCGCAAAATCTCCGCAGCATCATAAGCGGATAACGGTGCCTTATTATCCGGGCGTCCGTCGGTGCGAATCCATCCCGGATGCACGCAGAACAAGTTAATGTTATCGTCATTCTTAAACACATTTACGAGATTCATGGTCCCCATATTTAACGCTGCCTTCGCCATACCGTAATCAATCAGGTTCGTACGATAACAGCGGCCGATACTGCCCGCTTCGGAAGAAATATTCATCACAAGGGCCGTCTCTTTACTCTTTGCAAGGAGCGGATAAAAGGCCTTAATGACACGAAGCGGTCCTACCGCCGTCACATCCACCGTATGGGCAATATAATCCAGATTTGCATCGAAGAAATCCTTGTCGCAATCCGGAGATACCGTTACCGCATTGTTAATCAACAAGTCAATACAATCAAAACGCTGTTCCACTTCCTTTGCCGCCGCACATACCGATTCCGTACTGCCGATATCCATGGTTACGATATACAAACGTTCTCCGTAAGTTTCCTTTAACTTTAACAGTGCCTCCGATTCCTTCCGTACCGTGGCAATGACCTTGTCTCCGCACTCCAAATAACGAAGCACCATGTTATACCCCAACGCATAGCTTCTTCCGGTTCCCGTTATCATCACATTTTGCGCCATAAACTACCTCCATCTCGCAGTTCGAATCTCTTTTACAACCAAAGAACTCTTTTTGCGGATGTCCTCACCGGACACAACCACAAGAAGAGTTCTTCATATCTTCATATTCTCATTATACTGCAAGACGAAATATTAAGCAATTCAAAATTTAAGCAATGTTCCTTTTTTTATTTAATAACAGACAAATTCCTCCGGTCACGATACCCGCCGACAAAATAATCAACACATCCACCGGCGCCAGTACAATCCCCGGAATACTTTCAAACCAGAAGCCCCTGCCGAGCAGATACAGATTTCCGCTGAGCAGACACATTTCTCCGATGTACATAGCCAGAGTCGTTACTGCGCCTACCGCCGCCGGAATTCCTACCGAAATTCCTTTCTTCTTTCCCAAAAGGAAAGAACCCACATAGGTACCTACGGTTACGCCCAACAGAGAAAAGAATACACCCATCAAAACCGCCGACAGAGTCGAAACCAACAGTTCTCCGTTTCTGAAAAAGGCAGTAAAGCAGGCAAAAATACAAAGTCCCAAGAACAGCGCCGAGCCCGCTGACTGTACTATCAACGCCTTTTGCTTCTTCTTAGTTCCGGTCAAAACCATCTGTCCGAACCCGTACAGACAACTCAAAATCGTTAAAATCAATCCCATGGAAATCATATAAAAATGAATCTTAAAGGTGGGACTGTATTCCCCGATTAAAATATCCACCGCACGCCAATTTCTGGTCTGATACGTTTCCGGCGAAACATAGCACATAAACATCTGCCAACGCTCCAGCTTTGCCGACAAGGTTCCGTTGACAATCACCTTTTGCTCAAACAAAAACTCCGTCACAAAGAACACAACCAAAGCAACTCCCGATGCCGTAAGAAGCGAATACTTTTTCAGCTTTTTCATAAGCACCGGCATCAGGCATACCGCTACGATAACCGCAATAGCCACCGGAGTGTACGGAATGATGTACTTCGGATAATTCTTCTGTGGTACAAACCCATACATTGCCATACTCCGGAGCACCTTAACTCCCATATAAATCGGATATGCGGAGATTGCTAAGGTCCCAAGTAAAGTAAACAACCAGTATAGCCGGAACTTCTTTTGCTTCTCATCGTTCAACATTTCAATCCTCCTCTCCCCAGAACAAAGCTTCCAGCTTCTTCTGATACCCTTCCGGATTCTCCGCCGCCTCTACATTCAGATAACTGGAATGCGGCATATGATGCGGTATTATTTTCACTTCTTCCTTCGAGATACCATAATCAGCCAAAATCAGCTTCATTTCCGTTACAGTTACCGATTGCAACCTCCATAAATCCGTCCGGATTCCTTCCGTCTTTTCTGCAATCGCTCGCGATTCTTTTCCGCTTAACAGGCCGCAGGAATAAGAATTGCCTGCCAACTGCCACACATACACTTCCAGCCCCTCCGAAGTGTCCAAATCAAAATATTGCGGATACTGCTTTCGCAAGTAGCGAATGGAAGCTTCCGTTTCGGAACCTACCAGTATCGCCGTCGGCCCATCCGCACCGCCGATCATAGATGTTGTTCCATCATTACCGACAATCGTAATGCCAAACATATCAGTAAGCCGATCCGACTCTTTCGACTCTGAAATCGGATTGGTCAGGAAACATATTGCCACTGCAATCCCGGCCACCACGGTCACCGCCACAATCCAGAAAGCAGGCTTCTTATAGTTTAACACCGATTTCACACGGTTCTTTACGCCAACTTCTCCGAACGCCAACGGACAGGCAAGCATCATTCGTTTTTGCAAACTGCACGCTACCAATGCTTCCGCATAGTTCTTCCGCGCCTCCGTCTCCATCTCCCTCACTACCCGTTCATCACAGGCACGCTCCATATCTCTGGAAAACAGCAGGTAGGAAATCCACAAAAGCGGGTGAAACCAATAGACCGACAACAGAAAAAATGCAATCGTCTTCCACCAATGGTCTTTTCGTTTCAGGTGCGCCGTCTCATGAGCAATCACACTATCCATCTGTGCCTCAGACATCCCGGAAGGAAGATAAATCCGCGGCTTTATGACACCGAATACAAAAGGCGTTGCGATACCGTCGCAAAAATAAATATTATCCCGATAGCAAAGAGACACCTTCACCTTATGGCGAAGCCACAAATATGAGGTAATACTGTAGGCAAACATAATTACCATTCCGGCAATCCAGACAATCGACGCCACGAAAGCGATAATCTGCATCGGGTTCGCACTTGCCCCCGGAGTCGGTGCACCGGAAACACTGTATCCCGGCGCCAAATGCTCCGAAAGATATGGATTTACCGTAGAATTTAACATCGTCACCCCGGTATGTATGGACGGCCGCTCTGCCAACAAAATCTCCGGTGATACAATCTCTGCACTGGGTATCAGGCTCAGAATGCTTTCTGCCAGAAACGGACACACCAGGCGCAATCCTACCAGCGCCCACAGACCTACTATCAAAGATTTCGGTGCCTTATGACACAGCGCCCGCACTGCCAATACCGCCAACACCACCCAGGTAGCCGTCAGTCCCATATTTAACACTTCCACAAACACCTTCTCCATACTCAACCCTCCCCAAAGGAATCAAGAAGTCTGCGAATCTCCTCCAGCTCCTTGGCGGACGGTTTCTTCCGGGAACCGAAGGCTGCAATAAACGCCGGAAGGGAACCGGAAAAAGTCTCCTCCACAAACTTCTCGCTCTGGATGGCGTAAAACTCATCCTTTCCGATGAGCACCGTCACCCGGCTGTTCTCCATTTCAAAAATGCCGCGCTCGCAAAGCTTCTTAAGTACCGTATAGGTTGTGGTCCTCTTCCAGTTCAATTCCTCCTCACAACGCGCCACCAGCTCCTTCGTGGACAGCGGTGCATGCTGCCACACAATATCCGCAAAACGGGCTTCTACCATACCCAGTTTGATTTCTGACATTGTAACTGCCTCCTTATGTATACCAATTTTTTCGTATAAAGAAAAACTGTCTATCTTTAATAGTCACTTTCATTCTATCACCGATAGACAATTTTGTCAAGCATTGCCAACTGCACCACACAAAACAACCCTTCAGAGGAAATCATTGTCCTTCGGAACCAAAAATATCGCCCGTTCCTAAAAACGAGCGATATCTTTTACTATTCCATATCAGCAATATTTCTACTTAATCTCAAACTCCACCCAGTACACCGCCGTATCATAATCCCCGGCTCCTCTGAAATCCATAAAGCCTTTGGTAAGACGATACATGCCTGCCGGAAGCTTTCCGTACAGCCATTCCCAGGTGTAGTCAAACTCCGTATCCTGTCCCTCAGGAAAATGATATGCCAAAGAATTCCAAGCGTACTCTTCAATGACCGTGGGCACATCCTTCCAGACACCATCCTCCAATACAATCAGATGATAATCCGTACCACACGTTAACTCTCCGGTGGGATTACCACCGTTTTTTGTGCATACAAGTGTCAACCCGGTAGGCGTTACATCCTTCACCGATAAAGTCAGCCCCCAATCCGGGAAGCCTTCATCGGCCGGCAAAGAAGTATCCCTATTCATCGTAAAGTCCGTCTCCACTGTGGTCAGTGCGGTTACCATATCATTCGTCAGCGTATCCTCTTGTTCCTCCGGCCAGAAAGAACGCTTATCGTCATTGATTGCCCGGAACACCCGCGGTGCTCCGATACCGATAACAAGCACTGCACAGGCCACCAGAGCCGCCCATTTCACCCATCCGTAGGAGGATTTTCCTGTTTTCTTTTCCTCCCCCGGTGCCGCCTCCTCGATAAACTCTTCTTTCACCTTTCCCAAAGCATATAATATCTTTTCATTTTTCATAGTATGATACCTTCTTTCTCCAATGTCTGCTTCAGTTTACTCCGCATACGGAGCAGTGTCATTTTCACGTTACTCTCACTCAGTCCGAAATCCACAGCAATTTCCTTTACGGAACTCATATACCAGTACCGGCGCATAAAAATCTTTCTCTTTTCCGCAGGTTGTTCTTCCAGGAACCAATTCAACACATCTACCAAAAGAGCTTCCTCCACAGTTTCTTCCGTACGGTCCGTTCCGGGAACGCATTCCGCAAGCTCCTCCAATACCAACGGTGTTTGTCCTCCGCCCCGCTTTTCTCTGGTATTATGTTTATAACGATTCAGTGCAAGATTTCGTGTAATCGTTCCCAGAAACGCCGACAACCTCTCCGGGCACTGGGGCGGTATGGACTCCCATGCCCGCAGCCAGGTATCGTTTACGCACTCCTCGCTATCCTCCTCATTGTTCAGGACGTTATATGCGATGGTGCGGCAATACCTTCCGTATTTTTTCGCAGTCTCCGACAGGGCAGCCTCCGAGCGCTCATTGAATAATGCAATAATCTGCCGATCGTCCATAACCTTCTCCTTCCGTATGTAATAAGGCCTTACATCCTAACAGACAACAAAACGGAGTAGTGGGTCACACTACTCCGAAATTTTAAACTCCACCCAGTATTTCGCTGTATCAAAGTCCGCTGTCTCGCGAAAATCCATAAACTCCTTGGTCAGCCGGTAGGTTCCTGCCGGGAGCTGTCCGTACAACCATTCCCATGAAACAGAAAGTTCCACATCACTATTTTCGAAAAAACCATATGCTATGGCGTCCCAAACAGCGTTATCGATTATCGTCGGCACATCCTTCCATGTCCCGTTCTCTAAAACAGCCAACTGATAGGCTTCACCCCATTCAATTCGTCCGGTAGGATTTCCACCGTTTTTCTTTATCACAAGAGTCAACCCGGTAGGCGTCACATCCTTCACAGAAAGATTCAGACCCCAATCCAAAACGTCTGCTTCCTCTTCTTTGGCAGAATTATTATTTTCAAACAAACGTCCAAGTTCCCATAAAGCATCTCTGTCCTTCTGCGGAATATCTTCCAAATCTCCCTTCCAGAGCCTGAGTACAAATTTCGCATCGCTTTGTGCAGGATATGTATCATGCACAAAGCCACAAACCGCAATGATTCGGTCTCCCGTTTCAATTCCGTCAAATCGGTCCGGCTTATCCGTCGTTGACATGATTACCGGTCCGCCATCATCGAACACCACCATATGTCTTCCGCCACTTGTCCTCACATAAATCCCCGAGCAGTGCCGCAACAAAAACGCACCGGTTACCACCAGACAAAGTAACAAAACGCCTCCGATGATACTTACAGGGAGCACCCATTTTTTCTTCATCTACTTTACCTCCGTTCCGCCCCATTCCACTACAGTAAAACCGATACGCTCCGGTGGGGTAAGCACCTGTTCCGGAAGCTCCATAAACTCTTCCGTACCCTTCCATGCCATAAATACGCGGAGCACGGTATCCGGCGTAGGACTTACGGTAAGCTCCACTGCATCCGTGTAATTCTCTGTTTGGAAAGAAATGAGATTGTACGGATTCTGCTCCATCATCGGCAACCAGTATACGATAAACTCATTGGCTTCCCGACGGGTAAGTCCCAGATCTTCCAATGCCTCTTCCAAAAAGGCGGCAGTATCCTCTCCCTTTACGCAAAAACCTTCCGAGAAGTCATAGGCCATCTCTGCTTCGCCTTCCCAATAAAGGTAATTGTAGGTTTGCCCCTTGGCATCCGTCAAAGTTCCGTCCGGCAGAGCCGTTACCTGCCAGCCATCCTTGTATGCCGGATAGGTGCAGGTAAGTTCTCCGTTAAGGGTAAGGATCACAGCTACCTCAGTCTCTTCTTCCGGGTAGAGGTAAATGACCGGCTTTGCACATTCCACGTCATGAGGAGCCCACACATAAGGCTCGATGGTCAACATATCCGCTTCCCAAAGGTCGCTTTCCGCATCATAATAATAGTTTTCATAGGCGCATGTCACCCGGTCTCCCGCGCACCAGTCCTCGGAAAGAGTCCCGTTTATCTTTACCGTGTCCCCGTCCCCAAAAAATTTAGCAAAGAAACAATCGGCATATATCTTTGTAATCCGGATAAATTCAAATGTACCGTCTTCCCGTTTTTCCGCCGTGGTCTTATCCAGCCATTCTCCCGCATAAGGAAGCTCCCGATACCGCTCGGAGAATTTCCAACGCTTCGCTACAATCTGTGCCGGATAAGACTCCCGTACCGTCCCGTTATAGATAATTTCCACGATATCTCCCGGTTCCGCATCGATATCATCCAAAAGCTGTGTCGAAAACACAATTTTATCGCTGCTCTTCCGCTCCCATTCTCCTTCCAGAGGCTCCACAGTAACACCGTCCTCCCCTACCTCAAGCACCGTCGCCTCAAAGCTTTCCTCATTCACCGTATAAGCCTTCTCGTCCACGCCTTCCAGTTCCCATAAGGTACTCATGGATTTGAAATTGCTCGGGAAGAAATATACACTTGTGTTCTCATAGCGTCCGATGCCCACCAGACGGCGCCATTTCACCACCTTATAGGTCAGGGCGGAGTACACCCGGGTCCCGCCGTCTTTCATCGCTCCCAAAGGCACCGGTACAAAAAACACCGCAAGCAGTACAAGCACGATAATCGGTATCCAAACCTTCTTATTCCGCTTCTTTTTTTCTTTCCCTTCCATAACGACTCCCTCCTGCTACTTCTTATTCCTCTTTTCCTAACGCCTGCACAAGCTGCGTTTTCAACAGTGCCAACTGCACATCGGAAAGCGTAACCGCATTGTTATGCCTGACATCAAACAAAACATTTCCGCACAAACGGAAGATAAGTTCTTCTTTCGCCGGCCCTTGGAACGTAAAGGTATACTCTGCCTTTTTTTCCTCCAAACCGTACTTTTTCTCCAGTTCCTCACGAATCGTATCCCGGTCCTGTCCCGCCGTAGTCGCAACTTCTACCGTGCTTCCGGTAGAAAATCCATCCGCCCCGTCCTCTAACATTTCCTTATTTACCTCCGACGGCGCAAAGCATACTCCCACAAAACGGCCCAGTCCCTCTACAATCTCTTTGTCCGTACTGTAGCGGGACATCTCCGTTTCTCCGGTTCCGTCCGTAATCTTCACGCAGGTGTACTCTGCCGCATCTCCAAACAGCTCGCTCTCTAAACCGCCCAGCACCCGGTCCGGTATTGTAGTTCCCCCTGCGTTAAGTCCTCCAAGCTCATCCACCGGTTCCAGCAACGGTCTGATATAAAGTCCGCCCGCAATGAGCAGCAGACACAGCGGAATACACCAAGCCAACACGCGGTTCCGCTTTCTTTTTCGTTCTTTTATTCGTTCTTCACTGCGACGGAACACCTCCGCCTTACAGTCCTCTAAATTTCTCATTTTAACAGCTCACCATCCTCTCCCAGTAGGGATCGAAGTTCCTTTTTCGCGCGATACAAAAGATTGTCCACCTGCTTACGGTTCTTTTTCATGACCTTGGCCGCCTCCTCGTAGGTCATCTCCTCAAAATAAATAAGGTGAATCACTACACGCATGTCCTCAGGCAAGCTAGCAATTGCCGCATTTACAACACGCTTCCGTTCCTCCGAAAGTACAAACTCCTCCAAGGTCTTCTCCCCGGAAGCCAGCTCCGTCTCTTCGGCCAGATCCGTAAACGCAATCACCTTCCGATGCTTGAGATAATCCAAAGCCCGGCTCCTGCCTATCATGTACAAATAGGTCTTTAGCGACACCTTAAAGTTATATCGGTGCTTATGTACAATCAAGTCCGAAAAAGCATCGATGGCAATATCCTCTGCGGCATGCACATCATGCACATAGCGGTCCACAAAAAACACCAGACCGTGAAACAATTCTTTCATAATCTCGTCAAAGGCACTTTCCTCCCCATTAAGAAAACGGCGGTAGCTACAGGCACCGTTGTCCATTTGGTTTCCTCCTGACCGGGGTCCTTGCCCCTTCACTTATTATACGACGAAACAAGGGAATTTTCCTTATGTTAATTTTCCGGATTGTTTACGCAGCCTGCAAACAGCGGGACATTTTCCTTTTCAATCACAAACAAAAACGGTCTGTCCAATACAAAGTCGATAATTTCCTCCGGCGGTGCGGCACTTCCTGCACCCTTCATCTCAAAGTAGACCGCCGCCTTGACGCCTTCTTCATCTATCTGCACCCGGACGGACTGGTTCGCCCCGGTCAGATAAATCGGTGAATCCGCCGTCAGCTCCGAAAAATCGGCAGCGCCTTCCGTAAACACATTCGTTACGCCCATGTCTTTCAGTCCTTCACTCAAATCCGTCGTAGACGCCACATCAAACTTCGGAACGGAAAGGTTTACCTTCATATACTTGCTGTCTTCCCACTGATTGGCCAAAACCATTTCCATATAGGTTCCGTCACTTAGTACGTCATTCACCGTCTTTCCTTCATCCGGCAGAATAAACCACATACGGCTTCCGTTTTTCAGCCACAGATTCACGGCACTGAAAGTTTCCCCCCAATAATAGTCCATCTGCTCCAATTTCTTGTTCATGTAAACCGTCCGAACATCTCCATCCGGTGCATGAAATACATCCTCTGTATTTTTACTTTCCGAAAATTCATCGGACCATTTTGCCTGAAAATACAAGGTGGAATACAGCGCCATCACGGTTTCCGGCGATAAAACAATCCCCTTTGTACTGTCCTCTAAAAAATTGCCGGTATTATTGTTAATCCATGCCGCAATGTCCTTATTCATCCGGGTACTGCCCAAATCTCCCTGATAGACAGACGCATAATAATGATAAGAAAGAGCATCCGTCGCCTCTTGATTGTACTGCAGGCCATTTTCCAACCACAAGGAATTCGCAAGCACGCTCACCTCGTTGGAATCGTCCTGATATGTGCTTTCCCATACCGCACTCACCTGTTTACGGAGCTCCTCCACACTTTCTGCGCCAAGCAAGTCAAGCACCTGTTGCCTCGTCTCCCCGTCTGTCAGCTCTGTCGTCATCGCCAACCCGATATACGCATTTACCGGAGACCATAACTTATTTTCGTTTTTCTCCGTCTGCAAAAAGCGACCGTTCCCCTCCCGGAAGAAGGCACTCAGCCCCGACAACGCCTGCGCGGTTATTTCGCCACGCGCCTCTCTCTCGGCATTCCACTGATCCACGTCCACTCTCCATACATCATGGTCTTTATAAGTTTGCGGATTCGGCCACTCCATCGCTCTCGACTCGGAGGCCTCCGCAATAACGTCCGCATGAATTCTTGCGGGCGCAGACATCGCCGTAACACCGATGGCAATGACCAATACCGCTGCCACCGCTATCTTCCAAAAGGTCTTTGCTCTTTTCTTCGGCGGCTTCTCTGCCTCTGCAATATGCTTATCACTGATTTCCTCTAATGCGGTTATAATTTCCTCATACTCCATAGTGATACCCCTCCTTTTCCAGGTACTCCTTCAAACCGGCTCTGATTCGGTTCAGTCTCACAGAGACCGCATTTTCCTGCATATGAAGCTCCTTTGCAATCTCTCCCACAGAATCCCCGTACCAATATCGTCTTATGAAAATATAGCGATTTTCCTTTGATTTCGACTCCAGAAAACGGTCCATGGCACGTCCCAACTCCATGGCGTCAATAACCTGCTCCAAATCTCCGCCCGGCAGACAGCCGTTCAGTTCCTCCAAAGAAATATCATAGCGTCTGTCCCGTTTCTTCGCGGTATCTCTATGCAGTCTTTTTAACGCAGCATTTCTTCCGGTACGGTACACATAGGGCGCCAAAGGGTCCGGCGACACCGGCGGGATGGCATTCCAAAGCGCCAAGTAGGTATCATTGGTGCACTCCTCCGCATCCATCTTGTTTCCCAGGATATTATAGGCAATACGATGTAACTGCTTGCCGAACCTGGCACTCAGCTCACTGATGGCATTCTCTGCTCTTGCAAACAATAGTTGGACTATCTTTCTATCCTCCATTTCAATCCTCCTCTCACCTATATACACCACTTTTGTAGGGGAAATCTTACATGCTTTTAAGAAAAAAGGGTCACCCTCTCAATTTCCTCGCCATGCACGCCATATGCCTGCAATCCGTCCCGCAACAGCCGCCCCAGATTTTAATATCCGCAACAGTTTGCAGCTTTATCATTTCCTCTGCAAAATCCTCCGGCTCCGAGCAGTGCAAATCCTCCGCTCCGTCAAGCTCCGCATAGGATAACGGGGAGGTATTTGCCTGTATTCCCCGAAACCGCTCCCGTACCGTCTCATTCCGGTTAAAGGGCTGTAACAGTGCTTTCCGCACAATACTCGGATGGACGCAGTTGGTCATATAGCAAACCGGCCGGTTTGTTGTAACAGAGTCTATATAACGGATGGCATCCGCAATGGACGTTCCGTCAATCAATTTTCCGTCTTCCTGTATGGTAAAGCTGATAATATAGGGCAGTCCGGTATCGTCAATCGCCCTTGCCAGTCCCGCCGCTTCTGATAATGTCGGCATAATTCCCGCATACAAAAAATCAACTCCGGCTTTCTGAAACTGCTCCGCCGTCCACCGATGAAAGCCATAGGCTTCCTGCTCGTCAAGAGCACCCTCGCCGGTATAGGCATCTCCTTTACACCCCATGAGGCCGCCCACGTACATTTCTGTTCTGCGGTTTCTTTGTATGTTTTTCAGAAAAGCCACATTGTCGGCAATCACCGTTTCCGGACAATTTGCCTTTGCAATACGCTCTTTGTTTGCCCGTCTGGTAGGCGTGGTGGCAAGAAAGGGAAGTTCGTATTTTCGCGCGATCTCCAGATATTCGTTCCATAAAGCATTTAAAGCAAACGCACCTTTTTCCTCGTAAATCAAACCTGCCATGGCAATCTGCTCATCAAAAGTAATACTGTATTCTCTTTTTAATCGTTCCCCCAAGGCGCCTTCCATGAGGACAAATTGATTTTGATTTATGCAGTCTCTAAAGTCCATATACACTCCTACAAAACAAGTCGTAAGAAAACAAAGTTCTTACGACTTATTTTTTATTATCATATTTCTCCCCTCAGACGATTCTTAATATCCGAAGCACTGTACAACACATCCGTTACAATAACTCTGTCTTCTTTAATAACATAAAACACCGAATAATTATCTACCAACATTCTCCGAATTTCCATGGAATGTTCCGGCTCCGAATCCATAATTCGAAAACGTTCCGGGAAAATATCCAACTTTAATATACTTTCCGCAATTCGATTGTATTGACCCATAGCATTTTCCGGTGCAAGCAATGCATAAGCAATATGGTCATAAAGTTGTTCCATATCAGCCAATGCATGTTCCGTAATCTCAACCCTATATTGTTTCACCCTAATGATTCCCCCTAAATTTAGCAAATGCACTTGCTGCGTCCTGCACCTTTCCTGCTTCTATATCATCATATCCCTTCCGCAACTTTTCATGAATCTCATCCTCTGTCATGATATCCATATTAATTGCATCTGGTGCTTTCGGCAATGTTACCGCAAAAGGGATTCCTCCGGTCAGAGATATCTGATTTAAAAACATATCAATTGCAGTAGACATGGGTACTCCCAGCTTTGATAACACTTCCTCTGCTCGTTCTTTTACCGTCGGATTTACTCTTAAGTTCAATGTCGCAGTCTTTTCCATCGTGCGTCACCTCCTATCAATATTATTGTAACGCCATTGTCGTTACATTTCAAGGGTTTTATTCAGAAAATATCGAGATAAACCCAGCTCTATCTCGCCACAAACTTCATTACATTTTTTAGTATCTCTAAACTTTCAAACAGTTTTCCTTTCACTTCCAGAGAATGATCCGCGCCCTCTATGTACAACGGTTTTATCCCGTGTTCGTCAAAATATGCCTTACACTCCGGATACACCTCATCCGCAGTTCCAATGACCACCGTATCCCCCGCTTTGATGTACGGAAGTGCGGTCGGTACCGGAGTCAAATAAATTTGTACCGGATTTATTCCCAGTCTTTCCGCCAGAATTCCCGCTTCCGCAGTTCCGAAGCTTTTGGAGAAAAAGACAACCTCATCGTATGCGGAAAAATCAATATTTTTCACCTTTTCCCATATATAATCTCTCGCCTTCAGCGTCTTTTCTTCCTTCATTAAATTAGGTGCGAAAAGAATGCTGTTGTATTTCATATGAATCTGTTCGTATCCCTTTGCCTCGTACAAAAAGCTTGCGTAGTACAGTAGCGGAAAATCCATGGTATAGCCTACGCCTGGGAACATAACAACTAACTTTTTCATAAAGCACTTTCCTCCTCACTTCTTTATCAAAATCTGTACCTCGAATATTCAATAAATGCAGGACTATCCGGCATTCTGCCATACAGCCCTGCATTTATTATACATAATTCTAATCAAAAAAACAAAAGACTTCCAACGATTCTCGCTACTTTCTCGTATACGTACCGCTAAGCTCGCCATACGCAATCACATTTCCGCTTTTTCCCTCTTTGGTTACGTCCAGAACAGCCATCATATCCTTTATGTCATCCGCACTGTTCATATCCATTTTTCCCGGCAAATCAACATCCGCTTCTTTTAATGCCACAACATATACTACATATTCGTGTGCCCCCGACGGCGGGTACGGCCCCTTATAGCCGGTATAATCCTCCGTCGTCAAATAGTCCGGTACGTCACCCAAGGCCAAAGAGGTTTTTTCTGTCAGATACTTCATATGCATCCAATTGGCTGCGTTTAAATCCAACATATACACCGCATAGCACGAGGCATCCTCCACCGTATTCCATGCAAGTTGCGGAGAAAGATTTTCTCCACCGTCCACTTTGGTAATCTGCACATCCCATGCTCCATTTACCTGACTACTGCTGGTAATCGCAATCTCCGGTTCCAACTCCTCTACCGATTTTCCGCATCCGCAAAAGCAACAAACACATAACAACAACATCGCAATTAATTTTTTACTCATAAATCCCCCTAAAATGTTTTTTGAGCAAACACTATATCCTACAAGCTCCCCTTTATTATACACTCTTTCTCCTAAAAAAGTAAAGAGATACACCCTTATCTCCTTCTGCAGGTCCGCTTTAGTTTATTCCTCCGGTCTAACCTTCTCATACTCCCAGTCCGGATAAATCATAGTCCCTTCCCGTTTCGGGTCACCGGCATAAATGCGGTATTCACCCAAGCGCGGATAAAAACCGACGAACAATCTGTCACCGTTGGACAACTTTGTAGAAAAATCGCTTCCCAGTTCTTCTATGAACAGCTTGTTTGCGTCATTCCCCTCTCGAAGCATTAGTTCCAGATCATACACATACCATTTGACGGTTTCCGAGCCAAAGGAATATAACGCCTTAGACTTTACCACCTTTTCACAAACCGCCTGCACCTGCTCAATCTTCGCCAGATCAGCTGCCGTCTTGCTCTCCTTTTTCTTTGTACCGACTCCAAACAACAAAATTCCGCAAATGATTACTACCAACAAAGCAATTATTTTTTTCATTTTCTTTCTCCCCTTTGTTTTTATATCGCATATTATAACATACTTCCTCTTTTCTGTACAGAACCGGATATCTGCTTGAGAATACTTGTCCGGATCTCCAGAACAAAGTGCCTTCGGCACTCTCAACTCCCCTGCCCCTCATTCATGAGGGGTTAGGGGTTTCTTTATTTCTCGTTTTCCCTCATAATAGAGGTATGAACATACTTCAAACTATCTTTAACGACTATTATGAAGAAATTCAATACACGCTCCATCCTCGTCCCTCCGTTATGGAAAACATCGAGAAGATGGTGAATTGCGGGGATCCCTCCTATGGCGGTGCCATGTTTGGATGCCCTCATTGTGGTGAACTTAAATTTTCTCCGTTTCGATGTAAGAGCCGCTTCTGTCCTTCCTGCGGAAACAAATACAACCAACAGCGTTCCTTCCGCATGTCCTGCGAACTCATTTCCTGTACTCACAGACACTGCGTATTTACCATTCCAGAAGAACTTCGTACTTATTTCCTGCGTGACCACGCTCTCCTAAACTGCTTATTTCATGCCGTACGAGACGTAGTCCTCCACATGTTCTACCGGATGAACAAAACAGAAAACTTTACTCTGGGATTCATCTGTGTCCTCCATACCTTCGGACGTGACCTGAAATCAAAAGGTAATGGGATACGGATAATTCCACACACTCCATTTCGTTTTAACCGTCAAACAGTGCAGCCAAGCCAAGAAACAAAAAACACCATAAACAACGTCATGGCGAAGCACACACCTTCGCTCTTTTGTCATGTCATTTTTTATTTCAATCTTATTATACACTATTTTTGACGATTTACGCAATTTCCCATAAAGTAAGAAAAGAGCGGAGGTTCTGCCCCGCTCTTTTTTCTCGTTCATTCTTTTGTTATTGCAGCGCCCACGCCATAAACCGCTCAATCATAACATCCCAAACGGCCCACTCATGCTGTCCCGGCATTTCCTCATAATGTACTTCAATGCCCTGCTCCTTGCAGTACTGCAAATAGTCGCAGGAGAACTTGTAGCTGTAGTCCTCGGTACCGATGGCCGCAAAGAGCTTCGGAAGCTTTGTGCCTTCTCGAACCGCTTTGTCTACCCATTCCTTGGAGTCACTCATACTGCCGCGGAGTTCCTCAAGGCTTCCCCAGTTCAATGCCACCGGGCCGCACTTATCTTCCGCATCCTTTGCCGCAAACCCGTTTCCGCCGAAAATGTCCATGATAAAGGAAATTCCCGATAAGTTTGCCGCTGCCGCAAAGAAATCCGGACGATGAAACGCCCACTTAAAGGCACCGTAGCCCCCCATGGAAAGACCGGCCACCAAACGCTTCTCCGGCTCCTTATTCACCGGCAGAAGTCCCTCTGCCACCGCTACCACCTCTTCCGTCAAATAGGTGAAATAATTGTAGCCGTGCTTCATGTCCGCATAAAAGCAGCTGCCGTCTACTTCCGGCATTACTACCGCAATATTGTACTTGTCCGCATACCGCTCGATGGAGGTATAGCGAATCCAGTCCATACCGTTGCCTGCACCACCGTGTAACAAATACAGGGTTGCCGCCGGAGCCTTGCCCTCATGGGTACATGCAGGCAAAATAAAGTAAATATTCGTATGATATCCCAATGTCTGGGACAAATAATCAAAATGAAGCATTCCCATGACTTAATCCTCCTTTAACATATGGTCTAACATAACCGGAAGCCACTTATCCCAAAACGCCCAGTCATGACCGCCCGGACCTTCCTCAAACAAAATCGGTAATCCCGCTTCTTTCCCGTCCACCGCAAACTTCTTTGCCCCCGGATAGAAACCGTCCTCGGTACCGCAGCATGCGTAAAGTCGTGGCAGGGACACACCCTCTGCCAAATGCTTCTTATAAAGGAACTTAAAATCATTATAACTGCCTCTGTACTCCTCCAGTGTACCGAAGGAATTGATGATACGGTCCGGCATTCTGTCGTAGAAGCCCAACTCCTCCAAATCTCCGGCACCGGACATACCCGTTGCCGCCGCAAAATACTCCGGACAATTCAATGCCCACTTAAAAGCACCGTGAGAGCCCATGGAATTACCGAGAACATACCGGTCCTCTCTCTTATCGGATACCGGGAACAGATTCTCCACCACCTTCGGAAGTTCCTCCGTAAGATAGGTAAAATACTTCTTGCCCCGTACCATATTACTGTAAAAGCTGTTCCGCACCTCCGGGAAAATCACAATCAAATCCCGCTCGTTTGCATACTCCTCGATACGGGTTCTGCGCAAATACAAGGAACTGTCGTCGGACCCTCCGTGACAAATGTACAGCACCTTGTGCTCCTTGTAAGTTCCGTAAAACTCCTTTGCGCTCATATGATGCCGCCACGGCTCAAAGGACGGCACAATGGCCATAATGTTGGTCTGCTCACGTAGAGCCTCGGAATAAAATGTGTACCTGATAACGCCCATAAAACTTCTCCTTTTCTATTTCTCTTTTCGTAACCCTCTGTTATATATTTTAACAGTCTTTTCTAACATTCTCAACCATAAAATGGAGTAACTCCTCCCCCGACTCCCGTTCAAAAGGAAATACCCGGTGAAAGTACTTGTAATAAATCAACATGGACCAATAAACCTCATAGCCACCCTTGTCAAACTCTTCTGCTATCGGAAAGTATGACAGACAACCATTGGTATACCCGTTTATGTAAAAGGACCCATTTCCGGTTCGTTCCACACCATCCAGCGCAAACTCAGTCATCAGCTCATATGGTACTCCGCACAGGCACCAGTCTCCGATAGAAAAGTACTGTACCTCTGCACATTCCTCTTGTCTGCGAACTCCCGATTCGTGCAACCGTCTCACTTCCGCCAGCCATTCCGTACCGTCGATTCCGCAAAATTGATTTGCCTCCGATGCAATCCGTTCCGCAACCTCAGAGGAAGGAATGTCTGCGAAAAGCATCGTTTCTTTCGAATACATCCGCACGGTTGTATCTGTTGTAAATGTTATCTGAATTAGCCTCTCCGTAATCTTTTTGCGCACTTCCTCCGCCATTTTATGTAACGCATCCTCTGACCGGATAAAGGCCGGTCCCCTTGCATCAACAGGGATATTCACCGAATCAAAATATTTCGGAGCGATATTTCCTGCTGCCCCTTGCAACACCATCACCGGACAACCGTACTGTTCTTGCAACACTTCTCGCACCGTTCCGAAATAATCCGGCGAAATCCGGTAATTATCTGCTTTTAATACATTGCCGTGAGCTGTCAGGCGCACCAGGAGCAGGTGATTCTTCCCGGTTTTAGCCTCACGCGTCAGTAAAATTCCGGCCCGCTTGTCCACTTTCGTCCCTCCGGGTCTTCGATTCACACCGATCTCTACCTCGGCATTTTCGTAGCCTACGCAAACAGGCTTCAAATCAGCCATTGCTTGACCGGCCGCTGCCGAAACCTTTTCACATATCAGTTCAAAGTACGGCTTCTCGCTATCGGCATTGGGTGCCGCATGAGTATGAGAAAAACAGACCATGACCTTTTCCTTCGACACCCCAAGAACCTGACACACCCGCTTCCGTAGCAAATCCGTCATGTTCTTCATAAACCCGATATTGTCCACAGTAATCAAACAACATCGTTCCTCTTCTTCCCACACCGATACCTGCGCAAGTAAGGGACTTTGAACGCCTTTTGATACATTGTCCGAGCGGTAAAAGCCTACCAGTTCCGTTGGTTCAGTGGGTGTAATATCCGCTTGTTCATAACCTAATTTTAACAAAAAATCCCCCCCTATACAAACCTCTGGGCATAGCCGCATTTTTTACACAGGTCTTCCGATGCAACGCCACACCGAAAGCCTTCCACCATATCCACAGCCCGTTTGGAATTCAAAATAATATTAATATCTTCCTCAAATATGTTCCCAAGATGAATAATACCGTCACTGTCAAGACAACACGGAACCACCGTACCGTCCGAAAGAATACCAAACTGGTCCTTAAGACCGTAGCAGGAAAACTTAGTTCCCTTGATTTCCGCATCGCTGTCGGGCCACTCAAAGCGTTCTCCCCATTCAAGATAAATTTTATCTCGTATTCTGATGCCGCGGGTATTCTCTACCCAGTCACCGGATATTCTTTCTTTGAGAAGATGAAGTGCACTGTCGTTTTTGCCACCGTCAAACCCCTGATTCCAAAGTCGGAACACTACAATAGTCCCCTGAGTCGCGGCATTTTTTGCAAACTCTGCAAGGTCACATACATATCGCTCAAAATCATCACCGACTCTATTTTCAAAGCTGTGCAAGGAAATATTGATTTTATGTACCCCTGCAGACAAAAGTTCCTCCCCTCGTCCATTCAGCAGCGTCCCGTTGGTGGTAATAATCGACTTATACCCACGCGCTCCCGCCATTTTGATAAACTCCGGAAGCAACGGATGGGTAAGCGGTTCTCCCATCAGATGATAATAA
Organism: Lachnospiraceae bacterium; assembly: GCA_017556805.1. GTDB lineage: Bacteria > Bacillota > Clostridia > Lachnospirales > Lachnospiraceae > SIG307. The sequence goes on along the minus strand of JAFYMC010000031.1, from coordinate 4,256 downwards.
ATATATTTGGTCTGATCCGTCAGCTTATCAAGAATAAGAGCAAACTCCTCCATAGTCATTCGCCTCGGTGCCCTTTTATGCCCATGGCAGAAGGAGCAATTCATATTGCAACTATTGGTAATTTCTACATAGACTTTGTTGTACATGTCTGCTACTCCAATACATTTTTACTAATCGCTTATATAAGATTGTAGCACATAACAACGCCTTTCAACAATGCATTTTGATATGTTATAATAAAAAAGGCAATCTTAGATTGCCTTTTCAAATACCAACAACTGCGGAACGGCATCCTTACTTCCGTCTTCATAGCGGCGCGGTATTTCCAGAAATAGAATGGTACGTCCGTCCATGAACTCAATGGAATACGGCATTGCCACAAGATGAGGTTCCGGATTCGTTGCTTCCAGATACAAAAACCCCTTTGTCCAACCCTTAAGGAACCAGTACGGCTCTCCGCCTTCCGGAAAACAGATTTCTTTCCAAACAGAGTTTTCAGCCTCCGGACATTTCGGGTGCCCGTAAACAAATTGTTCTTTGCTTGTAACAATGTCCCTAATTTCCCACTTGCCGACGGCAGCTTCATCATTTTCAAAGTTTTGTTTTTCTATTATCGGGTCCATGCATTTCACCTTTTTACATACAGGGATTTTCAGTTCTACCGTTCCATCCTCATAATAGATTTCATAGGATGCCCCGATGATTTGGTAATCGATTTCGTGGATTTGGGACAGCATGGATTGATAGCCATCGTCAAGCTGCTCCCGTTGGCAAACCAGGGTTGCCAGCTCCCCTGAAAAGGAAAGCGTCCTCTCCTCATATCCCAAAGACTTTGCAATCCCTCCTGTAATTTCCACGCAAACGGCAAGATCGAAGTTGCTCTCACGATATTCCATCTCATAGTTCACAATCACAGTACGTGCACCAATCAATTGCTTTGGCAAGGTCTCCTTCATTTGCGCAAGCGTTACCTCAGCCTCAGCTTTGGTTGCATACATCTTTCTTTGATAAGCGACACGAATGGTGTCACCGTTTCGAATTGCCATAGGAAACATAGCGTTCTCCCCTTCCGATAATGATTTCCTGATGTGATTTAGTTTCTTCAACTGTAATGAAAGTTCCTTTGATTTTTCCTCAACCTCTGCGCACTTGGCATCCACCAACGCAAGGATATCCTCGTCCGTACTCGCATGCAGATGCTTTTTTATTTCCTCCAGAGAAAAACCAAGCTCCTTCAGGGAAATAATGCGATTGCAGTCGGCAATCCTTGCGGCAGAATAATACCGGTATCCCGTAAAACGGTCAATCTCGTCCGCCACAAGCAGACCTTCGTTATCATAGTACCGCAGCGTTTTGACCGGGATGCGGCAAAGCCGTGATAATTCACCAATCTTGTACATAGCCTAACACCTTTCTTAAGAATTTGCATCGCGAAACAGCGCTGTTTCTTGTTTACAGCTTGGTTATAACATTACAGTTAAGGGGAGAGTCAAGGGGGATTATTACAGTTACGCCATACTCATTCGGAATCCGCTTCGCTCCTTCCTCATGTGGGGCTGGCGCCCTATTCGGATAAAAATAAATCAAATCCCGGAAATACATAAATGCATTCCCGGGATTTTCTTATTTTTATCCTTGTATGGCTTGTAGCTTACTCAAACTCTATCGTCGCTACCGGCTTCTTGGTGATTTCGTATACCACGCGGTTAATACTCGTCACTTCGCTGGTAATTCTATCTGCAATCTTCTCAAGTAAGTCGTAATCTACTCTCTCAATCGTTGCAGTCATCGCATCGATGGTGTTTACGGCGCGGATCACGCACATGTAACCCATACTGCGGGCATTGTCACGCACACCTACTGCGGTGAAGTCCGGAATGGCGGTAAAGTACTGCCATACGGTCTTGTCGAGGCCGGCCTTTGCGAATTCTTCGCGAAGGATGGCATCAGACTCACGGAGTGCGGCAAGACGCTCACGGGTGATAGCACCTAAGCATCTTACGCCGAGACCCGGTCCCGGGAACGGCTGACGGTATACCATCTCAGCCGGAAGGCCAAGCTCGATACCACAAGCACGTACCTCATCCTTGAAGAGCTGCGCAAGCGGCTCAACAAGCTCAAACTGTAAATCCTCCGGCAAACCGCCTACGTTGTGGTGGGACTTTACAGCCTTTGCGGTCTTGGTACCGGACTCGATGATGTCCGGATAAATGGTTCCCTGTCCGAGGAAATCGATGCCCTCTAACTTACGAGCCTCTTCTTCGAAGACACGGATGAACTCGCCACCGATAATCTTTCTCTTCTGCTCCGGCTCAGCTACACCGGCGAGCTTGTCTAAGAAGCGATCCGTTGCATCTACATATACTAAGTTTGCGTTTAACTGATTCTTAAATACTTCAACTACGTTCTCGGACTCGTTCTTTCTCATGAGACCGTGATTTACGTGTACACAGGTCAACTGGTCGCCGATTGCCTTAAGGAGCAATGCAGCTACTACGGAAGAGTCTACACCGCCGGATAATGCAAGAAGCACCTTCTTGTCACCAACCTGCTTACGAACGATTTCAATCTGGTCAGCCACGAAATTCTTCATGTTCCAGTTTGCTTCTGCTTTACAGGTATCGAATAAGAATGCCTTTAATACATCCTCACCCGGAAGGGTGTCATACTTTACATCACACTTTGCGGACGGACAATCTACAGAAATCATCGGGATGCCGAGGCTGTAAATCTCATCGTTTACCACAACTTCCACACCGTCTACCACACGGTTCTCACCGCCGTTTAACACAATACCCTTTACATTGTTCAGAGCCGCAAGTTGCTCTGCAGTAATGTCATGCGGATGAATCTCGCTATATACACCAAGGTCACGAATTGCACGGGCAAGCACGGTATTTTCGGTGCTGCCAAGGTCCAAAATAACAATCATATCCTGCTTCATAATAGGATGCTCCTCTCAAGATTAGTCGGTATAGTTATCGAAATAGCCCTGTACAAGTACCACCGGAGTACCCTTGTCACCGGAACCGCTGGTCAAGTCACAAAGAGAACCGATGAGGTCGGTAAGCTGTCTCGGAGTGGTACCCTGAGAAGCCATGTTACCTACTAAGTTTCCGTCTTTTTCCTTAATACTGTTTTCAATTGCAGCCTTTAACTCTGCACCGCTTAAGTTCTTGAAATCGTTGTCTGCAAGGTACTTTAACTTTAACTCGTTCGGAGTACCGATGAGACCGGAGGTGAATGCCGGAGAAACAACCGGGTCAGCCAGCTCCCAAATCTTACCCTGCGGATCCTTGAACGCACCGTCGCCGTAAACCATAACCTCTACGTGCTTGCCGGTCTTGTCCAAAATCTGCTTCTGAATATCAAGAACCAAATCCTGACACTCATTCGGGAACAACTTAATCTTGTCCTCGGTTGCCTTATTGGAACCGAGTAAGCCGTACTTTGCGTTGTAACCGCTGCCGTTTACGGAAGCCGTCATAATATCGTCCAAACCGCAAACAACCTTTGCGCCTGCAGCCTTTAAGATACGCTTCGTACGAACTCTGGTATGAATATCACAAGTGAGGATGCAGTCGGTGTAGTCAAGGATTGCCTTTGCCTGATTTGCAAAAACCACCTCAACTTCTGCGCCTGCTTCCTTAATAATATTGGAATAATACTCTACGTAATCTACACCGGTGAACTCGTGCTTGTTCTCACCGAACAACTCACGATACTTAGCAAGGGAAAGTACATCGCTGTACGGATTGATTCCCTTCTCGTCCAACTGGTCGTAGGTCAACAATGCATTACCAACCTCGTCGCTCGGGTAGCTTAACATCAAAACTACCTTCTTAGCGCCCATGGCAATGCCCTTTAAGCAGATAGCAAAACGATTACGGGACAAAATCGGGAAAATAACGCCGATGGTCTCGCCACCAAGCTTTGCCTTTACATCTGCCGCAATATCTTCTACAGATGCGTAATTTCCCTGCGCTCTTGCTACGATAGACTCGGTAATGGAGATAACATCCTTATCTCTCATCTCAAAGCCCTCGGACTCAGCCGCGCCAAGTACGCTATCCACAACTATCTTCGCAAGGTCATCTCCCTCACGGATAATCGGGCAACGTACGCCTCTAGAAACAGTACCTACTCGTCTTTCCATCTGAATACCTCTGCTTTCTGTCTAATTTAAGATTGTATACAAAAATACAATACCTCTGACAAACATTACGACTTATTATACATCCATTTTTTCGTGCTGA
>JAFYMC010000030.1 GCA_017556805.1 Lachnospiraceae bacterium | reverse complement strand
GTACCCACTTTGCTTCCTCCGGGATCGGGGCTGCGCCGTGATGTACGCCCTGCGCTACCGGGCACATCATTTCTACTTCGTGTGAATAAATCATGCCTAGACTCCTTTCAAAACATCTTGCAATATTAGTGTGTGCATCTTACGAAGAATGTGATATCTTTAACAAATCACCTCATACGCACCTGCGCACACTCCTTTCCTATTCTCTCACAAAAATGCGATTTCGTCTATACCTTTTTTGTCAAAATTTCAGATTTTCAAAAGAAACGGCACTTTCTACAATTAATTTCCCATCCCATCACCACTTTTTTATCAAAATATCAAAAAGAATTTGCGTGTTTCGTCCTACTGTGCTAAACTGGATTTAATGAAGGTATCGCTATGGTTTATCGCTCCGTGTAACCCCCTCGGCAAGAAAATAGGGACAGCACGACATGTACGACAGACAAAACACCTAGGAGGAGCTATGAAGAAACAGGATTACTTGAAATGGGATGAATACTTTATGGGAATCGCCATGCTTTCCGCCATGCGAAGCAAGGACCCGAACACCAGCGTAGGCGCCTGCATCGTCAGTCAGGACAACAAGATTCTTTCGGTAGGCTACAACGGCATGCCGGCAGGCTGCTCCGATGACGAATATCCGTGGGAACGCGAAGGAAGCGCTCTGGAGACCAAGTACTTCTACGTATGCCACGCGGAATTGAACGCCATCTTAAACTACACCGGCGTCAACATGCGGGGTGCAAAAGTCTACACCACCCTGTTCCCGTGTAACGAATGTACCAAAGCTCTCATCCAGACCGGTATCTCCGAGGTTATTTATCACTCGGACAAATACGCCGAGACCGATTCCGTAAAGGCCTCCAAGCGGATGTTTGACTCCGCGGGAGTAAAATACCGCAAGTACCAGCCGATTAACCGGTTGGTGACGATACCGTTGTAAAATATAGGGCTGCCCGCAAAACAAGCGAGCAGCCTTTTTCTGTGCCTTTTTGCTTAAGGTAAGAATCTCCGGTCCGAAGAAGTTTTTTCTCTCGTGATACGGATATAAGTCTTTCTAATTACTCCGGGGAAATATTTTATAAAGTGACGCAACCGCCCTAATGCGGCATCCATGCCTTATGGCGGGCTTGCACAAACCTCCTGTTTGTGCATTGCTGACAAACGGTCGGAGTAATAAGAAAGTCTAATATCCTGCTCAATGTTCGAAAAATCTTCTTCGGACCTGAGATTCTTTGTCACTGAAAAGGGTACAGAAAAAGGCCACCACACTTCCCTGCGGGCAGCCTATCCCTTTACTTTTCATCTTCCTCATACATCAGTTTCGGAAACCCTAACTCCACTTTAAACAAATCGCCGTCCGTTTCGATATGGAACCTTCCGCCCTGTACCTCCGTCAGGCTTTTTGCGATGGCAAGGCCCAGTCCGGAGCCTTCCGTGTTCCGAGCAGCATCGCCCCGTACAAAGCGTTCCGTCAGTTCCTCTGCGTCTACCGTCAATTCCATGGCAGACACATTCTTAAGCTCTGCATAGTACCATTCCATCATTTCGTATATGCGGACAAATACCCGACTTCCCGGCATGGCATACTTAGAAATATTGGTAAACAGGTTTTCGAAGATACGGTAGGTCTTCTGCCCATCCACGTATATCATGCAGGCTTCCTCCGGCATGGTCTGACGTAAACTGAGCCGGGACCGTTCAAACAGTTCCTCATATTCCACCGCTGCCTGCTTTACCATCTTTACCAAATCCACTTCCGCCGGTTGCAACTCCACCGTATTGCTGGCCGCCTTGCTGACCTCAAACAAATCCTCGATTAACACCTTTAACCGGGTAGATTTTTTCTCCAGGGTTTCGATATAAGAAGTCCTCTCTTCCTCTGTGATATCCTCCCGCTTTAACAGCTCCACATAGGTCAGAATGGCGGTGAGCGGCGTCTTTAAATCGTGGGACACATTGGTAATCAGCTCCGTCTTCATCCGCTCGCTTTTCACTTCTTCCTCCACTGCGGTCCGGAACCCCTCCTTAATCCGAGACAAGCCCTCGCCCAGCGGTCGGAACACTCCATAGCTCTCTTCCGTCTGTCCGTCCAGATTTCCTGCGGCAATTTCTTCCGTCTCACGAAGCACAGCAAGATAGCTTTGCTCGGCATTCCGGACTTTTTTTCCAAGAAAGAGGAATAATGCCACCGAATAAGCAATCAACAACGGAATCCCCACAAACCAGCAACAAACGCAAACCAGCAAAATGACGAACTGAATCAACACTGCTTTTTTAAGAAGCTTCGTTGCCTTTCCGGAAAAGTCTATCATATCCAACTCTTCCTTAAATTTTCTCCACACCTTTGTCCATTTTCGGAAAAATAAATAGAAAAAGCTGTATTCCTTTACATATTCTCTCAGCCCCAATTTAAACAAAGGATGCAAATACCAGAAAATAAAAAAGAAATAAATCACTACTCCCAAAACCGGAAGGAACATATCCGACACATACTCAATCCGTGTTATCTTCTGGTAAGCTTCCCACTCTCGCCAGGTATCCACATGATAAAAATACCGGCTTACATTGCGAAACAACCACGGCAGACACAAAAGAGCCACTGCTACCGGCTCCGCCGCATAGGCAATTCCTCGCCGGTGTGGATTCTCCACATCCGCCCAAATCCTCTTACTACGCAGAAACCTTACCAAAAGGAACATACAAAGAGCAATTCCTCCCACCAGGAGCAACATCCCGTACGCTTCCCAAATATAAGCGGCTTCCTCGCCGATTTCCAAATGTCCGAAATCAAAAAAGGAGGTATGATAATAGGTTTTTCCTCCCATATTTTTCTTGTAGGTCCATTTTCCGATTTTGACGGCGCCTGCCCAAAATCCCGGGTTTGCGGCAAAATTTATCATGGCAATATACCACATAGCAAATACGCCTGCCACAGTTATCAGAAGACCCACCGCAATTCCGATGATGAAACGTATCTTATTTTTGTTTTTCAAGCTTGTAGCCAACGCCCCACACCACCTTTACATATTTTGGATTTTTCGGGTTAATTTCGATTTTCTCCCGAAGATTTCTTACATGCACCATGACCGTATCCGTATTGACCGCCCGTTCGTTCCAAACACTTTCATAAATCTCCTCGGCAGAAAACACCCTCCCCGGATGCTTTATGAGCAGAAGCAAAATCTTAAACTCCATGGGCGTCAGCTTCACCGGATTGCCGTCCACGGTCACCTCCACCGTATCCTCGTCCACTTCCAAACCGCCTTCTACATGCCGGCGTCCTTCCTTCTCCGATTGCGGCAAACCGAACTTCATATAGCGCCGCAAATGGGAATTCACCCGGGCCATCAGCTCCAGCGTTGTAAAGGGCTTTGTCACATAATCGTCCGCCCCGATGTTAAGCCCCATCACCTTGTCGGTCTCCTCCGACTTTGCAGACAACATAATCACCGGAAAATCGTAGGTTTCCCGAAGGCGCATGGTCATGGTAATTCCGTTCATCCGCGGCATCATAATATCCACAATGGCAAGATGGATTTCATTTTCCGCCATCACCTCCAGACCGCGGATTCCGTCCTCGGCCTTAAACACCCGGTATCCCTGACTCTTTAAAAATATCTCGATACCGTCCCTGATTTCCTTGTCATCCTCAACCACTAATATATTATACATGCCGCCCCTCCGCTTTCCTTACTTCCGCCTCTATTATACGACATTTTCTCCTATGATACAATTCTTTCTCTCTTATCCTACCATGGAAAACAAAAGAAAAACGGCAGAAAAAACGAAAGAAATTCGAAAGAATTTCTTCCCGGTGTGGTCTAAAGAGAAGAGGGCAATTTAACCAAGCACCGGGAAATTAATGATAAACAGCAACCCCAAAATTAACTTTTCCCATTACTTACTGAAAGTAAAACAACCGTTCCGTAACTACGTTTCCCATATCATCCTCTCCGTCAAAAAGGACAAAGGACAGGTGGGCATAGTCTCCTGCTTTCTTCTCTATGGTAATCGGCAAAGTAACATTCAAATCCTCTTCTCCCAAGACCAGACTACCAATCCTCTCACCGTCCCAGGCTCCGATGGGTTGACCGTTTTTCAGTACCAGTACAAACACCTTCCGTGCCACCGATTCCTCTTCTTTTTTGTTCGGAAAGGACATCAGTATCTCACTATCCGTAGCTACGGTCATGCAACGTTTAGAACTATCAAAGGAAAGCTTCTCATACAAGAAATCCGGAGTTTTTCCCAGTAAGCTTCTGATTTCCCTATCATCCTTTCCCTCGCTTGTCACCACTTCACTTCCGGAAAGCTTCCTGACATCATAACCATAATCCGCATCACAGGTTTGCTCTACCTCCGACACAAAAATCCGGCTGATACTTGACGCAAAGGAATGTCCGGACGGGAAATATACCGCCATATGCACCGCCAGCTCATTCTCTCCCTTTACAAGACTGCAATCCTCCACCCAAAGCGCCTCTGTAAGTTCTGCTCCCATCGGCTTTTCCGTAATCAAAAGTCCGTTCTCCGACTTTTGTCCGTTTAGGGTAAAATCACAAATCTCATCATTCACGGTGACAATTATCACTGCATTCATGGTCTCATCTCCCTTATACTCTCCCACTGTAAAAGAGTAGTCCAGGAACACCTCCAGTGATCCGTCCTTCGTAGTTACTTCCCGGTCAAGCATAACATTTTTTATCACTGCTTCCGTCCGGTCCGACTCGTCACTGTCATTGCTCTTCCACAGGTTAATCCCTCCTCCGTAACTGCCCGGCATGGAACCGTCCGCCCAGTTCGACCAATCCGATGCCAGGGCCGGGTACGGATAAGCATCCCCACCGCCCACGGAACAGGCCCCTGCACCACACAGAAGTAACAAGGACATTATCAACAACAACCCTGCCATTTTACTTTTCATTCTGTCTCCTCCTTGTACTCAAATCTTTTTTTCAAGACCACTACTGTTCTCTATCATCAGAACTTATCCTATCAGACAAATCAAAAGACCGCCTTCAGAAAAAACGAAAGAATTTCGAAAGAAAAAGAAGGGCCCCCGTTCCCCACGGGCAGCCCTTCTTGCTAGTCCTTACTCAATTTCGCCGGGTAATTCGGCAGTTTTCCGTCCACGGCAAAGATGTCGTCATCGGAAAGCTCCCCTTTCCCTTCGCAAATAATACACTTTGTTTCTCCGTGTCCGCCACAAAAACCGCACACCTTGTTTTTGTGAATGGGATTGATTTTATCTCCGAAGCAAACCACACATACAGAGATGCCTTTTCCCTCACACTGCGGGCATTTTTTCATTCCTTCTCCTGCCTTTCCTTGTTTCGTTCTACATTGTTCCCCTCGGTACACAATGTTTTCTCTTTTGTATCGTATTGTTTTACTATCTGCAATTTTGTACCAGTTCCTTTAATTCCTCCACGGAAAAGGTATAGCTCTTATCACAGAAATGGCAGTTCATGGTAATCGGCTCACCGTCCGCAATCATGGCATTCAGTTCCTTTGCCCCGAGACTGATTAACGCCTTTTCCACACGAGCCTTGGAACAGTTACAGTAATAAGAGGTCGGAATCTTATCCAGAAGCTTTAAGTCAAAGCCTGCGAAAATGTACTCCAAAATCTCCTCCGGGGTCATACCCTCTTCTAAAAGGCCGGACACCGAGGTCACCTCGGTCAGCTTCTGCTCCAAATGGGAAATCACTTCTTCCGTAGCATCCGGCATAAGCTGAATAATAAAGCCACCCGCCTGTGCCACCGTGTTATCACGATTCATGAGTACACCCAAAGCTACCGAAGACGGAGTCTGCTCGGATGCAGCAAAATAAACGGTAAAGTCCTCGGCTATCTCTCCGGAAATCAGCTCGATTTCTCCCACATACGGCTCCTTTAATCCCAAATCCTTAATCACGCGGAACAAACCCATACCGACTGCACCGCCTACATCAAGCTTGCCCTCGACACTTGGCGGAAGCATCACCTCCGGGTTCTGTACAAAGCCTTTCACGCGGGACATGGAATCTGCGGTTACGGTCATGGACCCGATCGGTCCGTCTCCCATAATCTGTACCGTCAATACGTCGCTCATACCTTTCATCATGCTACCCATCATGGCCGCGCCGGTCAGTAAACGACCTAACGCCGCCGTTGCCACCGGACTGGTGCCGTGAATCGTTCTGGCCTTCTCCACCAACTCTCTCGTAGTTGCCGCAAACGCACGAATCTGTCCGTCCGCCGCACTTGCTCTTACAATGTAATCTTCGTAACTGCTCATACAAATCCTCTCTTACTTTATCTCTTACTCTTGCCGGATATATCACCGGCGATTGCACATAGCACAATTCTCTTCTGTTATTCCAGATTCTTTCCTGAAAATCCGAAAGGCATCAGTTCCTCCAGCGCGTAAATCATATAATCATCCTCGGACCGTGCCAAAATAATCAAAAAGGTCTTTGGGTCACAAAACTCCGTCATCACCTGCCGGCACACACCACAAGGTGCACAAAAGTCTTCCGGCTCCTGTCCCTTACCTCCTACAATCGCAATGGCAAGGAAATCCTTCTTTCCTTCGCTGACCGCCTTAAAAAAAGCCGTACGTTCCGCACAGTTCGTAGGACTGTAAGCCGCATTTTCAATATTGCAACCGCCGATAATTTCATGATTATTCGTTAAGAGTGCCGCACCTACCTTAAATCCGGAATACGGCGTATACGCCTTCTTCCGATACTCTGACGCCACACGTATGAGTTTCCTGCATACCGCATCACTCATGGCATCCGGTAGCTTTCCTCCCATATTCTGTACCGCAGGTACCTTTTTTTCATAGGTCTGTAACTGTGTATTGCTTTCTCCCATACAAACACCGCCCTTTCTATGATGCTTCACCATCCGCACAAAATTAAATCCATATTTAATTTTATGCGGATGGTCATGTTTCATGCCAATTAATGCTTAATAGCCCTCTTTCACCGCAGAACCATTGGCCTTTAAAATCTTTACGATACGACTGGTACCAAGACGGGTCGCTCCCAAAGCAACAAACTTCTCCGCATCCTCCAAGGAAGAAATGCCGCCGGCCGCCTTCATCTGTACCCCCTCACCGATATGCTTTGCAAAGAGTTCAATATCCCCGAAGGTAGCGCCTGCCGTGGAAAATCCGGTGGAGGTCTTAATAAAGTCCGCTCCCGCTTCGGTTACCACACGGCACATCGCAATCTTTTCTTCTTCCGTCAAAAGACAGGTCTCGATAATCACCTTTAAAAGCTTACCGCCGCAAGCTTCTTTTACCGCCTTTATTTCTTCCAAAAGGCCGGCAAAGTTGCCTTCCTTTACCATACCGATATTGATGACCATATCGATTTCGTCCGCACCGTTTGCCACCGCATCCTTGGTCTCGAACACCTTTACCGCAGTGGTATTGTAACCGTTCGGGAAACCGATGACCGTACAGACCGGGAGCTTGTCTCCCAAATACTCTTTTGCCTTCTTTACAAAGGACGGTGGAATACATACAGAGGCCGTACCGTACGCCACTCCGTCATCACAAATCTGCTTTATCTCCTCCCAGGTCGCCGTCTGGGTCAAAAGTGTATGGTCCACATACTTTACCACATTCTTATCCATAAAACTCTCCTTTACGCCAGCTCCAATGCCACCTGCATCATCTCATGGAAGCTGTTTTGTCTGTCCTCGGAGGAAAGTGCCTCTCCGGTATATAAATGATCGGAAATCGTCAGCATACAAAGGGCCTGCTTTCCGGCGTAAGCCGCATTCAGGTAAAGTGCTGCCGCTTCCATTTCCACACAAAGAATGCCCATCTTCTTCCAGCGGTCATTAAAGGTCGGGTCCGCATTGTAGAATACATCGGAAGATAAAATATTACCTACCGCAACCGGAACCTTCATGCCCTCCGCCACCTCTACCGCACGGCGTAAAAGCTCATAATCCGCAATCGGAGCAATGGTGCCCGGCAAATTGTACTGGTCCGCATAATTGCTGTTCGTCGACGCCCCCATACCGATAACGAGGTCGCGAAGCTTTACCTTGTCGGAAATACCGCCGGCAGAGCCGATACGGATAATCCGGTCCACATCATAAAAATGGTACAATTCGTAAGAGTAAATACCGATGGACGGCATGCCCATACCGCTGCCCATCACCGATACTTTCTTGCCTTTGTAAGTGCCGGTATAGCCAAACATATTACGAACCGTATTAAAGCAAGTCACATCCTCCAAATAAGTATCTGCAATAAACTTGGCCCGGAGCGGGTCCCCCGGTAATAATACCGTCTTTGCGATTTCGCCTTCTTTTGCCGCATTATGAGCGGTCGGAATTGCTGCCATAGTATACTCCTTTCCTAACACATTTCTTGTTTTAAACACTATCATCAGTATATACGGATTTTAAAATAAAGTCAATTCTTACACCGTAAAAACCATCATTGATTATTTCATCCGCACACTTGCCAATTTCACAGTCTTATGCTAAACTAACACTGTAAGAATACGAATAGCATTTGTAGTTCGAATACAATGTATACCATTAGAGGAGGGTGTGTTATGGCAGATTCCAAATTACCACAGAGCGAACAGAACGAAATCGTATGGAGAGCGCGGAAACGTTGGACATTTTTAGGATTACCTTGGACCTTTACCGTTTATCGCTTGACCAAGGACCGCTTACTCATAAAAACAGGCTTCTTTACCACCAAGGAGGACGAGGTTCGTTTGTATCGTATTTTAGATATCTCATTAAAGAGAACACTGATTCAGAAGATGTTCGGTCTCGGAACCATTCAGTGTCACTCCAGCGATAAAACCATGGGACACTTCGATATCATCAATGTAAAGCACTCCTACGATGTTAAAAACCTTCTTTCCGATTTAATCGAAAAAGAACGTATGGAAAAGCGTGTTTCCAATCGTGAGTTTATCAGCGACATCGAATGCGACATGGATGATGACGGCGAACTCTAAAACAACGTTCTATCACACACAAAACGCACCTGCGAATTTGCAGGTGCGTTTACTTGTTAATTCCTGATTTAACCATTATTCCATAGCCTCTGTTGTAGATTCTACCGCCGTCGACACCTTCACCGTGTCAATCTGTTTTCCGTTTACTTTACAAATTTCAAAGGAGTATCCGTATTCCGTAACGAGCGGGTATTCCGTCTCCTCCTCCGAAGGAAGTCTTCCGAGTCGTGAAATCACAAACCCGTTTACGGTATCCGCCTCTTCTTCCGAAAAGTCCACCTCCAAAACATCCCCCAGCTCCTCCAACATGGTAAAGCCTCGTACCAACCAGGTGCCGTCACTCTGTGGGATAATCTCCTGTTCCTCGTCGTCATACTCATCCTGAATATCTCCGACAATTTCCTCCAGCATGTCCTCCATAGCCACAATACCTGCCGTCTGTCCATACTCATCAATGACTACCGCCATATGAATTTTTTTCTCCTGCATGTCGTTTAACAGTACATCAATATTCTGGGTTTCCGGTACAAAATACGGTTCTCTGGCAATTTCGGATAACGGCGTATTCTTAAGCACCTCCGGCTCATTTCGATACTCCATGAAATACAGCATTAAATCCTTAAGATGCAATATGCCGGTAATATTATCCAGATTCTCTCCATACATCGGAAAACGGGAATAGTTCGCCTTTAAGCCGAACTCCAACGCTTCCTCCACGCTCAGCTCGTCCTTAATGCCGATAATATTTTTCTTGCGGGTCATAACATCCCTGGCCGCCTTAGCATCGAAATCCATGACATTGGTAATCATCTCCGCTTCTTCCTCGTCCAAAAGCCCCTGTTCCTGGCCCTCCGTTACGATGGAGATAATTTCCTCTTCCGTTACATTCTCCGCAATATCTCCCGGATGTACACCGAACATCGCGGCGATTCCCTTTGCCGCCCACTCTGCAAGAAATGCAAGAGGAGCGAACACAATCATAAAGAACCGTACAAACCCGGAAATCCGGAACACAAATCGATCCGCATACTTATATCCCAATTTCTTCGGAACCTTGATACTCACCAGTTCTACCAGCCACACTCCGGCAACTGTCATAAAAACCAAACATCCCCAGACATATACCTCCATCGGCTTGTACCCCGCAAAAGTCGTCTGAAGCCCCGGCATAAATACATCCTTTGCCATCTCCGCATATGTAATACCGCAAAAAAATACGGATACGGTACGAAGCAAATCCAGCACCGTTGTACAGCGCTTTCTACGGTCGCAAATCGCTGCAACGCGCTTTGCCCGCCCGCCTCCCTCTGCGGCACGTTTTTTCACAATCGCACTGAGCGGCTGATCGAAGGCCGTCTCCGCCGCCGACGCAAGTCCGTTCACAATCAAAAGTCCAAGAATGATTCCTATACCTAATATGGGAAACTCCTGCATGGATTTAAAATCCCCTTTCTCTCTTTTGTTATGTATCTAACGCAAGGCTGACACAAAGCGCCTTGTTGATACGCTCCAACACATCCCGGTCCAAATGACAAACCTTTTCCTTTAACCTTACCTTATCAATGGTCCGCACCTGCTCCAGCAAAATGACCGAATCCCGCATAATATCGTACTTGTTCGCATTAATCTCCACATGAGTCGGTAGCTTTGCTTTGTTCATTTTCGAAGTTATCGCTGCACAAATAACCGTCGGACTATGCTTGTTTCCGATATCGTTTTGAATAATCAGTACCGGTCGTACCCCACCCTGTTCCGAACCGACCACCGGCCTTAGGTCCGCATAAAAAATATCTCCACGTCGAATTACCATGTTCTCACACTCCGCTTTACTCTATAGCAACAGTATGCCCCGAAAAAAACTTCTTATACTCTACTGTCTGCTATATTGTATGCGTTATACGAAATGGCGTGCTCCGACGGCTTCTCCCTTTTTGTAATAAACACGCGGTATTCGTTTCCCTACATTACATACCATCTCGTAATGGAAAGAATGGGACAAGGCTCCGATTTCCTCCGCGGTAATCATTTCCTTCCCCTCTCTGCCCATGAGGGTCACCGTATCGCCCCGCTTTACCTCCGGCACCTCCGTTACATCAATCATCAGCTGATCCATGCATACCCGGCCCACAATCGGTACACTGTGCCCATGCAACAGCACCCGTCCGCAATTGGACAGCGCTCTCGGATACCCGTCTCCGTAACCTACCGGCACGGTAGCAATCCGCTTGGAAACCGGTGTCACATAGGTGGCATTATACCCGATGCCGGTCCCCGCCGGAACCGTTTTCACAAAGGCCACATGAGACTTAATCTCCATGGCCGGCTGTAATACCATCTCCTCCGGCATAACCTCCTCGGAAGGATACATTCCGTACAGGCTGATGCCCAAACGTACCATATCAAGTTGGTACTCCGGAAGGCTCAATATAGCCGCACTGTTCTCCGCATGACGCAATAATCCCGTAATCCCCTGTGCTTCCATCGCATCGATAAAACGTAAAAACTTATCAAACTGAAGCTTTGTTGCTTCCTTATCCGTTTCATCCGCTCTGGCAAAATGAGTAAAAATGCCGGTTGCTTTTATATTCGGCAGCTTTACCGCAGCCGCCACCTGCTCCGAAAAACCGGTCTCCGCCGGAAAGCCGATACGTCCCATGCCGGTATCCACTTTAATGTGTACTTCCGCGGTAAGTCCCATGGCAGATGCTGCTTCGCTGATTTCCTCTGCGGATTCCGTATCACAAAGGGTCAATGTAATACGATTTCTGATAGCATCCGGCAACTGTAACGGTGCCGTATACCCCAAGGTCAGAATCGGTTTGTCCACACCGGCTCCTCGAAGCTCCAGCGCCTCTTCGATGTTGGATACCGCAAACCAATCTGCCGTCTCGTATACAGTCTCAGCTACCGGTACCGCTCCGTGTCCGTAGCCGTCCGCCTTAATGACTGCCGCCAGCTTTACGCCCGGCTTTAAGTGCTTCTTTATCTCTTCCGCATTATGGGCAACCGCATCCAGATTAATGTCCGCCTTTACCCGGTAATATTCTTTCACTTTCTGAAGTTCATACCCCATCATGTTTCACTTCCTCTTTTTCTTTTTCCTCAAAAAGCTCCCCGATTGCCCGCAACAAGTCTCTTGCAATCATAGGGGCCGCTCCCACACTTTTTTGTGCCGTATCTCCCGCCGCACCGTGAAGCCATACACCCACCGCAGCCGCCGTAAACGGGTCTTTTCCGGCCGCACACAGTGCCGCAATCACGCCACACAAAACATCTCCGCTACCGCCGGTAGCCATACCGTTGTTTCCGGTAGTATTCACAATACACTCTGTATTCTTTATCGTCAACGTAACCGCATCTTTTAATACATAGGTCAGATTACTTTCGGAAGAAATCCGCTTTGCCGTCGCCAATAGGCTGCTTATAAGCTCCTTTACCGGAACATTCAGTAACCGCGAAAGCTCTCCCGGATGCGGCGTCAGTATCGCATTCTCCGGAAGGTACCCATCAAGGAATGCCAATCGCTTCTCCTCCGACCCAAGACCTTCCTCCTGCATCTTCTTCGCCAGTATATTCAATGCATCCGCATCCCATACGGTTACCGGTACATCTTTTCTCTTATATAAGGTATCCCGAAGGAGAGAAACCAGCCCTTCGGCCTCTTCGCTCTGTCCCAGCCCCGGTCCGATGATTATAGCATCCGCAAAGCTTACCGCTTCTTTTACCGCTGCCGGCAAGTCCTGCTTGTCGGTATACGTAGTCAGCATTGCCTCCGGAAGCAGAGTCTGTAAAATCTCACGATTGCACTCCGGTGTTACTGCCTTAACCAGACCCGCGCCCAAGCGGTATGCCGCACAAGCCGCAAAATACGCCGCTCCTGCCATATTTTTACTTCCGGCAATCACTGCCACCTTGCCAAAGGTCCCTTTATTGGAATAGGCAGGACGCTCCGGCAGGATTGCTTTTATTGCCGCAGAGGTTAACCGCACGCCCTGCATTTGTGCTCTCAGTGCCTCCTCCGGAAAACCGATGTCCGCCACCGTAAGCTTTCCGGTATAGTCCTTGCCCGGATATAGCAAGTGTCCCCACTTTGCCGCACCGAAGGTCACCGTCTCCGTCGCATGAAGCGCCACACCGCACACAGCTCCGTCCGAGGCCGATATTCCGGATGCAATATCCACTGCTATCACAATATGCGGCTCCCGGTTCATTTGTTCCAGCAAATCCGCGTACATGCCCTCTATAGGCTTTGATAAACCGATGCCAAACAGGGCATCCACAATAATAGTAAACGACTTTGTTTCCCACGGCTCGCACACCGGCACACCGCAGGCCGTCGCTATTTTCATCTGTTGTAAAAACTCCGGCGTTCCGGACTTTTTCCTCTCCTGCTCCGAACGTAAACCGTCCGCTTCCTCTTCTGTCACATACTTTGTCGCATCCTTTATAAGCACTGTGACATCATATCCCTCTTCTGCAAGCAACCGGGCTACCGCCACACCGTCACCGCCGTTATTCCCGGTTCCGCAAAGCACTCCGATTCGGGAATCTTTCGTGGCATAGGCCTTCACGCGGTCCGCCACCGCAAGGGCAGCCCGCTCCATCAGCACAAGCGACGGTATCCCTACTTCCTCTATGGTCAGGCGGTCCGCTTCCTTCATGCCTGTAGCATCCAATACCGGCAGTCCGGCTTCTTCTATGGACACGCGTTTTCCGGTCAACCTCTTACAATGCTCCCCGACCGTGCTCGCTTCTCCTTCCGTGCCTGCCTCCTCACTCTCGCAAATCACATAGGCCTGTGCAAACTCCTTTGTATCCGTAAGCGACAACTGAATTCTGACAATCCCTAAGGCTTCCGCCTTTTCCTTTGCTCTTCCGTGAAGCACCACGTAAGGCATACCGGAAGGCTGTCGCAAGATTTCAATCTCTCGCGGAGCAACTCCCGCAAAACCGCAACCGAAGGCCTTTGCCACCGCTTCCTTGGCAGCAAAATGGGTTGCCGCACGCACACTTCGTACCGCAATCAGTTCCCGTTCCTGTTCCGTATACACCTTCTCTAAAAAAGAAGAACGCCCGATTGCTTTTTGCACCCGGGCAATCTCAACCAAATCCGTACCGATTCCGGTTATCATGTCATTCTCCTTATTCCATCGTCGCCGCAGTTTCTTTCTTTGCTTCCTTCACAAGCTTCTGCACACCTTCGCCGGCTTTCTTGTTCTGTGCCGCGCGGATATTGTAGGATAAGCGCATCAGACTCTCCGTCAAATGCACGTTTTCCACTACTACATGCTTTGGCAGACGCAACTCTACCGGGGCAAAATTCCAAATAGCACTAACTCCCCAGGTAACCACATCATTTGCCACCTGCACCGCATACTCCTTCGGAAGCGCAAGCGCCACGATGTCCGGCTTCTGCTTGGTCACATAGTCCTTTAACTCGCTCATAGCGCGAATTTTTACATCACCGATTTCCTTCCCGATGAGCTCCGGCTTCACATCGAACACTGCCTTAATATCAAACCCGCGACGGGCAAAATCCGCATAATTTGCGATAGCCTGTCCCAAATTACCGGCACCGATAATGATGACCTGATGCTCCTGGTCCAGTCCTAAAATCTTGCCGATTTCCGTATACAAATACTCTACATTATAGCCATAGCCCTGCTGGCCGAAGCCTCCGAAATTATTCAAATCCTGGCGAATCTGAGACGCCGTCACATTCATTCTTTCACTTAATTCTTTGGATGAAATACGAACGACTTCTTTCTTTCTCAGCTCACCTAAGTATCTGTAATAGCGCGGCAAACGCTTAATGACC
Source organism: Lachnospiraceae bacterium (assembly GCA_017556805.1). Taxonomy (GTDB): domain Bacteria; phylum Bacillota; class Clostridia; order Lachnospirales; family Lachnospiraceae; genus SIG307. The sequence continues at coordinate 7,151 of JAFYMC010000030.1, read as the reverse complement.
GCTGTTGAAATTACCTTCTCCATGTTGCTGTTCCCTTCTTTCCAAAGCATAATATCACTTACTACCATTATATTGCAGTGACATATTTTTGTCAATGTGAAACTCCCTCGGAAACAGCTAAAATCAAAGGAAGCACAAAATTGCACTTCCTTTCGTGACGTTACCTTTATTCTGCACGTATTACCTGTACCCTTTGCAATAAAGACTCGACCTCCTCTTTCGTCCCCAGTACAGAGGAAAATGCACTGGCACTGCCGGAAGCAATCCCGGTCCGGAAGGCCTGTTCCACACTGTGCGTCGTCTCATATCCGGCCAAAAATCCGGCTACCATGGAATCTCCGGAGCCTACGGTGTTAACCACCTGCCCCTGCGGTGCTTCTCCGAACCATATACTGCCGTCTTCCGCCACCAGTACCGCACCGTCTCCCGCCATGGACACCAGCACGTTTCTCGCGCCCTCTTCCTGTAGCTTTTTCGCGTACTGCGCCACATCCTCTTTCGTGGTAAGTGTTACGCCGTACAGCTCGCCCAGTTCATGATGATTCGGCTTAATCAAAAACGGCCGATAAGAAAGTGTACTCTTAAGCAGTTCTCCCGTAGCATCCACCACAAACCGTGTCCCCTTCTCCTTTATCTGCTTAATCATATCCACATAAACATCCTTCGGTAAAGAAGCCGGTACACTACCGGATAGTACCAAAGTATCGTCCTTCGTCAGCATGGTCAGCTTTTCAAATAACGCCTGCAGACTCTTCTCATCGCACTCCGGCCCGTTTGCGTTAATCTCTCCTTCGAGACCGCCCCAAAGCTTCACATTGATACGGGTCATCCCGGTGGGCAGACTGACAAAGCTTGTTCGCACGCCAAGCTCGTGCACCATCCGTGCCAACTCCGCTCCGGTAAAGCCCGCCACCAGCCCGAAAGCCGTGGACTCTATTCCGAGATTTTTCAGCATCCGGGACACCATAAGCCCCTTTCCTCCCGGAATCATCTCTTCTTTTACGGAACGATTCACCCGCTCTGTGGCAAACTCATTTAACGTCATATTGTAATCCAATGCCGGGTTTAAAGTCATGGTATAAAACATAGGCACCTCCATTGTTATTCTTACTAACACTTTTCCCCAAGAATGTAACATTTATACTCTATTATACTACATCCTACCGTCCTCCGCAAATAAAAACGACAAGCCGCATCGACCTGCCGTTTTCCTCATCACCTGATATCCTTTTTCATCTTACTTCGGAATACCGTAACCGCCAGTCCGTATACCAGCACGCCGCAAACCACCGTCCACAGAAGATGCTCCACTATCCCGTCTGCAGTCTTCCGGAAGGGAAGTCTCGCCAGACTGACTCCGTGGTAAAACGGCAACAATCTCGCTACGTTTTTAATTGCGCCGCCCAGCCCATCGATATCCATCCAGATACCTCCGATCATGCCCGCTGCCGAAATAAGAATGGAGCAAAGTCCCGGCGCCGCTTTTTCGTTTACGAGGGTTCCGAACAAAATGCCGAAGCCCACGAATAAAAACACCGACGGTAGCAAAGCCACCATGGAAAGCAACAGTTCCGTAATCTTAAGCGTGTCCCCGACACAGAGTCCTATGCCAAAGGATACCGTAAAGCAAATCACCATCTGTACCACCGCCAATGCAACCATCGGTATCGTATATCCGAAAATATACTCCACCGGTTTCATAGGGGATGCATACAACCGTAAAAGCAGCGCTGTTGTCCGGTCCTTTGACACCTGAATACTCGTAAACAGCATCACAAAAGTAAGTCCGAAATAAACAATTCCCGGTGCCAGATTCCGGATACGGAACACCTGCATCCCTGCCTCCGCCGGAATACTTTTATCGATAATACTCATAATCACCAACATGACAAGAGGGAAGCCGAGACAGAAAATATAGCTCAACGGGTCTCTCATGATTTCCTTCCATGTCCTTGCCGCAAACACTCTACTCTTCATAGGAACCGCCCTCCACAATCTTCACAAACGCATCCTCCAGGCAATCTGATTCCGTCCGGCCCATCAATTCTGCCGGACTTCCCACTGCCATCAGTTCGCCTTTGGCCATAATCGCAATCTCATCCGCCAGATGTTCCGCCTCCTCCATATAATGGGTGGTCAGAACAATGGTTATCTTTCCCTTTAGAGCTTCGATTTTCCGCCAAAGTTCCCGTCGCGCCAGTACATCAATACCAAGCGTCGGCTCATCCAAAAACAATACCTTCGGCTCCGTAATCAGCGCCATAGCAATGTTTAACTTTCTCTGCCATCCGCCGGACAAAGTTTTTGCCTTCTGATGCGCCACCTCTTCCATGGAAAACTGCACAAGCATCTCTCGTACTTTCACTTCCGTCTTTGCCTTAGTAAATCCGTAAATGCCGGCGATAAACTCCAGATTCTCTCGCACCGTCAGATTCGGTGCCACCGAAGTCTCCTGAGGCGAAATATTCACCAGCTTCTTCACCTCATCAAGCTCAGAAGAAATGCTGTGTCCCATGACATATGCCTCTCCGCTCGTAGGCTCTGTAAGTCCCGTAAGCATCCGGATGGTGGTGGTCTTTCCCGCACCGTTTACACCAAGGAGCGCATACAGGCTTCCTTCCGGAATTTGCAAATTCAAATCCTTTACCGCCGTCTTACTGCCGAACTCCTTTCGGAGCCCTTTTAATTCTATCCCGTACATCATCTTTTCACCTCGTCCCGTTTCGCACATTATAATTTTACATCTCCTTCCGGTTCAAACGCTGATTGATTTCCTGTACATCCCGCCTGCACAACTTATACTGGATGCCCCAGCATATGCCATAGGTTACTATGATACTGGCCAGTGTGGAAACCATAGACATTACATACTTATGAAAGCCCCACACATAGCAAGCCACCGGAATCCACGCCGCCAACATGAGAAGCAAAAACAAAACGCTCTGCACCAAAATACCCGGACGTTTCAGTTCAAAAATCGCGGTCCCCGTTGCCGTAACTCCACTCATTACCCCAACCAGAAACAACTGCACTCCAAGAGCAATAGTTTCACTTTCGTACCTTTCCGCAAATTCCGGCAACATTACCGGGTTCCCGGTTATTACTAAAACAAATAAATCCACACATAACGTAATGGCAATCGAATAACAGAAACCATTCAAAAAAAGAATCACTATATTTTTCATAAGGCCCTCCTAACACAACGCATCCTTGATTTTACGTACAAACCGGCGGGATACATAAGTCACGTCTCCGTTTTTCATCCGCACCTGTATAGTCCCTGCATAGCTCATATCCAGTTTTCCAATCTGCTGTACATTCACCAGCTCCGAATTGGAAATCCGCACAAACTTCTGCTTTGCCAGTTGCTCCTCCAGCACATACAGCCTGTCCTTTACCTCATAGCAATCCCCTGCCGTCCGCGCAAACACCTTTTTATTCTCCGAATAAATCCGGACAATTTGTGCCGGCGAAAGCATCTCCGACTCCTGCCCGCGATAGCCTATAATCCGCAGCTCAAAAAGCTTTTCTATAGCCTCATAAGCTTCCGTCGCCTCCCGATTCTTCTCTTTTACACAAAGATGAACCTCCGGCTCCGTATACTTGTCCCCAATGATATACCTAATCTTCATAACGTCTCCTTCAAGTGCACTGTCAGTAACTGATTCCGATTATAAGGGTTTCTAAAAAGAAAAGCAATCCGTTTGAGACAGACGGTCGTGCAGAAACGATAGACGGCAAAAAAGTCGGTCTCTTATGTTTTCTTTTCTATTAATTTGAATATAGCCGCTGCCTTTCACAGTATTCTCTTTGAACTTTACGCAGGATAGTAGACTTTCTTATTACTTCGCTTGCCTGTCAGCAACGCCCGGACAGGAGGTCCGGGCGAGCCCGCCATAAGGCATGGATGCCGCATCAGGGCGGTTGCGTTACTTATTCAAACATTTTCTCGAAGTAATTAGAAAGACTCTATCCGGAGTACGAGAAAAGAGGATACTGTGAAAGACAGCGGCTGATTCATATCTTTCATAAAGAAAATATAAGAGACCGACTCATTTTACAAAATGTCAATATATTCTCCGTTTAACGCCTTGTTCATACTTCTGACAGCGCAGAACTTTCCGCACATGGAGCAACTGTCCTCCTGTTCCGGCGCACGACTGTCACGAATTGCTTTGGCGGTTTCCGGATCGACGGAGCATTCCCACTGCTTCTCCCAGTCAAAGGTACGACGGGCATCTGCCATTGCGTCGTCCACATCTCTTGCATGAGGTACCTTCTTAGCAATATCTGCAGCGTGGGCCGCAATCCGGGAAGCGATAATCCCTTGCTTTACATCCTCCACATTCGGGAGAGCCAAATGCTCCGCAGGCGTTACATAGCACAGGAACGCCGCGCCGGAAGCTGCCGCGATTGCTCCTCCGATGGCAGAGGTGATGTGGTCATATCCCGGAGCGATATCCGTAACAATAGGACCCAGAACATAGAACGGTGCCCCCATACAGATGGTCTGCTGCAGCTTCATATTGGCTTCAATCTGATCCAACGGCATATGTCCCGGTCCTTCCACCATGACCTGTACATCCTTCGCCCAGGCTCGTTTCGTCAGTTCACCGAGACGAACCAGCTCTTCAATCTGGCATACATCACTTGCATCCGCAAGACACCCCGGTCGACAGGCGTCACCGAGAGAAATTGTTACGTCATATTCACGACAAATATCCAAAATTTCATCATAATACTCATAAAACGGATTCTCTTCACCGGTCATACTCATCCATGCAAACACTAAGGAACCTCCACGGGAAACGATATTCATTTTCCGGTTATGCTTACGAATTTGTTCGATAGTTTTACGGGTGATGCCGCAATGAAGCGTTACAAAATCCACACCATCCTGCGCGTGCAAACGAACCACATCAATAAAGTCCTTCGCGGTAAGAGTTGCCAAGTCTCTTTGATAGTGAATTACACTGTCGTAAACCGGCACCGTACCGATCATAGCAGGACACTCTGCAGTCAGCTTCCTGCGGAAGGGCTGGGTGTTTCCGTGGCTTGACAAGTCCATAATGGCCTCTGCGCCCATATCAACAGCCGCCATAACCTTTTGCAGTTCAATGTCATAATCCTTACAATCACGGGAAATACCGAGATTCACGTTAATCTTGGTACGAAGCATCGAGCCCACACCGTTGGGGTCAATGCAGGTATGTAACTTATTGGCACAGATGGCAACCTGTCCTTTGGCAACAAGGTCGCGGATTTCTTCCTCGGTTCTGTATTCTTTTGCGGCAACCGCCTTCATTTCGGGGGTAATAATACCGCGCTTTGCGGCATCCATTTGGGTTGTATAATTTCTCATTTTCTTGGTTCCTTTCAGTCAGATATTTTTTCCTCGGCAAAGCGGGAGTTTAAATCAAAGCTATGCATCATCGGCCCCGAGCCTTGTCCTAAATCAAGCTGTGCCGAAAGAGCTCCCGAAATATATTCCTTTGCTCTCTCTACCGCTTCTTCTAATCCGTATCTCTTTGCGAGATTAGACGCAATGGCACTGGATAAGGTGCAGCCGGTTCCGTGGGTGTTGGGATTGTCAATACGTTTTCCGTAAAACCACCGATAGTTCCCGTCAAAATATAAAAGATCATTGGCATCATTGATGCTGTGACCGCCTTTGCAAAGCACCGCACAATGATACTTCTCGCTGATCTGTTTTGCTGCTGCAAGCATATCCTCTTCGTTTTCAATCTTTGTTTCCGCAAGGATTTCCGCTTCCGGAATATTCGGCGTTACCAAAGTTGCAAGAGGTAACAATTTTTCTTTTAAGACCACAAGGGCTTCCTCTGCCATCAGCTTCGAGCCGCTGGTTGCTACCATCACCGGGTCCACCACAACATTCTCCGCCTTGTAATACACAAGGCGTTCCGCAATTACCTCAATGAGCACCCCCGACGCCACCATTCCGATTTTCACGGCGTCAGGCCGGATGTCCTCAAATACCGCATCCATCTGGTCCTTTAAAAATGCGGGCGTTACCTCCGTAATACTTCGGACTCCGGTGGTATTCTGGGCAGTCAATGCGGTAAGTACACTCATGGCATACACCCCGTTCATGGTCATGGTTTTTAAATCTGCCTGAATTCCGGCGCCTCCGCTGCAATCGCTTCCTGCAATGGTCAATGCTGTTTTCATACTCATGCTCCTTTCTTTTTTCAGCATCGTTTTCTTTTGCGACATAAGGTGGTGCCCCCAATATGCCGCTTAACTCTGTCGACTTATTCAGCCGAAACAAAACTTCCGAAATGTAAACAACTTACATTTTGTATAAACCCAGTTCCCGGGCTCTTGCTTTTAACTCTTCCGCTGCCGTCTTCGGATCGTCCGCCTTCATGATGGCCGACACCACGCAGATACCGGCCACCGGAATGCCCTTAAGCACATCAATGTTGTCCTTGTTCAGGCCGCCGATGGCATTTACCGGAATGGTCACCGCATTACAAATATCACGAAGGGTATCGGTAGAGGTTAAAACCGTTTTTACCTTTGTGGTGGTAGGATAAATCGCTCCTACTCCAAGGTAGTCCGCACCCTGTTCATAGGCTTCTTTTGCCCAGGGAACTGTCTTTGCGGTTGCGCCGACGATTTTATTTTCCCCCATCAGCTTTCTCGCTGTGGCAACCGGCATATCGCTGGCACCTACATGAACCCCTTCCGCATCAATGGCAAGTGCCACGTCCACACGGTCGTCGATAATTAACGGCACATGATACCTCTTCGCAAGCCCGTGCACCTTTTCCGCAAGTTCTATGTACTCTCTGGTGGATTTTTCCTTTTCCCGAAGCTGAAGAAGGGTTACGCCTCCTTTGAGCGCCTGCTCCACACGAGAAAGAAACTCTTCTTCACTGTAATTCGTACTGTCGGTGATAAAATATAAACTGGAATCAAATGTTCTCATATCCTGTACCTCACACATAAATATAATCATTTAGTACCGGTTGCAAGCCCTCCCCGGACATATCCCGGTACATCGCATCAAAGCTGCGATTGTCGTCGATTTCAAACTGCTCATCGCCTTTGACACTGTCATCTTCCTTCCCGCTGTATTTGCTTTCGTGGTCACCGATACCGGTGGATACCCCTGCGGAAACCTTGGT